>JAMFSK010000046.1 GCA_026225235.1 Burkholderiales bacterium
CGCACAACTGCAAACCATTTGAGCCAAATTCCGCCGCCCACGAAATGTAGCCGATGTGCCCCGAGTGCCACATTGGCCCTTTCCCATCCACTGCGGCGGCAGCTGTCAGCGCGCACGTCAGACCGCCGACCCAGCAACGTTCCCGCCTCCCGAACACCCTATGGTGAGATCATTCGGGGACTGCGCGCCGTCAATCGCTGAAGTACCCCGATCGTTCTCACCATAAAGGTGACATAAGGCTCTCCATGACAGTGAGTGCCCACAAGGGCGGCTATGGTGAGACGCATCAGGGACCCCCTATTCGCCCAAAGGTGAGACTAATCAGGGATATGTTTTGATGCTCTTAACCCCAGCTTGCGACGAGCCCGCAGCATGAAAATGAGCCGATTCCTTCCGAGATCGACAGACAGATCCAAGCCGCTATGGGCAAGCGATAACGGGCTCGATGCTTGAAAACATAGAGAAAAGACCGTGATGGTGAGTCGTTACAGGGACAGAAAAGAGAGCCTCGCCTTGAAGCTTAGTCCTAGGACCCTGCCCCAGCCTTTGCAAGCCCCTGCGGGGCGCAGCTCCCCGAAAATCGTCCTCCTGCATCGATCCAGGGCCTTAGAAGGCCGGAAATTTGGTCGAATGGTGAGGCTCAACAGGGATCGAATCGACCAGGATCGAGGTAGCGTGAGACAAACTCACGGATTCAAAGCCTTCGCGGACACGGTTCGATGCGACAGGTGAGACTCTACAGGGAGCCCTTTCATGCAAAACGCCTTTGTTTCTAAGCCTTTGAGTATCTGCGGGCGTCACGATCGGATGGTTGGTGAGCTTTTTCAGGGAACTCGCGGGTCCCTTGAGAGAGTTAAAAGTAAACACTTGTAAACCTTAAAAACGTTAACGACCTCTCAAACCCAATACAGGCAAGGCTTTCCGGGCGCTAAGGTGAGTCGCAACGGGTACGGTCGTGAGGTTTAGCAGGGTACTCAGTGAGCCAGTACGGGTTACTTTCAGAGGCTGGGTGAGTCGCGCCGGGGACTTCGGTGTGTGGACACGGGGACCTTTGTCCTCTAACGTGAGCTTCGACGGGAACCGCTTTTCCCCGCCTCGCGAAGGTCCCGCTACCGGGTCGCCCAAAAAATTTTTATGATGGTGAGAATTTTCAGGGTTCTTTTGCGTGCCCGGTCCGCAAACCCGCGTGGTTGCCTTCCTTGTCAGGTGAGAGAGTTCAGGGAACTTTGCCCCAAAACAAGACTGACGTGAAATCAACGGTTTAAAGGTGATTGCAAGGCATTCACCTTTGGGTCATGATTGGTGAAACTCACGATTCACTTTGGGCAATGAGCAAGGCGAAACCGAAACAGACGACCGAGCTGACCAGTGGCGGATCGGCGCTGGAGTTCAGGAAAACCAACGAAGCCATCGGCCTGCGCGTGTCGGAGGGGCGGCTGTCGTTGCTCTCGCGCAAGACCTTCAACCTGATGGTCTACCACGCGCAAAAGCTGGGTGTACCCGGCCAGAACGCGCCGATCGATACACCCGTCGCCCAGAAATATTTCTGGATCCCGCTGACCGATCTCGCCCGCGATGCGGCGTACGACAGCAAGGATACCGAACTCCTGAAAAAAAGCGTGCAGGAGTTGCAGGACATCCGGATCTACATGGAAGACGAGAAGCAGTGGACCAGCGAACGCCTGGTCTCCAGCGTGAAGATCGTCAACTCGGCGGGTCTCAAGCGGCGTGGCGGTCGGGTCTGGTTTGGCTTTGCCTTCCCGCCCGAAGTCGCCAACCTCGTGATGAATCCGGGCGCGTACACGAAGCTGTCGATCTACTACCAGACGATGCTGCGCAGCGGCGCAAGCCTTGCACTGTACGAAATCTGCCGGCGTTTCGCGACCAATCCGTCTCGACTGAGCTCGCGAGAACGATGGGAGTGGTGGTACGGCGCCTTGTCCGGCAACCCGGTTACCGAAGGGCTGCCCCAGTACAAGTACTTCAAGCGCGACGTCCTCAAGACATCGATCTCCGAAATCAATGCGGTCACCGATATCGAAGTCGAACTGGTCGAGCACAAGCAAGGGCGCAAGGTGGTCGACCTTCAGTTCCGGATTCGGCTCAACGAGCAGCCCGCACTGGATTTGCCAGCCCCTCCGTTGATTGACGCGGCGATGATCGAGCGGCTGATGCAACTCGGTATCGCGCAGGAAGAGGCGACGGCGATTTTCGTCTCGCATGACGACGCCACATTGCGGGCGACGCTCGACCTGGTCGAAGAACGAGTGCGCAGCACCAAAGCGCCCCCACTCGATTCGCCCGCGGCCTACTTCAAGTCGGCGCTGCGCAATCGCTATGCGTCGCCGCGCGACGTTGCGCGTAAAACGCTGGCGACCACGACCACCGTGGAGGAAGCGCTTCCCGCGGCCGAACGTGGCCCGACCTTGCGCGAACGGTACGCTGCCAAGCGCTCGCGCGAGGCCACGGACTATTTCAACGAAATTGACCCGCAGCAGCGCGACGAATTGCTTCTGGAATACGAACCCGAGGCGCCGCGCATGATTGCCGCCGCACTGCGCCGCAACGGCTTGCACTCCAAGGTCGCGCAAACGGGCTTCTTCGCCTGGCTTGCCAACCGCCTGTGGGGCGACGCAAGCGACAAGGATCTGCTCGCCTTTGCGGAAAGTGAACTTTGATGCACCGGCGTGAAACATTGAGAATCGCCGGGAAAGGCGCCGAAAGCCTTTCTGGATAAAGGAATCGCCAGGTTTGTTGAAATTGTTTCACGGAGAAAGTGATCGAGTTTTCGCGGTGAGGCTGAGATTTAGAAAAGTCCAGGCTCATGCCGTCCCATAAACGGCAATTACCCGAAAACGTATCTTTCTTTACGTAATAGGTGTGGTTTGAAATGAAAACGGGGGGCCGCGAATGAATGCGGAGGCAAAAGAAGCGATTCGCCGCGAGATCGCCGAGCTCAAGCGAGCCGGCAGTCGCCGGCACGAGCTTTCGCTGCACGCATGCCAGCGACTGTTTCTCGACCATGCGATACGACCCTCGGTCGCGACCGTCCGGGAACTCACCGGCGTCGGCAGCGCGGGCGACATTCCCAAAGATATCGATGCGTTCTGGGAACGGCTGCGGCAGACCGCGGCTGCCCGGGCTGGCGTTGGGATGATTCCGGTACAGCTCGAGCAGGCGGCCGGTGCGCTGCTCGGCGAGTTGTATCGGAGCGCCATCGATACGGCGCGCTTACAACTCGACGCCGACCGTCATGCGCTTCAGGCCGCGCGCGACGAGTCAGATAACGCCTTGAGGCGCGCCGCTGTCGAACGTGATCTTGCTGTCGAGTCGGCCCGCGAAGCGCGCGATGCGCTCACCATGGCAATTGCCGAAAAGCGCGCGCTCGAACTCCGGCTTGCTTTCGAACACGACGCGCTGGCCGCGAGCCGTACGGATACCCACTCGCTTCAGGCCCTGCTCGATCGCGACAACGACTCCTTGCGTGCCGACCTCGGGCGGCTTCGAGACGAGTATCAGACGGCGCAGTCCGAACTGGCGATGCTGCGCACCAAGCTTCAGGAAAACGCCGAGGTTTATGCTGGCCAGATCAAGGATGCGGTCGCGAACGCCGAGCGGCGCGTGAAACCGCTACTCCTCGAACTCGACACGTTGCGCGGGATGGCCTCGACCTACGAATCCGGAGCGCGCGATATTGGCAGGCGTGAATACGATTTTATTCAGCAGTTGAGTGTGGCGAAAGGTCGCATCGACACGCTCGACGGGCTCTCGAATCGGCAGGCCGATGAAATCGCCGCGTTGCATCGTGAGCTTGCGTTGGCCGTTCGGCAAAATGGCCTCCCGCCTACAATCGGTGCTTTACTGGCATCGCTCGCCGTGAGCAACCGGTTGAGTGTCGATGAGATGGCGGTGCTTGGCGATCTCGTGGATGGTTTCGCGCCGCAGGTGCGGGTCTGCCCCGCATGCGGCGAAGGCGAGCCGGAACTGTCGAATGACGAGGGCGTGTTCGAGCTGCGCTGTCCCGAATGCGATCACGCGTCGGGTCCCGCGCGTTCGCGCGTTGCCGCTGCCGCGCAGTTTGCGCTGAATGCCAGGCAGCCTGTGCGCTCGGTATAGGCACGGGCAAGGGGCACGGCACGCGCAAAGGGCATGCGGCAAAGCGTGGCGAAACGAAACCCTGCTACGGGATTGCAAGACCTCGACGAAAGGCGAGGCCGCTGAAGCCGCGCGACGGACGCCTTTGACCGCCCCGCTCAACGGCCCCGGCGGTTCAGGACAAGATCCCCGGATTCTCCGCCGATCATAAGGTGAGACGATTCGGGGATCTTTGCGTTTGCGCGCCATGGTGAGATTGAACAGGGAACTCACCCTTCGGATCTCACCTTGGCGATCCCATCGGCCTCACCCCGGCGACTGCCCCCTGAGGAACCTCTGGGCCGGGTGGTACTCTGTAGAACACGTTTGTGCGCGGAATCACGCGTATGTTGTTTGCAGTCTGAAGTATGGAGAGTTCATGAAATCGAAGCAGCTCCGGGGCCGCCGCGAGTTTATCGGCGCCGCGTTGAAGACGACCAGCGCGTGGGCTATCGCCTCGTCAACCACTACCCTGTTGAGCGGCTGCGTTCCCCCCGACGCGGACACCCAGTCGAACTCGGGCGCTGCTCTGGGCGCCGCGCGCCGCACGGCGGCTCGTCATCAGGCGGATCTGAGTGCGACCGAAGCACTCGCGCAGATGCAGCAAGGCCATATGACCGCCGAGAGCTATATCGGTGCTTTGCTCGATCGGGCCCAGTCGCAGCACGGGCTCAACGCACTGATTACCCTCAACGACACCGGGGCGCTCGATACGGCGCGTCGCATCGACGCAGCGCGCAGCGCGAACAAGCCGCTCGGGCCGCTTGCCGGCGTGGCCCTGATCATCAACGACAACATCAACACAGCGGGCGTGCCGACCAGTTCGGGCACGCCGGGCTTGCGCGACTTCACGCCGACGGTGAGTGCGCCCGTGTTGCAGACCTTGCTGGCCAAGGGCGCGATCCTGATCGGCAAAGCCAATATGCATGAGCTCGGTCTCGGCGCAACGAGTACCAATGCCGCATTCGGGGCTGTGCAGAACCCCTATGATGTGACCCGGATCCCGGGCGGCGCTTCCGGTGGAACGGCCGCGGCGCTTGCGGCGCGCTTCGCACCTGTCGGGTTGGGCACGGATACGGCCGGCTCCGTGCGCGTGCCGGCCGCCCTGTGCGGCGTGACGGGTTTGCGGCCCTCGGTCGGCAATGGCGGCAAAGAGCGGCGCTATTCGACCGTCGGAGTCGCACCGATTTCTCACTCGCGCGATACGGTCGGGACTATGGCACGCAGCGTCGCTGACATTGTCCTGATCGATATGGCGATCACCGGCGACGCGGATGCGGTACAGGCCACCCCTGCTGCGCAGATCCGGCTTGGCGTGCCGCGTGACTACTTCTGGAACGGCGTCGACCACGAAGTCGCCAAGCATTGTCAGGACGCGTTGGACAAACTCAAGTCGCGCGGTGTCACGCTGGTCGAAGCCGATATTCCCGATATCGGAACGATTACGCGCAGCACCTCGCCTGCGCTGACCTTCTTCGAAATGTATATGGATTTCCCCGCTTACCTATGGGAAACAGCCGCACCCCATTCGTACTGGGACGTACTCGCCCAAGTGAAGAGTCCCGACGTACAAGCGCTGCTGAAGTCAGGCAAGAGCGTGACCCGCGATCAATACGTCAAGGCGCTGACAGTGGGCCGGCCCAGCTTGGTCCAGGCCTATGCCGACTATTTCCGTACGCAGAATGTCCAGGCCGTCGTGTTCCCGACCGTCCCCGTCACCGCACCGCTGATTGACCCGTCCTATTCGGGCGCACTGTCGATCGACGGCACGCCGCAGCCCGGCGGTTCGCTGGCAGCCTTCAACGCGCTGATTCGAAATGTGGACCCGGGCTCCTGTGCGGGATTGCCGGGTCTGTCGCTGCCTGTTGCGCTATCGACAAACGGTATGCCGGTCGGCCTCAGCATCGATGGCCCCGCTGGTAGCGATCGCGCATTGCTAGGTCTCGGCCTGACGATCGAATCGATCCTCGGCCCGCTCGCACCCCCTCGTAGTGCGGCTTAGGCGGGGCTCCAGACATCCCAAACGCGCAAAGTATCCCGTAAAGCCTCACCTTACCGTCAACCTCATTCGAAGGACCACCGGATGTCGATTACCTACGTTCGCGATCGCAAGATCAGCCGCGCCGAATTTGTCGATTTGCTTTCGCGCTCCACCCTGGGTGAACGTCGCCCGATTGATGACGACGCCTGCATCGATGCAATGCTTGCGAATGCCAATCTGCTGATCACAGCGTGGGAAAGTGAGCGTCTCGTCGGTGTCGCGCGCTCGGTCACGGACTTTGCCTATTGCTGTTATTTGTCCGATCTCGCTGTCGACGCACAAATTCAGCGCGCGGGTATCGGACGCGAACTGGTCAGACTCACGCAGGCAGCGCTCGGGCCCAAGGCCAAGGTGATTCTGCTCTCTGCACCCAAGGCCATTGACTACTATCCGCGCATCGGATTTTCGCGGCACGAGAATGCCTATATCATCGCGGCGGCCGACAATCTCCGATGACGCACGGCAAATCAAGTTGTCATGCTAATGATTAAGCACTACGCTGTTCTGCATGTTCGAACAATGCCTTTACTTCAATACCACGGCCCTCGCGCGCGTCGTCGAGCGTGAGTGGACGCGGACATTCGAGCCATTTGGCTTGACGCCGCCGCAAGCATTCATGCTGAGGGCGATCCTTGCGCGCGCGGGCGCATTGCATCGCGAACTGGCTGAAACGCTCGGCATCGCGCGACCGACCGCAACGCGCGTGCTCGATAGTCTGGCTGACAAAGGCTTGATTGAACGTCACCCCTCGGGCGCTGACGGACGCGAATCATGCGTGCATCCAACCCCGGCGGCGAAGACTATTGAACGTTCGCTGAGTGCGGCAAGTGCAGCCACCACGCGCCGCATCAAGGGTTTGATCGGAGCCGAGATGTTCGACGGCACCGTCGCGCGGCTACGCGAAATCCGCGCGACGCTGAGCTGAATTTTTTTGTCCATATAGTTGCAATGCTAATTAACTAGCTGAGATTTGCCCATTTTGGGCCGCATGCCTCGCAGTCGACGACATCCCTGTTCCCCCTCACCATTCGGTCAATCGACGGTGATTTTCCAGTCGCCCCGTTTCTCACCTATCGCCAAGGTGAGCGCCTTTACGGTCTTTTTTCACTTCAACGCGGTCTTCTTCGACGATCTATGGGCCTGAATGACGATCATCCAGGCTTGAGTTCCCTATGGAAGCTCACCTAGCGCCTATGGTGAAACCGGTCTTGCACCATGTGGATTGAAATCACCGTCACTCCCTGCTTATCCTCACCATGCTTATGTGGCGCCATTTTGCGCGCGTATTTGAGTGCGCCTGGTGGGATCACCGCAATCGCTTCGCGTCAAGGGGCCTTGTTATGATGAGTCCGACGAACGTTCACGGATGGCCATGCGCCGTCACAATGTGAGACATTCGGGGAATCATGGCGATGCCCGTTACAGGCACGCTCATGCGGCAGGGGTGCCGGGTATATCCGAAACACCCGTAGCTAACCAAAGCCAACAGGCCAAGGGCAAAAAAGGAAGTGGGGGACGGGGTAGATGGACATCGATTATTTACGCAAGTGGATCGGTCGAACCGAGCGTGCATTCGACGAGATCGGACCGACTCCGCCGGCTGTACTCGCGGCCGCGCTTGACCGGCAGGAACCCAGGCTGACCGACGGCGATGCCTTGCCGCTGTTGCGACACTGGCTGTATTTCCCCGCGGTTACGCGCCGCTCCGAGCTCGACCCCGACGGCCATCCGCGCCGGGGCGGCTTCTTGCCGCCAGTGCCTTTGCAGCGCAGGCTGTTTGCGGGTGCGAAGCTCAAGTTCAATCTGCCGATCCGGATCGGTGACAACGTCGAGCGCACTTCACGTGTCATGGACATTGCCGCCAAGACCGGCCGTTCAGGCGATCCGCTTCTGTTTGTGCGGCTTCAGCGCGAATACCGCAACCAGAGCGGCATGACCGTTGTCGAGGATCACGACATTGTTTACCGCGACCGACCTGTGCCGGGTGAGCCCGCCGCGATCGTTCGCATGGCGCCTGACGAACATGACTGGGCGGACGAGATGAAAGTCGACCCGGTCCTGCTGTTCCAATACTCGGCGCTAACGTTCAACCAGCACCGGATTCACTACGATCGCACGTATGCAACCACCGAAGAAGGATATCCGGGCCTGATGGTGCATGCCCCGCTCGTAGCGACCCTGCTGGTCGACTCCTTGCGCGACCATCTGCCCGCCCGCCGCTTGCATACGCTGGAGTTTCGGGCAGTGGGGCCGTTGTTCGACAACGAGCCCTTCCTGGTTTGCGGCCAGCGACGTTCGGTGGGAGAGGCAAGACTGTGGGCGCAGAAGATGGACGGCTCACTCGCCATGGACGCACTCGCCGTCTTCGGCTAGCTCGTCACAGCGGTGTGTCTTAGCTGGCAGTGCGCTCGGCAAACCACGAGGCCGCAGCGAGGCCGATATGGGACACGAGATAGGGCGTGAGTTCGGGCAATGCCGCGCACGCCCGCTCGATGTCTTTCGGGTCGCCCAGTTCGGCCGCCTGAGCCGTATTGAGTAGCAGGCCAAGTTCGCCTTCGCGGCTGCGGATCGCCTTTTCGATTTGCGGGGCAAGCCGCAGCTTGTCGAGCAACTCGTCCATCGGCACGCCGAAGACGACGTCGACCAGCGAGGACACCCCGGTCATGAAGGCCGCGTCGAGCAGAGGCTCGTTGCCGGGCCAGAGCAGGCCGGCCGCCAGCTCCATGAAGCGCGCGCGCGTGCCGGCAAGCAGCACGAGCGGATCAGAGGCGATCGGCAGGTTGCGACCATCCGCATACATCAGCAATTGCGCCCAACGCGAAATCTGCCGCATGCCCAACACCATGATCGCTTCGCGCAACGAGGCAATCGGACGGCTCAGCCCGAAGGCCGTGGCGTTGACCAGCCGCAAGAGCTGCATCACCAGTCCCGGGTTGGCCTTCAGTTCAACTTCAAGATCGCCCAGGGCCGCATCGCGGCTCAACATGCCGAGCAAACGCAGCAAGGCCTGACGGGGCGCATTGGCACGGCGCGACACCAGGACCTGGGGCCGCGCGAAGTAATATCCCTGGAACAGATCGAAACCAAGCTGCATCGCGCGGTCGTGATCGGCGCGCGTCTCGACCTTTTCGGCAAGCAGAATCTTGTTGTAAGGCTTCAGTTTGCTTACAAGCTCGTCGAGATGATCGGGCGCGCAATACAGCAGGTCGACCTTGATGATATCGACGTGGGGCAGGATGGCCTCGATCGCCTCGGACCAGCGCGTGACATCGTCGAGTGCGAAGCGAAAGCCTGCCGCCCGCAACTGTGCGCAACGCGCGAACAAAGCCGTGTCGAAGGTCACGCCTTCGAGTACTTCGAGCACGAAACGGTCGGGTGGGATCAGGCTGACCACATCGTCATTCAACAGGTCGCGGCTGACGTTGACATAGCCCGGATGGCCGCCGAGCGCGGCGACGATGCCGACATCCACGAAGGTGCGGGCCAGCACGTGGGCAGTCGCCTCGACGTCGTCGACGATCGACGCGCGATTGATCGCATCGCTTCGAAAAAGCAGTTCGAACGCCTGGAGGACGCCTTTGCGATCCACGATGGGCTGGCGCCCGAGGTAGACGCGATCGTCGACGACCGGGCTGGTCAGGTTCGACGCCATAGAGGAATCATGCATATTCGAATAAGCAATGCGGAGTTTTGCCGCGCTGGGAGAGCGTACTGGAAGCTTGCCAGTACGCCGAAGGTCTGTCGACAAGCGGGTACGACTCAGCGGCCATTATGAGGGATCGCCGCGCCCAATCCTATAGGGGAAACAAATCGGAATACAGGTGATGCAATGGCGCTTATCGGGCGATTGAAACCGGCCGAACTGTGTTCACGAAATAGCTAAACAACGCCGTCGCGCGAAGTCGCATTTGCATCGACAGAGGAAGGCGGCAGGCGCGGGGAGCCCCGCGCCCGGATTCTACTGCACTGAGCTCACGGAGTCAGGCACCGCTTCCCAGCCGGGACCCGGATCGAAGGTCTTGATGCGCGCGGCGGTGGCGGCCGTTTGTGGGCCGAGGTTGCGCTGGTAGACCTTGCCGTCGCTACCCGTCATGAACGTCATCACCCCGGTATCGCCGTATTTTGCTGGCCACGCCACGACGGCATGGCCGCCGCTCATCTTGCCGCTCTGAATATAGCTTCGCGCGCCGCCTGGGGCGTTGGCACCTTGCGCCGTGAGAATTCGATAGTGATAGCCGTGGTATGCCCGGCCCGGTGGCGCAGTCGGATCCATTACCGAGGCCAGAGCACCGAGCGGACTTTGCGGCTCCCCGTCGGCAACGGGCCAGTACAAACCGTCATGCTGACCCGGATGACTGACGAAACGCTGGCTGTACACCGTCTCGCCTTGTGCGGTGGCGAAATCGCGTTGGGCGTCGCTGATCGCCAGGACGGTCTGGATCGCCGAGAGTTCGTTACGGCCGATGCGTCGGATCGCCATTTCGCTTGCAGCCTGATGGACGTCGAAGTGCCAGCCTTTGGAGGTTTTCTCAATGGGGATCGGCAGCGTCCAGCCCGCGTCGCCGGCCTGCAAGTGCGCGGTGCCTTTGCCGTCGTCGACGATTTCGTGGTGCTTTGC
Organism: Burkholderiales bacterium; assembly: GCA_026225235.1. Taxonomy (GTDB): domain Bacteria; phylum Pseudomonadota; class Gammaproteobacteria; order Burkholderiales; family Burkholderiaceae; genus Pararobbsia. The sequence goes on from JAMFSK010000046.1 coordinate 10,794, forward strand.
ATACGCACCGAGGAAGCCATAGATGTCTTCTTCAGCGAGCGACGCTGTTGGCACGAAATGCTTGAAGTTCGCCCCGAGTACTTTTTTCAGGGCGACTTCGTCGTTGTCGGCAACGGCCTGCTGGAGCGCGTCGGCAGCTTCCTCGGGCGTGGCGTAGACCGCTTGCGCGTGTGCATCGCCCACGCGCCCGAACACGCCGGCCAGCGCGGCAAGCACGATGAGCACGGCGAACAGACGTCCTGCGCGGGGTCGTGGATACGGGTGCCGGGACGGGATCATGGGACGCTCCTTGCGTCAAAGTCGTGTGTCGTGCCGCGATGAAGCTGTTTCGTGGGTGATGCCTTGCCGCAATGACGAACCGCTTCATGGGAATCCGTCCCGGGCATCGTTCGATCTCGACAAGAGGAAGACCGACGCCCGCGCTGTGCAATCGAGAAATCGGACATTCAACGGCGCAGGCCGCCGTGGCCACCACCGCCAAGATGGCCTCCACCACCCCCGCTGCGTGCGCCCCCTCCGCCACCCGCTGGACGACCGCCGCCGGCACCGCCGGGCATGCCACCGCCTGCGCGGCCGCCTCCCGCGCCGCCGAGGCCGCCACCGCCATTGCCATCACCGAGGCCGCCGCCGGCACGCGCGCCGCCACCGGCTCCAGCCCCTCCGCCCGCGCGCGACGCTGCCGCGTTGTGGCTTTGTTGCCCGCGTTCCATGCTTTGCCGGCCCGCATTGCCATTACCGGCGTCGCGCAAGGCGTTATCGCGGTTGACGTCCTGCGCCCGCCCGCCGACATCGCGGGTACCGGCGCCCCCTCCGCCTAAACGGTTGTCATTGGCCTCGCCTCCCTGGCGGATGTTGGAAACCCGGTCACTCGCCGAGCCATTGAGATTCTGACCGGTGCGCTGGCTCAGGGTCTGCTTTGCTTGGTCACGCTGTGAATCGTCGCGACCGCGAAATGCGTTGCGGTCGGCGCTTGCACCTGCTCCTGCACCCGCTCCCGAACCTGCCTGCGCGCCTGCGTTCGCACCGAGACCACCTGGGCGCCCCGCCGCGCTATTGAGCGCCTGGTTGTTCGCGACGTTCCGGTTCCGGTTGACGGCTGCTGTGTTGCGATCCCAATTCGAAGTCGAATTGTTCGCATTGATCCTGTTGTTGACGTTGATGTTGTTATAGCGATTGACGTTCACGTTGACGTCGTTATGGCCCCAGTCACAGCCACCCCATAGCGAGTTGGTGATCGCGATGCCAGCGCCGAAGGCCATGCCGGCTACGAGTGCCGAACCCACCACATAACCGGGAGGGGGCGGCATATAGACGGGTGGATAAGTGGGGTACGGCCACGCGCCATAGACGACCGTCGGGTTATAGGTCGGCACGTAGACCACCTGTGGATTGGCGGGCTCGATCACGATCGTGTTGGTCGTGGTGCTGGTCGGTGTCGCGGCAGGCTGCACGACGACCTTCTGCTGCGACGAGGTCGTGAGGTTGCCTGCTTTGTACGCTGCGTTGCGAAGCCGCTGGACCGAGTCCATCACATCGTTTGGCTGCGAGAGGAAGGCTTCGCCGATGCTTTGCACCCAATCGGGTTTCTGAGCCATCGTCGCGAGCGCCTGGGGAAATGCAACCAGCGACTGCACACTTGGGTCCCAGGGCTTCGATGCGACCGCGTGAACCGCATCGTCGCCGGTCATCTTGGGGTTCTGCTGCGACCAGGCCGCCGCTGAAACCAGATCGTCGGGGAACGTCGTGGCCATAAGCACCTGTGCAAGCAGCGCATCCGGATACAGGGCGATCGGGGCTGTGAGCGAGTCGAGTTGCTGCGCAGTGAGCTTGGGCGCATTGCTTGCCTGCGCCGCAGCGGCGGGAGGGAGCGCGGAAGGTGCTGGGGCGGCGGTCTGCGCCAGTGCGTTCGAGATTGCCTGCGTCGCCAATATCGCGCCTGCAGCGATGACCCCGCGTAAGACGGCGCCCCCGTTCCATTTGGCGTGCGAAGTGACGGATTCCGTCATCGTGTGCTCCTGGGCATGGACTAAGCGACGGCGCGCTTGGAAAACGTGCGCTTCGTGCAAGCGCACAATGCAAAACTCGTATGCAATATAAGCCGTGGTTAAAAAAAAGCAACGAACTATGCTGCAAACAGTTTCTTGCTTATTATTTTTTGCGGTTAACGTATGGCGCGTGAATCGATCGCGCGATAACAGGTAGGCATCTTTAGCGGTTTCTTGTCCGCGTCTTTACCTCTGGTCTCAATCTTTAGCAGATAGACGGTGTAATTGTTACTGCGGAGAAAGCAGTTGCCGACCTGGACGGGTGTTCATGCCAGCTTCAGGTATTTTGGCTGTTCAATCTTTCAAGCAGTTCAAGCTTTCAGCCACTCACATTCAACTGTTGGACGCGCCGCCCGCGGTCCATGCCTTGAACCGTCTCAGAAACTCGGGCACCGCGATGAACAGCGCGCCCGTGACGACGGCGTTGAGCACCCCGGTGCTCAGGTAGATTTCCGGAATCGTGAAATGAAACGCTGTGAGGCCGAGCGCCATCAATGACGACACGATCATGAACAGCGAATTGAGGATGTTGTTGGCAGCGATCATGCGCGCCCGGTGAGTCGGTTGGCTCCGGCTTTGGATCAAGGCATAGAGCGGCACGCTATAAATGCCGCCGGACACTGAGAGAAGGAACAGATCCGCCAGCACGCGCCAGTGGCCAGCGTCGCCGAGAAACGCGGCAATGCCGAGCAGATGGGGCGCGCCGGCCGAGTGATGCGAGGCGAAGTAGAGGTCGATGGCGAACACCGACATGCCTAGCGCCCCGAGCGGCACGAGCCCGAGTTCCACGCGGTGGCGAGACAGCCGCTCGCAGAGCAGGGAGCCGATGCCGATGCCGATCGAGAATGTGGCGAGCAGCAGCGTCACAACATCGGCATTGGCAGACAGGATGTCTTTGGCAAAGCTGAAGAACGACGTCAGCAGCGTCGCGCCGACAAACCAGAGCCATGAAATACCGAGCAGGCCCACGAACAGCGTGCGGTCTGAGCGCGCTAACACGAGGTTGCGCCATGTCTCGGTGAACGGATTCCAGTTGATCGCGAGCCCGGGTTGCGGCGCTTCCGAGCGAGGCACGAAGCTGGCACAAGCGCGTCCCAGCAACGCGACTGCAACGCATCCGATCGATAGCAGCAGCGCACCGTGGGCGCCGAAGCTCGCTGCCTCGCCCCCGGCGATGGTGCCGATCAGAATGGCGACAAACGTGCCCGACTCGACAACGCCATTGCCGCCAACGAGTTCGCGCGGATGCAGATGCTGGGGCAGATACGCGTACTTGACCGGACCGAACAAGGTCGAATGCATGCCCATCAGGAAAGTACACAGATAAAGTATCGCGACATTGTGAAGCAGGTAGCCAACCGCACCGAGCACCATGATGCCGATCTCGAATGCCTTGACCATGCGCGTGAGCATGGCCTTGTCGTATTTGTCCGCGATCTGCCCGGCAGTGGCCGAGAACAAGACGAAGGGCAGGATAAAGATCGCCGAGATAATGAACGCGGCGCTTTTAGGATCGACATTGCCGAATTGCGCAGCCTGAAAGGTCAGCAGCGAAGTGAAGCCGACCTTGAAGATATTGTCGTTGGTCGCGCCGAGAAACAGCGTCCAGAAAAACGGAGCAAAGCGCCGCTCACGCATCAATTGATACTGGCTCTGAGGCACGGACGGGGTGGTGCGGGAGAGCTCGCTCATTGGGAAGGGGCGTCGGGGTCAAACGGCGTTCAGGGTGGCCGGCTGGCGACGCAGTGCGCCCATCGCGAGCCGGAGCGACTGCGCGATTCTAGCCCAGGGATGTGACGAGCCAGCGCGCGTCGGGTGCCGGGCCAGCGAGCACCTCCCGGGCGTGAGTTGGCATGCCCTGGTGTCATGGGTGTCGCACGGCGCGATACCATTGCATGCATTCCGCCGGTGCTGGTGCATTTGATCCGCTCAGGCGAAGCGAATGGAGACGTGACGACCATGCTTATCAACCCACCGGGAGTGCCTTCGTGAAAAGCGGGATTTCATCGGCCTATGCGACCAGCGCATTGCCTGACGAGTTGGCGCGCCTCCCCGCGACGCTTCTCGCCGACAACGGCGAGCCATGACGAGCTTTGACCCGCTATCGTTCTGGGTGACGAATGGCCTGAGCGGCCTTGCGTTCGGTTTGCTGCTGTTCATGTTGTCCGCGGGCCTGACGCTGGTGTTCAGCCTGATGGGCGTTATGAACTTTGCGCACGCCAGTTTCTACATGCTCGGCGCTTATATCGCGTTCGCGCTGGCGCGCACGCTCGGTTTCTGGCCTTCGCTGGTGCTTGCGCCACTCGTGGTCGCGCTGGCCGGGGCGGTGATCGAACGCTACGGCCTGCGACGCTTGCGCAGGCATGGTCAGGTCGCGGAGTTGTTGTTCACCTTCGGGCTGGCCTATCTGATCGATGAGATGGTCAAGCTTGCGTGGGGTCTGTCGCCTCAGGTCGGCGCCTTGCCTGCCGTGCTCGAGGGGCCGTTGTTCGAGTGGTTCGGTGCGCCGTTTCCGCGCTATCGCGCCTTCATGATGGCGGTGTCGATCGGTATGCTGCTGGTTCTAACCTTCGCCCTCAAGCGCAGCCGGACCGGCCTCGTGATCGAAGCCGCGAGGACCCATCCGCAGGCCGTCGCGGCGCTCGGCCATGATGTCAATCGGGTCTTCACCCTGGTATTTGCGCTCGGTGCAGGCCTCGCGGCGGTAGCCGGCGTGGTCGGGGGGCATGCCTTCGTCGTCGAGCCCGGCATGGCGGACTCGATCGGACCGATTGTCTTCGTGGTGGCCGTAGTGGGTGGCCTGGGTTCGCTCGGCGGCGCGTTCCTCGCCTCGCTGGGCATCGGGCTTCTGCAAACGTTCGCGATCGCGCTCGACATCCGGCTCTGGCCGGGGTCTGGGTCGGGAAGCGGTGCTGCGCTGAGTCTTGCACGGATCGCGCCGACGCTGCCGTATGTGCTGTTGATCCTGACCCTGTTGCTTAGGCCGAATGGCTGGCTTGGCGAGCGGCTTCCGGGAGGGGACACTTGACGCAATTGGATCACACGCAGCCGCGCGGCTCATCGAGGCACCGTGCCATCACATTCGGCGTGGTGTTGGCCGCCGCATGCGTACCGTGGTGGGTGGGGGGTGTGACGCTCTCGTTTGCGAGCCAGGCGGCCGCGATGATTGTGCTCGCGCAGTCATTTCAGTTGTTGCTGGGTGAAGCGGGGCTGCTGTCGTTCGGGCACGCAGCCTATGCAGGCATCGGTGCGTTTGCCGCCGCCTATGCTTTGAACGCGGCGGGTGCCGCCCATGCCTTCTTGCCGACGCCTTTGCTGCCCGTGATCGGCGGCATCGCGGGAGCGCTCGGTGGAGCGACGCTTGGCTGGTTCGCGACCCGCCGTGGCGGCATCGCGTTTGCGATGATTACGCTCGGCATCGGCGAACTGCTTGCGACCGGCTCCGCCGCGTGGCCAGCGGTATTCGGCGGGGAAGGGGGGATTTCCACAGACCGGACCTTGGGATGGTCGCCACTCGATCTCGGCCCCGCGCGTCACGCCTATGCGTTGATTGCACTGTGGGCAGTCCTCGCCGTCTGCGCCATGCGCGCGCTGACCCGAACGCCGCTGGGGCTGGCCGCGCGGGCGATACGGGAGCAGCCGATGCGCGCTGCGTTTGCCGGTTTCGACGTCAGGCGTGTCCGGTACCGGATGTTGATTATGGCGGGGGCGTTTGCGGGTGTGGCGGGTTCACTGATGACAATCGCGAACGAGCATGTATCGAGCGATGCATTCGGGCTGGCGCCTTCGGGCGCCGTCCTTCTCGCGGTGGTGCTGGGCGGTGCGTCGGGATGGCGTGGGCCTGCCCTGGGGGCCGTGCTGTACACGGGGTTTGCCGTCGCGCTCGCCACCGTGACGCGGGCATGGCCCTTTTATCTCGGGCTGCTTTTTATCGGCGTGGTGTTACTGACGCCCACTGGACTGATCGACGGCATGCGTGCCGTGCGGCGTCGCCTCACCGTCGCGCGTGTGCTGGCCTGCGCGGTGTTGCTGGCTGCGTTGGTGTTGAGTGTCGAGATGACGTATCGATTGACGGTGGCGGCCGACAGCGGCTCGACGCTGGTCTGGCGAGGTATGTACGTCGATGCGTCGACGAGCGGACCCTGGCAGTGGACCGCAGCCTTGTGGATTGCAGGCATGGTGCTCTGGATGGTGAGCTTGCGCAGGGAGCTTCGTCGATGAACGCACCCGCCGATCCTCCCTTGCTCGAGCTCGATAAGGTGACCTACCGCGCAGGCAAGACAGAGATCCTGTCGGGCGTGAACCTGCGGGTGCAGACCGGTGAATGGCACGCGCTGATCGGGCCGAACGGCGCTGGCAAGTCGACTGTGTTCGACGTGATCAGCGGGCGGCACCGGGCGCAGACCGGGCGCGTCATGTTCAATGGCCGGGATATCCGCGGCGTACCGCCGCATATGATCCGGCGACGGGGCTTGTCGCGTGCGTTTCAGTTGTCGACCTTGTTCGACGGTTTGTCGGTCGTCGACAATTTGCGTATTGCCGCGCTCGGCGCACATGCGATGCGTCAGGCGAGCGATACCCTGTGGCGACGTCTCGGTTCGCGTGTCGACGTGACGGGTGAAGCTGAGCGTCTGCTCGCCTTGCTGGGTCTCACCGCGCGGCGCGATGAGCGCGTCGCCTCGCTCGCCTATGCGCAGCGACGCTTGCTTGAACTCGGGCTCGCCTTCGCCGGCGATCCCAGCCTTGTCCTGCTCGATGAGCCGACCGCGGGCATGACGCATGACGAGGCACGTCGCACGATTACGCTGCTCCGTACGCTGGCACTCGGCAAGACTGTGTTGATCGTCGAACACGATATGCACGTTGTGTTCGAGTTGGCCGAGCACATTTCCGTGCTTGCGCAGGGCGTCGTCATCGCCAGTGGCGAACCTCAGGCAATCCGGTCCGACCGAGAGGTGCAGCGCGTCTATGCAGGAGCGTTTGAGCCATCGGACCCATCCCGGCCATCGCCCCCATGACCCCGTTGCTGGAAATCACCGGACTCAGAGCCGGATATGGCGGCGTCGAAGTCTTGCGCGGAATCGATCTGCGTGTCGAGGCGGGCGAGATTGTGACCGTGCTCGGGCGCAATGGAGCTGGCCGTTCGACCCTCGTCAAAGCGATGATGGGCCTGATCGGCCGCACGGGCTTGATGCGGATCGAGGGTGTCGAAACATCACGCTGGCGCACCTGCGAGCTCGCGCATCAGGGTGTTGCCTACGTTGCCGAGACCCGCGACATATTCCCGACACTGACGGTGCGTCAGAATCTAGTGCTGGGCCTGCGCGTAGGTCGATCGTTCGAACACGTCGCGGCACCCTTGCTTGCCACCTTGCCGTCGCTCGCACGCCGTCTCGACACGCGTGCGGGCGTGCTGTCGGGAGGCGAGCAACAGATGCTGGCGATTGCCCGCGCGCTTGCCGGCGAGCCGACGCTGCTGATTCTCGACGAGCCTACCGAAGGTCTTGCGCCAGCGATCGTGGTGCAGTTAGCCGAGTGGCTGAACACGCTCGCCAGCGAGGGGATGGGCGTGCTCCTGATCGAGCAGAAGCTGTCGATTGCATTGCGCATCGCGCACCGCGTCTACCTGATGGGGCGGGGCGAGATGGTGTTCACAGGCACGCCGGCCGAGCTCGACGAGCATCGGGCGACGGTGGGGCATTGGCTCGAGTGGTCCGACGGGCTTGACTGATGAACGCCACACCTTTGCGTTATAGTGTTCGCGTGCCTCGCACTAGATGTTCAGGCTCATACCTGCGCCCGCATTCCAGGCGTCACCCTCATGTGTTTCTCCGGTGCTATCGCGACTCCAGTCAGGACACGACTGAGGGCGCACGGTGCCGGATCTTGCCCTGCGTTCGACTGCCATGACGACAAGTGCCCCAGAATCGCTCAACCTTCCGCTGGACATGGTTATCTTCGGCGGAGGCGGTGACCTGTCTGCAAGAAAGCTGCTGCCCGCCCTCTATATGGCGCACCTTCACGGCAAGCTGCCGAAGAAGTCGCGCATTCTCGCGATCGGACGCCAGGACTGGACGCGCGAACGCTACCTTGAGTTCGTCGAGACGCACTCGCGGCCTTTTGTCGACGTCAAGTCGCAAACGCCCGAAGCCTGGCAAGCCTTCCTCGCGATCTTCGAATATGTGCGCGTCGATGTGACATCGGCCGAAGACTACGCGCGGCTCGCCAGTGTCTCGGCAGGCAACATTCAGCGAGTGTTCTATCTCGCGACCTCGCCTGACCTGTTCACGAAGATTTGCGAAAGCCTGTCGATCGCCGGCCTCGTCGACGAGCACGCACGCGTGGTACTCGAAAAGCCGCTCGGTCACGACCTGGCGTCGGCCCAGGCGATCAACGACGCGGTGGGCAAATACTTCACCGAGCCGCAGATCTACCGGATCGACCACTATCTCGGCAAAGAGACGGTCCAGAACCTGATGGTGCTGCGCTTTGGCAACGCGTTGTTTGGCCCGCTATGGCAGGCACCGTATATCAAGAGCGTGCAGATTACCGTGGCGGAGTCGGTCGGTGTAGGCAGCCGCGCGGGGTTCTACGACCACACCGGCGCGCTGCGCGATATGGTCCAGAATCACCTGTTGCAGTTGCTGTGTATCGTCGCGATGGAGCCGCCGGTCTCGCTCGATCCGGATGCGGTTCGCGACGAAAAGCTCAAGGTCTTGCGTTCGCTGCGCACGATGTCGGCTTCCGATCTGGCGCGCGACACGGTGCGCGGCCAGTATGCGGCTGGCGCGATCGGTGGTGAGCCGGTCAAGGGCTACCTGCAGGAAGATGGCGTACCGCCGACCAGCGGCACGGAAACCTTTGTGGCCTTGCGCGTGCATATCAACAACTGGCGCTGGGCGAACGTGCCGTTTTTCCTGCGGACCGGCAAGCGCCTGCTCAAGCGCCAATCGGAAATCGTCATCGAGTTCGCCGATTTGCCCTTCTCGATCATCCCGAACGGCCCGCGCGATCGCAGCAACCGGCTGGTCATCCAGCTTCAGCCGGAAGAATCGATCCAGCTGCAGATGATGGCAAAAGAGCCGGGCAGCGGCATGCAGATGTTGCCGGTGAGCCTGAACCTCGATCTCGAGCAGGCATTCACGGAGCGTCGCCCCGAGGCCTACGAGCGTCTGCTGATCGATGTGATCCGTGGGCGTCTAACACACTTCATGCGTCGCGACGAACTCGAAGCGGCATGGACATGGGTCGAGCCGATCCTCAACGGCTGGGGCCAGCTGGGCGACCGCCCGCGCGCCTATACGGCCGGCACCTGGGGCCCGGCGGCGTCGTCGGCCTTGATGGCGCGCGACAACATGACGTGGTCTGAAGAGATCTGACGTTCGCAAGATCGGGCGGGACGGCTGGCCAGCAGGCCGGCCGCTCCCTGTGCAGTGTGTTACGCGGTGCCTCTCTCTTCCTTTCCCTTGCCTGATTGACCACCGACAATGATCGAGCTCAAGCCGATGTTGGCGCAGGACTTCGGCGACTATCTGAGCCGCGCCGTACGGAACTACGCGGCAGACCATCTGCGCACTGAGGGCGGCACCGAGGGCGCTGCGTTCGAATACGCGCGCGACTCGTTCGACACTTTGCTGCCGGACGGCGAGGCCACGCCCGGCCATTATCTCTATACGGTGTTCAGCGTGGAGAAGGGCGTGAACGTCGGGGTCATCTGGGTTGGCGTGATCACCAGCAAGCAGGTCAGGCGCGCCCATGTGTTCGATATCTTTATCGACGAACCTTACCGGCGCATGGGGTATGCGAAGCAGGCATTTCAGGCGATCGAGGGCTGTGTGCGCGAACTCGGCCTGAGCGAGATCAGCCTGCACGTGTTCGGTTATAACGACAAGGCCTACGCGCTCTACCGCCAGCTCGGCTATCGGCCCACGCATATCTCAATGGTCAAGACGCTCGAGTCGAGCGAATGAGTGTGATGTAACACCGGCCAATACACATGGCCCTAGTCAAATAAAAACCATCGCTATCCGCGAGGAGACACCATGATGGCCAAGGCCCTTTATGCGCTCGTGATCCTGATCCACGTCTATATCGTGGTTCTCGAAATGGTTTTGTGGAAACGCCGCGCCGCGCGTGTTTTTCGCTTGCCACAGGCCCTGGTCGTGCAGACCGCCTCGATGGCCTCGAATCAGGGGCTCTATAACCTGTTTCTGGTTGCCGCTCTCGTGCTGGGGTGGATCCTGCCCGATCCTCAGGTCGCCTCGGCCTTCGCCATCTATGGCCTGGCCTGTGTGGCCATTGCGGGTATCTGGGGTGCGCTCACGGTGTCGCCCCGTATCGCCCTCGTGCAAACCCTGCCCGCTGTCCTTGCGCTCGCCGCGCGTTACTTCGGCTAAGCCGATTCTGCGGACCGCGTTCAAACGCGCCTCATGGGTGACGCGAGCGCCGCTGCATAAGGCGTATCCAATAATTGAAATGGAAATGTAATTATTGGCCTGCGGCTTCAATTTCTGCAATTGCCCCGAAGGCCCTTTCCTTTCAATTTGCGGCTTGCCTGTCAAAATGATAACCATTCCTATTTACATTGACAGTCTTATTCCGTCTCGGATAACATTTTTTTGTTTCGCAGTATTTCAGCGGAGATCCCGTCGAAATGAGCTTTTTTCCGAAGCTGAAAAGACGGGTGTCGGCGGCGCTAGCCCAACAGGTCAATAACAAGGAAAACGAATGTTCAGCATGCTCCAGCGAGGCTCGCACCACGAGATCGTCGCCCGTCGAGGCGCACTGAGTGCACGCGGCATCATCGCGACGGCTTGCCTGACGGCATTCGCGAGCGCAGCGCCCGCTGCGATGGCAGATACACCGAGCCCCGACGCGACCGAATCGACGCAGAACGATTTTTCGGTCAAGGCGCAGCCCACCGGGCAGTGGACGGGGGTGTGGACACGTGAAACCCTGCTTGGTGACCTCGGCGGCCTGCGTTCCGCACTCTGGGGTGCGGGCATTACCGTTGACCTGAACGAAACCAGCGAAATTCTGGGCAACGTGACCGGGGGTATGTCGAAGGGCTATACCTACGACGGTCTGACGACGATGACCGTGCAGCTCGATACGAAGCAGGCATTCGGATGGGATGGCGGTACGTTCAACGTGAGCGGCCTGCAGATTCATGGCCGCAATCTGAGCCAGTACTACCTGTCGAGCCTCAACACGGCGAGCGGTATCGAAGCCGATCCCGCCACGCGGCTCTGGGAGCTCTGGTATCAGCAGTCGTTCTTCGAGAAGAAGGCGGATATCAAGATCGGTCAGCAGAGTATCGACCAGGAGTTCATGACGAGCATCTATTCGGCGACCTTCGTCAATACGATGTTCGGCTGGCCGGGTGTGCCGTCGTACGACATGCCGTCGGGCGGCCCTGCGTACCCGCTGTCGGGCCTCGGCGTGCGCCTTCGCGGCCAGATCACCCCGGCCCTGACGGCGTTGTTCGGCGTGTTCTCGGGCGACCCTTCGGGCAACCGCGACGACACCCACGGCACGAACTTCAGCCTGAACGGCGGCACGATGTTCATCGGCGAGTTGCAATACGCGATCAACCAGCCGGCCGACGGCGAGATGGATACCGGCGGCCAGTCCAACCCGCTGCCCGGCACCTACAAGATCGGCGCCTGGTACAACAACGGCTCGTTCGCCGACCAGCGCTATGACACCAATGGTGTGCCGCTGGCCGACACGGCAAGCAACGGGATCGGTGCGCAGCATCACGGCAACTACAGTATCTATGCGGTGGCCGACCAGATGGTCTGGCGACCCGACCCGACCGAGCCGCGGGCGCTGGGTGTGTTCGCGCGCGTGATGTATGCGCCGACCGACCAGAACCTGGTGCGCGCGAGCGCCAACCTCGGTGTCACGCTGAAGGCCCCGTTCAAGGGTCGAGATGAAGATACTGCCGGCCTCGCGCTTGCCTATATCAAGGTCAGTGACCAGGCACGCGGTTTCGATCAGGACTTCTCGAACCTGAACCCGGGCACTTTCGCGCCGCTGCGTAGTTCGGAAACGGTGCTTGAAGCGACCTATCAATATCAGGTCACGCCGTGGTGGATGCTGCAGGCAGATGCGCAATACACGTGGAATCCGGGCGGCGGCATCGTCAACCCGAACGATCCGACGGAAAAGATCAAGAACGAGTTCGTGCTGGGCATGCGCACAACCATCAACTTCTGACGGACGGCTGACGCGATCATGAAGTCCCTCATCAAGTTCCACACTCAACGAATTTCAGGAAGTCACGCGATGAAGCATTCCGCCTCCCTGCACGCCAGCGCCTGGCGCGTGTGCGTGCGCCGCTTCGGCGCGACGCTGGCCCTGGGCGCGACTGTTGCGGCGGCGCTCGCCGCAGGCAATGCACAGGCTGAGCCGCAAGGTCTGCTCGAGACAATCCACAAACAGACGACCCTGACCAGCACGGTGCCCGACAACGGCGACCAGAACCCGTACGCGCTCGCCGTGTCGCCGATCACGGCCGGCAAGGTTCAGCAAAACGACGTGCTGATCGACAACTTTAACAACGCGACCAACCTGCAGGGTGTGGGCACGACGATCGTCGATTTCAACCCTTCGACGCACAAGCTCACGCTGTTCGCGAGCGTGCCGCACGATCTCAAGGAATGCCCGGGCGGCGTTGGCCTGTCCACGGCGATGACCGTGCTCAAGAGCGGCTGGGTCATCGTCGGCAGCACGCCGAGCAATGACGGCACCACGGGTACCAAGGGCGCGGGTTGTCTGCTCGTGTTCGATATGCAGGGTAAGCTGGCGACCGTGTTTTCGAGCGAAAACATCAACGACCCGTGGGGCAATATGGCTGTCGTCGACAATGGCGATACGGCTACCTTGTTCGTCAGCAACTCGGGCTTCGGCGTCGGTGGCGCTGAAGCCGTCGAGCCGCCCGTGTTCAAACAGGCAACGGTGCTGCGATTGGAGCTGGCGATCGAGGCAGGCAAGCCGCCCGTCGTCAAGAACGAGACGGTGGTGGCGAGCGGCTTCTCCGAAAAGGCAGACAAGGGTGTGTTCCTGATCGGGCCGACCGGTCTCGCCCTCGGCAAGGATGGTGCATTATTCGTCTCCGACGCGATCGGCAATCGGGTCAGCCAGATTGACGATGCGCTCACGCGTGATACGAGCGCCGGCGTCGGGCGGACCCTGACGGCCGACGGGCTGCTCCAGCGCCCCCTTGCGATGGTGATGACACCGGGCGGCCATCTGCTCGTGACGAACGGGCTGAATGGCAAGGTCGTCGAGATCGACCCCGCGAACGGGCGCCAGATCTATGCGCGCTGGATCGACACGGACAAGGCGCAGTCGCCTCCGGGCAACGGCGATTTGTTTGGCATTGTCATGACGCCGGAAGGTGACGGGTTTTACTATGTGCAGGACGATATGAATACCTTGGTAATCGCAAAATGAATGCGCCGAAGCAACCGGGCGATGAGACATCGAAAGATGTCACGGATGAGGCATCGCAGAGCCAGCCCACGCGGCCGGCGAACGTGCCCAGCCGGCCATCGCGCCGGGGTTTTCTCAAAGCCGGCGGCCTAGCCGCTGCAGCAGGTGCGGGTCTCGGTGCGGCGGGCTTGGCGCACGCCGCGCTGGACAAGGTCAGTACACCCGGGGCGGCCGCTTCGTCGGCGCATGCATTGCCGAAGGCTGAACCGTTCTTCGGCGAGCACCAGGCCGGCATCGTCACGCCTCAGCAGGGCCACACGTATTTCGCGACGTTCGACCTCACGACGAACGATCGCTCCGAGGTGATCGCACTGCTCAAAGCGTGGACTGACGCGTCCGCGCGGCTTACGCGCGGTGATACCGCCGAGCCGCTCGACCTGAATCCTTCATCTGCCGTGGGCAAGGCATCTGGAAATCAGGCGCCGGCCGACGATGCGGTGCTTGGCGCCATGTCGACGGCGGACGACGCGCCTGCGCCTGCAGCCACTGTAAACTTCGCCGCGAGTCCTGCTTCGGGCGCCGCGAGCGGTGCGGCGTATGTCGCTGCAGGTGCCACGGCGCCGGCTTACAGCGCTGCCCCCTATGAAGATTCTGGCGAAGCGCTTGGCCTGAACCCGGCGCGCCTGAGCCTGACGTTCGGCTTTGGCCCCGGTCTGTTCACCCGTGATGGCGTCGATCGCTATGGCCTGGCCGCTCGTCGCCCAGATGCGCTCGTCGACCTGCCGCGCTTCAATGGTGACCAGCTCGTCAAGGAAAAGAGCGGTGGCGATCTTTGCGTGCAGGCTTGCGCCGACGATGCTCAGGTCGCGTTTCATGCTGTGCGCCAGCTCGCACGGCTTGCTACAGGTAAGGCGACGATTCGCTGGGTCCAGGCCGGCTTTCTTTCCCAGCCCGCCGATGGCAGCACGGCGCGCAATCTGATGGGTTTCAAGGACGGAACGAACAACCCCCCGACGCGCAGCGCCGCCTCGATGGACAAGCTGATCTGGGCCGGCAGTGAAGGTCCGGGCTGGATGCAAGGGGGCACCTATACCGTGTTCCGGCGCATCCGGATCACGCTCGAGCACTGGGACAACACCGAAGTGGGCTTCCAGGAAGCCGTGTTCGGCCGCCACAAGTACAGCGGCGCCCCGCTCGGCAAGCAAAAGGAATTCGACCCGGTCGATCTCACGGCCAACGATGCGCACGGCAACCCGTCGATTCCCGAGAATTCGCATGTGCGCCTGTCCAACCAGGCGAGCAACAATGGCGCGCAGCTGCTGCGCCGCTCGTATTCGTACAACGATGGCGTGAACTTCTACGCGGAGCGCTGGCCTCCATGGCGCCAGGAGCTCGAGTACGATGCCGGGCTGCTGTTCGTCGCTCACCAGCGCGATCCGCGCACGGCGTTTATCCCGATCAATCACCGGCTCGCAGCGAGCGACCTGATGAACCAGTTCACCACCCACGTGGGTAGCGCGATTTTCGCGTGTCCGCCGGGAGCGAAACCGGGTTCGTTTATCGGGGCGGGGCTGTTCGAGGCTTAGTGCGGCCATCTGATTACAGCAACCCTGTTGCAGCAGCTTTCTTCCAATAACCTCTGGACCTTAGACAACATGTCGCTTTTGTGGGTAAGCAAGGCAGGCCGCAATACGATGCGGTTTGCGCTGGCCGGTGTACTCGGCTCGCTAGTGGCGATGCATGCCAATGCTGATTCGCTGACGTTGTACAGCGCACAGCACGAGCAATTGACCGAACTGCTGGCGAAGGATTTCGAGCAGGCATCGGGCATTTCGGTGCGTGTGCGTGACGGTGAGGGTCCTGCCCTCGCAGCACAGCTCATCACCGAAGGCAGCGCCTCGCCGGCCGATGTGTATTTCACCGAGAATTCGCCCGAGCTGATGCTGCTCGAGGAGAAGGGCCTACTCGCGCCCGTCGCGGCCGACACGCTCAAGGTGATTCCGTCGCGCTTCGACTCGCCGACCGGTGCATGGGTCGGTGTAGTGGCCCGTGAAAACGTGCTCGCCTACAACACGGTCAAGGTGCAAGCCGCGCAATTACCGGCGTCGCTGTTCGACCTCGCGCAGCCGCAGTGGAAAGGCAAGGTCGGCATTGCGCCGAGCGACGCCGACTTCCTGCCGCTTGTGAGTGCCGTGTTGGCCGAAAAGGGTCACGATGCGACGGTCCAGTGGTTGAAGGGCATGAAGACCAACTCGCAGATCTTCGACGACGACGAAGGTGTCGTTGCTGCCGTGAACCGCGGCGGCGTCGCGACGGGTCTGATCAACAACTATTACTGGGCTCGCCTGCATATCGGTCTGGGTGACGCGGCTACGCACAGCGCAATCCATCACTTCGGTAACGGCGATGTCGGCGCGCTGGTGGTGGTGTCGGGTGCGGCCATCTTGAAGTCGTCGAAGAACATCGACGCTGCGCAGAAATTCCTCGCTTATCTCGTGAGCGAACGGGCGCAAAAGGTCATGGCTACGACCCATATCGACTTTGAATACCCGTTGCGTGCAGGCGTGGCAGCGGATCCGATCCTCAAGCCGTTCGACCAGCTCAACCCGCCCGCGATCAACGTCGAGAAGCTTGGCGATGACAGTCAGGCCGCCAAGCTGCTGCGCGAAGCTGGTCTGCTGTAATGTCCAGCTCGCCACGGCCGCAGCCGATGCCCAGTGGGGTTGACGTGGCGCAGGTTCACCACGACAGCCCTGGGCTCATGCTGGCGGCCGCGGCGGTAGGGCACGGCGTGGTCGATGTCGAACCCCTTGCGCCGCGGCGTGCACGCCGCGGCAAGCGTGCGCCGGTGACCCTGTTCACCTTGTCTGCGTTGCTTGCCTTGTGGGTGTTGTCGCCGATTGCCTTTACGGTGATGCGGGCGACGACCTTCAGTCTTGCCGATCTCAGCGATCTGTTGTTCCGTCCCCTTGTTGGCGAGCTGTTGAGCAATACTGTACTGATCGTCGTCACGGCGACCTTTGCCTCGGCGGTGATCGGCACCGGTGCGGCCTGGTTTGTTGAGCGAACCCGCTTGCCGGGGCGCCGTTTCTGGGCTGTGCTGGTCGCCGTGCCGCTTGCGGTGCCCCCGTTTATCTCCAGCTATGCCTGGGTCTCGTTGAGCCTCGATTTGCAGGATTTCACGGGCGCGCTGCTGGTCATCACCTGTTCGTACTATCCCCTTGTTTATCTGCCGGTCGCGGCGGCTTTGCGCGGCATGGATCCCGCACTCGAAGAGTCGGCGCGTTCGCTCGGCTGCGGCCCATGGGCCGTGTTTCTGCGCGTGATCGTGCCGCAACTGCGCCCGGCCTTGCTCGGCGGCATGCTGCTGGTCGCGCTCGGGGTGCTCTCCGAGTTCGGCGCGTTCACCTTGCTTCGCTTCCGGACATTTACGACGGAGATCTATGCGGAATACCGGACGACCTTCGACGGTGCGGGTGCGTCGGTCTTTGCGACTGTCCTGATAGTGATCTGCCTCGTGTTGATTGCCGCCGAGTTCCGGGTTCGGGGTCGCGCGCGCTATGACGGCACCGGCAAGGGCACGCTGCGGGCGCCGGTCATCTATGAACTCGGCTGGCGACGGGTGCCAGTGCTAGGCGGCTTCATCGCCCTTGCGGCTGCCACGCTGGGCGTGCCGCTCGGGATGATTCTGTTCTGGCTCACGCAGCATGGCGCCGCTGCGATTACGCCCGCTGAAGTGTCACTGAGCCGGGTCTTCGGCGCGACTATTGCCTCGCTTGGATTAGGCGCGGCCGCGGCGGTCGTCGCGACCGTGTTTGCCATTCCACTCGCGATCCTGTTGACGCGCTACCCCGGACGCCTTGCGACGCTGTTCGAACGGGCGGTGTATCTCGCGCAGGGCGTGCCGGGCATCGTCGTCGCACTGGCTGTCGTGTCGCTTGCTGTGCGCGCCTTGCAACCGCTCTACCAGAGTTGGGAGTTGCTGGTGCTCGCTTATGCCCTGCTGTTTCTGCCGTTCGCCCTCGTCAATGTGCGCGCGGCATTAACGCAGGCGCAGCCGCGGCTTGAGGAGACCGCTCGGGCGCTCGGGCTTGGCTGGTTCGGCACGCTTGCGCGGGTGGTAGTGCCACTCGCTGGGCCGGGGCTGGGTGCCGCGGCCGCGATGGTCTTCATTTCAGTGATCACCGAACTCACAACGACTTTGCTGCTCGTGCCGATCGGCACCCATACGCTGGCTACCGAAGTCTGGGCCGATACGTCTACACTCGCGTTCGCGGCGGCCGCTCCCTATGCGGCACTGCTCGTCGGCCTCTCACTCGCGGCGACATGGCTGCTGATCGTGCTGTTCGGGCGCTCGGCAGTACTGGGTGCGAACGTTTAGGAATGTAATGGCAGCGCTTTCGATAGCGGGACTCACTCAATCGTTTGACGGTGTGCAGGTGTTGCGCGGCGTCGATCTTGCGGTCGCTTCGGGCAGCCTGGTGGCGATTCTCGGGCCGTCGGGCAGTGGCAAGACGACCTTGCTGCGCCTGATTTGCGGGTTCGAACGCGCCGAGCAGGGCACGATCCGCGTCGGTTCGACGATGGTGTCGGGGCCTGGCGTGCATCTGCCGCCGGACCGGCGCCAGATTGGTTACGTGCCGCAGGAAGGCGGGCTCTTTCCGCACCTGTCGGTGGCTGACAATATCGTGTTCGGCTTGCCGCGCGCGTTACGCAAGACACAGCATCGTGTAGGCGAATTGCTCGAGATGGTCGGCTTGCCGGCCTCATTTGCGACGCGTGCTCCACAGCAGCTGTCGGGTGGCCAGCAACAGCGCGTGGCGCTGGCGCGGGCACTCGCCCCTGCGCCCGCTCTCGTGTTGCTCGACGAACCGTTTTCGGCGCTCGACACGGCGCTCCGGCAAGAAACGCGTCAGGCGGTCGCCGATGCCCTCGTAGCTTCGGGTGCGACGGCGTTGCTCGTCACGCATGACCAGTCGGAAGCCCTGTCGATGGGCTCGGAGGTGGCGGTGCTGTGGGAAGGGCGACTGCTCCAGGTCGCTACGCCTGCGGTGCTCTATCGCACACCGGCGACGCGCGAGCTCGCGCGGTTCGTCGGCGAAGCCGTGCTGCTCGACGGAACCGTTCGCGAGAGCTGGGTTCATTGCGCGCTCGGGCGCGTGCCGGTCGCCGCGGATTTGAGACGCGATCGCGGCGCCAATGTCGATGTGATGCTGCGGCCCGAGCAGATTCGCGTGGTGCCGCGTGCGATGTCCGTCTCTGCCGAAGCCCCGGTTCCGGCGCTGGCGCTAACTCTGGCTTCGGTTCAGCAGGGAGGCGACGGATGCGGCGTTCCGGGTCTGGACGCTGAGAGCGAGGAGCAAGCGGCAGCGGGCAGCGCGTTGGAAGGCGAAGTGACAGCACGCGTCGCCGAAGTTACCTACTTCGGTCACGATGCGAGCATCCGACTCCAGCTTGACCGGGAGCCGTCGCAACTCGTCAGTGCGCGTGTGTCGGGGCAGGTTCCGCTCGCGGCTGGCCAGCCGGTCTCGCTTTCGATTGAGGGCGGCGCGGTGATTTACTCCCGGGCTTGAGCCCGGATCCGAGTGGGAATCGGGGTTTGGGCCCCGGTCCGGATCTGCGTGGCAGCCCAAGCACGCCTTGACAGTGTGCGTACGCACATCTATCCTCAAAACACTATGGAAAAGCCGCTCTCCTACGACGAATGCAATTGTTTCGCGCTGCGCCAGGCCGCGCGTTACGTCACGCAACTTTACGAACGCCATCTTGCGCCGGTCGGGCTGACGGCTGCGCAATTCACCCTGCTCGCGAAGCTCTCGCGCCGCGTAGGCTGGACGATGGCCGAGCTGGCCGAATCGATGGTGATGGACCGTACGACACTCGTGCGCGCGATGAAACCCTTGCAGCGCGACGCGCTGATTGTCACCGGCGCCGCCGAACACGATTCACGCACACATGTGTTCAACTTATCCGAGGCCGGTCGTGAGCGCTATGCCGCGGCCCGTGTTCATTGGCGCCAAGCCCAGGCGGAATTCGAAAAATCGTTTGGTGCGAGCCGTGCCAAGGCGCTGCGTAGTGAATTGTTCGCGGTGCCCGCTGGCTGAGTCGCGGCGAAGAAATGCCGGTGGTGATGCGTTACCGCCTCGAAATGACGGCGTCTTGTGACGCAAGCTGACGTCATTCGGTGCCCCTGAAGGACCCGTGGCTAATCAAAGAATTTCGTAGGGTACTTGACATTGTGCATATGCACACATAAACTTTCGCCAGTCCAGAACACTGCCGCCGCGTTCGAGCATGACGTCGAATCCGGCTTATTTTTTCATCCAAAACGTGCATATACACAGTCTATGAATACGCCATCAACGACTCTCCCGAATACTGCGGCGGGCGCATCGAAGCGCGCGGGTGTGCCTTGGATGCTGCTTGCCGTCGGCCTGGTGGTCGTGGTCGTGGTTGCGGCGGGGCTATACTGGTTTTTGGTTGCGCGTTTCTACCAGTCGACTGACGACGCCTACGTGGGTGGCGACGTCACCGTGATGTCGCCGAAAGTGAATGGGTTCGTCACAGACGTACTCGTGCAGGACAACCAGTTCGTGAAGGCGGGCCAGGTGCTGATTCGCCTCGATGCCCGGGACTACGATGCGCGACTTGCCCAGGCGAGTGCCCAACTACAAAGCGCGCACGCAGCCGTCACCGAGATCCAGGCGAAGCAGGCCCTGCAACTGGCGACGATCAATGAGCAGGGCGCCGAGGTGCGCTCGGCTGGCGCCGAACTCACGCGTACGGCGGCAGATCAGAGCCGGTATCAGGCACTCGTGAAAGACGAGGCGGTGTCCAATCAGGTCGTTGAACGCGCGGACGCGGATCTCAACAAAGCGCGTGCGGCGGTCGATCAGAGCAATGCGGGCGAGCTTGCGGCGAAGCGTCAGCTCGGCGTGCTCGAGGCGCAGATTGCCGATGCGCAGGCGGGCGTCGCCAAGGCGGAGGCCGAGCAGCAGTTCGCGGCGCTGAACGTCGAGTACACGACGATCCGCGCGCCGATCGACGGCTATATCGGCAACCGTACGGCGCGCCTCGGCATGCTCGCGAACACGGGAGTCTCGCTGCTGACGATCATTCCCGCGCACGGCCTCTGGATCGACGCAAATTTCAAGGAAGACCAGCTCCGCAAGATGCATATCGGCGACGCGGCCGAGGTGTCGCTCGACGCAGCGGACGGGCCTCCGCTCAAGGGCGTGGTCGAGAGTCTCGCACCCGCAACGGGCGCCACCTTTAGCGTGCTGCCACCTGAAAATGCAACGGGCAACTTTACGAAGATCGTTCAGCGGGTGCCCGTCCGGATCCGGCTCGATGCCGCTCAGGATACGAAGCACATCCTGCGGCCGGGCCTCTCGGCTACGGTCAAGGTACGGCTGGGC
>JAMFSK010000047.1 GCA_026225235.1 Burkholderiales bacterium
AGCGGATATGGAGTTGGCCCGTTTCGGGCGGGTCGTTGAGATTAAGCAAGAGCGGCTAGGCGCGATGTTGCGGCTATGAGCGACCATAACGCAAGTCGCACGATCCAAATCTAGACCATGCAAACTCACGTTGATGCCACTCGCAGTTACACGAAACGCTTCGATGCCGTACTCGCGTACATCGAGATGAACATCGAGGGCGACCTGTCGGTCGAAGCACTAAGTGGCATCGCGAACTTCTCGAAGTTCCATTTTCATCGACAGTTTGCCGCGTATGTCGGAATGCCAGTCGCACGCTTCGTGCAGCTAATGCGCTTGCGCAAGGCTGCACACCGCCTTGCTTCACGTGGGTTCTGTTCGGTGCTCGATGCCGCGTTCGACGCGGGCTTCGACAGCCCCGAAGCCTTCAGTCGGGCGTTCAAGCGTGCGTTTGGTATGGCACCGAGTTCATTTCGACAGCAGCCGAATTGGCAGATCTGGAGCGCGACTTTTGTCGTCCCTTATCTTTTGAGGAAACTCACTATGCAAGTACAAATTTCCGATTTTTCTGAAACTCGCGTCGCCGTATTTGAGCACTGCGGATCACCTGGGCTCGTCAGCGAGAGCGTGCGGAAGTTCATTGAGTGGCGGAAACAGAGTGGGCAGTCTCCGATTGCGTCGAGCAAAACTTTTGGTATCCCGCGCAATAACCCGGACACGACACCGGCAGATGCATTTCGTTTCGACATCTGCGGAGAAATTGACGAACCGGTGGCGTCGAACACCTACGGTATCCGCGAACTCGTCATTCCGGGCGGTCGATGCGCA
Organism: Burkholderiales bacterium; assembly: GCA_026225235.1. GTDB lineage: Bacteria > Pseudomonadota > Gammaproteobacteria > Burkholderiales > Burkholderiaceae > Pararobbsia. The sequence continues at coordinate 808 of JAMFSK010000047.1, forward strand.
GTGGTTCGGCATACCGGATCGCCCGACCACATCGGCGAGACAGTCTATCCGATCTATCGTGACTGGCTTCCCGGAAGCGGGGAAGAACTTCGGGACCATCCACTGTTCTTTCATTACCTGAGCGTCTTTCCGGAAACGCCGCAGGACCAATGGCAAACCGATATCTACATTCCCCTCGTGTGACAGGGAAGAGAAATCCGTTGCGAGAAAGGCGGTGTACACACTCACGTACGGTCTATGGCTCAACTTGACGCAGCCAACAGCGAGCGTGGAGGGTCGAGAAACGTCCGCTTCCGAGCAACCTCGAGTGACCATCTATAGTGGGTCTGAGCTGAGCCGCTCATCGTCGGACCGGAGGTAACTAGGCGGGTGTACAGTGCGAATTCACGGATACCGTTTTCCACAGCATGTCCCAAACTTCGACGGGCAGAGCCAAGCTCGTTCCTTTTGAACAAGACACCGTAAAGATCGAAGATCTATTCGATCTTTACAGGACTTCGCTCTTCGATCACATCGATCAGAGCTTCGGCTGGAACGAAGACTTCCAACGACGGAGATTCCGGGCGTCGTACGATCCCTCGAAAATCTCGCTGATTAAAGCTGGCATTGAGAATGCTGGTTCCCGTTCTCGCAACGACTGGGAAGAGACTAGCGACATCGATGTGATAGCTTTCCGCGACACGGACAGCACAGAGCGGGTGGCGAAGCGTTGGAATGGCGTTTTTCTTGACTTATTCATACACCCGACGGATGAGAAGGCCGATCCTAGTTGGGTCAGAATCCAAGGTGGTCGGGTACTTTTCCAAAGGGACCGTTTTGGGGACCGGGTGCTTTGCACCGCAAAAACGCTCTTCGAAGCTGGCCCGGAGCCAGTATCTACCGATGAGCTGCTTGTACGAAAGGTAACCACCATGGATAAGTTTGAGATCTGTCGACTAGGTATGTATCGGTTGAGTCAGGCTGGTGCATATCGACTGCCGGGCTATCTCATCGTAGACACCGCGATGGACGTAGTACGCTTTGCGGAAATCCCTCCGGAAGAGCGAGCAAATCTGATCACAATTTTTCAAATTGCTGAGGAGTTGCTCATCCGGTTGCTAGGTGCCGAGCGCGTCTACACGCTGCGCTTTGGTGAATCGGTCAATGCGCTCCACTTCCATGTCGTACCGCGCACAAGAGAAGTTGCGCTGGCTTGCGGACAGACGTCTGAACCGCTCAACGGCGCAAAGGTCGTCGAGTGGATTTGGGAGAATCACGTCCGTCTGGGGTACACGGACGCCGACATATGCAATTTTTCGATGCAAGCCAGGCAAAGCGCTCAGCTATGTGTGTCACCAGGTTCTTCAGCATTGCCGGCAATGCCTTTTGCGGCCCCATAGGATATGTGTCTCCGTTCCGCCTCCCGAAAGAAGGATGCCCGGTTTGTCGCGTATATCGGATATTGATATTTGATCGGCCTGGGACCGCTTCGGGTCGACAGGAGGCTGTCGCCATTCGTCCGAGTGCGGCCTTTTTCGGCATTTCCGCGGGCTCATGGGCGTCACCTCTGCCTTGAAAGCGGGCGGCGAAAATCGGCTTCGCGCGAGAGTCAGGTGCCGGAACTGGTTTCTTCTTAGGGGGTGCGATAGCCTGTGCTTTGCCAGCGCGCGTTCAATAAGTTCCTGCGGGCCAATGTTGCCGTAGGCGCACCTGAACCCGCAAGGCTAGAGCCAACAGAATTCGGCTTAACTGGATTCGATTTGTTCCACTGATTCATCGGATCGTCTTGTTCACCAATCCATGCCGCGATCGAGTGCTTCGAGCTTCTCGTTCCGTATGTTCTTTATCAAAGTCGCGATGCTCGCCTTTGACGCTGGATCGTTCAAGCGATTTTTGTCTGCCATGTTCGCGGTCATCAACAAAGAGGGATACATGCGCCTTTCACGATCCGTGCTCGCACTTGCAAGTTCACTCGTTGCGTTTTCGCTTTCTATCGGCGCATTGGCGCAGACCAGGAATTCATTGACAGATATCGCCGGACATTCAGTTGGCGCAATCGCACCGATTTTTAGTCAGCTCGTCTACTTCCATACCCCGACCCACTTCGTCTCGGTATTTGAAGACACGCATGGCGACAGCTATATCCAAGAGTGGGTTTTGCCAGGCGAGAGCGTTTCGAACTGGACACAGATGCTGACGGTGACTGGGGCACGAGATGTCAGTACAAAGCATCCCGACGCTACTCCAAAAGCATTCGCAAGCGGCATCGCGGGCGGGTTTCAACGCGCCTGTCCGACATCCTTCGTCGCGAAGGGAATCTACGAGGGCCAGCTGAACGCCCTGGACACCTTCATCATGGTTGTCAGTTGCGGCAATGCAGCGGCGAGTGCCGGACATAGCGAGACAGCTGTGATTGCCGTGGTCAAAGGCGAGAAGGATTTTTATACTTTGCAATGGTCTCAGCGAGGCAATGCAACGCCAGCCCCACTGGACATCGACGTGAACATGTGGGCCGGACGAATGAAAGCCCTCATGCCTTTGAAGCTGTGCTCGATCGTGCCCGGAGAACAAGCGCCATACCCGAGTTGCGTCGGAAACTAAGGAGGGAGAAGTCCCCGAGGCACTCGGTTAGGCCTAAAGGTACTCAACGTTTCCATCAACACTGATGGCCTGCCCGGAAATGTTTTGCCCTGCCGGTGAGGCAAGGAACAGGGCCGTGGCGGCTATGTCATCAACCGTCACCATGCGACGCAAGGAAATCTTGCGCAAGTACTCCTCGCGCATGGTCTCAAACGACACGCCAGTCGATTCCGCGCGCGCGGCGATAACCCGGTCCATTCGCTCACCCTCCACGACCCCGGGCAATATCGCATTCACGCGGATGTTGCTCGGTCCAAGCTCGATGGCGAGCGACTTGACCAGCCCGACGATCGCCCATTTGGTCGAAGAGTACGGGGTACGGAACGCGTAGCCAAGTCGTCCCGCGACCGAAGATATCGCGATGATGGTGGCGCAATCCGATGTCTCTTTGAGAATCGGAACAGCCTTGCGTAGAAAGTAGTATTGGCTGTTCAGGTTCGTCGACATCGTGCGCTCCCACTCTTCAGGGGCGATGTTCTCGACCTCGCCTGTAGGCCCCGCAATACCTGCATTGTTGATGAGAACATCGATGCCGCCGAGCTTGGCACGCGCGTCATCGACCACTCGATCAACTTGCTCGCGAACAGCCACGTCCGCCACGCCCGTATGAAGCGTTGGGTTCTGCTCGCGCAACTTTTCAAGTGCCGAGGGAACGACATCGCACACGTAGACATTCGCTCCAGCCTCCAGAAAGGCCTCGGCCATTGCGGCACCAATTCCCGCACCGGCACCAGAAATCAGTACACGCAGTCCTGGTCTGGGTTTGAGCAGCTCAATCGTTCTCATGCATCACACCATAAAGGCTAGTCAAATAAAAAAGTTCTGTCGGCCGGCTCATCCGTGAATCATCGGTAGACGCGCGACGAGGAATTCAAAGAACGGGGAGCTGCGCGACGCGGGTGGCACGATGCAACGGCACTCCCGGCGTCGGGCCATCGTTCCGATGACGCTAGAGCGTCATCCCTCCCGACGCCTCGATGACCGCGCCATTGATGTAGCTCGCTTCATCGCTCGCCAGGAACGCATAGATGTTTGCGATTTCTTCCGGCTTACCGAGGCGACGCAGCGGGACCTGGCTCCGCATCTTTTCGAGTACTTCCTCCGGTACCGTCGACAGGATCGGCGTGTCGATGAAGCCGGGGGCAATCGCATTCACTCGAATCCCTTTCGGACCCAGTTCGCGGCTCCAGGTCTTCGTAAATCCGATAACGCCGAACTTCGCCGCAGCATAGTTCGTCTGACCATAGTTGCCGTAGATTCCAACCACCGAACTCGCGTTGAGAATGACACCGGACTCTTGATTGATCATGCAATCCACGACGGCCTGGGCCGCGTGAAAAACACCGCGGAGATTCACGTCGATGACGTCGTCGAATTGTTGCAGCGTCATTTTCTGAAGCCGGGCATCACGGGTGATGCCCGCGTTGTTCACGAGAATGTCGATGCGCTGAAACTGCTTCAGCACACTGGCGACCATGTCCGTCACCGCGTCACGATTCGCGACATCGATAACGAAACCGACGGCGGCGCTTCCCGCCTCGCGGCAAGCATCAACGACGGAGGTCACTGCCTCGGCATTCAGGTCACAGACGGCAACCAAAGCGCCTTCGCGTGCAAACTTGAGCGCCGTCGCAGCACCAATTCCTTGGCCAGCTCCCGTGATGATTGCCACTTTACCGTCTAGTCTCATTACCCTTACACCTTGATGATTATTGAATGTGTATTGAGCGCATCGACGCCACTCGCCGACGCGCTCAGGTTCACGTATGAAGGACGGAGCTCCCCGTCGCTACAGGGCGGTCGGCAGATCGAATGGCCTTAGCCAGAAGCGGCACCAGGCACAAGCCAATGACAGAAGCCACCACGACCACGTTGAAGCCCGAGTCGCTCCGGCCTGTCACTGTTTCAGCTAGGCCAAACAGATACGGTCCAACAAAGCCGCCCAAGAGGCCCACTGTGTTGATGAAGGCCAGCCCGGCGGCAGCTTGAATCCCTTGGAGGCGCTTCATGGCGACGGCCCAATACGACGGCAGTACGCCGCCGGCGAAGAACCCGGTCACAGCGAGCAAGACGAGTTGCACATGCTGACTGCTCGACCCAATGAAGGCAAAGGCACAGACCACCAAACCCGCAGTCAAGATTCCAAGGAATGTACAGTCGCTTGTTATGCGCCGATGAATGCGTGGCAGTATTAGGACGCCTAGGAGGAAGCCGATGCCAACGCTGCTCGACAGTACGCCGACGAGCAGGGGCGACTTCACGTGCATCTGGGCAACGATAGAGGGTGTGAAAAAATAGAGCCCGACGAAAGCGACCTGATTCAGGAAGTAAATCAGGCTGATAAGAATCGTGGTCGGCCGCTTGACCGCAGCAATCCAGTCGGGGGAAAAGAGCTCCGTATGGCCGCGTGGATCGATGACCGCGTGCTTTTCGAGCGTCTGGGCCTCCTCCTGGGACAGCCACTTTGCATTGGTCGGCCGGTCAGGAAGCACAAAGTACAACACGATTCCGAACAGGATAGTCGGTATACCTTCTAGCAGGAACATCCATTGCCAGCCGCGCAAGCCACCCAGGCCACCGAGCTGCATCAGGGCTGCACCGAGGGGGGTCCCAATGCTGAGCGCGACAGCCGGTGCCGTATAAATCCAGCCCACCACAATGGCGCGGTCTTTAGGCGCAAACCAGAGGGTGACCATATACATCAACGCCGGGAAGAGACCTGCTTCAGCGACGCCGAGAAGGACTCGAATCGCGTAGAAAGACCATACCCCCTGCACGAACATCATCGTCGTGGACAACACGCCCCACGTCACGGCAATTCTCGCTATCCAGCGACGGGGCCCGAATCGATGAGCGGCCAGATTACTGGGTACTTCGAGCAGTGCGTAGCCGATAAAGAATATGCCTGCGCCAAGACCGTATGCGGCTGCACTGATGCCCAGGTCGGCCGCCAGGTGGAGCTTGGCCAGTGCGACGTTGGTACGGTCGATGAACGACAAAAAGTAGATGGCAACCATAAGCGGAATGAGCCTTAGCATCGCCTTGCGAGTCGCAAGCCGATGTGCCTCTCCCAAACTACGGTCTGCAGTGATGGTAGTCATGTTGTCTCCTTACGTACCGGCGATTTTTTTTATGAGTGGCACGAGAGATGTCCTCGTCGTGCCTTGTCGCAGGAACAGGTCAATATATAAACGGCGTCACGCCTGAGTGTCGTCCCTATAGTGAGACGTTGGCGCGTCCCTTCAATCCAAGCATTTCTCTCGCATCTGCGGGTGTTGCAATCTCATAGGAGAGCTCCTCGAGAATTCGTCGAATCTTGCGGACCTGCTCGGCATTGCTCTTGGCTTTCACACCCTTGGACAGATAGACGCTGTCTTCAAGGCCGACGCGTACGTTGCCGCCAAAAATTGCGCCCATCGTCACCAAGGGCATTTGGTGACGACCCGCCGCAAGAATCGAAAAGTGGTAGTTCTCACGCCCGAACAAGCGGTCAGCCGTCGAGCGCATGACAGAAACGTTCTCTGGGTCCGCGCCGATTCCACCGAGAATCCCGAACACCGACTGGATAAAGAAAGGGGGCTTGATAAGCCCCTTGTCGATGAAGTGAGCGAGGCTGTACAGGTGGCCGAGGTCGTAGCACTCGAATTCGAAACGCGTCCCGTAGTCACGGAATTCGGTCAGGATGTTTTTGATATCGCGGAAGGTGTTCCGGAAGATCATGTCTTCCATGCCTTCCAGATAATCCTTTTCCCAATCGAAGCGCCACGACTGCATCTTCTCCGCGAGGGGGTGCAGGGAGAAGTTCATGGAGCCCATGTTCAGCGAGCACATCTCCGGCTTTGCAACACGGGCATAGGCAAGACGTTCGTCGAGCGTCATCCGTGTGCTGCCACCCGTCGAGATGTTGATGATCGCATCGGTTTCTTGTGCAATGGCCGGAACGAATTGGCGGAAAACATCTGGCGACGGAGTGGGTCGGCCATCCTCAGGGTTGCGCGCATGCAAGTGAAGAATGGCGGCCCCGGCTTCGGCAGCTTCAAGCGCTTGCGTCTTGATTTCCGCAGGTGTTATCGGGAGGTACTCCGACATCGACGGCACGTGAGCCGACCCTGTGACTGCGCACGAAATGATGACCCTTCGGGTTGTGTTGCTCATCGCTGAATCCTGTCTCCGAATATTGTCGAGACGCCCGACCGCCGTACGGACGTGCTCTTGTGCTGTGGATAGTAGTGGGATACGCTGGGCTTTATAAGGTTATTTTCGGACATGAGAATGTCCCTTACGGACATGCTGCGGAGGTGCGATGTCGTCGAAATATCCGCTGCTCAACGAGCACATCTATGCGCCCTACAAGATCGCAGCGTTGGTGGAAGTCCTCGCGGAGCAAGGCATCGCACCGGAGAAAAGCCTGAAGGGAAGTGGGATTGAGCCTGGCCAGATTTACGATGCGTCAGTGCTGACATCCGTCCGCCAGTACGCTGCCGTGTGCCGGAATGCGATTGAGCTTTCGAGTAATCCCGCGACACCTTTTAAGACTGGATCGCGGTTGCATCTCGCCGCGTACGGCATGTACGGGTATGCCCTGATGTCATGCCTTTCACTACGCGACTATTTCCGTCTCGGTGTGAAATACCATCGACTAGCGACGCCGACGCTCATCATTGAATGGACGGAATATCCTGATCGGGCCGTCTGGACATTTCCAAACGCCTTTGCGTCGAACCCATCGCGTGAGGTTCAGCGCTTCTTGCTCGAACAGCAATATACGCAGCACGTCACTCATCTACAGGACGTCGCAGGACATAGCTGTCCCCCGCTGTTGGCGCGCTTCTCTTACCCGCAGCCGGTTCATGCCAATATCTATTCTGAGTATCTTGGCTGTCCGTGCGAGTTCGGGGCAGAACAATGCGAGCTCATCTATGACAGCGCAATCCTCGAACAGAAACCTCAACTGGCGCATACACACTCTGCAGCGCTATTGCAGGAAACCTGTGACCGGTTGATTGGGCAAGCGAAGACTTCCGTCGGTGCATCCGGTGAGGTGTATCAGGTCTTGATGGGAAAACCCGGTGAATTCCCGGACATGGAGACCGTCTCGGCAGCGTTGAAGATGACGAGCCGAACGCTCAGGCGGCGCCTCGAAGCGGAAGGAACGTCGTTCCTCGCCATTCTCGACGATGTGCGCTGCTCGCTAGCGACCGAATACCTGAAGACCACGAAGATGACTACCGAGGACGTGGCGATGTTGCTGGGCTTTAGCGATACGGCGAACTTTCGTCGAGCGCTGAAACGCTGGACGGGAAAGGCTGCGACTGAAATTCGCGACCAGTGAAGCCCGCGTCCCCTTTCCCCCATCAACGTCCCAGGTCGGCGCGCGGCACATACGGTATTCGCTCCTCCTCGTACAACCTATAGATGAGTTCGAGCAGTTCTCGAATATCTCGCGACTCGTCAAGTGCGCGCATGCTCATGATGATGGGCGACACCAGCGTTGGGTCGTCCAGCTCCTTGTAGCTCACATCCCCTCTCTTGAGACCATGCACGCTGCTCGGGACGACCGAGATCCCTTCGCCCGCGGCGACAAGACCTAAAGCAATCTGCAACTCGCGCACTTCATAAATCTGGCGGGGCTTGAGAGCACGATCGTGGAAGGCTGCGAGAACCTGGTCTGCGTAACTGGGGCGCGGTGTCTTCGGGAAGATGATCAGCGTTTCGCCGACAAGGTCGCGCAGTGCCAAGACGGGTTTGAGAAGCGAGAGCGGGTGGCCCACGGGACAGGCGACAATCATCTTCTCCTCACGAAGAATCACCCTGCGGATGTTCGCGTCTTCATGTCGGATGCGGCCAAAACCCACATCGATGTGACCATCCTTGAGTGCCCTTATCTGGTCCATGGTGGACATCTCGTGAAGGCTGAGCTCGACGGTTGTGTTCTCGTCGCGAAACCGCCGAATGATTTTTGGCAGCATCCCGTACAACGTCGAACCCACATAACCCACGGCGAGACTGCGCTCAATATTTCCCACGCGCCTCGTCATGGATTCGAGGTCGGCTGTCTGAGCGAGCAACTGCACGGCATGGGAATAGAAGAACTTACCCGTCTCGGTCAGCTTCAACTGGCGTGAGTTGCGCTCGAAAAGCTGTACCCCGAGAAGTTGCTCGAGTTGCTGAATTTGACGGCTCAGAGGCGGTTGAGCGATGTGCAGGCGCTGAGCTGCTCGCGTGAAGCTAAGCTCCTCGGCGACCGCCACAAAATATCTGAGATGCCGCATCTCCATACCTATACCTCACAGATATAGCCCAATACTAAATCGGTGTTGGACTGGGCCTCAGACTGCCCATTATCCTGACTTCAACCCCTCCTGCAACACCCATCTATACCTCCAGAATATGCGGGGACCGTGTCGGAAGAAGGGTAAACCCACAGAAAAACAAAGAGAGTCAGGAGTAGACATGAACACCACTATCGACAAATCCGCACAACTGGGCGAGCTGCTGCACACTGCCGTTCAGGACGATAAGGACAGCGGTGTTTTCCGTTGCCGTCGCGACATCTTCACCAACGTCGATTTATTCGAACTCGAGATGAAGCACATCTTCGAGAACAACTGGGTGTATCTGGCACACGAGAGCCAGGTTTCCAACAACAACGACTATTACACCGCCTGGATGGGCCGGCAGCCTGTGGTGATTACGCGCGACAAGAACGGCGAACTTCACGCCGTGATTAACGCCTGTGCACACAAAGGCGCGATGCTGTGTCGACGCAAGCATGGCAACAAGGGCAGCTTCACCTGCCCGTTTCATGGCTGGTCTTTCTCGAACACCGGCAAGCTACTCAAGGTAAAGGACGAGAAGACCACCGAGTACCCCGTGCAATTCAATACTCACGGCTCGCACGATCTGAAAAAGGTTGCGCGCTTCGAGAACTATCGCGGCTTTCTGTTCGGGAGCCTCAACCCGGATGTGATGCCGCTCGAGGACTATCTTGGCGAGACCAAGGTCATCATCGACCAGATCGTCGACCAGACTCCGGAGGGGTTGGAAGTGCTACGCGGCAGTTCCTCGTATATCTACGACGGCAACTGGAAGATGCAGATGGAGAACGGTTGCGATGGCTATCACGTCAGCACGGTGCACTGGAACTATGCGGCGACGATGGGTCGTCGCAGGGTTGAGGGCACGAAGGCGGTCGACGCAAATGGCTGGAGCAAATCGGTCGCCGGCGTATACGGCTTCGAGCATGGCCACATCCTGCTGTGGACCAACACGATGAACCCCGAGGTGCGACCTGTCTATCAACATCGCGAGGAAATCGCCGCGCGCGTTGGCGAAGAAAGGGCGAAGTTCATCGTCAACCAGACTCGAAACCTGTGCCTTTATCCGAACGTATTCCTGATGGACCAGTTCAGTACGCAGATTCGCGTCATCCGCCCTATCGGCGTGGATAAAACCGAAGTCAGCATTTTCTGCTTTGCCCCGAAGGGCGAGAGCGCAACCGACCGCGCTACGCGTATCCGCCAGTACGAGGATTTCTTTAACGTCACGGGGATGGGAACTAGTGACGACCTCGAAGAGTTCCGCGCTTGTCAGGCGGGTTACGCCGGTATCAGTGCGAAGTGGAACGACCTCTCGCGTGGCGCGCCGTTGTGGGTCGACGGTCCCGACTCGAACGCAAAGACCATGGGCTTGAATCCGCTCATCTCAGGTGAGCGTAGTGAAGACGAAGGCCTCTTCGTGGTCCAGCATTCCTATTGGGTAAATGTGATGCAAGACGCTCTTAAAAGAGAACAAGACGAGGCGCTCGCATGAGCTTCGATTATCAGAAGATTTGCGCCATGCTGTACCGCGAAGCCCGGCTGCTCGATGACCGGGAGTGGGATGAGTGGCTCGCCTGCTACACCGCCGATGTCACGTACTGGATGCCGGCGTGGGATGACGACGACAGGCCTACTGATGACCACGAGAGTCAAATTTCCTTGATGTATTACCCGGACCGCGGTGGCCTGGAAGATCGTGTGTTCCGTATCAAAACCGAACGCAGCGGCGCGTCGATGCCTGAGCCGCGTACCAGCCATAACGTCACCAATGTCGAAGTGTTAGCCGAACGCGATAACGAAGTGGACGTTCGCTACAACTTCAACACCCTCAATCACCGCTACAAGATTACCGACCAGTTCTTCGGCACGATTTTCGTCACCTTGCGAAAGGTCGACGATGCCCTGCTGATTTCGCACAAGAAGATTTTGCTGAAGGACGACTACATCCGTCAGGTGCTCGACGTGTACCACGTCTGATGTCCTGCAGCGGGAAAGAGACTGAATTGAAGGAGGCAGTATGTCCAGCTACAACATTGCGTTGAACTTCGAGGACGGTGTGACCCGCTTCGTTGAATGCAAGGCAGGCGAGAAGGTGCTCGATGCGGCCTTTCGCGCCAAAATCAACCTGCCGATGGATTGTTCCGACGGCGTATGCGGCACGTGCAAGTGCCGCGCCGAAAGCGGTCGCTACGATTTGGGCGACGACTATATCGAGGATGCGCTGAGCGAGGATGAAAAGGATATCGGCCTCGTACTGACCTGCCAGATGGTGCCGCAAAGCGATTGCGTGATTGCCGTTCCAGCCTCGTCGGCAGTTTGCAAGACCGAGCAAATCAAGTTCGCGGCCACGGTAACGAAAGTCGAGCCGCACAACGATGCGGCCGTCATGCTCGAGCTGGGGGTGGACTCGTCCGCGCCGGTGTTTCTCCCGGGTCAATACGTCAACATCGACGTCCCCGGCAGCGGGCAACATCGTTCGTATTCGTTCTCATCGGCCCCGGGAGAATCGAAAATCAGCTTCCTTATCAAGAAGATTCCCGGCGGCGTGATGAGCACCTGGCTTGGCGCCTCACAGTCCGGCGACAAGGTGACGCTAACAGGACCTCTTGGGAGTTTCTATCTGCGTACTGCAGACCGGCCGCTCCTATTTCTCGCGGGTGGCACAGGCCTGGCGCCGTTCCTGTCCATGCTGGAGGTGCTTGCCCGTACCAACTCAAAGCAAAGCGTCCATCTGATATACGGGGTGACTCGAGACCTCGACCTGGTGCTTGTCGATGCAATCGATGCGTACTCGGAAAAGCTGGTGAGCTTCACGTACAGCACCGTCGTGGCAGATACAGATTCGAATCACCCTCGCAAAGGATGGGTGACGCAGCACATGCCGATCGAGATGCTGAATGACGGCAATGTCGATGTGTACCTGTGCGGACCGCCGCCGATGGTCGATGCGGTGCGCAAGCATTTCGACGACAACGGCGTGAAGCCCAACAGCTTCCACTACGAGAAATTCACCCCCAATGCCACACTGGTGACCGCATGAGATCGCAACGATTCGCGGGCAAGGTTATGGTGGTGACTGGCGCGGCGCAGGGGATCGGACGTGGTGTGGCGCTCGGCGCAGCCGCCGAAGGTGCAGAGGTACTGTTCGTCGACCGCGCCGACTTCGTCTCGGAAGTCGCAGCAGAGGCGAGCGGAGCGAACACGGCGGGATTCGTGGCCGACCTGGAGACATACGAAGGCGCGGCATCGGCAATGGCATTTGCCGTGCAGCAGTTTGGCGGCGTTGACATTTTGATCAACGGCGTCGGCGGCGCGATACGCATGCGTCCGTTCGCCGAATTCGAGCCCGCTCAGATCGATGCGGAAATCCGCCGTTCGCTCATGCCTACGCTCTATGCATGCCATGCAGTTCTGCCATACCTGCTTAAGCGCGGTGGCGGCACCATCGTCAACGTCTCCTCGAACGCTACTCGGGGTATTCGTCGTGTCCCCTATTCGGCGGCCAAAGGCGGCGTGAACGCGTTGACGCTGTCACTGGCGATGGAATACGCCGAGAGCAACATCCGGGTGGTCGCCACCGCACCGGGCGGGACAAATGCGCCTCCACGACGCGTTCCGCGCAACGCCTCCGGCGACAGCGAACAGGAACGAGCATGGATGGCGGAAGCCGTGACGCAGGTCACTGAATCGACCTTCTTGAAACGCTACGGAAGCCTCGAAGAACAGGTCGCCCCTATTCTATTTCTCGCGTCGGATGAGGCGGGCTATATCACGGGCACGGTGCTCCCGGTCGCTGGCGGAGACACCGGCTGAGCGTTGCGTTTGAAGGCGAACGATCGCAACGTTCGTTGCGGCCTTTCTCTTGTGCGCGGAGCTTCGTCGCGGCGGCGTTGAAGAAGCGCCGTTGCTAGCGGTAGCCCAAAGGCTACACTTTTCTCATATTTCCTTAATTTGTAGCCCCTCGGCTACATTTCCGATTGGTGTCGATGTATCCCCAGGGCTACGATATCGAGGTAACCATCGATTTTTGATGCCCGGAGGATACAAATGACAACCCTGGCAGACGTCAGTGAAATGCTTCGAGACGCTCGTCGAGAAGCAGGCCTTTCTCAAGGCAATGCCGCAGCGCGAGCAGGGGTCTCTCGAACAACTGTCGCTCGCATGGAGACGCTCGCTCGCTCAGATATGAGTGTTTCCGCGCTCGTTCGGCTTTTCGAGGCAGCAGGGTATGACCTTCGCGCTGTCAAACGCGGGCATACGCGAACCCTCGACGATGTGCTTGCCGAACAACGTCGGCAAGGGGAAACCTGATGAGGCTCGATGTCCAGGTCAAGGGAAAGCCCATAGCCAAATTGTTCCGTCGAAGCGACGACTACGTCTTGCAGTACACGGAAAGCGCGGATCCAGATCAAGCCTGGAAAGACAGGGATCAGGCTTGTGCTTTATTGGCAGACACGGGGTCAAGGTCAGTGAGACCGTTCGGGAAGAACGCGCGTGCCGTCGCCACAATGTTCAGCGCTTCACGAAGCACTTTGATTTGGCCATTCTCGACGCGCATGTAGCCGAAAAAGTGTTGCTTGAACGGTCGGTCGTTGGGGACGCGGGGTGCTCATCGGTAATCTCCCGGGTTGGCAAGGCGAGTGCGTAGCTCGGCGTTTTCGGTTTCGAGTTGAGCCAGACGATCGCGAAGCGGACGAACCGCCTCGGAGACTTCCTGCTCGGTGAAGCGCGACGTGATGTGCTGCGGGCAATTCCAGTCGAACGCCTCCAGACGAAGCCGCAACACGCGTTCGAGCTTCGCCGGGTAGTTGGGCACAGTGACGAGTTCGGTCAGTACGGGGTCGTCATCGAGCGCGAGGGTTTCTACATGCGCGTATATCTTGAGTCGCGCGCGGTGAGCGTAGTCCATTAGGAACAGACACACCCGGTCATTGGCCGCGAGGTTGCCGGTGCTAATGTATTGGCGGTTGCCGCGATAGTCGGCGAAAGCAAGCGTGCGATCGTCGACCATCTTGAGGAACCCGTGCGGCCCTCCCCTGTGCTGAACATAGGGCCAGCCCGTCTCCGAAACCGTCGCCATGTAGAAGCTGTCGCGCCGAGCGATGAAGGCAGCTTCGTCCTCGGTGAACCGGTTAAAGTCGCGGTGCCCATTGAAGTCGCGCCAGATGTGCTCGGCTCCCATCTTGGCCTGCACGGCCTGGACGCCGGGCGTCACGGCGATATCAAGAAAGCCATAGGACATGACTAGACCCCCGCTGTTGGAAGGGAAACGGGCCGAGGGACTGCACAGACCTCGACCCTATTGGCGTCACGCAGTTTCTGCGGCTCGCACAACGGGAAAATCGATTTCCGTCCTGGCGACTTCGTTCAGGTAATTGGTGAAACTGTTTTCCGCAACCAGCGCGACGAGCTCCACAACCTGGGCGTCGGTGAAACCAGCATCGCGGACCGCCTTGATGTCGGCGTCGCTGACGTGGCCGCGCTCCTTTGCCACCTTGGCCGCGAACTGGACGGCCGCATTCGCCTTGGCGTCGCCAGACTCTCCCTTGCGGTTCAGCGCGATTTCTTCCGGACTGATCTTCGCCAGATTGAGGCCAAGATAAGTGTGAGCCGACAGGCAGTAGTCGCATCCATTGACCTGGGCGACTGCCAGGGCGATCCGTTCGCGGGTCTTTACGTCGAAGGTCTTCGAGAGCGCGCCCTGCAAACCAGTAAAGCCAGCGAGTGCAGCGGGGCTGCTACCAATTAGGCGAAACAGGTTCGGCACGACGCCGAGCTGCTTGTGAACGGCGTCGAGCGTGGCCTTTGAGGCTTCCGGGGCGGCCCCAAGGGCCGGGATCGAGATTCGGGACATGGTGGATTTTCCTTTGGGTGTGCGAACCGGGACGGTCGGCTTGGAAAACATCATGCCGCTTTTCAGTTTCGCAAATAATCCTGTAATCTTGGGAATCATTTCACCGGAAAATGGGAGAGTGGATGGACCGTTTTGAGGCCATGTCAATGCTGGTGACGGTCACTGAGACTCGAAGCCTCTCGGCAGCGGGACGTGTTTTGAAGGTGCCCTTGGCAACATTGAGTCGGAAAATCACGGACCTCGAAACGCTCCTGGGCACGCGACTGCTCATCCGCACAACCCGCAAGCTCACGTTGACCGATGCCGGCATTGCCTATGTAGCCGCTGCGCGACGCATTCTCGAACAAGTCGAGGATGCCGAACGGGAGGCCGCTGGCGAATTCATTACGCCGAAGGGCGAATTGGTCATTACCGCCCCGATTCAATTCGGCCGGCTACACGTACTGCCCGTGGTGGTGGACTTCCTTGCCCTGTTTCCCGAAATCAACGTTCGCCTGATGCTGGTTGATCGCAACATCGATCTGATCGACGCCCACATTGACATGGCCGTGCGGATCGGAAACCTCCCCGATAGCTCGATGGTGGCGACACAGGTAGGCCTTATGCGGACGGTGGTATGCGCAAGCCCTGCGCTCATGGACGGCCGCGGCGTGCCTCGAACGCCGGACGATTTGCTGAAATTGCCGTGTGTCACCGTCCATACGCCATTGCCTTCTCCCGATTGGCGCTTTAAAGCGCCGCGATCGGCAGTTACCTTTGAGGTTCCCGTTGTGTCGCGGTTGTCCGTGACAACGACGGAAGCGGCCGCACAAGCCGCGATCCGGAGTGTCGGAGCAACGCGGCTACTGCACTATCAGGTCGCCGAAGCTGTCGAGGCGGACGCGCTGCGCATCATTCTTGATGCGTTTGAGCCGGACCCGGTGCCTGTGAACCTCGTCCATGCCTCGCGCGGACAAATGCCGCTGAAGATGCGCCGCTTTCTTGACTTCGCTGCTCCGCGCCTGCGCAACGTGCTTGAAAAGGTCGACGCATCGATCGGGCAGGCCTAGGCGTGGGTCCTGACCTGGGATGAGTGCATTACCTTTGGGAACGCTACTGGCCAACCTAGCAGCCGGATACCTTATTGGTCTGTCTATCGCGCTGTTCCAGCTTTTCGCGGGCTGTCCAGTTGAGTAGCGCGTGTTCGTCATTGCCCGCGTCCTCGGGATGCGGTCGACCTTCTCGACCTTTTCTGCAGAAGCGCCAAGCCGGTGCGCTTCGCGATCTCCCTGAGCAGAGTTAGTCGCGCGATTTCATGCGCCTGACCTTGCAAATCGTGTCCATAGTGATCACCGCGCCCTGCTTAAAGTTCAGGGAACTAGTGAAAATCCTAATCAACTTTGCATAGGCGCTTGCAGGCAGAGGCTTGTCTGCTAGAATTTGAATAAAAGCTTTGTAAGCAAGCTAAATGGAGCAATGTTCGATGCCAGCTACTAAAGAAAACAAAGTACTCACCGTTACACACCCGGCTTGCCTCGTCGACGGATCGGACGCCGAGTTTCGGCGCCTCTTGAATAGGTTGCTGCCGTTCGCCGCCCGCTTGCTGTCAATACGGGATGGCTTTGGCAGCATCGCCGGATTGACAGGAGTGCAATATTCCTTGGCACGCTCGATCGCACATCTATCGATGCGTGACGAAGTGACGGTCAACCAACTCGCCGAGCATCTGCATCTGAGCGGAGCGTTCGTTACCGTCGAGACCAACAAGCTGAAAAAGCTAGGCCTGATCGACAAGAAGGCTAATCCTGACGACAAGCGAAAGGTGCGGCTTACGATGACTGCGGCCGGTAACCGGCTGCTCAACGAGCTTCTGCCGACTCAGCAGAACATCAATGATGTTTTGTTCGAAGGCGTGACGCGCACCGAATTCAAGGTCCTGTGCTCGTTTGTGGAACGACTCGTCACCAACGGCGATCAGGCCGTGCTCGACCTGGCTCACCTCCAGACTCGCCAACAGAAGGTGGCCAAGCGTAGCTCTGAGGCGTAGCGCCGCGGCTCCCCGGAGCCGCGTGTGTGCCGTGCGTTCAATAAGTGGCCCGCTGGATTGTGCTGAAATCGATATTCTCCTGGCTCACAACCCACACACAAGGGGCTCGCGCCCAGTTTCGACACTGTCTCGGTTTCCTGCCGAACCATTTCGCTGACGCCTTCGTCGTGGCCGTGGGGCCGTGGGGCTCGGCGCGAACCCGATCGAATTGCGGGCAAGCTCGTCGCCGTGTCCAAGCGCCCGAAGCACCCATGATGGCTCTAGCAACGCTGATGTGCAGGTTGGTCGCCTGAAACGCCACGCCCTTGGTCCAAATGATCAACGACTCGCCTTCCGCATATTTGGAGCTTGCGTTCAGGGTGTGCGGGATCCGTCGTTCAAGGTTGCCTCTCACGTAGATCTCATCTGGTTTCACGAGTCCTGCCTTCCGCCTGTCGCGAAGCGCGCCGACCCAAGAGGCCTCCGCGTCCGATTCCAATTGCGCGAGTCTGGACGCTTTTCGCATCCCGACGAGCGAATGAGTGACAGCGTTCTCGAACGCAATAACGTTCGTGTCCGCCCCTTCAAATCTGAACCTCGAGCTGGATGTGCGGCTTGCGGAGAAAGTATCGTGCGCCTGGACCTTGTGAATCGTCAAAGTGAGCAGCCCCCCTGAGCGCCTGCAAATCAATGAGTACCTCGCCTACGACCCGCAACGCGTCACCGTGGAACACTATGCCGTTAGTCCGTTAGATTTCACCGACTTCGACGATGGGCTGAATTACGCTGATCTCGTTGTTCCAACATCACTTACGAGAGTCGCGTCTGCCCGTACTGCCGCGGATGGTGTCGAGATCGATCAGGCCCTGCTCGTACACGTCGAGCTGAGTAGCTCCCATGATGGCCAGCTTGCTACCCTCGGTCGAAACAGACGTCCCGCGGGTCAAAATTCAATAAAGCCGTCGTGTGCGCTCGTGGCATCTCCACAGTCTCCTTGGCTTCCCATCCGTAACTGTGACTGCGCGATGCAGGACTGCCGAACCGCTCGCGAAGGACAGGAACCATCTTCCTAACGGTCCGTTGGTCGACAAGGGTCGCGGTGTCGCCCACCTAAATCGGACGGTGCCTTCGGCGGTTCTACCTGATCGAACTCTGCAATAGAGGATACGCACGACCACGGCGGATACCTCGCCCGTGATTGTCAACGTGTCATGACGCCTGGCACCGCTCCAGGGACATGCGCTAGCGCGCCCTGTCGTCGGCTGGATCGTAACGTCTAAATTCCACGAACCAAGGGTTTTCCCTAACTTGAATTGCAATATTCGATAGCTTTTAATAATACCTATGCAACAAAGGTAATTAAACAAGTTTTGTGACAGTAGGCTTCGATCAAGTGGAAGACGGCGTGGCTGCAACGAAAGCGAACGGACAGGTGTGCTTCCGCGCCGACCCGCGGCAAGCAAATCGCAACGATTCAATACAAACGAGGGCAACTTATCATGAACACGAAAACACAAACCGAAGGTAACAACCTCCCTACGTCTGGGAGTGGCGAATCCTCTAAGCCTACTATCGTGCTTGTGCACGGGGCAGTCGAAGACTCGTCACTCTGGACTCATGGAGTGATCCAGGGGCTCCAGCGCGACGGCTACCCGATCAAGGTCTTCTCCAATCCCTTACGGGGCTTGGCAAACGACGCTGCTTACCTACGTAGCTTGCTCGACACGATCGAGGGGCCCGTGGTCCTCGTTTCCCACGCCTACGGTGGCGCCGTCATCACCCAGGCGGGCGACGACCCCAAGGTCAAGGCCCTTGTCTACGCGGGCTCACCTATGCCCGGCGTAGGAGAATCTACAAACGATTGTCTCGAACGATTTCCCGGCGGCGACTTTTCCACGTCCGTCGATCTGATCCCGTACACCCTGCCCGACGGAGCCAGCGGCACGAATGTCCAGGTCAAAGCCGACAAGTACAAATATCTCCTCGCTGCCGACGTACCTGAGAGCGTGCTCGCCCTGATGATCGCCACCCAACGCCCCATCGCCGCGGCCGCCCTCAGCGATCGACTGACATCGGCTGCATGGACGAGCAAGCCGAGCTGGCAAATCAGGCCCATGCTGGATCCCGTCATCCCCGTGGAAGAATTTAAGTTCGAAGCCGATCGTGCCCACTCTCACGTCACTGAGGTGAACTCTTCGCACGCTATCCCCGTCTCTTTCCCGGACGTCGTGGTCGACGTGATCGAACAAGCTGCCCGCGCAACCACGAAGTAACGGCGGTCCGGTGAGTGGCGGCTCCTACGCCGCATGAGCTGCGGCGTAGGAATCGAGTGGTTTAGGGACAATAGGTAGCAGCACGCGAACTACGCCGTTACCTGTGGCAAACATGCTGTTTAGATCACTGGGCGCCCCGCGCGGTTCCTACGATCGCTGGCACCACGAAGCCACTCAGTGAGTGTAGGTAGCGCGGGGTCGAGCAATACAGTTATGCACGATCGAATCTAACTCATCACACTTTTTAAAGGAAATATACAAATGGCTAAGTTCGCATTGCTTGTTGAGGTAACGGCTAAATCGGGAAAGGAATCGGAAGTCGAGGCCTTTCTACAGAAGGAGGCTTCGCTGGTAAGAGGAGAGCCAGGAACGCTGACGTGGCACGCGGCGAAAATCGAAGGTGAGACTGGCGTATATAGAGTCTTCGACACCTTCAATGATGATGCAGCCCGTGAGGCTCATCTGAACGGCGAGGCTGGACAGGAGTTTGTAGCGAATGCGGAGAAGCTTTTCACCGACGCTAAGATTCATCGGCTTCAGATCGTCGCCGAGAAGTAAAGCTGTGGGGCGACGCTTCGTTGTGAGACATATGCCGTTGGATCGTGAGTCTCAATACGCTCTTGCCTCCTGCGGTGGTCCCCAACGAGCGCGGCCCCGGTTCCTTGAGAAGACCAGCTGAGAAGATCCACGACGCCCCAGTAGCGGGCTTGCTGCCGTGCAATCGGACGATGCTGCGCAGACCAATTAGCGCGTCGCGCACCACACGAAACCAGAAAGGAGATTGTTTATGCTACTCGAACAAACGCTTGCCGGACTACGGGACAAGTTCGCGAAAATTATCCCGGATAGCGCTAGCGCTATTATGGAAGGTCATATCGAATCCCTCCGCAAAAACGGAGCGGTTGATCAGATCCTCAAGCCCGGTGCGAAAGCGCCGGCATTCACGCTGAAGAACCAGCACGCCGAGGACGTATCCTCTGTTGACTTGATCAAGCAAGGTCCGCTTGTCGTAAGCTTCACGCGCGGTAGCTGGTGCCCTTTTTGCGCGGCAGAGGTACGTGCTCTTAACGAAGTGTATGACCAGTTTCGGGAGGCTGGCATAGAGCTCGTCGTGCTTTCTCCGCAAAGCCCTGACAGCACTCGAAAGCAGGCGGCGACCGGGAAGCTGAAATTCAATTTGCTCGTGGACAAAAATAACGAGATCGGCAAGGCCTTTGGGTTGGTCTACACCTTCCCTGATGACCTGAAGGACGTGTACAGCAACGTATTCAAGCTGGACATTCAAGCTTTAAATGAGGCGAGTAACTGGCAACTCCCGATCCCCGCCCGTTTCGTCATCGACGGCAGCGGTGTTATTCGCGATGCGAAAGCGGACCCGGATTATCGTTATCGTCCTGAACCTTCGGACGTGTTCGACATCGCAAAGAAGCTTTGAGTGACAAGGCCAGTAAGTCCACTGAGCGCGTCTCGCGTAGCTCTATCGAGAAATCGAATATGCCACGCTTCCGCTGACGAGGATCGACATCCCAACGATCATTCCAGGAGGCAGGGGCTAGACGCACTTAGCGGAAGCGCGGTCTCTCCCTGCCTCCCCGTCATTCCAACAGTTCTTCTCTTTGATATTCACGATTGGCGAGAGCATCTTCGCAACACCGTTTTCAATGAGGAAGCTGCTGCCAAACTGCAGGGAATATCCGGGTTTGCGAGGGCGACCGCGCCGAGCTGATGATATCGGCACAGTCTTCAAGGATCGCGATTGCATGCCGCTACGTGAAGATCGCAGCGCTTGATCACGATCGCATTAGACTCGTACTTTCTAGCAGACCGATCAGGGTGGAACCGGTAGCAAACGCGCGGTGCCCATGCCTCGTATTCGGTGCCGTCTATAGTCTGTGCCGGCATCAGTGAGGGTGCCAAAATTGACCTTGGCATCATGCTCTCCCTTCTGCCATTTGCGGAGGCTGTCGTTCACCTCAGCTGACGAGATGCGAACGCAGACCGAGACCACGGCACCGACTTGCTCTTCGCCGCCTTCCGCGTAGTGAGAATGAGTCACGCGTTCTTCGGTGCCGCATCCCCCGGGGATCTCTTCGTGAATTGGTGTAGTCGATCGGTCGGTCAGGACCTGACCAAGGGGATAGCGGTTGGCTGCTTGAATCTCGATCGCGTCGAGTTCTGGTACCTTGACGACCTGCGCTGCGGATGAACTTGAGCCTGTGATCCCATCTGATCTGCTCCTCAGTCATTGCGAGAGATAGCGCAACAGCGCCTTTGCCGAGATGTAGACATCGGCTAACTTTTCGGGAGGAGTGGCTGTCGTTCCTACTATGTTAGTGACAAAGCGACTGCCCTGGCTCGTCGTCCTCGCGTGCATTATCAGCTCAACGGCGAGCGCGCCGTGTGTTTTGGCGCTTTCTACAATCGACTTCCCTGAACGCGCCTGTACTTCATCGGTGATGACCGGTCAGTGATGAACACCCCGGGTCCGCTTCGAGCATTGCGATCGAGGAATGCCCACGGCGGCGATTGTAAAACTCCTCTCGCAGCGATGACGCGCCTCACGACGATCGCGCGTACAACTGACGCGCAATCGTCGAACACACCAAGCCACGATACGCGCAGTGCGCTGACAGTGGCGGGACAAACCTACCGTCACGCGGCAGACTGCATTGAGAGCTCTTCAGTCTTGATGCTGGCAATCGGCTGAAGGACCGAGCCATCGAATGCCTTGGGCTCGCGCTTGCTCTCGATTAACTTTGGTAGATCGGGATTGGCCAAGGCTGCGCGCCCGACCGTCACGATGTCCGCACCGTCCGTCAGCACTCCTGCCATCCGCTCTGCCGTGTGCAAGCCGCCATTTGCGATGATTGTCACGCTCGGAGCGTAACGACGTGCCAGCGCCACGAGGCTATCCCTCGAGTCTTCAAATGCAGGCTGCCACGCTTCATACTCCGTCACGTGAATGAAATTCACGCCTGTAGCGGCGAGAGTACCGAAGATTATTTCAGCGTCCGCCTCCCCACCTTTCCACTTCGCCGTAAAGTCGTTCACTTTACCTTGCGAAATTCGAATGCCAACGGGAGCAGCATGACCGACCTTGAGTTTGACTGCCTTCACAACCTCGACGAGTAACTGAACTCGCGCGTTTGTATCGCCACCCCAACGGTCAGTTCGACGGTTGATCTCTGCCGTCAGGAATTGGTCTAGCAGGTAACCATTTGCGCCGTGGATTTCCACACCACCGAACCCAGCGATGTTCACTGCTCGATGCGCTGCATCCGCGAAGTTCCGAACGGCCTCATCGATCTCAGTGTCGGTCATCTGTCTCGGTTCCGGATAGAGGCCCTCGCCATGGTAAAACTCCATCTGCTTACCCTTGGGGCGATTGCTCGATGGCCCCACGGTGTGCGAGCGGTGGAAGTTGCCCTGGCTCAACGCACCGGCGTGCATCAGTTGTGCGAAAACGATCGCACCATGGGCCTGCATCGACCGATTGAACTCGGCCCATCCACGCGCCTGTTCGTCGTCGGCCAATCCAGGTTGGAACTGATACCCTTGTGAAAAATCCTTGTCGGTATAGATTCCTTCAGTCGTCACCAAGCCGAAGCCGCCCCTCGCGAAACGCGTGTAATAATTGAACATCGTATCTGTCGGATGCCCATCTTCCGTGGCGGAAATACGCGTCATCGGAGCTACTGCAATACGGTTACGTACCGCAATACCGTTGCCGTTGTAAGGGGACAAAATCAAAGCGTTTGCGTCGGTCATTTTGCTTCTCATCTCGAATATATGGTGATTGCATACTAGGCGTCGCGAGGGGGGAGCAAAAGACTATTAAACGTGAAGCCGTCGTAACACTTTTGGATAAAGAGCATGCTTCTTTTGGACGTCCGAATGTTCCTGGCCGTTGCGTCTGCGGGAAGTTTGTCCGCAGCGGCACGTCAACTCGACGTAGTTCCGATGCAGGTATCGCGACGAATGGCCGGGTTGGAAGAAAATCTTGGCGTGCGTCTCTTCCACCGTACAACGCGATCTCTTACTTTGACCGCAGAAGGTGAAGCCTTTGTCCCGTATGCTCGTGCCATGGCGGACGCAGAAACAAGCGCAAGAGCCGAACTCAGCCCTTTGCCGGGCACTGCGTCGGGAGTGCTGCGAATGACAGCTCCAAGCGGTTTCGGACAATCGGTCGTCTTACCGATGCTTCCTCGACTACTGACATCGAACCCTGACCTCCGTATTGATCTGGATCTTTCCGATAGTCAGCTAGATATCGTAGGCCAGGGACTGGATCTAGCTCTGCGAATCGCACCATTGGATGACTCCGAACTGGTGGCGAGGAAAATCGCGCCCAATCCAAGGCTCCTATGTGCCGCACCCGCATATCTGAAGCAGCATGGCAGCCCTACAACGGTTTCCGAGTTGGACGGCCATTCTTGCATTAGCCTGCGCGCCATCAGGCGCTGGCCAATAGTCGTTGATGGAGTCTTGATACGCACACGCGTGGAAGCACGTCTCACCACTACCAGTGTCGAAGCGGCGCGTACCGCCGCGGTACAGGGGTTGGGAATTGTCATGTTGTCGTACTGGGACGTTTTCAGGCACTTGGCAGACAAGTCACTTGCGCCGATCCACCTCGAGGACGCATCGATGGAGCATCTTTCGGTCTGGGCCATCACGCCGAGCCGGCGTTATGTGCCTCATCGTGTCAATGTATTCCTTGGCGCACTCGAGACTGAGATCGCGCATCTCGCTCAGAAGTATCCCTTGTGACCGTCAAACTGCGGCCGATCTTTCCGCATCGTGCAGACACTCCAACCGAAATCGCTCACATCGGCGTCGTTCACTACTCCGACTCCCTTGCGTCGAAGTCAGCTTCTGCAATTCAAGTACGGTCGAATCATCGTCATGGATCGCCGTGTATGAGCCAATCAATGATCGGCGCATAGGCGCCAGCACAGGATCGGCCCAATCGAGCCGGTCGGTGAACACCGCACTGGCTCTACCGACCATCGGCGTGCAGGCGTCACCTGCACGATGTAGTGGAGGGTGATTTGAACTTTCCCAACTGGATATGCTTGGCCCCTCTTTTGAGTGGAGCGTCCATGGCCAATCAGAGGTGCGGATTGTCTGAGTACCGCTAATCTCAGCCCGCATCTGGCATGGCAATTCCGACCGCGACATCGCCCGTGCCGGCCCTCATGAGCCGCCAGAGGCTCCCGGCGTAAAGCCCACTGCTCAAGACCTCGGGTACCTCGTTGCCGCAGGTGCACTGCCCCACGACATCGCGATCGCAGCCCAGTTCGATCGCGTACCGCATCTACCCAGCACCTGCGTATCGACGCCCGAACCGTTTCGGGAGCAAATCCGCAGTTGATTCGACGCTGAAGGTGTCTGCGAGCTGCATAGAGTATATCCAAATATGTTAAGGCGGCTTCTCCCTTCGGTGACTGAATCTTTGCCAACACAAAGCCTAATATTCATCGCAGATCGTCTATGGAACCGTTGTTTCTCATGGTTCTTTGGATCTCTGGCTCCGCGATGTCACTCAGTGGTGCAGTTAGCTGCGGAGCGGTGTAAATGCAATTGTGCACGATCGAACGTAACTGATACTCACTTTTCAACTGAGGAAATATCCAAATGGCTAACTTCGCGTTATTGGTTGAGTTGAAGGCAAAAGCCGGAAAGGAGTCGGAAGTCGAGGCGTTTCTGAACGGCGAGGCCAAACTGGTAAGAGGAGAAGCTGGAACGCTGACGTGGCACGCGGCGAAAATCGAAAGTGAGACCGGCGTATATCGAGTCTTCGACACCTTCAATGATGAAGTTGCCCGCGAAGCCCATTTGAACGGCGAGGCTGGACAAGAGCTTGCGGCGAATGCGGAGCGGCTGTTCTCCGAGGTTAAGGTTCATCGGCTTCAGGTGGTCGCCGAGAAGTAAAGCCGTGGGGCGGCGCTTCGTTGTGACACAAATGCGATCGGATCGCGGATCCCGTTAGGCTCTTGCCCCCATCGGTGGTCTCGGACGCGCGCTGCCCCAGTTCTTTGATGAACACCATCGGCTGAGAAGATCCACGACGCCCCAGTGATGGTCTTGCTGCTGTGTAAGCGAGCGACGCTCGCGCTGACCAATGAGCGCGTCGCGCAACAACACGAAACCGCGGGGCAGAAGGCGGCTCTGTCGGAGCAGATAGTATCCGTCGCTTCATCGGCTCCTGCATATCTGTAGTAAGGACAGAAGGCTGAGAGGCGGAGATGTGGGCGTGAAACCGCTCACAAACCAGGATCACGCCGCATAGTGGTCCTCAACTGAGTTAAAGGGAATCTTCAAGACCATGCGAAACGACATCGTACCTGGAGCTCGTTTTCCTGATTACGAGCTAACCGACCACACAGCGACACGACGGAAATTGTCCGGACTTCAGGGAACGGACCCCATGATCGTCGTGCTGAGCCGCGGAGGCTTCTGTCCAAAGGATCGACGCCAAGCAGAGGGACTTATCCAGCTACACCGTGAAATGGAAGTGGGCTTTTGCCGACTTGTCACCATCAGCACGGATAGCCTCACGGAGACGAACGAATTCCGTAGCGGAGTTGGCGCACACTGGCCCTTTCTATCCGACGCTAGCCGTGTTGTCCAAAAGGATCTCGACATCGCCGAATATACGGACCCTTTGCACAACCCAATGATCCCTCACGTTGTTGTTCTTGAGCCGGATCTCATTATCCACAAGATCTACTGCGGGTACTGGTTCTTTGGAAGGCCGACCATGGAGGACTTGCGTCAGGATTTGCGCGCTGTCACCAAAAAATGCAGGCCGGATTGGGACATTACGACGCCCGAAATGAAACGAGCGTGGCAGGAAGGCCGCAAGGAACTGTTCTACCCATACGGCAAGACATACGCCCAAACGATCCACGAGCAGGGTTGATTCGAGCGCACTGACGCTCGGCAGCAAGGGCAAGAAAGGTTATGTCGTCCATTACCTTTCAAGGTGTCCCCTGCCATGGAGAGAAAGTGCAAAGGGAAACACGCCTTACTAGTCGATCAATTCTTCCCGCCGCAAAACAAAGAAAAAAAGGCGATTCTTCTGTAACCCAATCGCCGCCGACTACGAAGTAGATGGTGTACCCGCTGCAAGTCCTTCTTCTCAACTACCGGAGTAATTCCATGTCTGCAAAGATCACTGTCAGCTCGTCCTTCCTCGCCGGCGTCGTCGTGAGCCTGCTCGCCTCCGTCGCCCACGCCGCACCACTCACCCTGCAAAAGGGTGCCTGAGAAACAGAAACGTTTCTGTTTCTCAGGCACACAGACCGGCTTGCATGCACGCCCCCTTCACTCCACCGTAACCGACTTAGCCAGATTCCGCGGCTTATCCACATCCGTCCCACGCGCACAAGCCGTGTGGTACGCCAGCAACTGTAACGGCACCACATGCAGAATCGGCGATAGCAACCCGTAATGCTCCGGCATCCGGATCACATGCAACCCCTCCGCATTGACGATCCTGGTATCCGCATCGGCGAATACATAAAGCTGACCGCCCCGCGCGCGCACTTCCTGAATATTCGACTTAAGCTTCTCAAGCAACGCGTCATTCGGCGCCACCGTCACCACCGGCATGGCCTCCGTCACCAACGCGAGCGGTCCATGCTTAAGCTCACCCGCCGGATAAGCCTCAGCATGTATATAGGAGATCTCCTTAAGCTTCAAGGCTCCTTCCAACGCGATCGGATAGTGCAGTCCACGCCCAAGGAACAGCGCGTTCTCCTTGCGCGAAAACTCTTCCGCCCAGGCGATGATCTGCGGCTCAAGCGCAAGCACACTATTCAACGCTGCCGGCAAGTGACGCAGCTGATGCAGAAACGACGACTCCTGCGACTTATCAAGCCGCCCACGCAAGCGTGCAACCGTGCACGCCAGGACGAACAGCGCCGTGAGCTGAGTCGTAAAGGCCTTCGTCGAAGCCACCCCGATCTCCGTGCCCGCGTGCGTCAGAAACGACAGCGCCGTCTGACGCACCATCGCACTCGACGCCACATTGCAGATCGACAGCGTGTGATGATGTCCCAGCGTCTGCGCATGCTTAAGCGCAGCAAGCGTATCGGCTGTCTCACCCGACTGTGAAATCACCACCACCAGCGCATTCGGATTCGGCACGGACTGACGATAGCGGTACTCGCTCGCAATCTCCACCTGCGTCGGAATCTGCGCGATCGACTCAAGCCAGTATTTGGCCGTCATACCCGAGTAATAACTCGTCCCGCAGGCGAGAATCAGGATACTGTCGACGGACTTGAGCACGGCTTCAGCGCCGTCACCAAACAGGTCGGGCGAGAACGTATCGCCGCCTGGAATGGTGTCGGAGATCGCGCGCGGCTGCTCGAAGATTTCCTTCTGCATGAAGTGACGATACGGGCCGAGTTCTACCGCGCCACCGTAAGCCGCAACGTGCCGCACTTCCCGCTCGACAAAACGTCCGTCACGATCCGCGACACGCACGCCGTCCAGCGTCACATCCACCACATCCCCTTCCTCAAGAAAGATGAAGCGATCTGTACTGCCCGCCAGCGCCAGCGCATCGGAGGCAAGGAAGTTCTCACCATCGCCCACACCCGCCACCAGCGGCGAGCCCTGACGCGCACCCACAACCCGATGCGGCTCGTCCTTATGAAACACCGCGATCGCATACGCCCCATGCAGACGCTTGACGACATTGCGCACCGCTTCGAACAGATCACCGCGATACACACTGTGCACAAGGTGGGCGATAACTTCAGTGTCCGTCTGCGAGACAAATTCATAGCCCTGGGCACGCAGTTCGTCGCGCAGGCTTTCATAGTTCTCGATGATGCCGTTGTGAACGACGGCAATCGTGTCGCGCGAAAAAATCGGGTGCGCGTTGTCCGTCACCGGCGCGCCATGGGTCGCCCAACGCGTGTGGGCAATGCCCGTCACGGCGCTCAGTCCGCTCTCACGAATCTGTTCGTCGAGGTCGGCCACGCGCGACACGCTGCGGGCGCGGCGGGCTTCGCCGTCGACGATCGCGGCGACGCCGCAGGAGTCGTAACCGCGATACTCGAGGCGACGCAGGCCCTCGACCAGAACCGGTATGACGTTACGCTGCGCTACTGCACCGACGATCCCACACATGTCTTGTCTTCCCGAAAGATGGATGTCTTGGAGAGGCTTGTCTTGATGTCTGTTCCGACTACTTCTTTTTCTGCTTGACCGGGCGCACGTAGCCGTCACGTGTCCGTTGGGTCTTTTCGTTCAGCACGAGTGTGTCGGGCGGCACGTCTTTCCAGATGGTGGTGCCCGCAGCGATCGTCACATTACGTCCGACCCGCACCGGCGCGACGAGCTGGGTATCGGAGCCGATGAAGACGTCATCTTCGATCACGGTCCGGTGCTTGTTCGCGCCATCGTAGTTGCAGGTGATCACCCCGGCGCCCACGTTCACCCGTGCGCCGATGTCGGCGTCACCGATATAGCTGAGGTGGTTGGCCTTTGCGCCCACGCCCAGGATGGCGTTCTTGATCTCGACGAAGTTGCCGACGTGCGACTCGTCCGCGAGTTGTGCACCGGGACGCAGGCGCGCATAGGGGCCAAGCACGGTGCGTTCGCCAACGATTGCCTCATCGATACTCGTGAAAGCAGCGACCTGTGTGCCTGCGCCAATCTTCGCGTGACGGATCACGCAATTCGGGCCGATGCTCACGCCATCGGCGAGATCGACCTCGCCTTCGAACACGCAGTTCACGTCGATCGACACGTCCTGTCCGCAACGCAGCGTGCCACGCACATCGATTCGCGCGGGATCGGCGAGGGTCACGCCGGCTTCGAGCAATTGCATGGCCGTATTGCGTTGCTGGACACGTTCGAGCTCGGCGAGCTGGGCCTTGCTGTTCACGCCGAGGGTTTCCCACTCTTCGTCGGGGTGCGCAGTGACCACTTCGACACCGTCGCGAATCGCGCATTCGACCACATCGGTCAGATAGAACTCTTGCTGCACGTTGTCGTTCTTGAGCGAGGCAAGCCAGCCGGTCAGCCGGCCGGTCGGTGCGATCACGATGCCGGTATTGATCTCGGCGATCTCGCGTTCGCTTGCCGTCGCGTCCTTGTGTTCGACGATGCGCGTCACGCGGCCCTTTGCATCACGAACGATGCGGCCGTAGCCGGTCGGGTCGTCGAGGGTCACAGTGAGCACACCATAGTGGCCAGCAGCGGCGGCATCGACGAGGCGCTTGAGCGTCGACGCACGCGTCAATGGCACATCGCCGTAGAGCACGAGTGTCGGTACGGACAGGTCAAGCAGCGGCAAAGCCTGCTGGACTGCGTGACCCGTACCGAGTTGCTGGGTCTGCTCGGCAAACGCGACATCGGGCGCCGCGACGGTCTTGCGCACAACGTCCCCGCCATGACCGACCACCACCACCAGCCGCGTCGGTGACAGGCTGCGCGCAGTATCGAGCACATGGGAAAGCAGGGGCCGGCCGGCCAGGGGATGGAGCACCTTCGGCAAGGCAGAGCGCATGCGCTTGCCAGCGCCTGCAGCCAGAATAACGATATTCACGGCAGGGGACCCGTAGGAAAGGAAGCCGGATTCTAGCATGTGACACGCGTCAAACCCTTGACGGATAAGGGTTCAGCGTGTCTTCACGGTTGCGTTTGCGGCACAGTTCAATCGTCGTCGAACTGGACAAAAGAGATGGTCTGCTCACCGGGTGCCAGACTGTCGGTGCTGCACGGATCTTCGTCGAAGGCGATATCGCCATCGACATCGGGTTGTCCGCTCGCGCGCAGACCCTCGAAACCGAACAATCTGCGGTCCATCAGGTGCGAGGGCACCACGTTCGACAGGGCGTTGAACATGTTCTCGATGCGCCCCGGGAAGCGTTTCTCCCAGTCGCGGATCATGGCTTTCATCTCGACGCGCTTGAGGTTCGGCTGGCTGCCGCAAAGCGTGCAAGGGATGATCGGAAACTCCCGCAGCGCGGCGTACCGTTCGAGATCGCGCTCGCTCACATACGCAAGCGGACGGATCACGACATTCTTGCCATCGTCGGACTGGAGCTTCGCCGGCATGCCCTTGAGCTTGCCCCCGTAGAACAGGTTCAGGAACAGCGTCTGCAGGATGTCGTCGCGGTGATGGCCGAGTGCGATCTTGGTCGCGCCGAGCTCGCCCGCCACGCGGTAAAGAATGCCGCGGCGCAGTCGCGAGCAGAGCGAGCAGGTGGTCTTGCCCTCAGGCACGAGCCGCTTGACGATGCTGTAGGTGTCCTGGTTCTCGATATGAAACGGCACGCCGAGTTGAGTCAGGTACTCGGGCAGCACATGCTCCGGAAAGCCGGGCTGCTTCTGATCGAGATTCACGCAGATCAGGTCGAAGTGAATCGGCGCGCGTTCGCGCAGGCGCAGCAGGATGTCGAGCATCGCATAGCTGTCCTTGCCGCCCGACAGGCAAACCATCACCTTGTCGCCTTCCTCGATCATGTTGAAGTCGCCGACGGCCTGACCGACCTGGCGCGCAAGACGCTTGAAGAGCTTGTTGTTCTCGTAGGCGTCGCGCTGGCCACGGCGCGTCACGGGGCGCACGCGGTCAGGCGTGGGTTCGGTTTCTGCGCGAAGCACAGTTTGCTCGAGCGGAGCGTTCATATCAGGCTGCCTTGATTCGGAATACTTCTACGCCGACCGATTCGCAATCCGGATACGCATCCGGTTTCTCGGTCGACACTCGCACCGCGCGCACTTGCGGATGTTCGAGCATGGCCTGGGCGACGTCGTCGCACAGGGTTTCCTGCAGATGGACATGGCCTAGGGCGACGCGTTGTCCGATCGTGTTGCGCATCAGGTTGTAGTCGACCACTTCGGCCAGCTTGTCGGCGACGGGAGTCGACGCGGCAAGCGACACGAACAGGTCGATGTTGAAAATCACGCGCTGCTCGCCTTCCTTCTCGGAATCATAGGCGCCGATCTTCATGAGCACTTCGTAGTTGCGCAGGAACAGGCGCCGGCAATCGGCGAGACTCGGATGGGAAAGCGCGAAGGACATGGCGATTCTCTTTTATAGGTCCGGCGATTGGCGCAGCGACGGTTGCAGATGTTCGCCGCCATCGACCAGCAGGGTCGTGCCGGTGACCGCGCGCGCTTCGGCCAGATAGAGCGCGGCATCGACCAGGTCTGAAGGACGCGAACCGGCACGCAGCGGCGTATTGCGATGAGCCTCGGCGAACGCCTCCGGGCGCTGGTCGAACGACTGGAGGGTCAGCCCGGGCGCAAGGCCGACCACGCGCAGCTTCGGCGCGAGCGCCTCGGCGAGCATCGTCGTCGCCGTCTCGAGCGCGGCTTTGGTCAGCGTGTACGAAAGGAAATCGGGGTTCAGGTTGTAGAGTTTCTGGTCGAGCAGGTTGATCACCACACCGCGCAGTCGCTCGTCCTCGATCGCCTCATCAGGCGTCACCGCATGCAGCGCCCGAGCCAGGGCCAACGGCGCAGCGAGGTTCACGCGGGTCAGGCGGCTCAGGGTGTCGAAACAGAAATCGAGCGCGCTGTCTTCTTCGAAAATCGATGCATTGTTGATCACGCACGAAGGCGTGCCGAGCGCATCGGCCAGATCGGGGACCAGGCTCGCGACAGCGGCCTCATCCGCAAGATCGGCTTCCAGGGCGACGGCACGGCCCCCGAGCACCTCGATTTCTTCGACGACGATCAAGGCCTGTTCACGCGATCTATGATAGTGAACACCAACATCCCATCCTCCGACCGCGAATCCGAGTGCAAGCGCGCGGCCGATGCGCTGGCCCGCGCCGGTGATCAGCGCGACGCGGCGCGGTGAATCGCCAAAGGTCGGTGGTGAGGAGTGGGTCGGGGACATGCGAGCGCTCATTTACAATGCGGGACTATGGCTTCCCATTTAGAACCCGACAGTTTACCCGCTCCGGACGAGGACAGTCTCGCGCACTCGGCGGCCCTTATCGCCCAAATCGAGCATGAGATCGATGCAGCCGGAGGCTGGCTGCCGTTCTCGCGCTTTATGGAGCTGGCGTTGTACACGCCGGGACTCGGCTATTACAGCGGGGCGTCGGTGCGTTTCGGACGACGGCCCGAGGATGGCAGCGACTTTGTGACGGCGCCGGAGCTCACGCCCTTGTTCGCGCATACGATCGCGCGGCCGGTTGCCGAATCGTTGATCGGGTCGGGCACGCGCGAGATCTTCGAATTTGGCGCGGGCACCGGCAAGCTCGCGGCGGGGCTGCTTGAAACGCTCGACAAATGGTCGGTGCCGGTTGACCGTTACACGATCGTGGATCTCTCGGGCGCGCTGCGCGAGCAGCAGCGGCAGACCCTTGTTGCGCGCGTCCCCGCTTTGGCCGATCGGGTCCAGTGGATCGACCAGTTGCCCGAGCAATTCAACGGGGTGCTGGTCGGCAACGAAGTGCTCGATGCGATGCCCGTCCGTTTGCACGTGCGCGGCACGGAACGATGGCTCGAACGGGGTGTCGTGCGTGCCGGTGCTTCCGGTGCCGCGGCCCTCAACGGCCACCACGGCGCGCATCTCCTCGACTGGCTGCGTGAACACGGCGGCCAGGCGCCATTTGCCTGGGAAGACCGCCCAGCCCCGCACGACGAAACGCTCCTCTCCGTGCTCGACGCCATCGAAGCGGACGAAGGCTTCGTCACCGAGTCACATGAAGCCGCGCGAGCCTTCACACGCACGCTGTGCGAAAAGCTCGGCCGCGGCGTGATTCTCCTGCTTGACTACGGCTTTCCGGAGCGCGAGTACTACCATCCGCAGCGCATCGAAGGCACGCTGATGTGCCACTACCGCCATCGCGCGCATGGCGACCCATTCGTCTACCCAGGATTGCAGGACATCACCTCCCACGTCGACTTCACTGGCATCGCCCAGGCCGGGATCGACGCCGGTGCGGACTTGCTCGGCTACATGACGCAGGGGCGTTTCCTTCTGAACAGCGGGCTCGCCGACGCGCTAACACCATTCGATCCACGCGACACGAACGTATTTCTTCCCGCAGCCAACGCAGTCCAAAAGCTGGTGTCGGAGGCCGAGATGGGCGAGTTGTTCAAGGTCATCGCCTTTGGCAAAGGCGTCGATCCCGATGCCGTGACGGCATTTGTTAGCGGTGACCGGTCACACACCCTGTAACTGGCTTCGGCACTTTCTCGACCGACGCACCTTGCCGTAACCGGGCTCGGCACAATGACGGCAAACGTACCGTGCTTTACCCGTGTCCGACACCCTTACGGCAAGCGCGCCATCGCCGCCTCGACAGCGGCGACGCGGGCTTGATGTACCGCTTCCTTGATCTGCGCGGGACGGTCGGCATATTGGGCAGCCACGGCTCCCGCATCGACCTTGCGTGCTTCGATTAACGCTTCGCGTAGACGCTCGGCCTGTGGATACGGCCTGTGTTCGAAGTTCAGCCGCCCCCGCGCATCGCTTTCGCACGCCTGCAGCGCTTCGGCGAACCGCGCGGGCTTGCGCAAAGCATCCCCGCGCTCGAGCAGTCTCACGAGCGCGGCCGCGTTGAGTTCACCCGCTCGATGGATATTGCCGTGTTCACGCGCAACCAGCACCGCGAGGTCGCGACACTCGTTTGGCACCTTGAGACGATCGCACAGCGGCTTGAGCAAATCGACGCTGCGCCCTTCGTGGCCGATATGACGCGGCAAGATATCGGCAGGCGTCGTCGCCTTGCCGAGATCATGCGTGAGCGCGGCGAAGCGCACGGGCAAGGCATACCGCTGGTGCGCCGCGTAGTCGAGCACCATCATCACGTGCACGCCCGTGTCGATTTCAGGGTGGTAGTCGGCACGCTGCGGCACGCCGTACAGGCCATCGACTTCCGGAAGGATCCGCGCGAGCGCGCCACAATCGCGCAACACCTCGAACATCCTCGACGGCTTGTCTTCCATCAGCCCACGTGACACCTCTTGCCAGACACGTTCAGGCACCAGCGCGTCGACTTCACCCGCTTCGACCATGCGTCGCATCAGCGCGCGCGTTTCCTCGGCCACCGTGAAGTCGGCGAAGCGCGCCGCAAATCGGGCAATGCGCAGGATGCGAACAGGGTCTTCGACAAAGGCTTCGCCGACATGCCTGAAGATGCGTTTCTCAAGATCCGAACGGCCGTTGAAGGGGTCAATGATCTCGCCTGTCAGGCTGCCGTCGGGCAGGCACTCGCGGGCCATCGCATTGACGGTCAGGTCGCGCCGCACGAGATCCTCTTCGAGCGTCACATCGGGCGCGAAGTAAAACTGGAAGCCGTGGTAGCCGAGCGCGGTCTTGCGCTCGGTCCGGGCGAGCGCGTATTCCTCGTGGGTCTTCGGATGAAGGAATACCGGAAAGTCTTTCCCTACCGCCCGAAAGCCGAGCTCAGTCATCTGCTCCGGCGTCGCGCCGACGACGACGTAATCGCGGTCTTTGACAGGAAGCCCAAGCAACGCATCGCGGATGGCTCCGCCTACGGCATAGATTTTCATCAGACGGCGTCGTCGTAGTAGGCGATCGCCGGCTCATCCTGCGACACCGAGATCCACTCCTGCACGGCGGGCAAGGCGGTCACGCGCGCGGCATAAGCGCGCGCCTCGGCGGACAGCACAGTCGGCTGATAGCTGTTGAACCGCATGACCACCGGCGCATACATCGCGTCGGCAATGCCGAACTCACCGAATAGGAAGGGGCCTCCGCTCTGCGCGAGACACTCTTGCCAGATCGCGTCGATGCGGCGCACGGAGTCGTGCAACTCCGTGCGTTGGCCGATCGCGGGGCGCTTGATCCGGACATTCATCGGCATCGCTTCGCGGATGTCACCGAAGCCCGAATGCATCTCGGCGCTCACCGAACGCGCCAGCGCGCGCAAGCCGGAGTCGGCGGGCCACCACGGATGCTGCGGGAATCGTTCGGCGAGGGTCTCGCAGATTGCAAGGGAATCCCACACCACGCGACCGTCATCAGCGACCAATGCCGGTACGCGGCCAGACGGCGAATACCGGCTGATTTGCTCGCCCGTATCGTCGCGCCGCAACCAGACCTGGACTTCCTCAAACGGGACACCGAAATGCTTGAGCACGACCCACGGCCGCATGGACCACGACGAATAGTTCTTGTTGGCGATGACGAGTTTCATGGGGCAGGACGGGCTGACAAAAGAAGGAAGCAGGCGCGCGATGAACCTGCGCTCATCGATGCGCACTCGAGCGGTAGGCGGCGAGCCTCGCTTGCAGCGTACTGCCGCGCAGATAATCCGGCGCGACGGCTTCGAGGCTGGTCAGCTGAATATTGAGCTCGGGCGGCAAGCGCACGGCCGAGGTTGAATCGAGCGACATCGATGCCAGGTTGTCGCGCGTAATCGGCGGTTCGCCGGGCAACATCTCAAGGCTGAGGGCCTGAAGCCGCGCGAGCGACATCGGCAGGCGGATGATCTTGCGCGGGTGTCCGATCGTCACGCCGACAAAGCGGACCAGTTCTTCAAGACTGTATTCGCGCGGCCCGACGACGTCGTACGTCGCATTCAAGGCCAGATCGAAGTCGAGCGAATTGACGAGTGCCCCGGCGAGGTCGCCGACAAAGACCGGCTGAAAGCGCGCATCGGGGCAAGCAAGCGGAATCACCGGTAACGCGCGCTGCAAACTCGCGAAGGTATTGAGGAAACTGTCACCAGGACCGAATACCACCGATGGTCTGAAAATCGTCGTCTGCAACTCGCGGGCTTCGCGCAGCACGCG
Organism: Burkholderiales bacterium; assembly: GCA_026225235.1. Classification (GTDB taxonomy): domain Bacteria; phylum Pseudomonadota; class Gammaproteobacteria; order Burkholderiales; family Burkholderiaceae; genus Pararobbsia. Next base: position 36,625 of record JAMFSK010000047.1, read on the forward strand.
CTCGCCGTCGCCCTTCGAGCGCAAATACATGCTCGGCCCTTCAGGATCGGCATGCAGCGCGCTGACCTGCACCACGCGACGCACGCGCGCGGCGCGACAAGCGGCAACGAGCTTCTGCGGGAGTTCGACGTGGGCAACAGAGAAGCCGGGACCGTACGGGTCGCCAGAGCCACCATGCAGGACCCCGACAAGATTGATGACTGCGTCGCAGCCAGATACAAAGGCGGCGAGCCGAGCGGCATCATGGATATTGGTTTCGACAATATCAACCGGCAGCATCAGCAGATGCTGCGCATTTTGCCGGCGCCGCGTCGCGACCTTGACGGCATGCCCCTGCGCGACGAGACGATTGATCACACTGGCGCCGATAAAGCCGGCTCCGCCCAGTACTCCGACTGTGTTGTGTTCCATCTGCGCACTCCCGACGGCATGACTCAGGGTTCGCCGGCGCGACGCTTCATGAAACCGAAGGCTGGCCGGCGTGTCTCAGGTTGTTGTCGCGTGGCGGTCCTGCTGTGCGGCGAGTACTGGACGCAGTGCCACTCAGTCCGTTGGCTCGATGTACCCGAGCCGCACTTTCAGCGATTGCGGCTTGCCTTCGAGCAGCGCCGCGTAATACACGGTGTTCGACAGAACGTTTTTCACGTAGTCGCGCGTTTCGGTGAAGGGGATCGTTTCAGCGAAGATCGCCCCCTCAACCGGCTTGGGCAGCGCCGCGCGCCATTGCTTCGGCCGGCCAGGGCCGGCGTTGTAACCCGCCGAGGCAAGCACGGCTGAACCGTCGAACTGATTGTAGACCATCGCCAAATAGGTCGTGCCGAGCAGGATGTTCGTATTGATATCCGACATCTGGTCCGACGACAGCGAGCCGAGGCCGATCTTGCGCGCCACCAGGGTCGCGGTGCCCGGCATCAACTGCATCAGGCCTTGCGCGCCGACGCCCGAGCGCGCCGCAATCACAAAGCGGGATTCCTGACGGATCAGTCCATACGCCCATTCGACATCAAGGTCGTTCTGGCGCGCATCGCGCTCGACGATGTCCTTGAACGGTGTGGCGTAACGCAGGCTGAAATCGTGTTCCTGCTGGGTACGATCGGCGGTGTTGACCTCGCGGTCATACAGCTCGATCGACTTCGCGTACGAGGCGACGGCCAACAACTGGCGGTCGCTCATGCCGCGCAGCGTCCAGTTCCATTCGCGATTGCCTTCAAAACGCAGGTTCATCGCGTAGAAGCGCTGGGCCAGCGCAAGGCCGGGCAAGTCGCGCACGGCTCGAATGTCGTCGGCGCTCACCATCGTGCGCGGCGGCAGGGTGATTTGCGAGCCGAGCTCCTCGGTCGCGAGCTGGCCGTAGAAGTCATACCGTGTCGCGATCAGGCCGAAATCGGCCGCTGCGCCCACCGGGTCACCCAGGGTCTTGAGCGCACGGCCGTGCCAATAGATCCAGGCTGGTCGGGCGCGCAGTGTGGGCGGCATCGACTCCGTCGCCCAGCGCACCATGGTCCAGTCACCGATCGCGAGCGCTGCGCGCACACGCCATTCGTAGGCGGGGTATGACATCGGTGCACCGACCGACAGTCGATACCAGTCGACCGCGCCCGGCACCTGCTTGAGCGAGGCCTGATAGGCGATGGTGCCCCAACCGATGGCGCGTTCCTGCGGCGCCAGCGCGGAGACGATCGAAGAGTATGTCGCAGCGGCGATCGCCGGATCATTGCGCGCCATGCGCGTGATCGCGAGCAAGGCAAGCTGGTGCGACGGGGTGTTCATGCCGATGCCGCGCGCGAGCAGCAGCGGCGGTTTGTTCGCGGCCATGTCCAGCAGCGTATCGTCGGGCCGCTCGGTGCCGAGCGCATCGGCAAGCCGGTTGCCGATCTGGACGTAATTGTCTTCGTAGGCGATACGGATCTGCTGCCAGACTTCATCGGTCGTCAGCTGGTTCTTGCCAGCCAGCGAGGAAATCAGGTCAACGCAGGCGTCGCCATAGTTTTTCGGTTCGATGAGCAGGGCACGGGCGGCATCGCCCACGTTTTCGCCACGCGAAGCACGCGACTCGAGCGCATAGCATTTGACCTGGGTATCGTCATCGAGCGCGAAACGCTTGTATTGCAGATCGAAGTTGCGCCAGTCGTGGCGCGCGCCGAGCACGAGCAAATAGTCGTTGCGCAGGCGGTCGGCAATCGCGAGACCGTCATACTTTGAAAGAAAGGCGAGGATCGCATCGTCGGGCGCATCGGTATTCGCGTGGCCCGAATTGTCGAAGAGTTGGGGCTTGAGCACGAAGTACTCGACATACGACGGCACCGGATAGGCGGTGAGACGTGCCGCGAGACTCGCGGCCTGCCCCTCGTCATTCTGCCGCGACGCTTCGCGCAATGCGACGAAGGCCTGATCGTCCGGCGACAAGTCGGCGGTGCTCTGGCGAAGCGGTGCCGCACTACTGCATGCCACCAACACGGTGCCAGCGATCACGGCGACCACCGCGCGATATACTCGGACGAGACTCTTCGACATCATTGATACGAGGCAATTCAGTGGCGCACAGCATAGCATGCGATCCGCTACCCGCACGCGCTAAAGCCGTGCTGCGAGAGGCTTTGCTGGCGGCCAGACAACAGTTGCCACGCGACGATTCACGCGACGCTCGACTGACGGAGCAGATCATCGGCCTGCTTGTCGAACGCGCGCCGAAATGTGTCGCCGCCTATTGGCCGATCGCGGGCGAATTCGACGTGCGACCCGCGCTCGAACGCTGGCTCACGTTACAGCCTGAAGGCGATGCCGCACTGCCGGTGGTGCTCGCGCGCGATGCGCCGATGGTCTTTCATCGCTGGCGACCCGGCGAAGCCGTGAAAGACGGTCGTTTTAAAATCCCGGTGCCCGAGCTCGAGCAGGCGGTCCAGCCGGACATGCTGTTGATCCCCTGCGTGGGAATCGATCAGGCGCGTTTCCGGCTTGGCTATGGCGGCGGATTCTACGACCGTACGCTTGAGGCCCTCGGGCCGAACCGTCCGCTCGCGATCGGTATCGCGTTCGACGCCGGGCGTGTGGAAGCGTTGCCCCATGAGGCACACGACCTGCCGCTCGATACGGCTGTCACCGAATGGGGTACCTGGTGAATCTTTCGCGTATTGGAACGTCGCCGGTCGGGTGCGGCAACCTCGATCAGGAGAGCCTTGCGTGACAGCGAGCGTTGGACAATGGTCTGAGTATCCAGGCACGCTGGTCTCGCAGGACGGCTTGATCCGCTTGCCTTACGATCTCGACAATGCGGACCCCGCATCTCCCGAGTCCCTTGAGTTATCTGCCGTCCTACGCGAAGGTGCGCGGCCCCTGGCTTCACTCACCGCGCGTCCGGGCCCGATATTCAACGCGGCACACGATAGCTTCAGACTGCCTCTCGACAAGCCGCTCACCGTCCACGTCGTCAATGCAATGGGTGTTGTGCTGGGCGATTCGATCATCGGCCTCTCCGTGCTGCACTGGCTGCGCGATGCGTACCCCCATCTCAAGCTCGTGCTGTATCGGGGCGCGACGACGCCGGACTATGTCGAGCAGCTCTATCACCTTGCAGCCCGAGCGATCGGTGAAATCCGCTACCTTCCCTGGCCGCTCGCCGATATTCCCGCCGATGAGCCGATCATCGATATCGGCAATTTCGTCTTCTGGCCCCGGTTCGCGACGCTTCCGACGATCGACTTCTTTTGTGAGGCCATGGGCATCGATCCGGCGCAGATGCCCGTGTCCGACAAGGCAAACCGCTGGCTCACCGGGCTCGATCTACCCGAGCTGCCGCAGGCCTGGCGCTCGCAGCCCTATGTGTTGTTCAGCCCCGAGGCGAGCACCCCCGTGCGGCGGATTCCCGACTCGATTCGTCACGCGTGGATCGACCGCCTGTGGGGCGCCTATCGGCTTCCCGTGCTCGGCTTTGCGAATTGCTGCCACCCGCACTTCGTCGATCTTCGACCCCTCTCGCACGACACGGCGAGCTTTCTGATGTGGATCAGGCACGCGCAGGCGATGGTCTCGGCCGACTCGGCTGCGGTTCACGCGGCAGCCGGCTTCGGCGTGCCAACCACCGCGATTTTTACGACGATCGACCCGATGCTGCGCGTGCGCGACTACCCGCGTTGCCAATCCGTCGCCCTCCGCGTCGAGGCCCTGGAGGGCATTCACTCGAGCGACTCGGCCGACCATGTCGCGCTCGTGGAAGACATCAGTCGCGAGCGTCATCCACGGACCTTGCCGCTGCCAATGCCGGCTCCGTGAAAACCCCCGAACGAGCAAAAATTGCCCGATCCGGTGCGCGATTGAACGACAAGATCCACGCATGCTGCTGTTAAAATTCTCGGGGAAATACGGGGACTTACGTACTCTGTTTGTGGGATAGGCGCGCGGCCGTTCCGCTACTGTAGCGGCTGTAAATCTCAATTCGACTGCCGAGGCACCATGGCTGGCAATACCCCTGAATTAAGCGACGAGCTGGTCAGCGAAATCGCGCAACGCCTGTCCGTCGAAGGACGTAAAGTTTCCCCGCTGGAGATCTGGTCTGAAGTCCACGGCGGCTCGATCGTCACGGTCGCTGCCTCGTTGCGGCGCTGGCGCGAGTCGCAGCAGATGATGCTGGGCCAGACACCGGAACGGCCGACGCTGCCGACCGAAATCTCCGACATGATGCTCACCGCGCTCGACCGCCTCTGGACGACCGCGAACGAGGAGGCCCAGAAAGACGCCACGCGTCGCCTGCGCGCGACCTCCAGACGCATCGACGACGCCAATGCAGAGCGCGACGAAGCCCTGTACGAACTCCAGCACACGGTCGAGGAACTCGAGTCCGGCCGCCGGCGCCAGGGGGAAATGGGGCAGTCTCTGCAGGACAAGAGCGACGAACTCACACGCGTCTCGTCCGATCTGATCCACGCCGCAAGCCGGGCCGAGCAGGCCGAAGCCCGTGCACGCGAGCTAGACCAGCGCATGTTGCAGATGGCGACCGACCTCGAACGCAGCCGCAACGAACTGGCCGCCGTGCATGAGAACCATGCGCAGGCCAATCTCGACTATGCGCAGCAAATTCAGGAACTCCAGGCAGCGGTCGGCGACAATCAGGCCAATCTCGCGCAGATCGAGGCCCTGAACACGCAGTTGCAGGCCAAGGAACGCGAAATCGTCCGTTTGACTACCCAGGCCAACGAAGTCGGCGCACTCGCCACCGAACTCGCAGACCAGGCCGCCGCGGCGACCCAGGAAGTCACCGAACTGCGCGCCAAGGCGGTCACGGCCGACGCGCAGATCGCCGATCTGTCGGGTCAGGCGGGCTATGCCGCGCAGACGATTGCGACGCTGGGTGCTCAACTCAATGACGCCCAGAGCCGCGTCGCGGAACTGAGCGCGAACGCCGAGACCTCGGCAGACAGCATCGCCACGCTGAGCCAGCAAGCCGATGCGTCGGCCGCCCAGGTCGACGAACTGAGCCGCCAGCTCCACGCGTCGGCCATGCAGATCGACGGGCTGAACTTGCAGGCGTACCGGAACGCGGGTCAGATTGCCGAACTGAACCAGCAGGCTGCCGCGTCCGCCACGCAGATGGAAGAGTTGAACCTGCAAGTGGCTGCGTCGTCGAACCACGCCGACTACCTGTCGCGCCACGCTGCCTCGTCGGCCGCACAAGTCGAGGAACTGCGCAGCCAGCTCGACGCTGCTGCTGCCCAGATCGATTCGCTGACACGCGACGCTTCCGGCTCGGCCGCCCAGCTCGATGCACAGAATCAGCAGAACATTCATGCAGCTGCCCGTATCGATGTGCTGACTCAACAGGCGGCCGCCGCATCGGCCCAGATGGGTGAGCTGAACAACCGGCTTGCCGAATCCGCCGCCACGATCGACGCCTTGTCGGCTCGTGCCTCGGACGCATCGGCCCAGGCTGCCCAGATCCCCGAACTCAACGCTCAACTCGACGCACACGCTAACCACATCGCCACCAGCGAAGCTCGCGCCAGCCGTCTCGAAGCACAGGCAGAAGAACTCAATCAAGCCCTCGCACAAGCCCGCGAGGAACTGGAAAACGAACGCGCCAACCGGATCGACTCGATCGCCGAAGCGTCGCGTCAAAGCGAGCTGCAATCGCGCCTGACCGAACTCAGCATGGAACTGGCCCGCGCTCACGCAGACCTGAGCGACCAACGTGACAGCCACGCTGAATCCTTCTCGCAGCTGACCGCCGAGAACGAATCTCTGCGGCAAGCCGCCGCCCAGTTCGATGACGAACGTGCGCAATTCGCGCAGGCCGGTGCAAGTCAGAACGATGCCGAGCTGTCGCGCCTCGCCAACGAACTTGATTCGAGTGATGCGCGTGCCGTTGCCGCCGAAACGCGAGCGAACGAATTCGATGCGCGCCTCGAAGAACTGTCCGCTGCAGTTCGCCGCTCGGAAGAAGACCTTGCTGCTGAGCGTCAGTCCGCCAGCGAGGCGATGAGCAAGCTTGCCGAGCTTCAACAAGAACTGTCAACGCATGCCGATCGTCGCAACGCCGAGATGGAAGAAGTCCACCGCAACTATGAGAAGTGGGACATCTACGCGAAGAAGCTGAAGCAGCACCTTAACGATGCAGCGGAACGCAACGCCATGATCGAAGCGCGGATCGCAAGCGAAACGTCACTCCGCCACAAGTTGACGGCCGAATTGAGCGCTGCGAACCCGTCGCATCCGCTGCTGCGCCCGGAAGTCCAGGAAGAAATGCTGTCGAGCGGGCAGTCTGAAGCGATTGCGCAACGCGCACCGCGCCAGACCGCATAAAGAGTGGGGCAAGGTTTACGACCGCTTTGGAATGAATCCTGAAGCGTGTCGGCAGGGAGAGAAGTAGAAGACAGAGGCCGCCTACGGGCGGCCTCTGCGTTTGGCGACGCCCTTTCACGCAAGTCGTGTGCGAGGCGGGCGCGCGGGCTTCAGGACGGCAGTCCGACCTTTGCCGGGGCTCGCCAGGCCGGTATCGTTCGGGGTAAGGTCACGTCCCGGCCATTTCACTCCCTACAAAGGATTCCCGCTTGTGATGTCCGTCGCGCGCCCCCTTGGAGCTTGCCCTTGCATCGCCGTCGTGGGCGGCGGCCCGGCCGGTTTGATGGCCGCCGAAACGATCGCGGCGGCAGGCTTGCGCGTCGAGGTGTTCGACGCGATGCCCTCAGTCGGCCGCAAATTCCTGATGGCCGGCAAAGGTGGCATGAATCTCACCCACTCGGAACCCTATGCGGCGTTTCTCGGCCGATATGGCAGCCGTCGTAACGTCGTCGCTTCCTTGCTTGACGAATGGGGCCCTGAGGCGCTGCGCGCGTGGGTCCACGGCCTCGGCGTGGAGACGTTCGTCGGCAGCTCGGGCCGAGTTTTTCCGACGGATATGAAAGCGGCACCGATGCTGCGAGCGTGGCTGCATCGCCTGCGCGAAGGCGGCGTGCGGTTTCATATGCGACATCGATGGATCGATTGGGCTAACGAAGACGATGGCGAAGGTCATACCCTGCGCTTTGCCACACCTGACGGGGAGGCAACGTTCCGGGCCGACGCGATTGTGTTCGCGCTCGGCGGTGCGAGCTGGCCGCGGCTCGGTTCGGATGCCTCTTGGGTGCCGTTGTTCGAGAAAATGGGGGTCGAGATCGCACCGCTCCAGCCCGCAAACTGTGGATTCGACATCGACTGGAGCGAGCATTTCCGCAGTCGCTATGCGGGCGAATTCCTGAAATCAGTATCGATGGCTGTGGTGACGAACCCGGGTGATGAAAGCGAAGGGGCCGCGTCGGCCGGCAAGGCGGATGCCCCTTTAGCCTTGCCACTCTTTCGGCAAGGCGAGTTCGTCGTCACAGCGTCAGGCATCGAGGGAAGTCTGGTCTACGCGCTGTCGTCAACGATTCGCGAGCGGATCAATCGACACGGTCATGCGACGGTGCTGATCGACCTCGCCCCGGGTCTGAGCCCCGAACGTGTGCTGGACGAGGTCACGCACCCACGCGGATCGCGCTCCTTGTCGAGCCACTTGCGCAGTCGCCTCGGCTTGAGCGGTGTGAAGGCAGGCTTGCTTCACGAATGCCTGTCCAAGGAAGACTTCACAGATACAGCCCGCATCGCCGCGGCCATCAAGTCACTCCCCCTGCGCGCGGTACGGCCGCGCCCGATCGCCGAGGCGATCAGCAGTGCGGGTGGCGTGAGGTTCGAAGCGCTCGATGCGAGCTTGATGATGAAGACGCTACCCGGCGCGTTCTGCGCGGGAGAAATGCTCGATTGGGAGGCCCCGACCGGCGGCTACCTGCTGACAGCCTGTTTTTCGAGCGGGCTCGCTGCGGGGCGAGGCGCCCTTGCCTACTTGGGTCGGACATAAAGGCACGCAGACGCTGGGTGCATCGTGAAGTCCGTCGACGGCAAGCCCCATCGCAGCGAGGCAAATTGCCCTCGCCCACCCAGGTCGGATATCAAGGCGCCTGGACCTAAAGCACCCCGTTCGCCCCGCCAAAAACAGGTTGGCCGAAGCATGTGCCATCGATCGCGCCAGACATGGCCTGACGCGTCTCTGCTTTCTATTCAAGCCCCAGCGACACCGTCTTTCGCCAGACGCCACAGCGAAGTCATTTCCATCGCGCGTGCCGCGTGCAAAGGATCGTCCGGGTCGGCTGCCTTCGGATGTTTCGGACGAATGCTCATTTTGTCCAACACCTTGAGACCGCCAGCGGTGAACAAGGCAATCAGTTCGTCCCGCGTGCGCAGGCCGATGTGTTCGGCGATATCAGACAGAATCAGCCAGCCTTCGCCGCCCGGTTCGAGATGCGCCGCGAGTCCGCCGATAAAACCCTTGAGCATGCGGCTTTCAGGGTCGTAGATCGCATGCTCGAGCGGCGAGCTCGGGCGCGCGGGTAGCCAGGGCGGATTACAAACGATCAAGCCCGCCTTGCCAGCAGGAAACAGATCAGCCTCAACCACTTGCACTTGCTTCGCGTAGCCGAGTCGCTCGATGTTCTCCCGCGCACAAACAAGCGCGCGCGGATCCTGGTCCGTCGCAATCACACGCGACAGACCTCGTTTCGCGAGCAGGGCCGCCAGCACGCCGGTGCCTGTGCCGATATCGAAGGCCAGTTGCGTCGTCGGCAAGGGCGCTTTGACGAGAAGATCGAGATACTCACCCCGCACGGGTGAGAACACCCCGTAGTGCGGATGAATCCGCTCATCGAGTACGGCGATCTCAACGCCCTTCTTGCGCCATTCGTGCGCGCCGACCAGCCCCTGCAATTCGCGCAGCGATGCAATCGAGCCTTCCCCATCAGACGCACCGTACGCTTCTGTGCAAGCCTCGCGAAAATCCGGCGCGCGGCGCAGGCCGATACCAAAATCACCGTCGAGCGGAATCAGCAGCGTGTTCAGGATGCGCGCACGCTGCGATTGCGCCTGACGATAGTGGTTGAACGCGTCGACAGAGGAAGCGGGTTCTGCCGCGACGGCCTTGCGCTTACGCTTCGGTGGCCGGTCGGCGCGGCGTGCAATGGCTTGCAGCAACTGCCGCGCATTCTGAAAATCGCCTCGCCAGAGCAGCCCCGTTCCTTCACACGCAAGCCGGTAGGCGGTATCTGCGGTCAGCGTGTCGTCGGCGACGACCACACGTTTGGGCGGAGGCGTGCCGCTTTCGGAGCGCCAGTGGGCCGTCCGCGACTCATCGCCTTCGGTCCATTCGATCATCGGGTAGGGATTCATTCCGTAACAGCCTTTGCAACATTGAATACGTGAGCCCGTAGGTCATCGAAGATAACCAGGGCGGGCCGCGCATGAAGGGTTGGATGCCATGTGCGGGGCGGCATGCGGCATACCCGCACGCCTGCTGAAGAGAAAACCGGCTGGCATCGCCGCTTTCCGTCGCAGAGGAATGGCCGGTATTCTACCGTGCGTGCGCGGAGATGGATTTCAAAGGACGATGCCGGCCGCACGCCGACGCTGGCATGTCCGATGCTCATTGCTTGAACACCCCCATCAACCCTTGGAGTATCCATGACGGACACTAGCGGCGGTTCACCGCCCTATGAATTGCACTATTGGGATGGCTTGCAGGGACGCGGCGAATTTATCCGCCTTGCGCTTGAAGAGGCCGGGGCCGATTATGTCGACATCTCCCGCGAACCTGAGTCCGAACAGGGCGGTACGTCAGCCATGCTCGCGCGGATCAAGGATCGGCACGCCACTGTCATCCCATTCGCGCCGCCGTTTCTGAAGGTCGGCGAGTTGATCATTCCGCAAACGGCGAACGCCTTGATTTATCTGGGTGCGCGACATGGACTCGCGCCGACCGACGAACAGGGCCAATACTGGGCAAACGCGCTCCAGCTCACAATCGCAGACATGGTGGCCGAGGTGCACGACACCCACCATCCGATCGCAGCTGACCAGTACTACGAAGACCAGAAGGACGCCGCAAAACAACGGTCGAAATCGTTTCTCGACACCCGCGTGCCCAAGTTCCTGGGCTACTTCGAGCGCGTGCTTGAGCAGAATCCGGCGGGCGATGAATGGATGGTCGGCAGCATGCGCACCTATGTCGACCTTTCGATCTTCCAATTGATCGAAGGGCTCAACTACGCGTTCCCACACGCGTTGGCCGGCACAGCCACACAGTGGCCTAGGCTTGCCGCACTACGCGAGCGCGTACGCGAACTGCCACGAATTGCCCGATACATCGATTCGCCGCGTCGCATCCCCTTCAATGAGACCGGTATCTTCAGGCATTACCCCGAGCTCGACCAACGCGCGTCATCGCCGCGTGACCACAAGAAAGAGGCGTAGTGGTTGGAACGCTCCGCTCGACCGGATTTGGGATCTTCAGCGCGCCCCGGATGTCACCCGCGGCTCGATCCTGCTCGCGCAGTCGTTCGCGCACTCTTGGTCAAAAGTCGGCTTTATTGACACATAGTGGGTTATGGCAGACGGGAGCGAACGAGTAGAGGAGGGTCTCGAATTAGGCGTTCCGCGCTGACTTTCCTCGCCGATCTTTAAGCCTGAAATGGCGAAGCACCTTGCAATGGGGCCGAGCGGGGAGGGCCGTGGTGGCATCAGGCGTGCCATCCAATTCGATCTCGCGTTTAAACGCGACCCCTTTATTTTTTTCTTGTTGCATCGCAAAAAACGAAGCGATAAATTGAGCCTGTCTCCTCCATGTCCTCCGATATGGATTTAGCCCGGCGTAGCCTAACTACGACGGGCTATTTTTTTGTCTAACGGGTATAGACCGGCAGGTTCGTCCTTTGGCCGGTAGCGTATGTGATCTTAAAGTCGCCCCATCGCCACGCCATCTCACGCCGTGGATCAGCATACCTCGATCGAATCTCGAATTACTCCGTCGGACGCCCGTGAAACTGCATCACGAGTTCCTCGACCAGCAGACGCTGACGTGGCGACAACGATTCAATTTTCCGAACAAGCGTGAGGCTTTCTTGCGAGTGCGAATAACCATTGTGTGTTGAAGCGTCGTTTGCCGCCACGGGCGCTTCGTCGGGCGGTGGCCCGTAGTGCAGCCAGTGCGGCGAGACGTTGAGCCAGTGGGCAAGCGTGGCCAGCTTGTCCGCCGTTGGAATCGACTTCCCGCTTAACCATTTGTGCGCGCTTTGCACACTGACCCCGTCGCCAGCGCGATGCTGGAGATTGAATTCGCGCGCCAGATCAGTGGCACCTTTCACTTTGGCGCCATTGTCGAGCGCACAGCGAAGACGAATGGAAAAGGACATTTTTTCGGTATCGGACGGCATGGGCGGATTCTGCATTCAGGCCGTCGGCCAGCGCTCAACCATTCAATTGAAACACTGCCACGGATGGGAAAAGTGTAATCAAAGCTCGCGAGAAAGTTCGCCCAGAACGATTGCGTCGTCGGAATCCATCCCGGATCTTGTCGGCCGCCCAAACCGCGGATGTATTTAACGCGCGATACCCACCGGGAAAAGCGCCAGACCGCTGCGATCCTGCGGCATGCTGTCGCGGCTTTCCTGCTCGGTTGAAATCTGTCGCCAAGGACGGCCGAACGGGTGAATGGCCGATGCGGAAATCAGTATTGTCTGGTGTGGCAACCCGGTCGGCTTTGCCCTTCGTGGTCGCCACGGCGCAGCCGCAGGCTGCGGCCTTCACCGACGCCGGCGCGGCCCGAACGCCGTGCGCCCGGCACGCTACAATTCACGGCCGATCGGCGCTCGCCGCGCGCTTCTGTGAGATTCTGCCCAAGATGCTTGCCACTGACCAAGATCCCATCGCCGCTATCGCTACCGCTGCCGGCCGCGGCGGGATCGGTGTCGTCCGGCTGTCGTTCGGCGCACAACCCGCCAGCGTCGCGCAGACCGTGATCCAGGCCCTCTGCGCGCAAGCGTTGACCCCGCGTCACGCCCACTACTGTGGGTTTGTCGATGCTCATGGCAACGTACTCGATCGCGGCATTGCCCTGTATTTCCCTTCTCCAAACTCCTTCACCGGCGAAGCGGTGCTCGAGTTACAGGCGCATGGCGGCCCCGTGGTCATGCAGCTCCTGCTCCAACGTTGCCTCGAGGTGGGTCGCCCCTTCGGTCTGCGCCTCGCCGAACCCGGCGAATTCACCCGTAGGGCGTTCCTGAACGACAAGATCGACCTGGCCCAGGCCGAGGCCATCGCCGACTTGATCGAGGCCAGCACCGAGGCCGCCGCCCGCTCTGCGGCACGTTCGCTTGACGGCGCCTTCTCTCGGCTCGTTCACACGCTCGTCGATGACGTCATCAATCTGCGCATGCTCGTCGAGGCGACGCTGGACTTCCCCGAAGAGGAAATCGACTTTCTCGAAGCCGCCAATGCACGCGGCAAGCTCAGTGCGATCCGTAGTGCACTTGCGCGCGTGCTTGCCGAGGCGCGTCAGGGCGCGCTCCTCCGCGAAGGCCTGTCCGTGGTCCTTGCGGGTCAGCCGAACGTGGGCAAGTCGTCGCTGCTCAACGCGCTGGCAGGCGCCGAGCTTGCCATCGTCACCCCGATCGCAGGCACCACGCGCGACAAGGTCGCACAAACCATCCAGATCGAAGGCATCCCACTCCATGTGATCGACACCGCTGGACTGCGCGATACGGAGGACGAAGTCGAGAAGATCGGTATCGAACGAACCTGGGACGAGATCGATCGCGCCGACGTCGTGCTTCATCTGCTGGATGCACGAAACGGCATGACCCCGGAGAATGTTGAAATTGCGCTGCGATTTCCAGCGGGCGTGCCTGTCCTTCGCGTGGTCAACAAGATCGATCTCGCGGGCGAGACGGCGCAGGTGAAGCACGACGACGAAGGCAACGCGGTCGAGGTGCGGCTGTCAGCACGGGATGGCGACGGCATCGAGTTGCTGCGCGCCAGCTTGCTCAAGATCGCCGGATGGCAGCCGGGCGGTGAAGACGTGTTCCTCGCGCGTGAGCGCCATCTATCGGCATTGCGGGCCGCGGCCGAACACCTGGCGATGGCCACCGAACATGCCGAACAACGTTCGCAGTCGCTCGATCTGTTCGCCGAAGAACTCCGGCTCGCCCAGGATCAGCTCAATTCGATTACCGGGGAGTTCGGGGCGGATGATTTGCTGGGGGTGATTTTTAGTCGGTTTTGTATAGGGAAATAACGACTGCCGCCTATCGTCCAGACGTGGTCCGATCAATGCGCGATGCCAGACTGTTGAAATTCGGCATTGCCAATAGTATGGGGTGAACTTCGTTGCAGTCGGGCGGCTTCGCGAGGGCGGGCGCATGGGTCTCAGGTGATCCATCGCGTGCCGTCTCGCTGTCAAACGGCCCGATACCACGCACACATTACTCAAACTGGACGGCGCCAAGATGAGTGAAAAGGTCTATCCCGAGGCGAGCATCAGTGGAGTTTGCACGGCCTCATCCACGATTCTTTCGCTAAGCGTCGCTTTCCTGGGCCTTTGGGCCTTCGCGAGCAGCTCGCCTGACACGCCATGGGGACCTCATGACCATCTGGTGGTGATCCTCGCGTTCTCCTCTTTTATTCTGCTGGGCGTCACGCCTTTGATCGCCACCGCGCCGAGGCTCAACGAAAGATCCCGCGGCTCGATGGACTGGGCCCGACGCGTATTTGCCCTAGGACTCTTGCTGGATTTCAGCTGGATCGCGTGGGCGGTCTATCGAAGCTTTTAGGCGCTCAGTTCTGATTTCATACTGGGTCTGCACCGGCGCACCCTCACAGCCAGGAGCAGGAGCAGGAAGTATCGTCCGCCGTCGCCCTATCGAAGAAATCGTCGTACCACCCTCGCGAGACATGGCACGGTCTCAGGCCGCAATAAGCGCCGGTCATAGCCCGCCATACGGCGGTCGTTTTCGGCAAGACACAGATCGATCATTTCCGCTGGCCTTAGTTCCATGCCCACCGTGCCTGCGCCGCTCACAGTGAAATTCGAATCCTGCTGCGGGCCGTCCGCATCGATGCGCTTGGCAAGTCCCACCCGTTCCCAGATCAGATATATCCACACCGCCGCAACCTTCAATGCGAACCACGGTCTGCGCCACCACGGCATATTGCGGCGGTACCAGGCTGCCCAGTTCACGAAGAACAGGATATGGCGCCCCTCTTCCTGAATCACCGGCTCGAAGGTCTCAATCAGCTCCGGCGGGAAAAAGCCTGAGCGGCGCGCGACTTCGAACAGGCCAAATGCGAAGAAACTGTCGATGCACTCGCTGTACCCGATCGCGAGCCAACCCCATTCCGGGTCTTTAGGCGCCGGATAATCGGGTTCGGGTTGCAGCTCGATACCATACGCGGCGACAAGCCTCGACAGCACGTTCTTGTGGCGGAGTTCTTCACCCCCGTCCATGTCGAGCGCGCTGCGCAGCAAGGGGTCGGTGACAGTCTGCGCAAACGTCGCGACCGAAACCGAAGCGCAGCCCTCTTTCTGCACGGCAATGTCCCAGATCGGCAGGGAGGTGACACGGCTGAGCGCCTCGGGAGAGAGTCGAGGCCAGTCGATGACCGCAGGTTTATAAGGGTTATGGGTTTCGAGAAGCATTTTGCAAAACATCTGCAAATGTTCGTCTGACCCGATCCGAACGTGACCCGGCGCCGGGTGGGACCAGTGGCGCATTGCGTGCTCGGCTTGATCTGGCGAAAGGACGTCAGACATGGCGGCTTCAATGAACGAGTTGAAAAATGGATGCGGCAAAAACGAGGCCATCTGCGGGCGGTTCCGCGAATGGGCACTCGATGACGCATTTTCAAAAGTTTGACACGGAGGCGCCCGACGTGCAGTTGGGGTCGGGACGGCTTCTCGATTTCGGCCGGATCGTTTGGGCAGCCGCTCGGATCGGCGCTTTAGGCGACCCACTCCGATCCGACTCTGGCGACCACCGCGATAGGTCCACCGCCCGCTGGCCCCTGATGCTCCGCACCGCCAGAAACATAGATTGCCCCGTTGCCCGCGACCGCCGCGATCAGGCCGCCGACTGCCCCGCGCGCGTGACGGGTCGAATTGATGTCCGAGTCGTCGAGCATGGTGTGGCGAAACCCCCGGACCTTTCCGTCCGGTGAGGCTTCGGCTTTCGCAAAGACATTCACGACGCGGTCGCTGTCCTCCTGACTCAGCCCCACCCCTGCGTCAATGCCGACGCTCCTGAACGCCGCCATCACCCCGCGAAGATCGATCGCATCTTCCATCACGGCGTGTCCGATGACGGTATCGCCGGCGGCAGCCTCTGCGTTCCCCATCACGACCACGGCGTTCTGAAGCAGCTCGATGCCGGCAGATGTCGAGGCGGTCGTTGAATAGAGGCCCCAATCCGTGAGAATCGACTCCTCCTTGACGTCAGGAGGGATTTCGCCGAGCGCGACGGCGACACCCAGAGCCGAGGCGCCACGAGAAAAGGCCATCGATCCATAGGGATCGTCCGTCACCGGGGTCTTGCCTCGCGCAAGGGCCTGCTCGACGCGCTCGGCGGTCAGCAAGGGGCATTTGATCTGTACGAAATGGACGTCTTTGACGTCGTCGATACCCGCCTCTTCCATTGCCGCCCTGACGGCCTTCGCGGTTTCCTCGACTTGGGCGCGGCGGCCTAGTTCTTCGGGGAGAAAGTCGCGCGTGTGGGCAACACCGACCGCGAGACGCTTACCAGCACCCTGCTTGGCGGCCACCGCGCGACGCGCAAAGATCGAGGCGTGTGGGCTCAGCACACCCTCCGTGCCGCCGGACATGACGAGCGCCACCCGGCTCTCGATTTCGCTCGCTGTACATCCGAGATACGAGGCCAACGCTGCGGCAAATGTCTTGCTCGCATATTCCCGGGTGAAATCATTTACGCAGCCGTTCCCTTCGGTCTTGCCGAGGATCGCCACGATGTCTCGCGGATCGAGCTGGCCTTCGGCGATCAGCTTGTGAAGACCGCTGAGGTCGCCCGGGCCTCGCATGGGAACGCGGAAGAGGTCTACCTGGTAAGTCGTCATGGCGCGATGTCCGTCGCCCGCGTCGTTGAACGACGCGGGGCTCGACTGCAAATGAAGGGAATAGCAGCATGCCAGCGAAAGACCCCCGTCAAAAATGGGAGCTCGAAAGGCCGGTATATGGGTTTAGCGATAGGGCGCTGCCCCGATCGTCACTTACCCGACACCGCCAACTTTAGTTTCGTGGCACCGGCAGTGGTTGCGGTGATGTTGGTTCGCGAGCCGCGGGGGCCCACGTAGAAATGCTGGACGGAAGGTGAGTTCTGGTCGTGTGTCGCGTCGGGCAAGCACGACGCGATATCGGCCGCCACGGCCTGAAGGAGATCGGCACTGGTGCCAGCATCTTTGTGTGGCGTCCAGAGGCACTGGTAGCTACTCGCGCTCGCAGTGCATTGGGCGTCATCGCCGTAGGTCTGCGCCACGGCCTTGCCGTCGTCAGGCGAAAGCGTCGCAAGGCCGCTCGGTGCCGCTGCAACGATTCGTTTCAGCGCCGCGCATGGGCTCGAAGTGTCCTCCGCCGCGGCCGTCCCGGGCAGCACGGCGCATGTGGCGCCGACGCCGAGTGCGATCCCCGCGAGGATGCCGTTGATTCGTCTCATAGGGGTGTCTCCGTTAATTAGAGAAACAGGCAGCGGCCACTCAAAAGTGCCAGCAAGCAGTCAGACAGGCACCGCCCCCGATCTTCAATACCAACCCAGCGCCGCATAGAGTCTGAGTTGCAGCATCCCCAATGTCTCGTGCACCCCGAGCATCGTCAACCGGATGTTTTCAAGCAGCGGGCGAACCAGGCGAAGCGGGTCATGCGGCTTGGGCGGTGCCAAGCTCGACGACAAGGGGATGGGATGCAGGCCGAACCGCTCAAACATCGCGAGCGCCCGATACATATGGTACGGCGCGGTAATCAGAAACATCTGGCTGCCGTGCGCATCACCCAGCATCGCATTGATGTACTTGGCGTTCTGGAAGGTGTTCCTGCTGCGGGCTTCGAGCCGGATATCGGCATCCGGCACGCCAAGCCCGATGAGCTCGCGCCGGAAGGCCTCGGCTTCAGTGATGCCGTGATGTTCCGGATCGCCGCCGCTGAGATAGACCGTGCACGACGACGCGGCTTGGCGGCAATTGAGATAAAGCCCGACCGCCGCCTCGCCTTTCATATAGGAATCGCGACGCGGCACAAAATGACCCTGGTCCTCGTCATAGACCGTGCCGCCACCCAGCACGACAATCGAGACCTGTGCGGCAAAGGGCGGCAGAGGATCGATGGGCGGCACGCGCAAGTCCGCCATGAGCAGGGAGGCCACCCATCCCGAGCCCACCGCCCAGAAGACGGCCACGCCGAAGGCGAGGATGACCCATCGCCAGGCAGGCAACCATCTGAAGGCGGCCCCCCATCCGGCAAGCGCCACCACGAACAACCCTTCCACCCACATCATCTCGCTCTCCCACGTTGACCTGCCGGCCCGGCCGCCAGCTTACCGCGTTCTTTTTTAGGCGGCGTCCGCGAGCGACGCGCTTACCGTCCGAAATTAATCGGCAAGGTCACCCCGGACAGCTTCCACGACCACAAACCATCGCGCTTGAAAATAAAGGTTAAGACGTCGTGGCCGTCTTCACGCGTGGTCGCCGTAAAGGTCGACCAGTTCTTATATGCAACGGCGTAGTCGTTCCGGGGTTGCACGTCGGTCGCCGTGCCGGCAGGGGCTTCGCTGGCCGGGCCGCCGGCCGTCGGCGGCGAAGCGATCGCCGGCGCGGGCTGGGGAGGGACGGCGGGTTGCCCGGGCCGAATCGCCGCACCCGAACGCGGCGACGCCGGGGCGTTGGAGTTTCCCAGATCGATCGGTTGCGCCGATCCCTGCGCCATCAGTGTCATGACGCCGGCAGGGGTCACGAGCGTGTCGATGATCTGGTTGATCAATGCCATTCCCAGCAACATCCCGAGGCCCGCGAACGCGTTGCCTTTCATTTCGGGCGTCCCGAGCCTCGCCTGCATAGCGATCATCACCTGGCCGCGCACGCTCTCGCGGACGGCCGGGAAATCGACATGAGAGGAGAACGCGTCGGCATCTTTGTCGACGAGGGCAGTGTGCATCTCCCGAAGGGTCCAGTACGGGCTCGCGTAACTGGTCGCGACAACCAGAATGGCGACGATCACACCAACGATGCCTGCCGTGCTTGGGCGTTTCATGAGGCTCCTTTGCCCCGCAGGCTAAATGAAACCTGTCGGAAAGTGGCCTCCTTTTTACCATGCCTCGCACACCGGGCAGCCTCGAGCAGCGCGACGGGTTCGCCGCACCTGTAACTCTTCCATCAAGCGTGTCGTTTTGACTCGTCGACGGCACGGCGTCGTGTATGCCGAAACAAGAAAAGGGGGATGAGTGAGCCAATGCGCAGGCAAAGCCGCCCGAGCATCGGGCCGAAATCAGGCCGATGTGAGGCAGTTGCTGAAGAAATTAACAACGCGGAGTCGCATCGTGAGGAAATGGCACACCTTTTGCGTAATACGAGGTGGCTCCGGCGTATGGAGCCGCGCAGTATGTGTGTCTCTACTACCCGGTGAGTTTGCGCCCGGCGCGTTTTAGCGCCGGGCATTTTTTTAAGCGTTTCTTGTGTTGTCGAACGCTTGAAGCAGGCGGTCTCCCCGCAGGTCACAATGTAATGCCCGGTCCGCCCTGCGTCCATCCAGAGTTCTACCGATTAATAGCCGCAGTGCGATATCGCGCGCAAGCCACGCCAGCACTGTCTGTGCTAATTCTGCTTAAGCAGTCGATTTGCAGTTGCAGCAAATCCAGAAAAGCAACACAACTGGAGTAAGTAAAACCCTTATTATGCGGCTTCGCACAATATCCCCAGGTGCGATGCATTTTAGCGACTTACAAAAAGGGAAAAATTTCTGCTGCATCCGCACAAATAAATTCCTTGTCGAATTAATCAAATGGCCTAGCATGAATATTGTGGGCAACGGGAATGGAATAAGTACATAGCTCAACTCCCATTCCAACGCCCGGTCAGGAGA
>JAMFSK010000048.1 GCA_026225235.1 Burkholderiales bacterium
AGCGCTTCTTCCTGCTCGGCACTGACTATGTGTATCCGCGCACGACCAACAAGATCCTGCGTGCTTTCCTGATTTCGAAGGGCGTCAAGGAAGACGATATCCAGGAGGTCTACACCCCGTTCGGCCACAGCGATTATCAGACCATCGTCGCCAACATCAAGACGTTCTCGCAAGGCGGCAAGACCTGCGTGATCTCGACCGTGAACGGCGACTCCAACGTGCCGTTCTATAAGGAACTCGGCAACGCGGGCCTGAAGGCGACCGATGTGCCGGTCGTCGCGTTCTCGGTGGGCGAAGAAGAACTGCGCGGCATCGACACCAAGCCGCTGGTCGGCAACCTCGCGGCATGGAACTACTTCATGTCGCTGAAAAACCCGGAGAACACCAAGTTCAAGGCGATGTTTGCCGACTGGGTCAAGAAAAACAATCTGCCGGGCGGCGACAAGCGCGTGACCAACGACCCGATGGAAGCCACGTTCGTCGGCATGCATATGTGGAAGCAGGCGGTCGAAAAGGCCAAGAGCATCGACGTGGACAAGGTGCGCGTGGCCATGATCGGCCAGAAGTTCAATGCACCGTGTGGCTTCGTGCTCGAGATGGACGGCAATCACCATCTGCACAAACCGGTGATGATCGGCGAAGTGCGCGCGGACGGTCAGTTCAACGTCGTCTGGCGCACCAAGACGACGATTCGTGCCCAGCCGTGGAGCCCGTATATTCCGGGCGACGACAAGAAGCCGGACACGGTCAGCTCGTCGGGGACACTGTTGGGTCGCCTACGCGCGGCCTGATAGACGCTTGAAAGACGGCGACCCGTAGGCGGCCGTCGTTGTGCTTGTTCCGTTCTCACGGTGTACCGCAGCCTCGCCTGCCGATGTGCCGCTTTGCGGCCTATCGACAGGCGCCACCGTCTTACGTCGTGCCAGGTGTGCGCACGGACTCATCCGCGCCAGCGCCTTGCATGCATTACCTGAGCGATGACACGATGCCTCGCCTCTCTTCCTCCCTTTTCAACGGACTCTGCGCACTGATGCTGGTGGTCGGCTGCGCGCTGAGCCCGCTCGCCTCGGCGCTGAGCGCGGATGACGTCAAGCCACTCGGCGCGGACGACTTCGACGCGAAATCGCAGGCGATCGACAAGCTGATCGCCAACGCCGACGCGCCCTCGCTCGCCGTCCTCAAAGCCCTGTCGGAAGACAATGTCGCCGCTACGGATGCGGGCGACGTGGTCCTGATCGACGGCGATGCCTATAAGGATCCGGTGACGGGCAAGACGCTCACGTTCGACAACCCGCCCCAGCCCGTGACGCTGAACAATTTGTTGCGCGCGCGCGTCACCGGCGCTTTGTCTGCGCTGCAACTGAATTCACCCGATGTCGAGGCGCGCCGCACCGCCATTAATGCGCTGCTCAAGGAGCCGAACGCCTCGTTCAAGCCCCTCGTCGATGCGGCTCGAGCAAAGGAAACTGACCCGACGCTCAAGCAGCGGCTCGATGTCCTGTGGGCGATGACGTCGATGCACGACGCCGACCCGGCCAAGCGCCTCGACGCAGTGCAACTGGTCGCCGCACGCCACGACATGGAAATGAACGAACTGCTGTTACCGATCGTCGCGAAGAAACCGGATGGCACCTTCGCCGAGCCCGACGAAAAGGTGCGCGCCGCGGCGCAAGCCGGCCTGGATGCGCTTGAATCGATTCGCGTGCGCAGCCAGCTGGTCAGTACCGTCTTTGCGGGTATCAGCCTCGGCAGCGTGCTGCTGCTCGCGGCGCTGGGACTCGCGATCACCTACGGCCTGATTGGCGTGATCAATATGGCGCACGGCGAATTCCTGATGATCGGCGCCTATGCGACCTATGCGACCCAGACCGTGATCGCCCACTATGCCCCTGCGGCGATTGAGTGGTACCCGCTCTTCGCCATACCCGCCGCATTCGTGGCCGCGGGCGTGGTGGGCATCGTGCTCGAGCGGCTCGTACTTAAGCATCTCTATGGTCGTCCACTCGAAACGCTGCTGACGACCTTCGGGGTGAGCCTGATCCTGATCCAGGCTGTGCGTATGCTGTTCGGCGCGCAGAACGTGCAGGTCTCGAACCCTACGTGGATGAGTGGCGGTGTGACAGTGATGGAGAACGTGATCCTGCCGTACAACCGGATCGTCATCCTCGCGTTCTCGCTGGCCGTCATCGCGATTGCCTGGACCGTGCTCAACAAGACTCGCCTGGGCTTGTTCGTGCGCGCCGTCACGCAAAACCGCCGCATGGCCGCTTGCGTGGGCGTCAAGACCGCTCGCGTGGACAGCTACGCTTTCGCCTTCGGCGCGGGCATCGCGGGCCTCGGCGGCTGCGCACTCGCACAGATCGGCAACGTCGGCCCGGACCTCGGCCAGAACTACATCATCGATTCGTTTATGGCGGTCGTGCTCGGCGGTGTGGGCCAACTGGCCGGCACCGTGATCGGCGCATTCGGACTCGGTGTGATCAGCAAGCTGATCGAACCCTTCTGGGGCGCAGTGCTCGCGAAGATCGCCGTGCTCGTGCTGATCGTCCTGTTCATTCAAAAGCGGCCGCAGGGGATGTTTGCCCTGAAGGGCCGCAGCGCGGAGGTTTGAGATGACGATCGCCACTCCCGCGTCAAGCTCCGCTGAAGGCGCTTCTCCTACGGCGCCCGGCTCGAGCCCGCCTCGCCACCCCGTGCCGCCCTCGGGCGTCGCCCCGACCGGCACGCCGTTCACCCTTGCACTGCCCGAACGTCAGCCCCTGCTCGGCAAGACGGGCTGGTCGGTGCTGATCGTGCTGGTGCTGGTGGTCGGCATCGGCGTACCGCTGATGTCGCTCGTCGCCCCTGAGACGAGCGTGTTCCACCTGTCGGCCTATTCGCTCACGTTGATCGGCAAGCTGATGTGCTACGCGATCGGCGCGATGGCGCTCGACCTTGTCTGGGGTTACTGCGGCATCCTGAGCCTCGGCCATAGCCTGTTCTTCGCGCTGGGCGGCTATGCGATGGGCATGTACCTGATGCGCGAGATCGGCCATGAAGGCAAGTACGGCAGCGATCTACCCGACTTCATGGTGTTTCTCGACTGGCATTCCTTGCCGTGGTACTGGAAAGGCACTGACCACTTCTGGTGGGCCATGACGCTCGTGGTCGTGGTGCCCGCAGTCGTCGCGTGGGTCTTCGGTTACTTCGCCTTCCGTTCGCGCGTCAAGGGTGTGTATCTGTCGATCATCACGCAGGCCATGACCTTTGCGGCAATGCTGCTGTTTTTCCGGAACGAAACCGGCTTCGGCGGCAACAACGGCTTCACCGATTTCAAGCAGATCCTCGGGGCACCGATCACCCATCCGGGCACGCGCACGATCTTGTTCCTGCTGACGTTCGGTGTGCTCGTGCTGACCTATATTGCCGGGCGAGCGATCGTCTCGTCAAAGCTCGGGCGCGTCGTCACGGCCATTCGAGATGGCGAGTCGCGCCTGATGTTCCTCGGCTACAGCCCGCTCGCCTACAAGCTCGCGATCTGGACATTCTCGGCCGTGCTGTGCGGCATCGCGGGCGCGCTGTATGTGCCGCAGGTCGGCATCATCAACCCGTCCGAGATGTCGCCCGGCAACTCGATCGAAATGGCGATCTGGGTGGCCGTCGGCGGCCGTGGCACGTTGATCGGGCCGATCATCGGCGCGTTCGCCGTGAACGGGGCCAAGAGCTTCTTTACGGCAAACTTCCCTGAATACTGGCTGTTCTTTCTGGGCCTGATCTTTGTGCTCGTGCCCCTCTTGCTGCCGCGCGGCAT
Organism: Burkholderiales bacterium; assembly: GCA_026225235.1. Lineage (GTDB taxonomy): Bacteria > Pseudomonadota > Gammaproteobacteria > Burkholderiales > Burkholderiaceae > Pararobbsia. The sequence goes on from JAMFSK010000048.1 coordinate 3,791, forward strand.
CATGGGCATTCCGGCACTGCTCAATCGCAAGCGGGGTGGTCAATGACCCAGAAACCCATGGTCGAGGAATCGTTCGACACCACGCTCGACGATGCCCTGGCAGGTCATACGAGCGCCACTACGACGGGCCTGGGCCACGTCGTCACGACCGATTCGATCGACACCTCGCACGGCCCGATCCTTTATCTCGAAGACGTGACGGTGAGCTTCGACGGCTTTCGGGCGCTCAACAAGCTCACGCTGTCGATCGAAACCGGCGAGCTGCGTTGTGTGATCGGCCCAAATGGCGCGGGCAAGACGACCATGATGGACGTCATCACCGGCAAGACCAAACTCGATTCGGGTTCGGTCTTCCTCGGTCAGTCGATTGACTTGACGCGGCTCAATGAGCCGCAGATCGCGATGACCGGTGTCGGCCGCAAGTTCCAGAAGCCGAGCGTGTTCGAACAGCACCCCGTCTGGGAAAACCTCGAACTCGCCATGCGCCTGCCGCACGAAGACAGCCGCGGCTGGTATGCCTCGCTGCGCGCCCGGCTCACGAGCGAAGCGCGCGAACGCATCGAGAGCACGCTGGCCCTGCTCCACCTCGAGCCTGAGGCCTACCGGCAAGCCGGTGAGCTCTCGCACGGCCAGAAGCAGCGCCTCGAGATCGGCATGTTGCTGATGCAGCGTCCGCAGTTGCTTCTGCTCGACGAACCGGCCGCGGGCATGACCGATGACGAGACCATGCAGCTTGCCGAGCTGCTCGATCGTTTGCGGGGCACCTGCTCAATGATGGTCGTCGAGCACGATATGGAATTCGTCGCCGCGCTCTCTGGCGAACACGGCCGCGTCACAGTGATGGCCGAAGGCAGTGTGCTTGCCGAAGGCACGCTCGATGCGGTCAAGCGTAACGAGACGGTGATCGAGTCGTACCTCGGCCGATAGGCGACAGCAAGGACAAATAGCATGTTAGAAATCGACGCACTGAACCAGTACTACGGCGGCAGCCACATCCTGCGCAACGTTACGATGTCAGCGCCGGACGGCAAGCTCACGGTGCTCCTGGGCCGCAACGGGGTCGGCAAGACCACCCTGCTGCGCTGTCTGATGGGCGTAGTCCACGCGAAGAACGGCCAAGTCAAATGGCGTGACCAGTCGCTTGGCGGCCTGCCCCCCTATGCGCGGGTCGCACGCGGGCTCGCCTATGTGCCGCAGGGACGCGATATCTTTCCGCGCCTCACGGTCGAGGAGAACCTGCTGGTCGGCGCGGCGAGCCTGCCCAAGCGAGTGAAGACCATTCCCGAGCGGATTTACCAGCTCTTTCCGGTACTGAAAGACATGCGCGCGCGACGCGGCGGCGACCTCTCTGGCGGCCAGCAGCAGCAACTCGCAATCGGCCGCGCGCTGATGAGTGAACCCCAGCTACTGATTCTCGACGAACCGACCGAAGGCATTCAGCCGTCGATCATTCGCGACATCGGCCGGACCCTGCGGCGCCTCGTTGACGAGGACGGCATGACGATCCTGTTGGTCGAGCAGTACTACGACTTTGCCCGTGAGCTCGCCGACCACTACTGGGTCATGAGCCGAGGGGAAATCGTGGCCGGCGGCGCGGGCAGTGACATGGATCATGCGGGTGTACGCGAGATGATCGCAGTCTGAGCCCGCACGATCTGCCCGTTTGCCTAGCATCGTGCGGACCCCATCCCGGATCGAATACGCCCGGATGTGGCCGC
>JAMFSK010000049.1 GCA_026225235.1 Burkholderiales bacterium
ACCGCAGCGACTTCCTTCGGCCGCGATTCGTAGACCGAGTGGCTCGCCCCTGCAATAACCGTTGTATGGCTATGCGCACGTGCGTAGTACCAGCGTTCGAGATTCGGGTTGATGATCTTGTCATCGCCCGCGACGACGCCCCAGCTCGGCTTGGTGGTCCATGCCGCGACGGTCATCGGTGCCGAGAACACTTTCGCAGCCGTCAAGATCTGCGCATGCGATTCGAATTGAGCGGTCTTCAAGGGAAGATCGGCCGCGAAGTCCTTCGGAAAGTCCACCGGGTTCAGGAAGGTGTAACCATCGGCGGTCTTTTTGATCGCGCCAGGTTGCTTGGACGTATAGCTGGGCATCCCCTTGCCGAGATCACTCACGTCTTCGCCGACATTCGGTGCGTGTGCGGCAACATAGACTAGGCCGACCACGTTCGGATGCACCCCGGCTTCCGTGATCACCGAGCCACCATAGCTATGTGCCACCAGGATCGTGGGGCCGTCCTGAAGATCGAGAACTCGCTTTGCCGCGGCCACGTCATCGTCCAGTGAGGTCAGCGGTTCCTGCACCAGGCTGACGTGAAACCCGTCCTTGGTCAGGATGTCATAGACCGGCTTCCAGCCGGAGCCATCCACCCAGGCACCGTGAACCAGAACGATATTCTTGACGGGTGTATGCGCGGACGGGGCATCCTGCGCCATTGCGCCAGACGATGCGACGAGTGCAGCGGCCAATGACAGCGACGAAACTACGAGCCCGACTTCAGCTTTGGTGGCGACATTCTTCCATGGGATGGGATGTCCAACGCAGCATTGCGATCACTCTTCGAGCGTTACATGAACGCGTTCAACCGCTTCGAGCGCATGCCGATTCCCGTGGTCGCCGCAGTACAGGGCCTTTGCTTCGGTCGTGGCCTGGAGTTCGCGCTTCGCGCGGACATTGTCTTCGCCGGCGAGTCTGCACGGTTTGGCCATCCCGAACAGACCTTGGGAATCGCCACGATGCTGGGAGGCATCTATCGGGGAGCGGCGCGAGCGGGTCGATTCCGTGCAGCTGAATGGGCGTTCACGTCAGAACAGGTGCCGGCGGCCACGATGGAACAGTTTGGTGTGGTCAATCGCGTCGTACCAGACATGAAGTTGCTTGAGGAAGCCCACTCCTTCGCGTTAAAAATGGCAAGGGGCCCGACACGAGCACACGCGGCGCACAAGGCACTCCTTCGCACCTGGGCCGCCGGCGGTTGTGGATACGGCAGACCAGACGATGCTCGACATTGCGATGCCGCTCTTCGAGACAGAGGACGCCATCGCTGGATTGACGTCCGCCATCAAAGCCGCCCAAGCTGGGCAGGGAAGACCTGTTGTGGAATTCAAGGGCCGCTAAGAAGTAAGAGGCAATTCCCTCGCCCCCGGATCAGCCCTCTCACTGCACGGGCGATGGATAATCCTTCCACACCCATTCAAGTGCTTCGGCCAGGGTTTGTGCCTGAGTGGCATCGTCAACGTGACCCGCATTGCGTGAGAACACAAACTGGTAGTGATAGCCTTTGGCAGCCAGAACGCGCGCCATGCCCTCATTGGCCGCGGTCCAGTCGTGCATCCCATCCGTAAGCGGGGCAGCCGGATAGAAAAGATCGCGATCACCCGCCTCGAACCAATACCGGATCGGCTTGCGCGGCGAATTCGGGATTAATGGCGCGCCATCGGACACAGTTGCAGGCGTCACCGTATTTCCCGACACGATGAGGTTCAGCTTACTCGGCCCCGGCCACGCGCTATGGTATTGCCACGCCCCGCCAGGAAGTGCCGTGTCATGCGGCCATTGCTGGTTCACCATCGTCGGCGAGTAGCCGAGCACACGGTGATAGAGATCGGGACGGAACCAGGCCATCGTAAAGGCAGCCGCCGCACTCGAACTGAAGCCCATGGTCGCACGACCATCCGGGTCCTTCGTCAGCAAAACATGCGCATTCTGTTCGACGCGCGGTAACACTTCCCGTTCGACCCACTCGGCATAGGTACCCGAGACGGCGTCATATTCACGCCCCCGTTCGCTGCCCTGCGCATCCTGTCCGCCGGCACCTATGCCGATGGCCACCATCGGCGGCAACTTGTGTGCGTGGATCAGGTTGTCTAGCACGTTGAACAGCCTCTGCTCCTTGACGAAGCTATGGCCACCGCCATCGCCGTAAACAATGAAAGGGACGGTGGTACCGGGCACATAGTCCGCCGGCACATAGACATCGACGGAGCGACTCCAACTGCCGGAATGACTCGCAGGGACCAGAAGATCGGATTTGTCGCCAGGTGCGGTCGAAGCTGAATTCACAGCTGAATTCCCGCATCCGGGCATATCGTCACGGACCATGCCGGGGCGGTAGATGACGCTGTCTGTCGAGTCCATGACAAAGGTATGGACCGTGCCGTGGGGCACGTCGGCCTGAGCCGTCGTCTCAATCGACGGCCGGTGCGTCGCGCCGATAACGAAGTTGCCGTCGCTATTGATCGACGGTAATTGACCATCCGGTAATTCCGTCGCTCCCGGATAATTCGTGCCGTGTGGGTCGCGCGTGGGCGGAGTCGTCTTCAGGTCCATTCCCGCTGTGTCGATGAAGAATGGCGCCTTCGGATCGGTCGTATTGGCACCCGGTGGGACCGAAGCATTGGCAGGGACGCAAGCCGTGTCGGCGGCAAAGACGGGGGCGGCAGAAGCCGTCGAGAGTACTGCTACCACGAGAAAAGCACGCGCTTTGTTCATCGATGGTGTCTCCTTTTTTGGGCACATGGCCCGATTCGATTAGTGTACGAATCATTGTCCGAACAGTAGTCGAAGCGTGGAGACAACGTCAAGTTGGAAAGACCTGGCCTCGGCGTCGATGAGGTTCAGTGCGATACGTGACTCACCTGCTGAACGTGTTCGGCGTTGTCCGATCTCGGAGCGACGCGCCCCAGCAGCGCCATCAACAAGGCCGATGCAAGCGCGGGGACTGCTGCGGCAAAGAACAGCGATGACGTCGACCAGTTCCAGGCAATAAGTTGACCCGCGACGACCGGCCCGACGACCGAGCCAATCCGTCCGATGCCGAGGCTCCAACCGATGCCCGTTGCGCGCAAGTCGGTCGGATAGCCGACGCCTGCGAATGCGTTGAGGGCAGGCTGTCCGCCGACGATGCAAAAGCCCGCGACGAAAACCACAGCGCCGAGTAGCCACAAGGTATGCGCGACTTGGCCGATCGACGCAATAGCGAGACACGCGAGTGCGAACGACAAGCACAACACGCGCATGAAACCGAGCCGTTCGATGAAGCGGCCGAGCAGTACGGTGCCGATTACACCGCCGATCTGAAGCGTCGTGCCGACGAGCACCGCGGTGCGCGTGCTGTAGCCCGCGTCGTGAATCAGTGTCGGCAGCCAGTTCGACAGAAAGTACAGGTTGATAAGGTTCATGAAGTTCACGATCCACAGCAGCGCCGTGAACGCCGCACGGCCATTCGCGAACAGCGCCACGACGGGCACGCCACCGTGTGTGCGTTCAGCGATTGCGAAGCGCGTTTGTGCGTCCGTCGTCAAGGAGGGATCGAAACCACGCAGCCATGTGATGACCTTCTCGCGCATGCGTCCAGTCACGCGCTCCTTGAGCACCAGGAACTGGATCGACTCAGGCAGTGCGATTGCCATCGCGAGCGCGAGGCATAGCGGCAGGACGCCGCCCGCGACGAACACCGATTGCCAGCCGAATGCGGGAATCAGCGCGGCGCTCACGAAACCGCCAACCACTGCGCCGAGCGTAAAGCCGCAGGAGACGAGCATCATGCTCGTCACGCGAGAGCGTGCGGCGCTGAATTCCCCCGCTAGCGACATCGCGTTCGGCATGATGCAGCCGAGCGCGATACCGGTCACGAAGCGCAGCGCGAGCAAGATGCCGACACTTGTAGCAAGCGACGTCGCGAGCATCAAGCAACCAAACGCGAACGTCGCGCCGACTAGTACCGGACGGCGGCCGATCCGGTCGGCAAGCACACTGAGGCCGAGCGCGCCCACCATCAGGCCGAACAGACTCGCACCGAACACCGGGCCCATTGAGGCTTTGGGGATGCCCCATGCGTGGATGATCGCGGGCGCGACATAACCGATCGACTGGACGTCGAAACCGTCGAGCACGAGACATAGGCCGCACATGATCATTACGCTGATCTGGAGTGCATTCGTGCGGCCGTCGTCAATCACACGGCCGACGTCTATCGTCTGCGAGGGGGTCATGGTTGTCTCCGTTGTATTTTTATAGGGCCGGGGAAGCCCGTGAGTCGGCCGCACGCGAATGCGCTCCGTCGCGGGAGTATGGCCGACTCGCAGAACTCAAAACGTGAATTTCCGGTATTGAGCTTGTGAATGTTGCACCGTTTGAATCGGTGCAGAAGGGTTACGACATTGCGATGGGCTTTCATACGGCGCTCCGGCAATCGCCACCGCTCATCGGTTGCCCCGATCAGCTAAAACGCAGCGCGCACTACGCCTCCGTCGACGCGAAGGGCTGCGCCCGTAGTGGCAGATGACAAACTGGAGCAAACATACGCTACGAGGTTTGCCACTTCATCCGGTGTCGTGAAGCGCTTGAGCAACGAGCTTGGCCGCGCCTCCTCAAAAAATTTCTTCTCGAAGTCGCTCAGTGATTGCCCTCCCGACAATTTCTCCACGAACTCATTGACGCCCTCCGAGCTTGTGGGTCCAGGCAGTACTGCATTGACGGTGACCCCAGTCCCCGCACACGACTCTGCGAGCCCCCGCGAGATCGCCAGTTGAGCGGTCTTTGTCATGCCGTAGTGGATCATTTCAACGGGAATCTGGATTCCGCTCTCACTGCTGATGAATACGACTCGGCCCCAGTTGCGTTGCTTCATCCCGGGCAAATACGCACGCGACAGGCGCACGCCCGACATGACATTGACATCGAAGAATCGAAACCAATCCTCGTCGGGGATCGACTCGAAAGGCTTGGGATCAAAGATGCCAAGGTTGTTCACCAGAATGTCGACGGCCGGATGCCGCGACACCAAGATGGCGATTTGCTCTGGATCGGCAAGATCGCCCGCAAACCCGATCGCATTGGCGCTTGGCACGTCGATCTTCAAGCGCTCGAGCGCCGCGGCGACCGACTGCTGCGTTCGCCCGTTGACAATCACCTGCACCCCTTCTTGGGCCAGGCGACTCGCGATAGCGAAGCCAATACCCTTGGTGGATCCACTGACGAGTGCCAGCTTGCCTTTGATCTGGTAGTCCATTGTCAAAAACTCCGTGAAATAGTGGTGCGTTGAGAGTCGTTGGCGTGCACATCCAACCCATAAAATGCGCGCACCCAGTCGCTCCAGCGCAGTGCCACATTCGGGTCCGTCTTACACTCCACAGCGATAGTGTCGACGTTTTCGGCAGAGCTTGCAGGCCGCTACTGCAGCAGGAAGTCGGCACGGCCTCGATCTCGAAGTATTAATAGACGCGAGTCTGAAGCCGGTAAAAGGGCTTTTTCAGCGCTCTCGTTGTATGGCTCCTGAATGCTGGTGTCATCCTCACTTTGACTGGTAAGGGCTTCGCGAGATCGTACGTGCTTGCTCCGCTGGGCATGCTGATGTTCGCCGTGGCAGACACCGTTTTTTGGACCTCGTCTGAAACATCGCCCACGATTCCGATCACCCGATGACCGGCGGAACCCAGCAATTCCGTCGCGGCGTTGAGTTTTTCAGCATTCAGGTCAAACAGGGTGACAGCTGCACCCGCCTGCACAAACGCCTGTGCGGTCACCAGACCCATCCCTGAACTGGCACCCGTGACGAGTGCAACCTGATTGGTGAAGTCGTAGACTCGATTCAATGTGTTCTTCCTAGATTTGGATGCAAATGCCGAAGCGGGCCGGTGTCAGTGAGACACGACCGCGCAAAAAGGGTAGGCACGATGAGGCCGGACCGCAGACGATCGGAAAGACACGACGGCGGCAGGCGCGCAGATGTGGCTGCGGCACGAACTCCGCGAGCAAAGACAAAATGTGAATGCCCCTCATCGCCCACGCGATAACGAGACCATCAGACGCTTGGATTTTTATACGGCGCGACTTCGCTGAAAGCGGAGCCGAGGTTTCGTCCAACAGCGCCGATGCGTAACAAGCGGCCTGCCCATTTCAGCTTCCAGTTGTCTTGCGTCCCTCGACCGGATAACCGGGATCCGTATAGCCCGGCGTCGATGCGTGACCCGGCGGCACCAGACTGTCGACGAGCTTCTCGTCATCAGGCCCGAGCTGCAGCGTCAGCGCTTCGACATAGCCGTCCCATTGCGCCTCGGTCCGTGGACCGGCAATGGTGCTGCTGATGAGCCGATTATTGAGCACCCATGCAAGGGCGAAGGCGATCGAAGTCGTACCGCGCTGGGCAACATGATCGGCGAGTGTCCGGGCGATCTTCAGCGACTCAGGTCGCCATTCGGTTTGCTGAATTCGCTTGTCACCTCGTCCAGCGCGTGAGTCGGCAGGAGGCGGCGTATCGACCGCGTACTTGCCGCTCAGCACACCACGCGCGAGCGGGCTATACGGAACCACGCCCAGACCATAGTGGTGGGCCGCCGGGAGTTGCTCGACTTCCGCGGTCCGATCAACCATGTTGTAAAGCGGTTCGCTTGCAACAGGCCGATCGATCCCCAACTGGTCGGCTAGACGGCAGATTTCGGCGATGCGCCAGCCGCGGAAGTTCGACACCCCAAAATAACGGATCTTCCCCTGGCGAATCAAATCGCCGATCGCACGTACACCTTCATCCAGCGGCGCGTCGACGAGCGAGCGATGAAAATACAGAATGTCGATGTAGTCCGTCCCCAGTCGTTTGAGGCTCGCCTCGACCGACTGCATGATCCACTTCCGCGATTGCCCTTGTTCATTCGGGCCTCTCTCCGGCGCGGCTGGGAACCCGAACTTGGTGGCCACGACCCAGCTATCGCGTCGCTCGGCGATTGCGCGGCCAACGATTTCTTCCGAACGCCCTGCGTGATAAACGTCCGCCGTGTCGATGAAATTGACGCCCTGGTCGTACGCCTTGTCGATGATGCGTTTCGAGGTGGCTTCGTCGGTCTCACCACCGAACATCATGGCGCCAAGACACAGTGGTGAAACCTTGAGTGCGCTGCGACCTAAAAATCGATAATCCATGTGTTTTCCCTATTCGATGATCCATCATAGGTCCAACCGCATGTTCGATAAAGCCTGAAAAACGGCAAACGCTCATGAAGCGCATTCATGAATCGCACCCAAAGGCGACTGCCTTTCTTAGCTTATCCGTGGTGGCGAAGCGCATCGACGACGACTGCCATCGCCCTCGAGGATTGGCGCCGGCTGGCGTAATAGGCATGCAGTCCAGGGAACGTGGGGAACCAGTCCTCCAGTACCCATTTGAGTCGACCCGCCGTGACGTGCGCCTGTGCGATATCTTCTGGAACGTAGGCAAGGCCGTATCCGGAAAGCGCGGCATCGAGCATCTGATACGTCCCGTTGAAGGCGAGTTGCCCCTCTACTCGTACCTGAGTTTCGCGCGATCCTTTTTTGAGCTCCCACGCGTAGAACGCCCCGTGAGTCGGCAAACGCAAGTTAATGCAACTATGCATGGTCAGGTCCCGAGGGGTCTTGGGCGCGTTGTGCTTGGCGAGGTAGGCGGGCGAGCCGACGATCACCATCCGCATATCCGGCGCAACGCGAACGGCGATCATGTCCTTTTCCACCCGGTCTCCCTGCCTGATACCAATGTCGTAACGATCCGCCACGATATCGGAGAGACTGTAATCGTTCATGATCTCCACTTTGATCTCAGGATACTTGCGGAGAACCTTGGATAACTTTGGCCAGAGGACGGTCTTGGTCGCATGATCAGTTGCCGTAATACGGATCGTTCCGACCGCCTGGTCGCGAAGCTCAGTCACCGCGGCCAACTCGGCCTCGATCTCCTCAAAGCGTGGCGCCACTGTCCTGAGCAGGCGTTCGCCTGCCTCCGTCGGCGAGACGCTGCGCGTGGTCCGGGTGAGCAGCCGAAGCCCGAGCCTCGTTTCAAGCGCCCGGATGGTATGGCTCAATGCCGATTGAGATACGCCAAGCTGCGCGGCGGCCCGAGTGAAACTCTGCTCGCGCGCGACGGCGAAAAAGGCAAGCAGGTCGTGGAAGTTTTCGCGTGCCATTGATGAAGTCAATTCATATGCGTTTCCCCATTCTAACGCCCCAATCCAACATGCTGGGAGGAGCGATGAGGCCGCTCTTGGCGACCGGTTCCCCAGGCGAGGGGAGCGACGGCGCATCTTTTGAACTCGTCATGCAGTGGTCTGCTGAGTTGCTTGTGGAGGAATGGGAGTCGAGACCGGCCGAAGCGCCATCGGCGTTCGACTGCAAGCCCGAACGCGACCAGCGCGGGCAGCGCTGGTACACGCTGTTCCACAGCCCGAACTCAGTGGGCAGACACTAGAAAGTCGGGCTTCGGTGAACCTCTCCACTCAGATCAAATCGAGACAGCTCGTCTCGTCACTTTAAGGGAAAGTAACGCGTGTCAGGTCTTCGGAAACGTTCCACAGTTTCGAGGCGACGTCGGCGTCCAACGCCCTCGGCTCGATCTTTCCCGGTCCCGGAGGTCCCTTGAATTCCATCCGACCTTGGGGGCCGAAATACTGCCCGCCTTTGGCACTCGGCAGCGTCGCCGCCATCAGCGTTGGCAGCGCGCCAGCGGCGGACGAATGGCCGATCATCCTCACCATCAATTTGATGGCGGAGATCATGAAGGCATTGGCCCCGACGGCAGGCCCGTTGTCGACAAGGTCTGTACGCGCGAATCCAGGGTGTGCCGCTACGCTGGTCAGCCCCCAGCCTTCGGCCTTGCTTCGACGATCCAACTCAACGGCAAACATCAGCATAGCGAGCTTGGACTGCCCGTAGACGGGGAAGGGTTTGTATCCGCGTTCGAAGTTGAGATCATCGAAATGGATCTGGCCCGAGCGATGCGCGATGCTAGACAGCTCCACCACTCGCGCCCTCCCCTCCTTCAGCAGAGGAACAAGCCTGCCCGTCAGCGCAAAATGGCCAAGATAGTTGGTCCCGAACTGTAGCTCGAACCCGTCCGCCGTGATCTGGCGCTTCGGCGGCGCCATGAGACCGGCATTGTTGACGAGGATATTGATCGGCTGACCGGCCGATCGCATGCGCTCGGCGAAGTCAGCAATGGATTCCAGGCGTGCGAGGTCCACTGTCTCGAACCGCACCTTAGCGCCGCTGTGGCGCTGGCGGATCACCCCCTCGGCAGCTTGGCCCTTGGCAGGGTTGCGCCCCGCCAGGACGACCTCCGCCCCCGCTCCCGCCAATCCCAGCGCCGTGTCCAAACCTAGACCACCCGTCGCTCCGGTAATGACAGCGAGCTTGCCAGATTGATCAGGGATATCGCTAGTGGTCCAGGTTGTCATGCTTGTTTCCCTTCGTGTTGACATCTCGTTTTCTGACGCACGATGACACGCCTTCCCATGCACCGCACGGCAAGCCGCTTCACGCCCTTTAACTCGTCGCGATAGTGACGGCCTGCTTAAGATATTTATCGCTGGTGAGCTGGTCGAGCATGAAAGCCGCGACATCGGCGCGCGCGATCCTGTGCGCCTTGGCGCCGCTCTTTCGCGTGAAGACATTCACTCCACCGGCCAATTTTTCGTTGGTGAGAACGGCCGGACGCGCCACGGTCCAATCGATGTCGGTTTGCGCGAGATAGCGCTCCATCTCGGTCTTGTCCTTCACAGCCCCGCGCAGGAAGGTCGGCGCGAAGATCCACCTGTAGAAGTAGTCGGCCACGTTACCGCTATCGCCTGCCCCCATCACCGACGCGACAACCAAGCGGCGGATATGATGTCTGTGTAAGGCTTGCACGATGGCTTGGCCGACATCGCGATCCAGGCCGGTAGGCGTCCAGGGGGTCTTCCCGCCGATGGCGTTGACCACCGCGTCTTGTCCAGAAACTGCTTCGGACATCTTGCGCGAGTTGCGCGCATCGCCTGCAACGACACGGATCTCGGGTAGACGATAGTTCGACGCGTCGCGCACGAACGCGGTCACGTCATGCCCACGTGCCACAGCTTGTTCGACTAGAGCGCGGCCGACTCCGCCGGCGGCTCCCACCACCAAAATTTTCATGGCGCCTCTGTTCGTTCATTTGCCGGAATGTGCCAACGTACGCCCTCCTCTTTAAGGGGACGACACACCCTCGTCGTGGACTCTCCGTTGCAGAGAGCCCTCGAGAGGGCCAAGGACTCGGAAATGGCTAAACGCTTGCCGGGATGTCCGTCGAGGCGGCCGAATCCTTCTGCGCTTCGACCGACGCCAGACGCTCGGTCAGCGCCTTGTAGATGATTCCCCAGGAATCGCTGCCAAGGACGATCCGCTTCGGCGCGGGTTCCTGGTCTGCGCTGCCAAGGATGATTGCCGACATCTTCGCAGGGTCGCCGAGGGGCTGGCGCGACGTGTCTTTGACCATCGCGTGAACCATCCCGGCCGGAGTGCCTTTATAGGCCTCCAGAGGCTCGCCAAGTTGCGCGCCTCCGAAACGGAAATTGGTACGGGCGCTGCCCGGCTCAATGATCGTCACGCCGATCTTGAAGGCGGCGAGTTCGACGGACAGCGAGTCAAGGAAGCCTTCCAGCCCCCATTTGCTCGCGTGATACAGCGACCCACCGGGAAGGACGGCCTGTCCGCCGAAGGTGGACAGGCCAATGATCCGGCTACCTCCTTGCGCACGAAGGTGAGGCAAGGCTGCGCGGACCAGCATGATCGGACCGATCAGGTTTGTGGCGATTTGATGAGTGACCTGTTCGTCGCTCAGTTCTTCCGCGGCGCCGAACAAGCCGTAGCCGGCGTTGCTGACGATGACATCGATCTTGCCGAGGTCGTTGAAAGCGCAGCTCACTACCCGCTGGATGGCGGCCGTGTCTGTCATATCCAGATGGTGTAGCCAGAGGAGATCGCCGTACTTCTGCTTGAGGTCGTCCAACGCACCCATCTTGCGGGTGGTGCCGACGACGCGATCGCCGCGAGCGAGGAGTTGCTCCGTCATAACGCGGCCGAAACCGCTGTTTACACCCGTGATGAACCAAGTTCTTTGTGTCATGTCGATTTCAGTCGATAAAAGTCCAGGGCCGCGAACGGATGGGCAAATAATAAGATGGCAGATCCATACTTTGAATGCGCATCCGTCTGCAATACTTGCTCCATAGTCTGAAAACGCGCAGACTCCTTCAACACTTCTTCCTGGGCTCAGAATGACTGGCGATCCCTTTTCCGATGTCCTCGACCTGATCCGCGCCAAGTCGGTCGTTTCCGGCAGCTTGGCGGCGGGTGGCGCGTGGGCGATTCGCTTTCCGCCGTCGGACCTCATTAACTTCTGGGGCATTGTGCGAGGCGACTGCTGGGTCTTGACGGAAACAGCCGATGCGCCCCTCCACCTCAAAGCTGGGGACTTCCTTTTGCGCACTGCATCTGAACCGGCGGTGTTGGCGACTGATCTGAACGCGACACCGGTCGATTTCGAGGACGTGCTTGCGTCAGGCACTGAAGGCAGGCTGCACCATGGCAACGGCGACCAGTTCTTCATGATCGGGGGCAAGGTGGAACTTGATGCGACGCAGGGAGCTGCGCTCCTCGATTCATTGCCGCCGTCGATTCACATTCGCAACGGATCACCGCACGCGACGGTACTGGAATGCCTGCTCGCACAACTCGTGCGAGAGCGCACAGAAGGATTGCCAGGTGTCGCCGCCGCGTCGGCACAGCTCGCCCACTTGATGTTCATTCAGATTCTTCGTGCCCATCTGGACTTGGGCGCCACGCTCGCTCCAGGCTGGTTGCGATTGGTGGGCAATCGGCGCCTAGCTCCTGCGCTTCGGCTGCTTCATGGTGAGCCCGCTCGGGCTTGGGGACTGGAAGAGCTTGCTCGTGAATGCGGCATGTCTCGTGCGACGTTTGCGGTACATTTCAAAACGAACGCCGGAATCACGCCGCTCGCGTACTTGGCACAGTGGCGCATGCGCTTGGCTGAAAGGGCATTGCGCGACGGCGACGACGCGATTTCATCGCTTGGCTACTCGTTGGGATATGCATCGGAAAGCGCATTCAGCAATGCGTTCAAGCGGCTTGTTGGCGAGGCTCCCGCGCGCTACCGTGCGAACGCAAGAGTTCGTCAGGCTGACGTTTAACGCAGTGCTCCAAGTTGGATGGCATTGAGCTGCCGCTAGTGTCTGTTGGCATTCAAAACTTTGCCACCACCAGAGGAGGTCTTCATCGACAGCACCATCGTGCGCGCTCGTCAGCACGCGGGAAGCGCCGCAAAAAACCGGTGAACAAGCCCTTAGTCGGTCGCACGGTGAGTTGAGTACCGGACGAACGGGAAAAGCAGCTTTGGAAAACGCGTTTTGTAAGCCCATTGTCGAGGCCGGCATGCTCAGAGACAATGCGAACTTCCACGAAAAAATCCTTCGGATTTTCCGTAGATTTGTTCATTGCGACCGTTTTACCGGGAGGCATTGATGCGTTTCGACGTGGCAGACTTGCGGCTTTTTGTGGCGATCGTCGAGGCGGGTAGCATCACGCACGGCGCGACGCGCGTGAATCTGGCACTTGGCTCTGCCAGCGGTCGCATCAAGCAGATGGAAGAGGCAGTCGGCGTAGCCTTGCTGTCGCGACAGCGGCTCGGCGTGCTCCCCACCGATGCAGGCCGCACGTTGCTTCGACATGCGCGGGCGACGCTCGCCTCAATGCAACGCTTGACCGATGATCTGGGCCAATTCGCCCACGGGCTCAAAGGGACCATTCGGCTTCTCGCCAATACCAACGCCATAACGGAATTCGTACCGGTGCCGCTCAGCCATTTTCTTGCGAGCCACCCTAACGTCAACATCGAAGTTGAAGAGCGTTTGAGCCACGAGATCGTCGAAGCTCTAGTGGATGGCGTCGCCGATCTGGGCAGCGTTGCTGGTGCGGCTGATATGGACAACCTCCAGGTGTTCCCCTTCGCCACGGACCGGTTGTGCGCGGTCGTGCCGGCATCCAGTTCAAGTTTTGAAGGCGTACGGGAAATTGATTTTGAAGAATTGCTCGAGCACGACTTCGTCGGCTATGCGAGCGGTGCGTCAATTCAAACGTATCTCGAAGGCCACGCGCGACGATTGCGCCACCGCATTCGCCAGTGCATCCAACTTCGCAGCTTCGGACAGATTGCTTTTTGACAGCTCACGCCGCCTAAACAAGGTATCTCAGTCGACAGGATCCCACTGCGACAAACAAAGACCTCTTTGACTGCGGCTTTGAAAACGGCACTTTCTGATTGACCATGATGTGCCGAGCCAGATCCCCAAGGCCGGTCGTCGTCTCGATCTCCATCCCACGCCGGCCGCACAAAATGCCTCGATGGATGCTTCTTTTTAACCCACTACCAGGAACTCGTCATGCCATTGATTGATCATCTTGACCACCTCGTGTTGACGTGTGTCGACCTCGACGCCACCCGCCATTTCTACACGGAAGTCATGGGCATGCAGCTCGAGACATTCGGCGGAGGGCGCATCGCCTTTCGTTTCGGCAACCAGAAGATCAACATTCATATCCGCGGAAAAGAGTTCGAACCGAAGGCACATTTACCTGTGCCTGGCGCACTGGATCTCTGTTTTATCGCCGCCGTGCCGCTCGATGAAGTGATCACGCATCTCGCCGCCGTGAACTGGCCGATCGTCGAGGGGCCTGTCGAACGAACCGGTGCCACCCAGAAAATTCGCTCGGTGTATGTCCGAGATCCTGATTTCAATCTGATTGAGATCTCCGAGTTGTTGCAGGCGTCAGGCTGATCCCGCCTTGCACACGATGGTGGCCAGACTCGCATTGGGCCATGTGTGAAGACCGAGTGTTGGAGATCGTTAGCGTTGCGAGCGGTATCCATTGAAGCGCTAACTTGCGTGTCGCCGTAGACACCGAAATGATAGTTGTCGCTCCTAGCCGAATTAGCCTGAAGTAAAGTCAAGATTCACGTCGCAATCACGCCATTATTCCCCATTGCGCGAGACCTCAACTCATTTCTAGTCCGGGGGCAGCACCAATGCCCCGCAACCGGTGTCAGCGACGACTGTCGCAAGAAACCTTGCCGGCCGCGCCGGATCGGGATTCTCGGCGAACAAGTGAAGTGTGCGTGGCGGCTCGAACCATGTTTGTCCACTGACGTAGTCGACGGGCGCTCCTCCCGCCAACTGTGAGCGGATCGTCCCCTCAAGCACGACCGCGATCACCGAACCCGGGTGACGATGCGCGGGCGTAAAGCCGAGCGGCGGAAAGTCGACGATGGCCGTTGTCACCGACTTGCCCGGCGCATTGGGCAGGGCTTCGCACGACAGAACCTTGACGGTCGAAGCGGGCCGGCTCATCGCGCTGGCATGCTGCGATAAACCGGACAACAGCGGTTCGCGACCGCTACCGCAAATGCCGGCAAACCAGTCGATCGCCGAACCCGGCGCTGCCGGGCCGAGCATCAGCAAGGCAAGCGCCATCGCGGCAAGCATCGTGGACTTGCCCGAAAGGCGATGCAGGCTCGCGAGAACAGGTAGAGCAAGAGGGTTCATCGAGGTGTCCCCGATCGCATGTCCGGCGACCAACCTAGCTCACGTTTCGCCTTTGCACTGCTGACCTCGGCGTCATCGCACGCGATGTTGTATGTCTCTCCTTTGCTCCATTGAAGCGCAAGCAATGCCGCATACGCGGCTGCTTCAACATGCAGCGGGCTCGCGCCAGTAGGTGTATCGGCGCCCGTGCCGGGCCCATAAATCTGTCCATACCTGAGTACCGTGCCAGTGAGCGGCGCCGTGTCGAGCACGTGGTGCTCCAGTGCCGCGACGCCCCGCACGCTTGTACCGCGCGGACCTGGCGCATCGATGTCGAGCGCACAGCTTTCGTCGTAGGGTGTCACACCCGGTCGATACGCCCACGCGATACTTTGCGCAATCATCCGGTGGCTACCGGCTGAAACAGCTGCGGCGACTAAGTTTCGCGTTCCCTCGTCGCGTATCCGGGCGTTGGCCGCCACTGCCTGAGCCATGCGGGCGGGGTCGAGCCCGAACGGCAAATCGGTCAATTGATGAATCACGCTATGCGGCGCGATGCGAACCAGCGCGTCGCGTAGCGCGACCGCATCGAATACGTCCACAACGACCGGCGTGACCCCGGCGTCTTCAAGCTTTTTCGCGCGGTCCGCGCGCCGGGTGCTGCCGAACACCGTATAGCCCGCCATGATGAGTAGCGGTATCAGTGCGGTACCAATGGCCCCGCTTGCTCCCGCCACTAAGACCCTCTGTGTCATCTCTGTCTCCTCTCTGCAATTGCGAACGCTCGCACCGGTATGCCGCGCTTTCGACGATGAGGAGGATAGGGTTGTTAATGGTTGATAAAAAGGTCCATTATTGGGAAATTGATTGAGCCAATATGGAGCGCGACGATGCGCCGAGCCGAACAGATTGAACTTGCACTGGCGCCACGACCCGACGGCATGTCGCTGCAACGGTGGTTATATGACGAACTGCGCTCCGCGATCCTCTCAGGCCTGCTATCGCCAGGGGCACGTCTACCCTCGTCGCGCGATCTCGCAGCACGCTTTGCCTTGTCACGCGGAACGGTACTGAGTGTGTTTTCGCAACTCGTGGCGGAAGGCTATCTGGCGGGCGCCGTCGGACGAGGCAGTTTCGTCGCGCCCGAACTGCCGGACCGACGTATCGACAGCAGCGAGCGGGTGTCGATCAAGAAGCGCGACGGTCGAGCAAGCGCGCATGACCGCAGTGGCGACCATGATGGCGGTGCGCGACCGCACGGCATTGCGCTCTCGGCCCGCGGCCGTCTGCTGGCACGAACCGCTTTTCAGGTAAGCGGCCGCGCGAGTCCGGCTCGGGCGTTTCGTGCCAGCCAACCTGATCTTGACGCGTTTCCGTTCGAGTTGTGGACACGGCTGGCGGCAAAACCCGCGCGACGCACACGACGAGATCTGCTGGGCGATGGTGAGGCGCAAGGCTATCGGCCGCTGCGCGAAGCGATCGCCGGGTATGTGGGAATGTCGCGCGGTATTTCGTGCACGGCCGACAGCGTCGTGGTGCTGGGCAGCGTCCAGCAGGCTATCGATCTGGGCGCGCGTCTGCTGCTCGATCCGGGCGACGCTGCGTGGATCGAAGATCCAGGCTATCCCGGCGCGCGTTTCGTGCTTGAAGCTGCGGGTGCCCGGGTTGTCGGTGTGCCTGTCGATGCGGGTGGCATCGACGTGGAATGGGCGCGGCAGCACGTCCCCGACGCGCGTCTCGCCTATGTCACGGCTGGGCGGCAAGCGCCGCTCGGACCGCCACTCGCACTTGAGCGGCGGTTATCGCTGCTCGAATGGGCACGGGATCGAAACGCCGTCATTATCGAAGACGACTACGACAGCGAATACCGCTTCGAGGGCAATCCGCTGGCCGCACTGAAGAGCCTCGACCACGATGGACGCGTGATCTACTGCGGCACGTTCAGCAAATTACTGTTTCCTGGGCTGCGGACCGCGTATGCGATCTTGCCTGACCGGTTTGTCGATCCGTTCGTGGCAGCGTTGTCGTTGACGGCGCGGCATGTTCCACTGGACCAGCAATCGGTGCTGCATGAATTCATCGCGGACGGCCATTTCGGGCGCCACATCCGGCGCATGCGCATGCTATACGGCGAGCGCGCCGAAGCGCTGGAGATGGCCGCCGACCGGCATCTTTCCGGGCTACTGCATGTTCCTCGAATTATTGCTGGACTCGATGCGGCGGCCTTCTTGCCGCCCGGCACCGACGACGCCGAGATGGCGCGCTGTGCCGCGCGCGAGGGCATTGAGACACGACCACTTTCCCTCTACGCGATCGACCGCCCGGCACCGCCGGGGTTGGTGCTGGGTTTTGCGTCTGTTGGCAGCGACGCAATCGAATCGGGGGTGATCGCTCTCGCGCGTGTGCTCGCGCGTCGATTGTTTTGAACCGTAGTCATCGTTGTCGCCAAGACACACGCCCCTTCCTTCTCCCAATCGGTTACGGCAAGCCAAACGGATGTCTGACCTGACCGGTTTCTCAGGACCAGGCCATTCTGGAAATAACGGCTGTTGATGGATAGTTTTCGTGGGCCCGACGAAACTCGCCGGGCGTCTGGTAGTTCAGGCTCGAATGAGGCCGCACCTCGTTGTAGTGCATGCGCCAGTCCTCGATGACGATCTTCGCCTCGATCCGATTGCGA
>JAMFSK010000050.1 GCA_026225235.1 Burkholderiales bacterium
AGCTGAGACGAGGTGTCGATGGTGCGCTCGTGAAGGAGGAAGTCACTCGCCTCGAATGACTGACAGCCATTGACCGCGGGATCTACGCCGAGATCGGCGAACAGGCAGTCTTCGGCAGAAATGCCGGGCAGCATGCGCGCGGCGTAGCCTTCGAGCCGAAGCCGCCGGATGGATTCGTGCGACGGGTAGGCGAACACGCCGGGGTGCCCATACAGGGCGACGCAGGTCCGCTCGCCGGCCTTCACGCACCCGGTGATGTGCTGCACCATTGCCTCATAGCTTTGCGTGCGCGGCATGCCTTCGCCGTAGTAGCCGCGTAGCGACATCGCGCCGCGCGGATTCAGATGACGAATCACTTCTTCCGCGACTGGGTCGGCGATGAGGTAGAGCACGGTGTCGGAGACGCGAATCCAGGCGATCGCTTCGCTCGTCAACTGGCCGACGGTGCGAATCCCCGTACCGACCACGGTCAGCGAACCCCGTTTGGCCGACGTCTCTTCTTCGGGCGACTTGAACTCGCTTTCAAAGGCTGAGACTTCACGGTTGAGCAATACATCCCACATGATCGACATCGAGCGGCTCAAGAGCGCCCGCTGCGAGCGTTCGTCGAGCCCTTCAGTGCGCATGACCTCTGTTGGGCTACTGATGAATTCGCTTAGTCTCGCCGGATCGAATGACAAGCGGGCAAGAAACTCTGGCAGGCTTCCCATGCGGTTCTCCGTGGAGGGCGAAGGGTCACGCGACGATGATCGCGAGCGTCACGACAACAGTCGTACTAGGAGGCGAGACAGGGGGTGAGGGAGGCACGGGCGGCGCGACCGGCGGGACGACCGGCGGTACCACTGGCGGCACGGTGGGCGGCGACGTGGTCGTCGTACCCGTTGTGCCGGTGCCGATGCTGGTGCCGGTGGTTGTCGTCTGTGCGGGGGCGCAGGGCATGCACGAAGGCATGCAGCCGCACTGTGCCGGATAAGGCGGGAACGGCGGATACGGCGCGTTGGCCGGAACCGGCGGATAGGGGGGGTAGGGCGGAAACGGAGGATACGGCGCGGGATACGCGTGCATGGTGCTTCTCCTCGACACGGTCGACGCGGGCGACGACCGATCAGAACTGTGAGTCATGCTTCCAGTCGCGGTAACGAAGAGGCGCTGCCTTGCGGCTAGGCCGATTTTCCGTGTCGTGGCGGCGTTGGATTACCGGAACTCCGGCGTTCTTCGCGGGCCTCATGCCCGTTCTCTTTTGGGGATTCGGATGCAGCTTCGGCGCCCCCCGGTTTGTGACCCGGCTCCTCGTGTTCGCGCGGTTCGATGCCGAATACGACCGCTGAATCGCGTGCCAGGCGAAGCACCGCATCGACGCGCTCGACCGCATGCTGAAGGGAACGGATGACTTTTTCACTACGCTCGCGCTGGCTGCGCAATCGCGCGATCTCGAGTTCGAAACCTGCGCGACGCGTATCCAGTTCCTCAAGGCCATGCTGCGTTTGTGCGAGCAGGGCGGTCAGCCAGGCACGCAGCGCGTAGGTCGGCCAGAGCGTCTTGGGCGTTTCGGTTTGTTCGGTCATGGTCTCACCTGTTGACCCAGTGTCTCGGGTACGCGTTCGAGCACCATCTCGGCGGCTTTCTCGCCAAGCTCAAGCAGTGCGTCGAAATTCGGCAGGCCAGCGGGTTCAGGGAACGCAGAGGCATTCGAGCCGAGCCCGGCCACCCGCGATGCGAGCGATGACGGTCGTGCGACGACGGCTGCAGTGGCCGCGGTCGGGGTGCTTGCTACGGGTGATGTGACAGAGGCGGTTGCCGCCGTTGAAGGGGCCGCGGTTGCTGCGCCGGTCGGCGTGCCCGTTGCATTTCCCATCGCACTTCCCATGGCCGCGCCACACGTGCAACCGCATCCGCTGCCGCCCGGCGTAATGAAGACATAGGGCGGGTACGGCGGAAAGGGTGGGAATGGCGGATTCGGTGGCGGTGCTGCATAAGGGGGAAACGGCGGATACGGCGGGTAGGCGGGGCCGGGTCCGGCATGGTGGCCCGGAGATGGCCACGGTGAATCGTGATGATGCACCGAGTATTCATCGCCATGCCATTCGGGCCGTTCTCTGCGGTGATGCCAATGGCGCTCATGATGATCGTCGCACCGATGCTCGCGTTCAAAGTCTCGGGGGCGGTCGCGATCTTCGTATTCACGCCGCTCATCCCGTCGTTCGTCGTGCTCCCGCTCATGCTCCCGATCACGCTCGTGTTCTTTCTCGTGAGCTTCGTAGTGATCGTCTTCGCAATCCTCGTGGCGTCGTTCCTGAACGAGAACCAGTGCCGCGATGCGCAGTGCCCTCGAGGCTTCGCGTAAAGCATCACTCAGGCGTCGTGCGTCACGCATTTTTGCACCTCCCTGGGAAGAGCGCCGAAGTAATTCGCCGACGCACGGACGCCAGACTCTCCGACCGGAATACTTCGGAGTGCGGCGTTCCAACATCTTATGTGTTAGGCGCTATTGATCAAAAGTCAAGACGGGATCGGGACATCCCCGAGAGGCACCGGAGGTCCATTTTTCGCCGCGCCGCGTGGGCCATTCAGCGTGCGCGAATACCAACGGGGCGCCCGCCCGACTCGGTCGCGCCCTAACTGTTTTTCGCGCCGCAAGACCAGGATTGAAAATTTTCGGAAAGCATTGCGAAATATTTGTAAGCATGCGGCCCGCGTAGAAGGTCGGTACGCCGGAAATCGATCGATATTTGTCGATGCGCCTGTTCAGACCCTTCAGGAAGGCAATGCGCGGCCGTTGATTGATGTACGCGGTCTTCGTGCATCGCGCGTGGTCTGGCGCGCAACACTTCACTGCGGCACGTACATCAGAATCGAGCGTTCTAAGGAAACAGAATCATGAAGTCACTCAGCATACGATTCAAAATAATCGCGGTGCTTTTCGTGTGTGGCGCCCTCACCCTGGCCATCGGGGTGTTTGGCATTTTCGGTTTGTCGCGCGTCAACTCCAACGTGTCAGGGGTCTTCAACGAGACGATCCTCCCGATCACGCAGCTCTCCAATGTACGTGCCGCGCAACTATCGATCCGCCTGAAACTGCGTCGTATGCAGGCCATTCATACCCCCGAGAATATCACTCAGACTGCGGCGAGTATTCAGGAAGACCTCGCTGAGCAATCCAGGATATGGAGCGCCTACTACACCGGGGGCATCTCGACCCCGGCTGAGCACACTGCCGCAGACAAGATCGCGCATGCACTCGAGGAGTCCAAAGGCCAGACTCATGATCAGCTTGCGCTGTTCGCTGCAGGCAACTTCGACAAAGCGAGCGAATCGCTCGAGCAGACCGCCGGTTCATCCGATGTCATCTCGAATGGGCTTCGCGACGATGAACTGATCAATGTCAATGAAGCTAAGGCCTACGTCGAAGACAGTGCCTCGACCTACAGCACCCTGCGCTGGATCGCCATTGCACTGGTGAGCATCGGCACACTCGTTCTGGTTTGTGCTGCAGCGTACTTGTTGCGATGCATTTCCGCCCCGTTGAACCAGGCGGTCGGCGTAGCCAACGAGATTGCTGCGGGTAACCTGGAGAACGCGATCGAGATCACGTCGGGCGACGAGTTCGGCACGCTGCTGGGCGCGCTGAAGAAGATGGATCTGCAACTCAGCTCGACGATCCGCGGCATCAAGCAGTCGACGGAGTCCGTTACCGTTGCATCCCGCGAAATTGCCGCGGGCAATATCGATTTGTCGGCCCGTACCGAAGAGCAGGCGGCCTCGCTCGAAGAAACGGCGTCGAGCATGACCGAGTTGACCGAGACGGTCAGGCAGAACGCCGAGAACGCGCGCCAGGCTAATGCGATGGCATCGAACGCGACGGGCATGGCCGATACGGGCAATGAAGCGGTACAGGCGATGGTGGACACGATCGGCAAAATCAGCGACAGCTCCAGCAAGATCTCCGACATCACCGGGCTGATCGAAGGAATTGCCTTCCAGACCAATATTCTCGCGCTCAATGCGGCGGTCGAGGCGGCGCGTGCGGGGGAACAGGGCCGAGGTTTCGCGGTGGTGGCGAGCGAGGTGCGCAGTCTCGCCCAGCGCTCAGCGTCGGCGGCAAAGGAAATCAAGGACCTGATCGGCTCGTCGGTTGCCATGGTGCAAAATGGTTCGCGCCAGGCAAGCGAAGTCGGCACGACGATGGATCAGGTCAAGCAGGCGATCAAGCAGGTGGCGGATATCGTCGGAGAAATCACGGCGGCGTCGGATGAGCAAAGCCGGGGTATCGAGCAGGTCAATCAGGCGATCAACCAGATGGACGAGGTGACCCAGCAAAACGCCGCCCTCGTCGAGCAGGCGGCTGCCGCGGCTCAGTCGCTCGAAGAGCAGGCCAACAACCTGAAGCAAGCGATCGCGGTGTTCAAGCTGTCGGACTCGAATCAGCCGATAAGCAGCGCACCGGCGACCCGGCCGACGCCCGCTCGATCGACGACGCGCGGCCTCTCAGCGGCCGTCGCGACGCCCAGGTGCCAACCGACGTCTCGCTCGCAGTCGCAAGCGATGAAGCCCGTTGAGAAGCGCGTTCCAGTGATCGAGAAGCGCGCAGCACCGGTACTCGAAACGGCCAACGAAAGCTGGCAGACGTTTTAAGTGAGTGCGGCGGAGTGCGCTCATAGGGTCCCGGCTTGCTTGCGCTGATCAGGCGAGCACGTCTGCGAACACGTGATTGGCGAACTTTCATCCAAGCGCGCACCGAGGACGATGTGCGACCCGTATGCGCCGTCCGAGCTAACATAAGCACCTTTGATTGGTTCCGTCGCACGAGAACGAGTGCTAAGGTCTTGGGCCTGCATTCGTCTTGCCGATCTGTCCCATATCGATGACCGCCGCTCTTGACTGCACCCGCCCATGACTGCTACCGATTCCGTCACTATCGACCCCACGATCGTCGCGCGAGCGGCGATTCCCGTTCGCTCGTTCGAGTCGATCCGTTCCGCGCTGCTGGAACGCCGCGAGATCGCGATCCTCGATGTCCGCGAAGAAGACCCCCATGCGAGCGCACATCCGCTGTTCGCCTCGAACCTGTCACTCTCGCGGCTTGAACTCGATGTTTTCACGCGTCTGCCTCGGCGCAGTGTGCCGATCGTCGTCTTCGACAACGGCGAGGGGCTGGCCGAGCGCGCGGCACGTCGACTGCTTGAGTTCGGCTATACCGATGTGGCCTTGCTGGAGAATGGTCTGTACGGATGGGCGCAGGCTGGGGGCGAAGTCTTCCGCGACGTCAACTCGGCGAGCAAGGCGTTTGGCGAACTCGTCGAATCGAAGCGCCATACCCCTTCGTTGCCAGCCGAGGAAGTCAAGGCTCTGCTCGATCGTCAAGCCAATGTCGTCGTGCTCGATGCGCGACGCTTCGACGAATACGCGACGATGAATATCCCGACTGGCATCTCTGTACCCGGTGCGGAACTGGTGTTGCGGGTGCGCGAACTGGCGCCCGATCCCTCGACCCAAGTCATCGTCAATTGCGCGGGGCGCACCCGGAGCATCATCGGCACGCAATCGCTGGTGAATGCGGGTATTCCGAACCCGGTGGCCGCGTTGCGCAATGGGACGATTGGCTGGACGCTCGCGGGGCAGGCGCTCGAACGTGGCAGTCAGCGGCGTTTCAAGCCGGTTTCGGAACCTACCCGTCAAGCGGCAGCCGCTTCGGCGCAGGCGCTCGCAGAGCGCGCGGGCGTGCGACGGACCGACTCCGCACAGCTTGCCCGGTGGCTGATCGATCGCGAGCGCACGACTTATCTGCTCGACGTGCGCACCCCTGAGGAGTTCGAGGCCGGCCATCTGCCGGGTTCGCAAAGCACGCCCGGTGGTCAGCTCGTTCAGGAAACGGAAGTTGTCGTGCCAGTGCGGGGAGCACGCGTCGTGCTGGTCGACGACGATGGTGTGCGGGCCAATATGACGGCATCGTGGCTCGCGCAATTGGATCATGAGGTCTACGTACTCGAGGGTCTGGTGAAGGCCGACTTTAGCGAGCAAGGCCCGCGGCACGTCCCACGTCCACCGCTGCCGGCACAGGACGACAT
Organism: Burkholderiales bacterium; assembly: GCA_026225235.1. Classification (GTDB taxonomy): domain Bacteria; phylum Pseudomonadota; class Gammaproteobacteria; order Burkholderiales; family Burkholderiaceae; genus Pararobbsia. Next base: position 6,066 of record JAMFSK010000050.1, read on the forward strand.
TTCAGTCGAGGCGCTCGCGCGCTTGCTCGAATCCAGCGAGCCTGGCGAGACGGTCGTACTCGATATGACGATGAGCGCCCACTATGTCAGCGCGCATATCCCGGGTGCCTGGTTCGTGCTGCGCGCGGACATTGCTCAGGCCCTCTCGAAGCTTCCCCCAGCGAACCGCTATGTATTGACGTGCGCCAGTAGCGCCTTGGCGCGCTATGCCTTGCCTGAGGTCGTTGCGGCCACCGGCAAGAGGGTGCAAGTGTTGACCGGTGGCACGGCCGCCTGGAAAGCCGCAGGCTTGCCGCTCGAGACGGGTGAGACTCGACTCGCGTCTGCACGCATCGATCGCTACCGTCGGCCCTATGAAGGCACCGATAGCGCGCGCGAAGCAATGCAAGCCTATCTGGATTGGGAATACGGTCTTGTAGCTCAACTTGAGCGGGATGGAACACACGGCTTCCGCGTGATCTAGGTATTCAGCAGCGTCGAATACAACGTCGTCTCGAACTGCGCGCGTAACGCTCCTTCTTGCCGATCTGGCTGCCGTCCTGAGTCAGTTCGACGTCGTCGCCACCTGTGATGATGTGAACCGCAATGTCCCTGCGTGAAGCCTTGCCTTGCGAGGCTAACGATATTCCTTTTGCGACTACTTGCTTATACCGGATCGCGCATGATCGGACCATGAAGCCATCATCGAGCTGTTGACGACGAATTCATACTGTTCAGGGCGGATAAGAAATACCGTCGATTCGCATATGCGGCCGTCGGTCAGCGATGTCGTACGTTTCATCACAAGCAGGGGAGCGGCTTCGGCGATGCCGAGCTTGCGCGCGATCCCGGCGGATGCCGCGACTGCCGTGATCGACATTTCCGCACGTTCGATATGCCAGCCCTCGAGCGATTCCAGCATCTCGTACGACGGTGTACCTGCGGCCTGATCGCGCGAGATCACGCGTGCTTCAGGGAGCATATAGGTCTGGGCGAGGGCGATAGGTTGATCGTCTACGGAATGCAGCCGCTCGATATAGATACAGCTTTCGACATCGGCCGCAAAAAGCCCTTCAAGGAACTCGGGGACTGCACGCTCCTCCATTTGCAGGAGCGTCATGCGAGGTGCCGCGCCCTGGCGTGCGAGCGAATCATAAAAGCCGCGCAGGACGTCGAGCGGATGCCGCAGGCGCTTGGTGGCGACGAAAGTGCCCTTGCCCTGTTTGCGCTCGACGAGTTTCTCCGTGGCGAGCTTGCCGATTGCCAGCCGGACCGTCACGCGACTGACGGCAAACCGTTCGCTGAGTTCGGCCTCGGAAGGCAGTTTTCCCGAGGGCTCAAAGCGGCCGCGTTCGATTTCTCCACGCAGGGTGGTGGCGATCTGCTCGTAGAGCGAGGTCATGTTTTCGCGGACTAAAGGCATGGCTCGTTCAGTTCCTTCAAGGCGGGGCGCCCCGCGCGGGCCTTCCAACAAATTGGAATATCGATGTGAAAAGGCATTGGATCGCCAGCTTGTATTAAAACGTATTATGCCAACTCTCCGGCCGGCAGGTGGCCCCCGCATTAGAGTCTGACCATCGGGAGTTGGGAAGTGACGAATGAAAGCTCCGGTACACCACCGCTCGCCAATGAGCGTTGGACAGCCCCCGCCGGCCCATTACAGCGCGCCTTCGAGGGCGCTGCGCCCCATGCGTCTGCTTTCGAGGCGTCCGCTTCGAACGCTTCGATCTCCCCGGCCCCGATTTCGCCCGCTTCCCTGGTGAAAGCGCGCGTCGGTTTCGTGCTGGCGTGGGTCTGCTTTGTCTTCATTGCGTGGGTGATGCCCACTCCCCAAGGTCTGTCGGCGCAAGGCAAGGCCACCCTCGCGGTGGTCGCCTGGGTCGCGATCGTCTGGGTAGTCGAGGCAATTCCCGTCGGGGTGAGCGGCATTCTCGTGCCGATGCTGCTCGTGCTGTCCCATGCGGCGACCCCCTTTCCGAAAGCGGCGAGCGGGTTTGCCGCACCGGTCGTCTTTCTGTGTCTGGCAGCGTTTCTGTTCTCGGCGATCATGCAGGCAAGCGGCCTCGACCGTCGAATTGCCCTGTTATTGCTCGACAAGCTCAAGGTGCGGACCGCCAATGGTGTGATCTGGGCCATGTTCGTGGTTAATTTCGTGATGTCGCTCGTGGTGCCCGCGGCCAACGCGCGCGCTGCGACGCTGCTGCCTGTGACCAACGGAATTGTCGGCCTGTTCGGCGACACGCCGCGCGAGCGCACTGCGAAGAAGGCCATCGTGATCCAGACACTCGTCTACGGCTCAATGATCAGCGGGATGTGCATCCTGACCGCTCACTTGCCGAACATGGTGGTCTCGGGCCTGCTCGAGAAGCAACTGGGCATCCGGATTTCGTATTTCTCGTGGTTCAGATTGCAGTGGCCTTACCTCGGCATGTTTGCCCTCACCCAGGCGTGGGTGCAGTTCTATTTCAAGTCACGGTCGCTGACGATCCCGGGCGGCCGCCAGGCCATCGTCCAGCAGCGACGCGCGCTGCCCCCCGTGGCGCGGCAGGACTACACGGTTCTGGTGATCTTCGGGCTGGTCGCCTTGCTCTGGGCCACCGAGCCGCTGCACGGCCTGCAGTCGGAGATCGTCGCCTTGATCGCGCTCGCCTTGCTGTTCGCACCGGGCGTGCTGCGCTTTGGCTGGAAGCAAGTGCAGGAGCGCACCATCTGGGGCACCTTGTTCCTGCTGGGCGGCGCGCTGTCGCTGTCAGCCGCCATCAGCGGGTCAGGGCTCGCCCAGTGGGCGGCCGACCATATCTATACGGTCTCGCACGGATATGTCTGGTGGACCATGCTGGCGATCGTGATGCTAGGCACCCATGTGATCCGCATCGGCATGCTGTCGAACGTGGCTGCCGTCACGATGATCGCGCCGATCGCGCTCGCGCTGGCACCCCGTCTCGGGCTGCATCCGGTCGCCTTCACGCTGCTGATCAGCGATACGGACAGCTTCGCCTATCTGTTACCGACGCAGATTACCGCGGGGGTCATAGCATATAGCAGCGGTGTCTTTACGACCTCGGACTATGCAAAGGTCGGCGTCGTCTCCGTGCTGATTGCGATTGTCTACGGCATCTGCGTGATGGCCCCGTGGTACGCCTATCTGGGTATCCCCGTGTGGAACCCCGCCGCACCCTGGCCGTTCGCGCACTAGGCGCTACGTCCTTCCCCGACCCCATTCATTTCTCCAGGCATTGGAACGCGAACATGAGCGAAGACCTCGAAGGCATCGAAGCAAATGGTGCTTCGCTGCGTAGCCGCCTTGGGCCGCATGTGGCGCCCGCAGGCCTCTATGAGCGTCACAAGGCGCTGCCGTTCGCCGGCAGCGTCAGCTGCAACGTAACCCATCTCGAAGCCGGGAGCTGGAACGAAATCGTGCTCGACTATGAAGTCGGCGCGTCCGGCGTCGCCGATGGCGCGTGGCTCAAGGCCACCTTCAAGTTCTATTCCGACTGGGCCTTGTTCCAGACGAGCGACCCGACTGCGCCCAATTTCATCAGCGCCGAGTATCAGGCGGCCCCGCTCGTGCCAGGGCAGAGTCCCGCGACAGTGCAGTCGCTCAATGTGCGGTTCGACCAGAAGGGACACGAGCGTCCGTTTCAGAAGGCCGTGATCGTCGATGTGGTCGATGGCTACCTGAACGCGGGTGATCATATCGTGATCCGGCTCGGCGATCGACGCCGTGGTCCGGGCACGCGTGTGCAGACGTTCGTTGAAGATCAGTTCCGCTTTCGCTTCTACGTCGACCCGCTTGGCACCTCGCGTTTCGTCGCGGTTCCCGGCGATGTGATCATCGACATCCGGGCGGGCGCGCCTTCGCAGATCCTGCTTGCCGGACCACGTTTTGTTCATCCGTCGGTGCCTGCACCGTTCAGGGTTTCGTTACAGGACCGCTGGGGTAACGTCTGTCGCGATCTCGGCGGCGCGCTGCGCGTGCGCGGCTATGACGAAAAGAATTATCTCGTCTACCACCGCGAACTCGACCTGCCGGCGCAGGGCTGGGCCAGTTGTGCGCTTGACGATCTGCCGACTGTGCCCGGGACCTTGCGTATCGTTGCTGAAGCGGTGACGCAGCGCGACGTTCGTGCCGCGCAGGCTTTCCTGACAGTCGACAAAACGCTGCCGGCCGCGCGGGCGCTTTACGCCGATTTGCATGTGCATGCACATGACACAGTCGGCACGAATAGCCCGGCTTACAACGCAGCGTATGCGCGTGACATTGGTGGCATCGACATAATGGGCTACACGGCCAACGACTTCCAGATCACCGATGCGAACTGGAAGCTGGGTGTCGATACGGTCGAGCAGTTCAATGAAGCGGGGCGCTTCGTGGTGTTTCCCGTGCAGGAGTGGTGCGGGAGTTCAACCGCAGGTGGCGATCACAATGTCGTGTTCCTCGGCGACGAGCCTCCCGGGTTTCCGTACAACGCACGCGGCGAGCATAACCGCACGCTGGTGTGGAACGAAGACATGCGAGGCAACGCCGTCGATCTCGGCCGCTGGCCGGTCCAGGAACTCTGGGACGCCTACGTCGACGACGCCGAGCATCATCTGGTCATGCCGCACGTGGGCGGTCGTCGCTATATCCCCGACTGGCATCATCCGGAACTCGAACGACTGGTCGAGATTGCCTCGACCTGGGGACACTTCGACTGGCTGTATCGCGACGTCATCTCACGCGGGTATCAGCTCGGCGTGGCTGCTAGCGGCGACGAGCATCGCGGCCGGCCGGGCGCGGGCGCCCCCGGTGTGCAGGTATTCGGCGTGAACGGTGGCCTGACGGGTGTGCTCACCGACATGCTGGATCGGCGTAGCGTGGGGCAAGCGCTACGCGCGCGTCACACCTGGGCGACTACCGGCGAGCACAGCGCGGCACTCGTGCGCAGTGGTGCTCACTGGCAAGGCGATGCATTTGTTCAGCGTGGTCCGGCTAAGCTTGATTACCGCTTTCTCGGCCGCGCAGGGTGGGAATACCTGGCGGCCTTCGATCACAGCGGCCTAATCTGGGAACGCAATCTGCACCAGGAGCTCGGCTATGCCGACAGGCTCGTGCGACTGCGGTGGGGCGGAGCGCGTATCCGCGATCGCTATCGATGGGCCTCGTGGCGCGGGCGCATTCGCATCGTTAACGGGACGATCCACACCTTCAAGTCTTCCGGTTTCGAGCATATCGAAGAAGCCGCGTGGCGCACGGGTACGACCGATATCGAGTTTCGCAGCGACACTTATGGTGATGCTGACAGCGTGGAAATCGATGTCAGCAATCTTGCTCACGCGCACATCATCGTCGAAGGCACGATCGACAGTTTTGTCAAAGTCGGTGACCCCTTGCAGGGCAACCCGTTCGCTCATGCGCCCACTTTTCGCTGGGAGCTCAGCGGCGCTGAGTTGCTTGCGCAGGGCACCGCCCGGCATGAACTGGGCGGCACCGAATTGTTCCTTGCGCTCGAACGTCTCACGGAACAGCCGTTGCCGGTCGACCTCTCGGGCAGCATCGAAGTCGAGCCGCTCAATGCGCCGTTCGGTTTCAGGCCGGTCTATTTCTTCGGGCGGCAGCGCGATGACAGCAAGGTCTGGACGTCTGCCCAGTTCATTCACTTCGAATAGGCGCGATGGACTCTCCCGGTCTTGGCAAGCGCGGACACGGGCTTACTCTGCATGCGGCTCGGGGTGGATCACGCAGGCGAGCCCCGCACCGATGAGCAGCAGCGTAAGCGAGACGGCGCTCGCCGTCTGAAGGCCTGAGACGATATGCGCCGCGCCGCCGCCAGCCAATGCACCGTAGGCCGCGACGCCGGCCGCGCCGCCCGCCTGCCGGGCGGTATTCAGAACCGCCGACGCGGTGCCGGCACGCTTTGGCTCGACTGAGGCAAGCACGGCGGTGGTCATGGCGGGCACGGCGAGGCCCATGCCCGACGGAATCAGCAGGAAAGGCACGAGCAGTGCCACCAGGGGCGTGCTCCCGTCGACGAAATGCAGCAGGCCGTAGCCGAGCGCGGCAGTGATCGCACCCACGATCATGGGCGCGCGCGCGCCATAGCGTCCGATTGCCCGTCCGCTTGCGACATTCGAGACCAGGAAGCCGCCGGTCAGCGGCAGAAAGGCGAGGCCTGCCTCAAGGACGGTGTAGCCACGCACGCGCTGAAGGAACAGGCTCAACACGAAGACGGTGCCGTAGTAGGTGAGATTGACGCAAATCCCGAACAGTACCGCGGCACTGAAGGTGCGTTTGCTGAACAGGGATAGCGGCAGCATCGGCGAAGCGACACGCTTTTCGACGACTACCAATGCGACCGCTGCAATGAGTGCAAGCGCAAAGCCGCCTGCGACGACAGGATGACTCAGCCCAAGTGGTCGCCATTCGATGATCGCGCCGGTGAACGTCGTGAGGGCAACGATCGCAAGCACTTGCCCGAGCAGATCGATTCCTGAAGGTTTGTCGCGTTGTGCGACAGGCCGTTGCGTCGGCGAAGGGGGAATCCAGGCAAACGTCGCGAATAGCCCGGCAATGCAAAGCGGCAAGTTGACGTAGAAGATGCTGCGCCATCCCAATGCCGAAACGAGAATGCCACCGACGACCGGGCCGGCTGCAATGGATATCGCGCCGGCTGCGGTCCAGAGCCCGACTGCGCGCGCGCGCATCTTCGGGTCATGCCGACAGGCCTGGTTGAGCAGCGCGAGCGAATTCGGCAGCATTGCGGAGGCGCCGACGCCCTGTAACGCGCGTGCCGCGACAAGCATACCCGCGTTCAGGGCCATCCCGCATGTGAGCGAAGCCAGCGCAAATAGCGCGATGCCAATGGCAAACAGGGTGCGTGCGCCAAACCGGTCGCCGAGCGCGCCTGCGGAGAGCATCAGTGCGGCGAAGGCGAGCGCATAGGCGTCGACGATCCACTGCAGACCCGCGACGCTGGCGTGCAGATCCGCGCCGATATTGGCAAGCGCAATGTTGACGATGGTCACGTCGAGTTGCGTGACGACGAAGCCGACGCTGACCGTGACAGCAAGGCGGCCAAGCGCGGGTGTGAAAGAGGCGGTCGATGTGTTCATAAGAACCATGATCGCGCCGAAGTGCGCCGCAATACTTCGGTGTAGGCCGAAGCGTTGGATGACAATCAAGGCTTGAGGCTTGAGGGCTTGATGCCAGTGTGCTTCTGTCGTGGCTTGGTATGCCACCCGGTCGTTAGAGACACACTTCACAGTCATGACGCGCTCAGCGCAACGTGCGGAGGTCGAACGCCTTGCCAAGAGCGAGATAGCCCGAGGGCGTCACGTCGAGCGCTCGGCTCCCTTCGATGCGTCGCAGCCAGCCGTGTGTGAGACAACGCTCGCATATCGCCGCCCCCAGCGCGCCCGCAATGTGCGGCCGCCTTTCACTCCAGTCAAGACACGGGCGGCAGAACACACGACCCCCACCGCGTCGCGCCGCACGCGCAGCGGCAGTGTCAAGGTCGACGCCGAGGTGCCTGAGAAAGACCGCACCTGCCTCAGTCAGTGAGCCCCCATCGGCAGTCAGATCAATCTGCCCGCGTTCAACCATGCGATCGGTCATAGCCACCGCAATCTCGCCGGCGAGATGGTCGTAGCAGGTTCGTGCATGGCGCAGCGCTTTGTCGCGAGGTCCCATCACGAGATTGGCCTTGCGCCTGATTCGTTCGGGTCCACCAAGGTCTGCCGCAACGGACATGATGCTTTCGAGCATATGGGCAATGGCGGGCGAGGCCAGGCGATGATATCGATGCCTGCCTTGCCGCTCCATGGCGAGCAGGCCAGCTTCAGTGAGTCGCGCCAGATGGGCGCTGGCGGTTTGTGGCGTGATGCCGGCCGTGTGCGCCAATTCGGTCGCGGTGAGCGCGCGGCCGTCCATTAGTGCAGACAGCATGCTGGCACGTGCGATGTCGCCAACCAGGGCAGCTGTTTCCGCCAATGCGGATGTGGTGAGCACGAGATTTCCCTCTGCGTGACGGCGTGAATCGGCTTCAGGCCAGTTCAAATCCTACCATCGAGCCCGGCCCTCACACTTCGTCGGTGCTCGAAGTGTCCGGGATGACCAATCGCGCTGTGTACAGCACCCGATCGGCCGTACATGGGCATGAGACGATCGAGCAGCGAAGCGAGTCGATCGCGCATTCCCATGAAAGGGACCGAGGCCTACAGTGTGTCCATGCCGTCACGGATGGCCAACTACTCAAGGAGTTCAGTCATGACATCACTTCGCCGCCCCCTTATCGCCGCCTCACTCGTACTTGCTGTGATCGGCGCACCGGCCCTTTCGTATGCACAGGGCAACAACCAAAATCTCACGCGCGCACAAGTCCGCGCCGAACTCGTCGCAGCCGAACAAGCCGGGATCCTCTCGGTACCCGATACGCAATATCCGGCCCAACCGAATGTGGCAGTCCTCAGCGCGAAAGCCAATGTCACACCGGTCCAGACCGAAGTCGCCGCCGCCGCGCCTGCACAAACCGCGAAGCGTCATGGCCTGCGTGCGGAGCTTCATAAAGTATCTGTGGCGCTGGCTGATCACCGGGGTTCGTCGTTGCCTGATACGTTCACCGATCTGTATCGTGGCGGCTGATCGTGGCGTATGACGCTGCAGCAAGAGAAGTGAAGAAGCCTGGCCTTCGAACTGGCCAGGCGGAAGCTGCTTCGACATGAAAGCGGTTGACGGGTACAGTGCGCTCATCAAAGATCTGAGGCGCGCTTATGGCGGGTCTGTTTTGCAGATCGGATGACACCTCCATTCCCGAAACCTTTCATCGACCTGTCATCAACATGAACGAGCCGAAGCACGATTCCACTAGCGCCCAGAAGACGCCGTCAAACGGGAATTACCACTTTCGCTTTCACTTGCCGCACGTCCATCTCGGGTCTGTGTTCGGCGACGACTGGTTTGCGCTAAAGGCCGAAGCGTTCGCGCGTTTCTTTGGGACGCCCACCTTCCTGGTCGGCCAGACGATCATTGTGGCGATCTGGATCGCGGTCAACATGCTCGGACTGACGAAGTTCGACATCTATCCTTTCATTCTTCTGAATCTGGCTTTCAGCCTTCAGGCTGCTTACGCAGCGCCACTGATCCTGCTGGCCCAGACACGGCAAGCCGACCGCGACAAGGTGCATGCCGAGGCGGATGCTCTGCATCGGGAAGACCTAGCGGCAGCAAGCGAAACACGCCAGATGCTCGCGGCAAAACAGGCGGAGCAACTGGTTGCCTTGCTTGAGCAAAATACCCAGTTGACCGAAATTACCAGGCAAATGAGCGAGCGCATCGAGACATTGACGCTCGAGTTGCACAACCGCCTGGCGCTTTTCGACGCAAATCGCACGGCGTCGCCAGGTGTCTGAGAGCGTGTGAGTTCGCCGCGATGCGGCGCGAACGTCGCACTTGCGAAGCGAGCGTCTATGCTTTCAGGGGCTTCAGCATACCCAGTAGCGTCGGGATCAATTCACTGACCGTAGGATGGATGTGCACGGCGCGTTGCAGCATCGTGTACGGTGCATCGGCGCTCATGATGTCGATGAAGGTATGGATGGCTTCATCGGCCTCAATCCCGAGCATGGCCGCGCCGAGGATTTTGCGCGTGCTGGCATCGACCAGGACTTTCATAAAGCCTTCGGTTTCGCTGCGCTCGCGTGCGCGGCCCACCCGCGACATCGGCATCGTGGCGATCAATGCGGGGTGGCCGTCCTTCCTGACATCGGCCTCGCTCATTCCGACCCGCGCGAACGGCGGGTCGACGAACACTGCGTAGCACATGATCCGGGCATCCACGCTACGTGGCTCCTGATAGATCACATTCGATTCGATGACCTCGTAGTCGTTGTACGAGGTGTGCGTGAACGCGCCGCGGCCATTGATGTCGCCAAGCGCCCAGATGCCCGGTACGCCGGTACGCAACCGACCATCGACTTCGATCAGGCCTCGCTTGTCGGGGACGATGCCGGCGAGTTCCAGGCCGAGATCGTCAGTGTTGGGCACGCGACCCGTGGCGAACAGCAGGTGCGATGTATCGATCCGGTCGCCGTCCTTGAGTGTTATGCGCACGCCTGCGGTGAGCGGTTCGAGCTTCGACGCTTCAGTCTCAAAGCGGAACTCGATCCCTTCGCGGGTGAGGATCTGCTGGATCGCTTCACAGAAATCGGCGTCCTCGCGCGCCAGAATCCGTTTGCCCCGTACCAGCACCGTCACCTGACTGCCAAAGCGCCGGAAAATCTGCGCGAATTCCAGCGCGATATAACTGCCGCCGACGATCACGAGATGCGAGGGCAAGTCGCTAAGATCGAGAATCGTCGAGTTGGTGTGATAGGCGACAGTCTCAATGCCCTCGATCTGGGGAACCGTTGCGCGCGTCCCTGTGTTGAGGAAGATGGCGTCCGCCTCGATTTCGATCTGCTGGCCGTCGTTGCTTGCAACGCCAATCGAATGAGGGCCGCTCAGGCGCCCGTGTCCTGTAAAAACAGTAAGGCCGGGCAAGCTCCGCAAATACTTTTCAACGCCGGTGCGCGACCCTCTGACTACTTCGTCCTTGCGAGCCTTGACCCGCGCCATGTCAACGCGCACCTCGCCGTCTACGAGCACGCCGAACTCGCCCGCACGGCGCGCGACGTGCGCAGCTCGTGCGCTCGCGACGTAAGTCTTGGTTGGCGTGCAGCCGACGTTCACGCAGGTGCCACCGAACAGATGGCGCTCGATGACCGCCGTGCGCTTGCCGCTTTTGGCGAGGGCGGCGGCGAGGGGCGTGCCGCCCTGACCGGTCCCGATAACGACGGCATCGAAGTGTTCTGACATAGGAGTCTCCGGGAATCGTTGAGCGGGGAGGGCAGGCGCTTCTCAATACGCGACGGACTAGCGAGATCGTCGGTGATTGATGGAAACGAACACTGTCATCAATGCGATAAAAGCCAGGAACAGCAGTGCGACGTTGATAAACACATGGGCATAACCGAGTTCATCGACATCGATGAAAGGGTAGGGATAGAAATCGGAATTGAAACCCCGCCACAAGGTCGCCGACAAATAGACGAGCGGGTAGATAAGCCAGAGCAGGCATTTGCGCACGCTCAGATGAAAGCGTGGCACGAAGAATACCCAGTAGAGCCCCGTCAACAACGGCAGCACGGTGTGCAAGCACTCGTTGAGCACAGCGCGGTAGCCGACCGGCGTCCACAGACCGCGCAGCAGCAGGTTATACGACAGGCCGACGAACACCATGTACACGACAACGGCCGTGACGACGGGCGGTTTCTGAAAGAAGGGCGCGATCGGCAAACGCGCACGGCTTGCCACACACAGAAAGCAGACGGCCGTCACTAGCACTGTCAGGTTAGTCAGGTAGCTGGTCATGCGTTCGATGCCATCGAGCAACGTGAGGCCGCGCGCGAGCGTGCGACCAATCGTGACGTAGGTCTGGGCGGCAAGGGCGCCCCATCCGATCAGGGCGATGAGGCAGGCAATTGCCACGGAGGGGAGGCTGGGCGAGGGCAGCGGTAACTCGTGGTCACGCTGCGGGTCGGCGGTTTCACGCATGGATCGATTTTATACGTACCCTGATGACGCCGTCTCAGCGGGGCGACACACCTTGCAGTCAAGACCCGGCCGCTAATCTGCGGTGGTACCCGGCATAATCTCAGCCGAGCCTGCAGGCCGGACCTGAGCTTGAACCTTGGCAAGAATGCGGGCTCAGGAGCTGAACAGCAAACCCAAGGCCCGGTCGCTCATGTATTACCCGAAACCGCTGGTAAGCGAGGCGCGGTGCTGCCTCTTTTGCAGAACGCTCTAACCTGGACAGGAGTTCGACATGCAAGCGTCCTTGCGCAACTGGGTGGGTTTGGCGATAGTCGGGTTGAGTCTGTGCGGTACGGTCCAGGCCCAGGAAGACCCTAGCTTCGATTGCAAGAAGGCCTCGACCCCGGTCGAGCATGCCCTGTGTGCAGGCGGAAACTCGGGAATGGGGTGGCTGGACCAGACCATGAGCGACCTCTACAAGGCCGCACTGGCGCATGCCGGTGCTCAGGCGGATGCGCTACGTGCCAGCCAACGTGCATGGCTGCTCCGGCGCAATCAGTGCACGGGCTCTGAAGGCAAGATCATGAATTGCCTGCTTAAGAGCTATGACGCGCGCTACGCGGAAATCGCGGCGCCGTATGACGAGCAGAAGATCACGGGGCAATATGTTTCGAAGAGCGACAGCGGGGTGCTCGATGCGGTGCTGTTCCCGGACCAGACGCTCAGCGCCAACATTGACGCCAGTCTGGGCGCACCTTCCTATAATCAGTGCAACGCCACTCTGCACGTACCGATCAAGTCAGGCGTCGCGCACTATGTCGATCCCGACGATGTCGATGCGTCCGGTGCGGCCCATTGTGAAATCTCCGTGACAAGGGTCGGCTCCGCCTTCACGGTAAAAACCGCGCACTGCGATTCCTTGTGCGGCTATGGAGTCGTGCTGGACGGCACCTATCGTCGCTAAGGCTGCCCACGTGGCACTCGTCCGTGCCGCTGCGCTGGACTGAACACAGCATGCGACCAGAACAGGTGGAAAACGGATGGTTCGTCTCGTTATGATCCTGATGGGCACCGATTACCTGAGCGGGCGTTGGCGGAGCCTTGCCACCGCGGGCTGGATCAGCGTGGTGCTGGGGATCGCGGTGTTCCTCGACGCGCTCGACAACGCCATGTATTTCCCCATCGCTCCTTTCGCCGTGGTGCTCCTGCTCGAGGGCCTCGCTACGCTATCGGTCGCATGGACCGGCGTCGGCGGTCAGCGCACGCTACGCTATGTGAAAGGTACGGCCTTTTGCGTGGCGGCCATCCTGATTCTCGCTGGCCATCATCACGGCAACTTTATTCTGTCGATGATCTTTGGCACGCTGTTCCTCACGGATGGCCTGCTGCAGATCATTCCTGCAAGACTGGTGCGATACCGCGCGTGGCGCGTCGTGATTTTCGGCGGTCTTATCGAGATCGCGTTGGCGATCTTCTTCTATCAACCCTATCCGACGCATTACGTCGGCACCGTTCCCTATTGTCTCGGCCTCGGGCTAGCGTTCGGCGGCTGGAACATGATCGCGCTCGCTTCTCGTGTAAGACGCATCGCTTCGAGCCGCACCGCTGCGCAGCAGATTGGGCTGCGGGCTGTGCCGAGCGCGTCGGCTGGGGCTGTCGATCGGCCCAAGGTCCCGGAGTGGGAGGGGCCGCCGTCGCTCGACGAACCCGCCCTGACCGTTCACGTCTGGACGCCGGTGGGATCGTCGAAGGCCGAGGCCCGTCGTGCGCTGATCGTCGACCGCTATATCGCTGCAGTCGATCGGAACGGCGTGATATCGACGGGGCATGCGGCGCTCGAGACGCCGGAGGGCATCTATATCAGCCTCTATCCGGGTGTCGAGATCGACCGAAACCCGGACGAATTTTCACGGATCCTGCGAGCCACTCGTGAAAACGATGTACCCGGTGTGTACCAGCCCAACTATCAGACTGAAGCGAAAGCCTGGTGCCCGTCGACCGTGCAGGTTCGCATCCGGAACTACGACGCTGAACGGCTACAGCGTTTCTGGAACGACTACCGTGGCAACGCGACCTATAACCTCACACATCGCAACTGCTCGAGCACGGTCGCACACGCGCTCGAAGCCGCAATCGAAGGGGCGTCAGCACGCGTATGGCGGCATTCGGGCGGATGGCGGCCGTTTTTCCGGGTGCTCACGACACCCGAGCTATGGGTCGCCGCCCAGATCCGCAAGCGAGCCACGACGATGGCATGGACACCGGGGCTGACACTCGACTATGCGCGCGCGCTCAGCATGCTGGCCGACCCGCGGCCAGGCGGGTGGGTCAAGATGGCGCGCCTTGCCTTGCAGAAAATGTATCGCTCGCGGCAACAGTGGCGCACACGGAAGGGCGAGGCGCCGGCAGTCGAGGAAACAGACTCCACCGAGTCCGGCGCCAGAAAAATGTGAGGTTACAGCGGCTCGTAGGGAAGCGGGCGCTCATCGGCCGATAGCCCTGCGGGCTTTGTTGATCTCGAGGCGCGTCCAAACAGGAAGAAACTGATTGCCGCGAGCAGCCAGACGCCGGCGCCGCCATAGAGCATCACCCAGTCGAACCCTTGAATGAGGGCGGCGTGGACGATGTCACCGGACGGATCGAGTCCGGACAGCTCGGGCATTCCTGCCTTGATGGCCGAGACGTTCCCCGCGGCCACATGCTCCGCAAGTTGACGAAGCGCCGCCGTATCGCGATGGCCCGGAAACCCTGCCTTCAGACCTGACAGCGTGCCGCCCATGAGTACCGCGCCCATCAATGCAATGTTGATGGCGAGCGTCGTCATTCGGGCGCTCATATCGATACCCGACGCCATGCCGGCGCGCGCGACAGGAACCGAACCCGTCGTCGTGTTTGTAACCGGCGTGTTGGTCAAACCCAGGCCCGCCCCGGCCAGCAGACAACCCGGCAGCATACTGAGCCAGTCCGGATGTACGGCTTTGCTGCCACACGCCATCAGGATAAAGCCGAGTCCAATCGTGAACAGACCGAACGGGATCGCCACACTGGGTCCATAACGCAACATGAGTCGTTCTCCGAGTGGCGGAAACAGAAGGGTTGGCAGCGTGTACGCGAGCAGCGCCAGGCCGGCACTCACGCTGTCGTAGCCGAGGCCGATCTGAAAGTAGATCGGCAGGTAGATCATGAACGGCCAGAAGCTGAAATTCATTCCCACCGAGCCCATCAGCGCCCCGGAGAAACGGCGGATCCTGAATACCGAAAAGTCGAACATGGGGCGCACTGCGCGTGCCTCGGCATATAGAAATGTGGCGAAGCTGAGCACGGTCGCCGCGAGGATCCCTGTCGCGAGACGGCTCGTCGTGCCGAGAACCGGCGCTTGTGTGATGAGGTACACGAGGCCGAACACCGAGAGCGAAAGCGTGACGATGCCAGCCACATCGAGTTTGCTGGCCTGCGGGTCGCGGGATTCCCGTACACCGCTCAGGACAAGCGCCAAGGTCACGATGGCCAGCAGCACGTGAACAAAAAACACCCATTGCCAGTTGCACAGCGTGACGAGCGCGCCGCCGACAATCGGCCCGAAGCCCAGACCGATTCCCAGGATGACCCCCCATGCGCTGAATGCGCGGGCACGCTCGGCACCTTGTTCGAATTGATGCGAAAGCACGGCGACCTGGCAGATCAACATCGCCCCGCCGCTAGCGCCTTGTAACAGCCGTCCGACGATCAACATCGGCACGCTTTGCGCGAGCCCACAGAGCAACGACGTCAAGCCGAACAAGGCGATGCCGATGATAAAAACACGCTTGCGCCCAAAGCGATCTGCCAGCGTTCCGGTCATCATCAATACCGTCGTGCAAGCCAGCGTATAGGCATTCATGATCCATTGCATGCTGCGGAAATCACCATGCATCAGCTTTTGAAGCGGGGGCAGGATGACAGGAACGCTCGAGATTTCCAGGCCGAACATCAATGAAGCCAGGCAGATGCCGGCCAGGGCAAGCGTGTTCTTGTGTATGCGGGGATGTTTCATTTGTAGTACGCATCCGGGTCGTGAATATGTGCGTAATATAGAGGGAATGAATGTCTCCATTGTCGAGTGAAGTTCCTATGAATGTGGCTCGACAGGAACCAATGAGGGGTGAACTTGAGCGATACACTCGACGGCATAACGACGTTCGTGCGGGTCGTCGAATCCGGCAGCTTTGCCTTGGCCGCCGAGCGGATGAACATCACGCGTTCGGCGGTCGGCAAGGCGATTACGCGCCTTGAGAAGCGTCTCGGTGTGCGTCTGCTCCAGCGCACCACACGCAGTCAGAGCCTGACGGAGGACGGGCAGGCCTACTACGATCGCTGCGTGCGCGCGTTGACGGAGCTCGAAGCCGCGGAGGCCGATCTCGACCTCGGCAGGCGCGAACCGCGTGGTCGTCTGCGGGTCAGCGTGCCGGTGGCATTCGGTCATCACTGTGTGACACCCGTGCTCCTCGCGCTGGCGCGCAAACACCCGGAGCTGAAGGTGGACATCTCGATCACCGATCGCAAGGTCGATCTGATGGAGGAAGGCTTTGATCTGGTGGTACGTATCGGCACATTGGGGGATAGCACCAGTCTTGCCGCACGCCGCCTGGGGGTGCAGCATGCCAGCATTGCGGCTTCACCGGCGTACCTGGCGCGGCAAGGTATGCCGACGCGCGTAGACGAGATGCGCGGACACAAAGGCATCGCCTATTCGCGTGCAGGGTTGGCCCAGCCATGGCATGTGCTCGACGTCGATGGAAAAATGCGACTCGCTGAAGTCGAGCAGCAGCTGAGCCTCGACGACGTGCAGGCAATCGTGCTTGCCGCCATCGCGGGCTTTGGGCTTGCGTGGCTACCGAGTTGGCTGCTGACGCGCTATGTGAAGACAGGCGAACTGGTCGCTGTCATGGACCGGTGTTTTGAGCCGGCGCAGGACATCTATATCGTCTGGCCGCAAACACGCTATCTGCCCTTGAAAACGCGCTGCGCGATCGATGCGCTGGTGGCGGAGATTCCCGGCCTGATTGGAGAGTGAGATCGAAACAAGGCATGGAGCATCGAAGCCAGCGAGGGCCTCATGCCCGCAAGTTGCGCACGAAAACTTCGAGCTGGCTTTGCACCGCACTGGCGTCTTCGGGGTCGACACCGTCGAGCATCAGGCGCTCGATCGTCCGCACGGCCAGCTCGCATTCGCGCAGCACTACCCGCCCCTGATCGGTTAACTTCAACAGGACAATCCGACCATGGCTGGGGTCCGATTCACGGCTGACCCAGCCACGGGCCGCCATCGCATTCATCACTTCGTTGGCCGATTGGGGCGTGATAAACGATCGTTCGGCCACCTGTGCGTTGGAGGCCTGACCGCGCGCTTCCAGCACTGAGAGCGCCGTGAATTGCGCCAGCGTCAACCCGAGCGGGGAGAGGGCTTCGCCCATCCGTCGGCGCAGGATGCGGTCGAGGCTGCCGATCACATAGGCCATGCGCAGGGTGATGCGACGCGGGCGCGGGGCGACAGGTTCGGAGGACAGCGTCTGTTTTTTGTTCATTCGCAAGGGGCAGGTTCGATCGGCTCTCGCATCTTAGCGTGCATGCTGCCTCGATCTCATCTAAGGGTTTGCACCGAACGGTGGGAATTCCACTTTACTTATCAGGTTGCCTGATATTGAATGTCTCCGATAGGCTGCGATCGCGGCCCTGTTAGTGGGGAGATGTTCATGAGTTACCAAGGTCGCTGGAAAACGGTCAAGGTCGAAGTCGACGAAGGCATCGCGTGGGTGACATTCAACCGCCCGGAGAAACGCAATGCGATGAGCCCGACGCTTAACAAGGAGATGATCGAGGTGCTGGAGGCGGTCGAACTCGACGCGCAGGCACAGGTCCTCGTGTTGACGGGTGAAGGCGATGCATGGACGGCCGGCATGGACCTCAAGGAATACTTTCGCGAAGTCGACGCGGGCCCCGAGATCCTGCAAGAAAAGATTCGGCGCGATGCCAGCCGCTGGCAATGGCAACTGCTGCGGATGTATGCGAAGCCGACGATTGCGATGGTCAACGGCTGGTGCTTCGGCGGTGCGTTTTCGCCCCTGGTGGCCTGTGATCTTGCGATCGCCGCCGATGAAGCGGTGTTCGGTTTGTCGGAGATCAACTGGGGAATCCCTCCGGGCAATCTGGTCAGCAAGGCGATGGCGGACACCGTGGGCCATCGGCAAGCGCTGTACTACATCATGACCGGTGAGACGTTCACCGGGCCGCAGGCGGCTCAGATGGGGCTGGTCAACAAAAGCGTGCCGCGTGCGCAGCTGCGCGACGAAACGCTCGCGCTCGCAAAGAAGCTGCTCGGCAAAAACCCGGTGGTATTGCGTGCGGCGAAGCACGGCTTCAAGCGCTGCCGGGAACTGACATGGGACCAGAACGAAGACTATCTGTACGCCAAGCTCGATCAGGCGCAACAGCGTGATCCCGAAGGCGGCCGCGAGCAGGGGCTCAAGCAGTTTCTCGACGAGAAGGCGATCAAGCCCGGCCTGCAGACGTACAAGCGCTGATCCGCACACGCAGTCAACGAAGCGCGATCACCGGGCTGTCCTGCGCCTGGTGGGCCACATCGACCGCACGCACCGCCATGCAGGATACTCAGTTTCTGCAGGGTGCTTCGCCGCTGTAGCGGAGCCCCGCTGGCCCCTGGCCCGGGTCGCGCGATATGCTTCCAAGGAGACAGCCTTGCAATCCGAGCCCAGTATCACGAGCTCTTCGACCGGGACCGGGCCGCCGCGTTATCGCGCGGCAAGGGTGGGTGCGCCGTCTATACGCGTGCAGAGACAGGGCGAGCACTGGTATCTGAATGCCGCGGAGCCGCTGGGGTCCTATCCGGAGTGCCTGACCGACCGGCTCGAAAGCGGCGCACGTATGCATCCCGAGCGCTGGCTTGCGGCGCGACGTGGCCCGGACGGCAACTGGATCGGTCTGAGCTACGGGCAAGCGTTCGAGCGCGCACGCAGAATCGGACAAGCGCTGCTCACCCGCGATCTCTCCGTCGATCGGCCGGTCGCCATCCTGTCGGGCAATGACCTTGAACATCTGCAAATGGCTTTGGGGGCCATGTGGGCCGGTGTGCCGTACGCGCCGATTTCCCCCGCGTATGCACTGGTCTCGACCGACTTCGGCAAGCTACGTCACACCCTCGATGTCCTGACGCCCGGCCTGCTGTTCGTCTCGGACTATGGTCAATATGCTCGCGCGATCGAAGCCACAGTGGGGGAAGGCGTCGAGGTAGTCTCAGCGACAGATGCCGGTCACGCGCAACGCGCTGTCACGCCTTTCGATACGTTGCTCCACACGAACCCGACCACTGTCGATGCGGTTCACGCCACCGTGAGCGCCGATGCGATCGCCAAGTTCCTCTTCACTTCGGGTTCGACCAAACTGCCCAAAGCGGTGCCGACCACGCATCGGATGTTGTGCAGCAATCAGCAGATGCTGCGCGAGACGTTTCCCGAATTTGCGAGTGAGCCACCGATACTGGTCGACTGGTTACCGTGGAACCATACCTTCGGTGGCAGCCATAACGTGGGCATCGCGCTTTACAACGGCGGCACGCTTTATATCGATGACGGCAAGCCGGTCGGTACAATGTTCGAGGAGACCCTGCGCAATCTGCGTGAGATCGCGCCGACGATTTACTTCAACGTGCCAAAGGGCTGGGAAGAACTCGCGATCTCGCTGGAGCACGATGCGCCGCTGCGCGAGACGTTTTTCTCACGCGTGAAAATGTACTTTTTCTCCGGCGCAGGCCTGTCACAGGCTGCGTGGGATCGGCTCGAACGAGTCACCGAACAGTACTGCGGCGAGCGTATCCGCATCATGGCGGGGCTGGGCATGACCGAGACCTCGCCATCGTGCCTCTTCACCACAGGGCCGATCATGCGTGCCGGCTATGTCGGCGTGCCGGCGCCTGGCGTGACGTTGAAGCTTGCCCCAGTCGGGGAGAAGCTCGAGGCCCGCTATCGGGGCCCTCACGTCATGGCGGGTTATTGGCGGGCAGCGGATGCCGGGCTCAGCGCGATGTTCGATCAAGAAGGTTTTTTTTGCAGCGGTGACGCGCTGCGCTTTGTCGATCCGCAGCAGCCGGAGTTGGGTCTGGTCTTCGACGGCAGGATCGCCGAGGATTTCAAACTGAGCTCGGGCACTTTCGTCAGTGTCGGACCGATGCGCGCGCGGGTGATGTCGGCGGGCGCGCCGTACGTGCGGGATGTCGTCGTCACTGGCATGAATCGGGACGACGTGGGCTTGCTGGTGTTCCCGCGTCTGGACGATTGCCGTCGGCTCGGGGAATTGCCGGCCTCCGCAAACGCTAGCGTAGCAATCGCCGCGCCTGCCGTGCGAGCGTACTTTTCCGCCTTGCTCGGCAGGCTCAATCAGGCGGCGACCGGAGGGACGACGTCGATCGCGCGTATGCGTCTGATGCACGATGCGCCTTCGCTCGACCTTGGCGAGATCACCGACAAAGGATCGATCAACCAACGCGCGGTGCTCGCGAATCGAAAAGCCCTGGTCGATGCGATGCACGACGATACTCGGAAAGACCCGGCGGTTATCTATGCCAAGGGACGGCGCGCAGACGAGGGCGGTCGTTGATGTCCGCCAGCCGTGAAGGGATCTCCATCTACCCGCTCGCCCCCCTCTGGATGACCGCACTCCTTAAGTCATTGGGCGTTCGTGAGCGAGGGCGGCGGCTAGGAGAGGGGATCTGGGGCCGATGACTAGACCGTGCACAAAATACATCGCCGTATGGGTGCAGAGGTGAATGCCGTAGAATCAGGCGTAAACCCTGACAACCTAACCGCGGCGCCTTTGCGCCGCTTGTCTTGTCCACCATGCCCATTGCCCTGTTTGCTCTTGCCATCGCCGCTTTCGCGGTGGGAACTTCCGAATTTGTCGTCATGGGGCTGCTGCCGGACGTGGCACGCGATCTCAGCGTTTCGATTCCCTCCGCGGGCATGCTCGTGACGGGTTATGCGTTGGGGGTGACTATTGGCGCGCCCATTGTTGCGATAGCGATCGCCCGGGTTCCGCGCAAGCGTGCACTGATGATCCTGATTAGCACCTTCGTGATGGGCAATGCGCTTTGCGCAGTCGCCCCAAATTACGCGGTCCTGATGTTCGCCCGCGTGCTCACCGCCTTCGGCCACGGGGCGTTCTTCGGCATTGGCTCGGTGGTCGCTGCCAGCCTCGTCGCGCCGAACAAGCGTGCCCAGGCGATGGCGCTTCTCTTTACTGGCCTGACCGTCGCGAACGTGCTCGGAGTGCCTTTGGGCACCGCGCTCGGTCAGTTCGCGGGATGGCGCACGCCATTCTGGGTGGTCAGCGCCATCGCAATCGTTGCCGCCGTGGCAGTGGCGGTCTGCTTGCCGAACGACATCGCGATGCAACGGACCAGTCTAGCGCGCGAGTTCCGTGTGCTCAGGAACCCGCAGGTCTTGTTCGGGCTGGGCGGAAGCGCCTTGAGCTCGGCCGCGCTGTTCTCCGTCTTCACTTACATCACGCCGATTCTCGAAGACGTCACAGGATTCACGCCGCACGCAGTGACGATTGCCTTGCTGGTGTTCGGTCTCGGGCTCACGGTCGGCAGCACTTTGGGCGGCCGCCTCGCCGACTGGCGCCTGATGCCTTCGTTGCTGGCTTTGCAGACCGTGCTTGCGCTCGTCATGGTGGCGTTCAGCGTCGCCATGCACGAGCCGATCGCGGCCGTCATCACGATGTTTGTCTGGGGTGTCTTTGCATTTGCGATTGTGCCGCCGCTTCAGATGCTGATCGTCGACCGCGCGAGTGATGCGCCCAACCTTGCCGCTACGCTCAACCAGGGCGCCTTCAACCTCGGCAACGCGACGGGTGCGTGGCTCGGAGGCACCGCACTGGCCGCCGGTGTCTCGCTGAGCACGCTGCCGTGGGTCGGCCTGATCTGCGTGCTGCTGGCCCTTGCCGTGATGGGATGGTCGGTCCTGCAGATGCGACGCGCCGCCGCGTTGGCCTGAGCTCTGCGGGAAGCCCCTTATTCAGTCTTTAAAAACGCCGCCGTAATTGCAGGGGAGAAGATGCGACGCCCTTGTGGGCGACCCGTGCAACCGTGTCATTGAGGAGGCGTTCATGAGGGGCTTCAGCTTTCGTCGAAAGAGCGATATGCGCTCGGTTGTCGGCGATATCGCCACGCAGGCTGGCAAACTCAGCATCGAGATTTGCGATGTGTCAGGGCACGTTGAAGAGGTCTCGTCCCGGGTTCAGCGGCAGACTCAGGTCTGTCATTCGCTGCGCGAATCGGCGACGCTGACCATGGAGGGCAATCACCGGATTGCCGCCGCCGCCCGCGAAATGCGAACCGTGACGACCGAGGCTGCGACCCATGTGCAGGGATCGCAGCAAACGCTCGACGCTTCGCTGGCCGACATTCACGGCCTGGTCGAAGGCGTGACGGTCATCGAGAGCGAGATCGGCGCACTGCGTGCCGCGCTGGCCCATGTGAGCCGCGTGTCAGAAGAAATTTCGATGATCGCGCGCCAGACCCACCTGCTCGCACTGAATGCCGCGATCGAAGCCGCCCGCGCCGGGGACTCGGGCAAAAGCTTTGCCGTGGTCGCGGCCGAGGTCAAGAACCTGTCAGCCAAGACAGCGGCTGCGACAAGCCAGATTGAAACGACTTTGGCGCAGCTGACCCGCCAGACCGAACAATTGATCTCGGAGGGCTCAGTCAACACGGCACGCGCGCACCGCGTGCGCGAAGGCACGCGGATGATCGGCGATGTGGTCCATTCTGCTGGCACCGCGATTACCCGACTGAACACCGAGGCGGGGCAAATCGCCGCATTGTCCGGTGAGATCGAGACCCGTTGCAACGGGCTCGAGGCGCAGGTGCTGGAAATGGCGAGCGGTGTCGAAGACTCAAGCGAGAACTTCGTGCAGGCGCGAGATCGCCTCGGAACGCTGCTGAGCGTTTCGGAGACGTTGATCGAACTGACGGCCGCGGCAGGCGTGGAAACAGCCGATTCGCGCTTTATCGTTGCGGTTCAACGGGCTGCGGGCGCGATCAGCAAGCGCTTCGAAGACGCCGTTTCACGGGGGGAGATCTCGCTGGGCGACCTCTTTGACAGCACCTATGCACCGATCCCGCAAACCAATCCGCCGCAGTGCATGACGCGTTTCACCGAATTTACCGATCGTGTATTGCCTGCGATCCAGGAGCCTTTGCTGAAGTTCGACGAGCGAGTCGCATTTTGTGCCGCGGTCGATGTCCGCGGTTATTTACCGACGCACAACCTCAAGTTCTCACAGCCCCAAAGGCAAGACCCGGTATGGAATGCGGCGAACTGCCGCAATCGCCGGGTGTTCAACGATCGCACCGGACTCGCGGCGGGCTCGCATTCCAAGCCGTTCCTGTTGCAGACCTACAGGCGCGATATGGGCGGCGGCGCGTACGTCCTGATGAAAGACGCGTCAGCGCCGATCGTCGTTGGAGGCCAGCATTGGGGTGGCCTCGGGATGGGCTATCGCGTGTGAGCGTTCATGATGCCGGTGCCGGTGCCGTCGCTCCTCGACGAGGAATCGACGAATGAGAGACCAGCCCGCGTTCCTCTTGTTCTCGTCGATATCCGTCGCAGACCGCGTTATAAAGCGAGGCCACCATCGATGGTGAGACTCGATCCCGTCATATAGCCTGACTCCTGGCTTGCCAGATAGCTGACCAGACCCGCAATCTCGTCGGGTTCGCCGGCGCGTTTGACAGGAATGAGCGGTTTAAGCGACTCGATATGAGCAACTGTCATATCCGTCACGGTGGGACCCGGTTGAATGTTGTTGACGGTAATGCCCCGGCCGGCAAGGTCAACGGCAATACCCTTCACCATGACAGCGACAGCAGCCTTCGTCATCGAATAGACGCTTGAGCCTGGATATCCGCTTCGCACGGCCGTGTTGCTGCCGATTGTGATGATCCGTCCGCCATGGGGAAGATGCGCCGCCACCGCCTGGATGGCGAGAAACACGCCGCGCACGTTGACGTTCAGCATCCGGTCGAGATCTTCGAGACTCACCGATGCGACGTCGCCCATCAGCAGGATGCCCGCGTTGACGACTGCAATGTCGAGCTTGCCGAAACGATCCAGGGTCTGCGCGACCGCCGCCTTGATCGCCTCAGGATCGGCGCTGTCGGCTGCGATGGCAAGGCCGGTTTGCCCGGCTGCCTCGATTGCCTTGACCGTTTGAGCGGCGCGGTCCGGCGCGGACACATAGGTCAGCGCGACATCGGCGCCATCGCTCGCCAGCCGTCTCGCTGCGGCTGCGCCGATGCCGCGTGAGCCACCAAAGACAATGCCGACCTTTCCAGACAGTTCGCGATTTTCGTTCATTCATCTCTCCGTTATTGACAGATCGGTCCATAAGAGGGCGTGCGTCTACCGCGCCGGACCTTATGGTCCTGGCGCTACCTGAACGGGGCAGAGCCCGCTTAGGTTTTTCTCAAGCGATTGATTGCAAACTTTGCCATGCTGCGCAGACCTTCAGCGTCGCCACCGGCGCGAGCGCCGAGCTGGAGGCCTTGCATCGTCATCTGCACAAAAGCGGCAGTTTCCTGGGTGTCGATAGAGGCATCGATCTCTCCGCAGGCCTGGCCTTCCCGGATGCGGTCGGCCAGGCGTTTGGATAGCACTGGGCCCACCCATTTGCGCAGCGCCACCAGCTCAGCATCCGTAGCGCCAAACTCACATACAGCGCCGACGCCCATGCACCCAAGGGCACGGACCTCATCGTCATCGGCGATTAAGCCCAGCAGCAGCGCCTCAATGCCAGCCAGCGGTGACGCGCTGCTGTTCAGGCGCTCAAGGTGGCTGGCGGTACTTGTCTGCTGGTATTGCTCCAGGGCTTCAAGGTAGAGCTTGCGCTTGTCGCCGAACGCGTTGTACAGACTCTGCCGCCCGATGTTCATCGCAAGGAGCAAATCTTCCGTTGAGGTCGAGGCATAGCCTTTCGCCCAGAACACGCGTGTCGCGCGTTCCAGGGCCTCATCTCGATCGAACTCTCTTGGTCTCACCATGGCGCAACGATATTAGTTGTGGACTGGTCTGTCAATAACAGATCGACCAGACCGGGTCGAATCGAATCACGGGTGCGCGCCAGATGCAGGCAACGCTTCAGTAGTCCGGTCGCCATTCGGCAAGATGCAGCACCGCAAAGCGAGGCGCTAATGGTCCAGGCTGTGGCGAACGGTCTTCACCTGCTGAGCCGTCACCGCAGACGCGTTATTGCCCCAACTCGACCGGACGAACGTGGCCAGCTCGGCGACCTGCTCGTCGTCGTAGCGCCATGCGAACGGCGGCATGGCGAGCGGCGAGGGCGCGCTCGCCGTCGAAGGCAGACGAGAGCCGTTGAGGACGACCGCAATCAACGAGTCAGGCTGGCTTGCCAGCACCATCGGATTGTTTGCCAGCGACGGGAAAACGCGCGATGCGCCTTGCCCGTTCTGACGGTGACATGCCGCACAGCTGTCGATATAGAAGCTCGCACCCGGCCCTGTTGCGCTTCCGGCCATGATTGATTTCAGCGTGGCATCGTTCGCCTGGAACGCGGTCGCGTCGGACGGCCTGGGAGGCAGGCTTTTCAGATACACCGCGATGGCGTGAAGATCGGCGTCGTTCAGGTACTGCGTACTGTGCTCGATCACTTCGCCCATCGAACCGGTGACCGCGGAATGCGAGTCGCGCCCCGTTTGAAGCACTGCGACGATGTCCGCCTCCGACCAGTTACCCAACCCCGACCCGGCATTGCCGCGCAGGTTGATCGGCGATGTGTTGTCGAGCTTCGAGCCCGACAGGAAGCGCGATGTCTTGCCCGTCAGGTCAAGCTCCTGCATGGCGACGCCACGCGGTGTGTGGCAGGCGCCGCAATGCGCCAGCCCCTGCACGAGGTAGGCGCCCCGGTTCCATTCGACGCTTTGAGTGTCTTCGGGCCGGAAAGGCGAATCGTCATGAAACGCCCGGTTCCAGATGGCGAGTGGCCAGCGCATGCTCAGCGGCCACTCGATATCCGAGGGCCGGTTCTCCTGGCTCGATGCGGGCGCCCGGGTGGTGAAGTACGCGTACAGATCCTTGAGGTCTGCATCGCTGACTTTCGCGTAGGACGTATACGGCATGGCCGGGTAAAGATGTCGTCCGTCCTTCGCAATGCCTTCGCGCATGACGCGCACGAAGTCGCTGAACGAGTAATCGCCCATGCCATGCACGCGATCGGAGCTGATGTTGTTCGAGTAGATCGTGCCGACCGGCGTCTTGAATGGATACCCGCCCGCATAGGGCGCACCGCCCTTGACCGTATGACATGCCATGCAGTCGCCGACGCGTGCAAGGTATTCGCCATGCACCGCGTCGCCGGAGCCTGCGCCGACATCCGCGGCCACGTTGATAGATGGCTCGGTCCACGCAGTGGTCCAGCAGCCGGCGAATGCCACCGCGGCCAAGACAAGAGGGATGAGGACTTTTCGCATCACCGCCTCTTATGTCTGAACCAGCGGGCCGGGGTTCTTCAGGTACTGCGAGCAGATGTGGCTTGCAGCCCAGTAGGCGAGCGCACCGACAAGACCCGTCGGGTTGTAGCCGATCCCGTGCGCGAAGGTGTTCGAACCGAGCACGAACACATTGGGCACATCCCAGCTTTGCAGGTACTTGTTGACCGCGCTGGTCTTCGGGTCGGCGCCCATCGGCGTGCCGCCGCATACATGGGTGCTCTGATACGGGCGGGTGTCCCAATGCATGCCGGGCTTGAAGACGCGGCCGGAGATGCTCCTGGGGTTCATCGCTTGACCGATTTCCATCATTTTGCCGCCGACGTAGGCTGCCGAGCGGAGGTCGTTGTCTTGCCAATCGAAGGTGAGGCGCAGCAGCGGAGAACCGTAAGCATCTTTGTACGCGGGATCGAGATCCGCGTAGTACGCGCGGTTGGCCAGGCTCGTGCACTGTGACTCGATGCGGCCGGTATGCACGAAATTGTCCACCACCGCCTGCTTCCATTCGGTGCCCCACTTCGGCGTGCCTTCAGGAAGTGGAACACCGCGCACCGGTCCATTGCCGGTCTGGCGACCCCAGATCACACCGCCCCCGATAAAACCCAATGGGCCGTGATCGAAGTTGTCGGCATTGAATTCCTCGACGACCTGACCGCCGCCGCCCGTGCCGATGAATTGATTGATGTAGACGTCTTTGTCCCAGAACAGGTTGACGCTATTGATGTACTGGTAGCACATGTTGCGACCCACCACACCTTCGTTGGTGTCGACATTGAATGGCGTACCGATCTTCGAAGACAGCATCAGCCGGATGTTATGCAAGTGAAATGCAGCGAGGATGACCAGATCCGCGGTTTGCTCGACCTCATTGCCTTCAGCGTCGACATAGGTCACGCCGACCGCACGCTTGCCGGTGCTGTCGAGGTTGACGCGCAGGACATGTGAATTCACGCGCAGCTCGAAGTTCGGCTTGCGCAACAGGGCAGGGATGATCGTGGTTTGCGGCGTGGCTTTCGAATAGTTCAGACAGCCGTAGTCGCTGCAAAAGCCGCAGAAGTTGCACGGCCCAAGTTGGCACCCATATTCGTTCTGGTAGGCACCCGATGCATTTCCCGCCGGCAGCGGAAAAGGTTTGTAGCCGAGGCTGCTGGCGGCCGTGGCAAACAGACGGCCAGTCGGGTGATCGGGTAGCGGCGGCAGCGGGTATTCGCGAGAGCGATAACCCTCGAACGGATTGCCCCCTGCGATTGGCGTGCCTTTGATATTACCCGCCTTGCCCGAGGTGCCGCATACATATTCGAAGCGGTCGAAGTGTGTCTCGAGTTCATCGTAGGAGACACCCCAGTCCTGAAGATTCATGTCGGCCGGAATGAACTTTTCGCCGTACCGTTCTTTTACCCGGCTGAACAGGCGCAGCTCATCGGGGCTCACTCGCGACTGCACACCGGACCAGTGAGTGCCCGCGCCGCCCACGCCTTCACCCGGTTTGAACGAGCCCATCTGCCGATACGGCAGGGCGACGTCGTTCTTTGTGTGGCGAGCCGTGACAGTGGTCTTCGCGAGGTTCTGGAGCAGTGCTTGCCGCGCGGAGTATTTAACTTCGTCGACGATCTGCGGGTAAGCGAAATCGGGAATCGTATCGCGGTTGTCCCCCCGTTCGAGTGCCACCACGTCGAGTCCGGCGTTCGCCAGTTCGATCGCCATGATGGCGCCGGTCCAGCCGAAGCCCACGATGACCGCGTCGGTATGTTTTTTGACGATCGTGGCCATGCGCCTAACCTCGCTTTCCGTACATGCTGACCGGCCCATAGGGGTAGGGCTTCGATTCGACGGCCCATTCCACGTAGTCGGCGCGCACGCCCGGGTAGCCCATCATTTTCCACGCGGCCATGTTCTTGTTGCCCCCGTGCATGGGGTCGCAAAAATAGCCCTCCATGACGTTGGTCAAGAGGAAGCCGTTGAAGAACGTCTTGAGGTTGAATTCATCTTTGACCTCGCCGGCTTCCATCTGCTTGAGGAAGGCGGTCTGTTGAGCGGGCTGCAGTTCCGCAAACGCCTTGCCGCCGAAGTTCGCGCGGCAGTAGGCGTTGATGGCGCGGATGCCGAGCCGGTATTGCTGCTTGGGCGTGAGTTTGGACTGATAGCCAAATTCGGCCTCGCCCTTCAGGAACGGCCCCTCCATGTACCAGCGCGAAGCGTCGCCATAGGGTGTCTGCATCTGTCGGTCGATATACTGCGGCACCCCCAGTTCCACCGCGCCAGGTCCTACATGATCCTTCGGGATCAGTTGATCGCAGGCGGCGTTCACGAAAGCCCATTCTTCTGGCGTGAAGTAACCGGGCTGGTAGTTTTCCTCGGCGGGCTGATTCGGAGGCGGTGCGCTCAACGTCCGGCCGTCGGCCGTGGGGAGGAGTGCAGTGGCTGAAGTCGAGATCGCCGCGAGGGGCGCGATCGCGATCGTCCGCTTGAGAAATGAGCGTCGACTGTTTTCGTTCAAAGTCGCCCTCCTGTTCTACTTTGTGAGAGTGATGGGCCGCGTTTTTTTATTGCCTCGTGTCCATTCGCCGGACAGGACGGCCCAATATATCGACAATGTCGTGGGAAGTTTAGACGATATTGAATTGTTTGCGACCTGGCCCGGGCACCGACCGTTTTCAGAAGCGTCAGTCAGCAATCAAGTGTGGGTGGGCGCTGTTCAATCCCGGCCCGAGACCATCGAGAAGCGGACGCAACAGATCGTCGGCAGGACGCCAATGTGTAACCGACGTCGTATAGATTGGCTGACGTACCTGGGCCGCACTGGCGGTGGTAATCGTTCGGGCCGTTTTGTGGAAGCTCAGACAGGCGTCGTCCCACTCGAGGCCGACGTGGCGGATGATCCTTCGAGCCTGCGCGCCGAAATCGCTTACGACGTCTTCGTAATCGACTTCCAGTAAAACGCCTGGCGGAAGCGTCGCACGCCAATGCGCCATCAAGGTGTCGTACTCGCGATAGTAGCGGCCCAATTCTCCGAGGTCATAGCTGAAGGGCACGTTCTGAAACAGCCTGCCAAAGCAGGAGAGGCAAGTTTCGACAGGCGCCCTGCGAGTATGAATGAATCTTGCGTTCGGCAGCGCGAGGTGGATGAGGCCGAGGAAGGCAAAATTGAAGGGCATCTTGTCGACCAGACGGACGTTGGACGGCGGGTTGCCCAGCACGCCGCGAATGCGAAGCAGGTAGCGCGCGCCAATCGCCTGCAACTGGGCGCTCGTCAGGGTTTCGATATGGTGAAGGGCAGACAGGGCGGTCGATGCACGGGATGCCCCGGCCGCAGGGAGCCCGGTTGTCGCCAAAACTTGCGTCACCGCTTGCGGAAAGTCCTTGAGTTCGCCACCTGCAATGACCCGTGGATGGCTGGCTAAAACCTGTTCCACCAGAGTCGAACCCGAGCGCGGCATACCGATCACGAAGATCGGGGCCGATGAGTGGTCCGATAGACGTTCGGTGCGCTCGCTCTTTCCACGCAGAATATCTGCGGTCATGGCCTGGCGCGTCAACGCGAAGTCTTCGAATGTCCTGGATTCGTCATAAGTCGTTCGGCTGCGCTGGAGTGCGTTGCCCTTGCAGAGATGTTCAAACCCCTTGTCGGGTTGACCCGACTCTGTGAGGACTTTAGCTAGAGCAAAGTGGAACTGGATCCTGTCGTCGAGCGCAAGCAGGGTTTCATTGGCTATGAGCGATGCCATGGCCTCGAAATGAGGCGCATCGACTTTGATGCGCGTACATTCAGCCAGATTCCGGTAGTAGGCACCGGTCGTGGGGGAATGGCGAATTGCTAGCTGGTAGGCCGCAGAGGCCTCCTCGAAACGACCGATCGATGCAAGCGCGTTGCCGACGTTGTTGAGTACGAGGTGGTCGTTTGGCTCAATCTCTAGAGCAAGGCGATAGGAGCCTATCGCTTCCTGTGGACGCTGGACTTGTTGGAACGCAAGACCGAGCTTTAAAAGAAAGCGCGGGTCATCGGGTTTCAATGCGAGAACCCCACGGAAAATTTCCAATGCTTCCTGACTTTTGCCGGCTGCAGCGCATACGCTGCCTATTTCAAACAACTTGTTTGCGGCTAAGGTGCGGGGGGAGATCATCGTTGGCGTGGGTCTGAATCAGGAACCTGTCGTCTTGAGGACCCGGCATGCCCGTCTCGGCGCCATGAAACCATCCCCGCCGCCCGGCTGGCGGTTGGGGCACTCTAGCGTAATGGCGCAGACAATTGCGCCTATGTAAAAAGCGGTAAACCAATCTTCAAACTCGCGTGACCGTCCCCCAGGCTTTATGAAAGCGACGCCCGGTCAAAAGAATCTGCCGCACCCAGGTGCCCATTGCGCAACATAATGACGGTAGGCACCTCGGCGAAAGGTTCATGCCGCGACCCCGGATGCAGGCGCAGCCAGGTTCCTGAGGGGTAACGTGCATCCTGACTGCGCAGTTCGCCGCTCAGGACAAAGATCTCCTCGCCGCGCGGGTGGTCATGCTCGCGGGTTCTTGCACCCGGTTCCCACTCAACTAGGGTAAGCCGATGACCGGACTCTGACAAAGGGGCCACACGCATCCCTGCAGCCCGCGCCGCGTGCCAGGTGCGGTCCGCTGCAGACTGGGTGACCGTTTCACAGGTTTGTGGCGACCGCTCGCGATAGACAAACACCGTCGCACCGCCTTCGCCCGCCCGCAACGTGCCCGGCACGCACCGGCTTGCGAAGGCGCCTTGCATCATCGGTGCCGTGTCGTCGCTTTCGAGGCTGCCCTTCAACACGTAGAAGTCATAGCGCGATGCGCTTTCGAGCGTTATGGTTTCAGAGGCCATGAGTGCCGTCACTCCAGCCCAGAGTCGGTCATCGGCCGCGGAGAAATGGGTCACTTTCTTCGACGCAGCGGTGGCGTCCAGGACATCATATATTCCACGTTCAATCATTTCGGGTACCTCATCCGGGCTTAGAAGGGGCGATGGCCAGGCGGGCGGTTTGCCCCGAAGGTGAAGTGAATATCCGGTTTGGCGATCGATGGACCTGAGTCTGAACCGCGCGCCGTCGGCTGAGAAGTCGGCAAAGTTGCCAATCACAATCCTCGATTTGCGGACAATCCAGACGCAGACGAGAGGATCAATCAAAGGGGGGCGCCCGTTGCGACTTTGCGATTCACCCCATTGAGCCGCAGCCTGTGTCCGCGAGCCCGTTGCCTCTGCGAGATCAGGAAGCGCTATGCTCCGGGTTGACGATGCGGAAGGCCGCTACGAACCGGTCATTCGTACCCCGCAATTGATCGGGCGTCACAAACTCGCGTTACGTTGACGCTCAGTGCCGGTGCGCCACACGGCGCTTCCGGTCGCAACCAGTAGACGAAATCGCCTCCTGCCCGTCGCGTCTTTCACGGGTAGCTAACAGTTTCCTTTCAAAAGAGCGTGCATGTCTGCCACTGTGTCCACCCCCTCAGCTTCAGAAAATCGAGCTGCCCCCGCCCTGGTCCTCGGCGCTGTCGGTGTCGTGTTCGGCGACATCGGCACGAGCCCGATCTATACCTTGCGCGAATGCCTGAAGGCCGCCGGCGGCGTGACGCAAGCGAATGTATTCGGCATCGTGTCGCTGATTCTCTGGTCAATTGTCATCGTCGTCACGCTGAAGTACGTGATGTTCGTGATGCGCGCGGACAACGACGGAGAGGGCGGCATTCTGGCCTTGACCGCGCTGGCGTCGGGCGTCGCGCCGGAGCGCTTGCGCTACCTGCTGCTGACACTGGGTGTGTTCGGAGCGGCCATGTTCTACGGCGACTCGATGATTACGCCCGCGATATCGGTGATCTCCGCCGTCGAAGGCGTGACGCTCATCGACTCCCATCTCACGACGTGGATCGTGCCGATTTCTCTGGTGATCCTGACCGGGCTGTTTGCGATCCAACGGCGCGGCACGGCGGCGGTCGGCAAGTTGTTCGGCCCGGTGATGATCGGCTGGTTCCTGACGCTAGCGGCGCTCGGCCTGCTTCATGTCGTGCGTGCGCCGTCGATCCTGGCGGCAGCGTGGCCGACTCATGCCATTTACTTTGTCGCGCACAATCCGACCACGGCCTTTATTGTGCTGGGTTCGGTATTCCTGGCTTTGACGGGTGGCGAGGCCTTGTACGCGGATATGGGTCACTTCGGCAAGGCGCCGATCCGGTTTGCCTGGTTGTTTCTCGTACTGCCGAGTCTGGTGTTGAACTATTTCGGCCAAGGCGCACTGGTGCTTGCCCAACCGGCCGCCGTGCAACAGCCCTTCTTTGGATCCGCGCCGGACTGGGCGCTTGCGCCCCTCGTCATACTCGCGACGGCGGCAACGGTGATTGCCTCGCAAGCGGTGATCTCGGGCGCATTCTCGATGACCAAGCAGGCCGTGCAACTCGGGCTGCTGCCGAGAATTCCGATCGTTCACACCTCGACGCATGAGGTCGGCCAGGTCTACGTGCCATTCATCAACGTCACGCTCTACGCTGCGGTGGTCTTTCTCGTGATGTTTTTCAAGTCGTCCGACAATCTCGCGGCTGCCTATGGCATCGCGGTCGCCTCGACCATGTTGCTGACCACCCTGTTGATGTATTTCATCACCCACAATCTGTGGCACTGGAAGCCCATTGCCACCCTCGCCGTCATCGTGCCGCTCGCGCTGGTCGACGCGGTGTTCGTCTCGAGCAATGTGAGCAAAGTCGTGGACGGTGGGTGGTTTCCCCTGCTTGCCGGTGCGGTGCTCTTCACCATCATGACGACCTGGCATCGCGGCAAGCAACTGGTCGTGGCGCGCATGCGGGCAGACAATCTGCCGCTCGAAGACGTCATTCACTCCATCTGCCGGGGCGGCCATCCGCTCACGCGAGTCGATGGCACTGCCGTGTTCCCGGGCGGCGTCGCCGGCACGACGCCGACGGCCTTCATGCACAATCTCAAGCACAATCGCGTCCTGCATCGAACCAATATCTTCCTCGCTGGGACCACGGATAACGTGCCCTATGTGCATGACAGCGAACGTGCCGTAGTGAACGACCTCGGCGATGGATGCTACTCGGTCAGCGTGCGCAGTGGTTTCATGCAAGTGCCCGACGTGCCTGCCTTGCTGCAACTCATCGAACCCCAGGTCACCGGCTGGCACTACGAAGCCAGTGACACGTCGTTCTTCCTTGCGCGCGATACCATTCTCGCCAGCGGCCACGACAAGACCATGGCGCTCTGGCGCGAGAAGCTGTTTGCCTTTCTCGGGCGCAATGCGGCGCAGGCGGCGGAGTATTACAGCCTTCCGCCGAACCGCGTAGTCGAACTGGGAAGCCAGATCAATCTTTGATCTTTGACGCCTATATAGCGTTTGTGTCTACACCATAACCAGACCGTCTGGCGACGACCGCCCCACGACATATTCGATTTGTACTCTGCCGCTACCCAATACAAGAGGAAAGCAGAGAATGAAACGACAGTTGATGGGCGCGTCGATCGCGCTGGTTCTCGCTCAGGCCGCACACGCGCAAAGCAGCGTGACGCTGTTCGGTACGCTGGACGAAGGCGTCGTCTACGCAAACAATCAGCGCACGGCAGGTGCGGGGTCGGCCGGGCATTCCAACTGGATGGTCGACAGCGGCAACATCTCGACCTCACGCTGGGGTCTGCGTGGAAGCGAAGACCTGGGTGGTGGGCTGGCAGCGGTGTTCTGGCTCGAGAACGGTTTCAACGTTTCGAACGGCAAGTTCAATAACGGCGGCGACCTGTTTGGTCGGCAGGCTTATGTGGGTCTGACTTCGAACGAATATGGCTCGGTGACCCTTGGCCGGCAGTACGACTTCATGGTCGACTTCGTGGCGCCGCTGAGCGCGGTGGGCTCCGGCTTTGGGGGCAACTACGCAGACCATCCTTACGACAACGACAATCTCGCGAACGACCTGCGGCTCGACAACTCGGTGAAGTTCCGCAGCATCGACTACGCGGGCTTCAAGTTCGGCGCGATGTACGCGTTCTCGGGCGACCCGGGCGAGTTCTCCAACAATAGCGCGTACAGCCTCGGTGCGAGCTATGCGAATGGTCCGGTCAGCGTCGGGGCCGCCTATCTTGAGGTGAATCGTTCGGCCGGCGCTGCGAATGCCAATGCGACAGGCGCCTCGAGCACGGGCGACAACGACGTCCTCACGACCGGGGGCCGTCAGCAGATCTGGGGCGTGGGCGCGAAATACATGTTCGGCAAGTCCTCGGTGGGCGCGCTCTGGACACATTCGTCGACCGACGCCATCACCGGCATCGCGCAGGGTGGCAGCATCGTCGCGCTGAACGGAAACAACATGAAGTTCGACAACTTTGAGCTGAATGGCCGCTACTTCGTGACCCCGGCCTTCAGCCTTGGAGCGTCTTATACCTTCACGGCCGGAACGTTTGAGGTGGCGACCAGCTCAGTCAAGCCGAAGTGGAACCAGGTCATGATGCAAGCCGACTACGCCTTGTCGCAGCAGACCGATGTCTACTTCGAAACGACCTATCAGCACGTGAGCGGTGGCGCGGGCAACCCGGTGTTCGATGCGAGCGTGTTCAACCTGGCGGCTTCGTCCAGCAACGAGCAGGTGATCTCGACCGTCGGCATTCGACATCGGTTCTAGGTGTTGATGTCTTGAGTGTGCGCCGGGCCAGGTCGGGGCAATCCTTCATGCACTAGACGCAATATTTCGTCGCGATGTTCATCGGCGTGACTGTGCAAGTCGTGAGAGCCTCTGCCGGGCCGGGTCGCCGGCAATGCGTCCGTCACCCTATGCGCGCAGTCTTCCCCGGTCGGCCTCCGTTCAATTCCGAGGCCGATCAAGCTCAGATCCCGCCCATGCACAAATACTTGATCTCCAGGTACTCGTCGATACCGTAATGAGACCCCTCGCGGCCGCAGCCGGATTGTTTGATGCCGCCGAACGGGGCGACTTCGTTTGAGATCATCCCGGTGTTGATTCCGACCATGCCGTATTCCAACGCTTCCGATACACGCCAAACGCGCTTGATGTCGTTGCTGTAGAAATACGCGGCCAGACCAAATTCGGTCGCGTTCGCGGCGTCGATTGCTTCCTGGTCGTCACGAAAGCGAAACAGGGGTGCGACGGGCCCAAAGGTCTCCTCGGTCGCGAAGCGCATCACCGCGGTCACGCCTTCGACCACGGTCGGTTCGTAAAATAGTTCGCCCGCCGCATGGCGTTTGCCACCCACCAGTACCCGCGCACCGTGCGCAATGGCATCGGCGATATGGGCCTCGACTTTGCTAAGCGCCGCCTCGTTGATCAGCGGACCTTGCGTTACACCTTCCTCGAAGCCATTGCCAACCTTGATCTGTGCCACTGCCGAAGCCAGCTTGGTCGAGAACTCGTCGTAGACCTTGTCATGGACGTAGAGCCGGTTCGCGCACACGCAGGTCTGGCCTGCGTTGCGGTACTTGGCGATCATCGCGCCCTCGACGGCGGCATCGACGTCGGCGTCTTCAAACACGATAAACGGTGCATTGCCGCCGAGTTCGAGCGACAACTTTTTGATGGTCGGCGCACATTGCGCGGCAAGCAGGCGGCCGACCTGGGTCGAGCCGGTGAACGAGAGCTTGCGCACGATCGGGTTCGATGTCATCTCGGCGCCGATCGCTTTCGGTTCGCCGGTCACGACGCTAAAGACCCCCGGTGGCACACCCGCACGCGTCGCGAGTTCGACCAGCGCGAAGGCCGACAGGGGAGTGGATTCAGCGGGCTTGACGACGATTGCACAACCAGCGGCCAGCGCCGGCGCAACCTTGCGCGTAATCATCGCGGCCGGGAAATTCCACGGTGTGATCGCCGCACACACCCCCACGGGTTCCTTGACGACGAGCATGCGCTTGTCGGCCGCGGTGGACGCGAGCACATCCCCATCGACTCGCTTGCCCTGTTCGGCAAACCATTCGATGAACGACGCCGCATAGGCAATTTCGCCGCGTGCCTCAGTGAGGGGCTTGCCTTGTTCGGACGACATGATGGTCGCAAGGTCGGCGATATTCGTATGCATGAGCTCGAACCAGCGTCGCAGGATCGCCGCGCGCTGCGCCGCGGTCAGCTTGCGCCAGCCGCGCTGGGCACGTTCGGCTGCTTCGATCGCGCGACGTGTCTCGGCGGCGCCCATAAGGGGCACGGTCGAGATCACCGCACCGCTGGCCGGATTGTGAACCTCGAAGGTTCGCCCGTCGTCGGCACCAACCCATGCGCCATCGATATACGCGTGTGATTTCAGCAGAGTGGGATCGTTGAGGTGGGAAAGCGGATGAGATTGAGTCATGAAATTCTCGCAAGTGTTCGCATCGTCATCACCATGACGATGCCGATCAGGGCAGTGCGGGGAAAAGAAAAATGCTTACTCTTTCCAGCGTTTGACGACGTCGGTTTCGATGTCGAACAGATCGAGCAGGCGCCCGACCGTGTGGTTCACGATATCGTCGAGCGAGGTCGGTCGCGCATAGAACGCCGGCACGATCGGTGCGATCACCGCACCCATATCGGAGAGCTGCAGCATGGTGCGCAAATGGCCGCTATGCAGCGGTGTTTCGCGCACACCGAGCACGAGCCGCCGCCGCTCTTTGAGTACGACATCGGCCGCACGGCTGACCAGCGAGCTGGTGATGCCGGTCGCGATCTCGCTCATGCTGCGCACGGAACACGGCACGATGAGCATGCCCATGGTGCGGAACGAACCCGACGATATGGCTGCGCCGATATCGCCGACGGCGTACCAGTGAGAGGCTTTCTCGCGCAGATCAGCGATTTTGTATTCGGTCTCGTAGGCTATCGTCAGCTCGGCTGCCTTGCTAACGACCAGATGCGTCTCGATGCCGGCTTCGGCCAGCAATTCGAGCGCACGGATGCCGTAGATCACCCCCGATGCGCCCGTGATGCCGACAACCAAGCGCCGTGGCGCATGCTCATTCGTCATTGTGACCTTCGTAGCCGCGAACCGGCGAGTTCGGCTCGACGCGGCTGCGGCGACGTGCCTGATACGACGCATTGCGCTCCATCCATTCGCCGCGCGTTGCCTGTTCGGCGTTGCGGTCCCATTCCTCTGTCCAGTCGCCGAGCGAATAACCAAACCAGGGCATTTCAGGCTTCAATGGGGGCAAGCCGAGGCGCTCCCAAAGCAGCTTCGCGTTTTCCATGTACTCCTTCTTGGGCAGCGCAAGCGGAGGCATGGGGGCTTTCATCGTTGCATCGATCAGCATCGCTGAGTCGAGGCCCGTCGCGTTATCGGAACGGGGTCCGTGACCGGGTTCGCGGTAGGGAATCAGCTTGACGTCCTCGACCGGGTTGCAGCGATAGCCCATTGCCCAAAACACGGCGTCGGCGTTGTTGGGATCGATATCGTCGTCGATCGCGATTACGAACTTGCCGATCGCGGCCTGCAGCGACATCGTGCCGTATAGCGCACGCCAGATCTCGCTGCGTTTGGTGCCCGGTGTGAACTGCAGGAACACGAAGCGGCGCAGGTTGGTCAGCGGCTCGTGCAACGAAACCTTCTTGATGCCGCGGATGCCGAGATGGTCGCGCAGATGGGTTAGGAACATGGGCTCATAGGCGAGCCGCTTGACCACGCTCGATTCCGAAGGCGTGACCTGCGAGATGATCGAGGTCAGCACCGCGTCCTTGCGGCGCGTGATCGCGGTGACTTCAACCACGAGGTTGTAGTCCTCCAGGGCGACATAGCCGTGGCTTTCGCCAAACGGGCCTTCGGGCTCGAGATAGGTCGGATCGACATAGCCTTCGACAACCACCTCGGCTTCGGCCGGTACCAGCAGGTCGACTGTGCGGCCCTTGACGACCCGGATTGCCTCGCCCGCGAGCGCACCCGCGACGCCGAGTTCATCGATGTCGGGACGCAATTTCTGCGGACCCTGGAATGCAACCACAGGCGGTGCGCCCAGCACGATCGCGATCGGCATCTTCTCGCCTTTCGCAGCGAACTTGCGCCAGTGGTCGAGCCCGCCCGCGCGCAGGTTGACGAGCATCATCATGCCAAGCCGTGTCGGTGACTTCAGATGACCGCGATAGGTCCCCATGTTCTGCACGCCTGTCTCGGGGTCGCGCGAGATCACGCCGGTCATCGTCATGAAGGGCGCTGCGTCGAAACCGGGCGTCGAGATAGGCAGCGGCAGCGATTCGAGGCCGTTGCCCGGACCCTCGAGATCCTTGCCTTCGATCACGATGTCGTGGACTGGGCCGCTCTCGACCAAGAGCGGCGGGATGGGGTGATCGATCGCGTGATTCCAGGCGGCGCCGATATCGTCGATTGACGCCACGCCCATGCCGATCCGGTAGATCTCGGGGTTCGCGGCAATGCCGCCGACGATCACGGGAATATCGTACTTGCGGCCCTTGCTGTCCACGATATTGGTGAACAGGAAGGCCTTGCGCTCAGCCTCGGGGATGCCTCCGCGGAACTGCCAGCGCACCAGCGGATGCATCTCGGTGTCCTTGTTGACGGGCTCGTCGATCCGGTAGAGCAGGCCTGCGGCATCGAGCCGGGCAATGTGTTCGTGCAAGTCCGCGTAACCGGTCCGGCTAGCCGGACCCTGGGTGGTGTCTTGTTCAGCCATGGTGTGGTGTCCCGTGAAGCGCCGCCCTGGGGACGGCTTGAATAGCGTGCGTAACGTTCAATGTGCGTGCAAGCGCCGTATGAAGCGACTTCGGCAGGGCGCCGTCAGTCGCGTCGCATTGACGTCATCGCGACGGCGAGTGAGGCACCGGCAGCCTCGCTGGCGGCCGAAAAGCCGGGCAGCGTGATCTCCCGGAAGTACGTCTTGAGCGCCGCAATCGCGATGCGCTCACGTGTGCAGATCGACGCGACCATCGCATCGGCGCGGCTGCGCAGTGAGGCAAGCGGCGCGATCTCGGCGACAAAGCCCCAGTCGAGCGCGGTCTGCGCGTCGATCGCTTCGGTCAGATAGACCATGTGCGCGGAGGCTTTCGGAGACACCCTGTTGCGTAACACGGACAGCACGAGTGTCGGTGGCAGGTTCTTCTTGAGTTCGGTGAGGCTGAAGCTGGCCGTGTCAGCCGCAATTGCGAGATCGCAGGCCGCGACCAGGGCGCATCCAAAGCCTTCCGCATGGCCCTGAACTTCGGCAAGCAGCGGGACTTCGCTTTCGTGCATCGCACGATAAACGCCCAGAATCGGGTCAGCAACCATGCGGCGAAACTGGGCGGCCGATGGCGGCTGAGGCGGCGGTGCGCTTGCGGCACGTCCGCGGCAGAAGCTGTCGCCGTCGGCGGCGACGCGGATGATTTTAATCGACTCGTCGCGTCCGGCCGCGCGGATCTCGGCGGTCAGTGCGCGCATGGCATCGAGCGACAGCGTATTGCCGATAGCAGGCTGGGCAAGCGTGATGCGTCGTTCGGCGTCGAAGGTTGCCGTGGTGAATTCAGTCGTCATGGTCTGATGTCAGTGCAAAAGATGGGGCCGGGGCCGAGGCCCCATGCCCTTCGAAAAGTATCGGCGGCAGGATCGATTAACGGGCGTAGACGCCGGCTTCCTTGAGTTTCTGGAACACGCGCTGTGGCACGAGCGGCGCCTCGTTGAATTCGACACCGTATTCGGACAGCGCATCCTCGATGGCCGCGACAATCGCCGCGGCCGCCGGAATCGTGCCGCCTTCGCCCGCGCCCTTGACGCCCAGGGGATTGAGCGGCGAGGGCGTCTCGAGATGCACCACGTCGATGTTCGGCACATCGGTGGCCATCGGCAACAGGTACTCGCCGAAGTTGGTGGTGGTCGGTTGCGCGTTCTCGTCATACTGCATCCACTCGAGCGTCGCATTGCCGATGCCGTGCGCGACCGAGCCGATGACTTGCCCGTCGACGATCATGGGGTTGATCAGCTTGCCCGAGTCATGTGCCATCACGTA
This sequence comes from Burkholderiales bacterium, assembly GCA_026225235.1. GTDB lineage: Bacteria > Pseudomonadota > Gammaproteobacteria > Burkholderiales > Burkholderiaceae > Pararobbsia. The sequence continues at coordinate 46,066 of JAMFSK010000050.1, forward strand.
GTTGAGGATCTGGATATGGCCGGTCTCGCGATCGACTTCGAGTTCGACCACCGCGGTGCCGTTGCAATAGGTCGACTGTGCGGGCGAGAAATACTTGGTTTCCTCAAGGCCGGCCGTCAGACCCGCAGGCATCGTGAAGCCAGGCATGCCCTGCGATACCTTGGCGAGTTCGCCGTAGCTGATGTGCTTCTCGGCGCCCGAGCGCATCGAGACCTTGCCGTTCAGCAGCACGAGTTCATCTTCTTTGCACTTCCACAGGAAGGCAGTGAGCTTGAGCATCTTTTCGACAACGGCTTGTGCGGCGATATACACGGAGTTGCCCGCGTTGACGGTCACGCGGCTCGCGAACGTGCCGACGCCCATCGAGATGCCGCCGGTGTCGCCGGTCACGACGTCGATGTTCTCGAGCGGCACATTCATTTGCTCGGCGCAGATTTGCGCGAAGGTGGTCTTGTGCCCCTGACCCTGTGGCGCCGCGCCTGTGATCACGACGATGCGGCCGTTGCTCTGGACCCGTACGGTCGCCCCTTCGAACGGCCCCATTCCGGTGCCCTCGACGAAATTGCCGATGCCGATGCCGATAAAGCGACCTTCCTTGCGCGCCGCGGCCTTGCGCGCCGGAAAACCCGCATAGTCGATCTTGTCGAGGCCGGCCTGCTGGCAGGCCGGATAGTCGCCGCTGTCATACCGCAGCGGGCTGCCGTCGCGGTAGATAAAGCCGGCATCGTAGGGCATCTGCGAAGGCTGGATGAAGTTGCGGCGGCGCAGTTCTGCGCGATCCATGCCGAGCGCCCGGGCGGCCTTGTCGAGAATGCGTTCCATCGCAAACACTGCCTGGGGTCGACCTGCGCCTCGCACGGGCGAGGTTGCGCACTTGTTCGTATAGACCACATCGAGCTTTGCGCTCATCGCGGGGATCACGTAAGGGCCCGGCGTCGTCGTGATCGAGATGTAAGGCGTGATCACGCCCCAAGGCAGAAAGGCGCCGTTGTCGTGGACCATATCCAGCCGCACGCCACGAATCTTGCCGTCTTTCTCGAGCGCGATGCTGACGTTCCACCATTGATCGCGTTCCTGCGTGACGGACAGGAAATGCTCACGCCGATCCTCGATCCACTTGACCGGTCGCTTGAGATCGACGGCCGTAATCGCCACGAGCGCCTCTTCCGGATAGAACGGCAGCTTCGGCCCGAAACCCCCGCCCACATCGTTCATGATGATGCGCAAGCGTTCGGGGTCCCATTCGAGCAGTTCGACGAGGTTCTTCTTCTCATGATGCGGCGCCTGACCCGAGGACCAGACCTTGAGCTCGCCCGTCGCCTCGTGGTATTCGGCGACATAGCCACGGGTTTCCATCGGATGGGCGGAACCGCGGTTCTGCCAGTAGGTCTCGTTGACGACTACCGGGGCGTCGGTGAACGCCGCATCGGTGTCGCCAAAACCAATCTCGATATGCGCGACCACATTGTCTTTCGCATCAGTGTGACACAGCGGCGAATCGGGCAGCAGACCCGCGCGGCATTCGGCGACCGCGGGGAGGGTGTCGTATTCGACTTCGATCAGACCGCACGCGTCTTCAGCGATATAGCGGTTTTCCGCGACCACAAAGGCGACGGCTTCGCCTGCGAAGGTGACTTCCTTCGAGGTGAGCATTTCCTGCGTGCGCTCGAAGCGGATCGCGGGGTTGGGCAGCATCGACGGGGCGCGGCCCCGCGCTCGGCCGCGCAGTTCGGCGTGGGTATAGACCGCATGCACACCCGGCAACTCGCGGGCCGCGCTGCAGTCGATCGACACGATCGTGGCGTGCGCATGCGGGCTTCGCAATACGGCGGCCTGCAGCATGCCGGGCAGGTGCAGGTCGTCCACATACGCCCCCTGGCCTTTGAGCAGCTTGTCGTCTTCGGTGCGCATGACGCGTTTGCCGACATAACGCATGTCGCCGGTCGCGCCCTTGAGATCGGAAATGTCCATCGTGTTACTCCGTGGCCGCGCGGGCTTCAGCGGCGGTTTCGCGAACGGCGGAACGGCTTTCGCGAAGACGCCTGGCCGCGAGAAGCGCCGCGGCGACGATCGGCTGATAGCCTGTACAGCGGCACAGATTGCCTGTGATTGCTTCGCGGATTTCGGCTTCGTCGGGCGAATCGGTTTCGTTGAGCAACTCGGTCAGCGTCATCAACATGCCCGGCGTGCAGAAACCACATTGCAGGGCGTGACATTCGGTGAATGCCTGCTGCAGCGTGTTGAGCGTGCCTTCCGTACTCGCGAGGCCTTCAACCGTGGTGAGGGTGTGGTTGTCGACCTGCGCGGCGAGCGTCAGGCAGGCGCGCGCGGTTCGGCCATCGAGCAGCACCGTGCAGGCGCCGCAAACACCGTGTTCGCAACCATAGTGGGTGCCGGTGAGATTCAGATCGTGTCGCAGGAAATCGCCGAGCATGCGGCGCGGTTCGACCTGCCGCTCATAGGCGGTGCCATTTACAACGACCCTGACGGTACGCGTCTCCATTTCAGTTTCCTCTACGATTGTCGTTGGGCTCGCGCGAACGCGGTGCGCAGCGCACGTTCGCACAGCACGCCGGCAAGATGCTGGCGGTAGTCGGAGCTCACATGCGCATCGGTCATCACATCGAGTTCGCGCGCGGCGTCGCCTGCAAAGCGAATCGAGTCTTCATCCATCGCACGGCCGTGCAGCGCGGCTTCGATCTCGTACAGGCGCACGGGGCCCGCGGCCACGCCGCATATCGTCAGCGAGAGGCGGTCGATCATGCCGCGTGCATCGGCAGTGCACAACGCCGCCACGCCGACGATCGCGTAGTCGCCGTGACGTCGTGCGAATTCCTCGAATGCATAGCCATGACCCTCGGGCCAGATATCGAGCGCGACTCTCACGAGCAGTTCGCCTTCCTCGAGCGCGGGCGTCATGTACATCTGCGCCCACTCGGCCATTGGCAGTTCACGCAGTTGCACGGCGTCGTTTTCGAAGCGCCCGATGGTCAGCATACCGTCGAGCGCCGCTGTGAAGCAGGGCTGCTCCGAAGAGGGATCGAGCTGACAGAGTGCGCCACCGTAAGTGCCGCGGTTACGGATCTGTTTGTGACTGACGAGCTGATAGGCCTCCCGCAGCAGCGGCGCGTGGCGCTTGACAAGCGGCGACAGTTCGATATCGCGCTGGCGCGTCATGCTGCCGATGTGCAACTGATGCGCATCGGCCTCGATGCTGCTGAGTGAGCTGACGGTGTTGAGGTCGATCAGGTGACTCGTCATCAGATACCGGAAATTCATCATCGGCATCAGGGACTGGCCGCCTGCGAGCAGCTTCGCATCCTCGAGCGTTGCGAGCAGCCGCGCGGCCTCCGCGAGCGTCGTCGGTGCGTGGTATTCGAATTCACTGGGTTTCATGCGTGCTCCCATTGCAAGGGGCCGGGCGGCACGTGCGGATCACCGCCGTGCAGGCCATGCCCGGGACAATCAGTTTTGCTGTTTCGCGCCGAACAGCCGTGCGAAAAAATTGCGGATCGACTGCCACAACGCGCCACGCATCAGTGCACCGGCGTCGAGTGGTGCGGCCGGTGGCGGAAGAGGGCGACGCACGGGAGGGGGGGTAGTCGTTCCCGGAGTAGCGGCTGACGTGGTGTTGCCCGAGGCCGCGCCGATGCGCATGGCACCGGTTGCAAATGCGTCATCGGCACTGGCGCTGCCGGATGATTCGGCGGCCACACCGCTGTCACCCGATGCCGACACCGGCACCGACGCGGACATCGAGGCCGACGCTGACGATTCCGATTCGATCAGTGCGGTCAGGTTCTTGGCGAACTGATTGAGCAATTGCTGCGAGAGCGCTTCGATCATGCCCGCGCCGCGGCCGTACTGGGCGACGGTGCCCGACAGGTTGACCTCGGAGACCACGTCGACCTTCGTCTTGCCGCCCTCATCGCTGACATTCGCCCGGATATTCGCATCGGCGCCCCCCCGGCCCTTGGTGTCGGTGCCGCTTGCCGAGACGACGACCTGGCGGTCAACATCATTCTGTTCTGCGATTTTGAATTTGCCCGCGAACTTGAGCGTCAGCGGGCCGAGCTTGACGGTGAACGCGCCTTTATAGCTCCCGTCGGGCTGGAGCTCCTTGAGTTCCGCGCCCGGAAAACACGGCGCGGACCGCTCAATGTCGACCATGGTGGCCCAGGTCTCGGCGGGCGTCGCGTCGATCTTGAACGACGAACGGATTGTGATTGCCATGCTGCCTCCCAGAAAGCGATCGGTACCGGCAACCGTCGCTCCACTTGTAAAGAATATCGATGCCAATACGGGCGTCGTCGGCGCGGCGGGGCTTGCCGCTCAGCCGGGCTCGTCGGCTCAGTGCGCGAGGCTCGACAGAAAATCGGTGAAGACAGGGGCGAACACATCGCGCATGTCGAACGCGCCGAAGTGCGCGGCACCAGGAATGGAAATGAACCGTCCGAGCGGAAGCGCATCGGCGATGCGTTGCGACACGGCGGGCGGAATACTGGCGTCGGCGTCGCCCGCGATGACCAGGGCCGGCTGCGTGACGGCGCCGAGCTCGGCGAGATTGTCCAACTGTGAAATGGCCTGCCAGTTGGCGCTCCAGCTGTACCAGTCGTCGGCGAGCAGGCGGGCCCGACATCGCTCGACAAGATCGGGCCGCGACGTGTCGGGCAGGAACCAGCGTGCGATCGTGTCCTCAACGACTTCCGACATCTGTCCCGCGCGGTTCATATCGCCGCGGGCGAGGATGCGCGGGCGCACGTCGTCGGGGAAACCGCCGGCAGTTGCGCAGAGAATCAGCGAGGCGACGCGCGTAGGCGCCTGGATCGCGACGCGTTGCGCCACCATACCACCCATTGAGACGCCGACCAGGCTTGCCGCGGTCACGCCCGCGTGCTCAAGCACCGCGGCAATGTCGCGCGCGTGGTCAGCGAGGCTGACGGGAGTGGTGACGAGGCTTGATTCGCCGTGACCGCGCAAGTCAATCGTGACGATCTCGAAGTGGTGCTGCCAGTCCTGAATGTATTCATCCCACCAGCCACGGTCCACGCCGATCGGGTGGAGTAACACGACGACCGGGCGCGTGCCGCCGGCTTCAGCGGGAATGCGCGAGTAGGCGATACGGCCTGACTCGACTTCGCAAAAAATGGTTTCGGACATGACTTTCGTGTGGGCAATGCATTCGCGACAGACAGGCCGCCGCGCGAAACGGGAGCGGGTGCAGCTAAAATTGACGTCGCTCAGGCGGTGGCGTTGGCCTTCAGTGCAATGACCACCGACTTGGCGCGACGCAGGGCTTCGGCCGCGACCGGGATGCCGGCATAGACGCCCGCTTGCAGCAAGACTTCGGCAATCTCTTCTTCGCTCACGCCATTGTTGATGGCGCCCCGGGTGTGAACTTCGAACTCGTGCCAGCGACCCATCGAGGCGAGCATCGCCAGGTTCAGCATGCTGCGTACGGGACGCGTGAGGCCCGGACGGCTCCAGATGTTGCCCCAGCAGAAGTCCTCGGTGAACTCGAGGAACACCGTGTCGAACAGATGCGGCTCGGCATTGCTCTGGGTGTGTGACGTGCCCAGCACTTCCTTGCGAATCTGTGCGCCGATCGCTCTACGCTCGGATGACTTGATGTCTTGCATGTAAAACCTCGTGATACAACGTTGAAGGGTTGTACGATTGTATAATCGCATCCAGTATGCTTACTCACCAAAACGCTGTCAATATGATTGTATGACGGAAATGACGGCCTGAACCAGACTCATACAACGACCAAGGAAGGAATGAATACCAATCGACAAGTTCTACGTCCGGTCTCGACCTTGCGCCAGCAAGTGATCGAGGGCCTGCGCCTGTGCATCACCGACCTCACGTTCCGTCCCGGTGACCGGTTGATCGAACGCGAGCTATGCGAAATGCTCGGCGTGAGCCGCACGCTGATCCGCGAAGCGCTGAGCCAACTGGTAGCCGAAGGCCTGATCCAGATCATTCCGCACAAGGGACCAATCGTCGCGGTGATCACCCAGGCTGAAGCGAAGGGCCTCTATGAGGTGCGAGCGGCGCTCGAAGCGCTCGCGGGCTGGCACTTCACCGAACGCGCGAGCGATGAGCAGCGCGCCGCACTTCTCGATGCGCTCAAGGAACTAGCGGTCATCAAGGACATGAAGACCGATGAGTCGATCATGCTGTTCCTTAAACAGAAGGCCCGCTTTTACGACGTGATTCTCGAAGGTGCGGGTAATCCCGTACTGACCGAGATGCTGCGCCTCGTGCATACACGGGTCATGATGCTGCGCGCAACAACGCTCTCTCAGACAGGCCGGCTCGACGCAAGCTTTGAAGAGATATCGGCGATCGTTGACGCGATCAAACGCAAGGATCCGGCGGCTGCGGCCGCTGCTTGTCAGCGCCACGTCGAGCAGGCGGAAAAGCTGGCCGTGCAGGTGCTCGAAGACCTTCCCTAAGCCGTCTCTGCAGTCTTGCCGGGAAATCTTGAGGCGCTCCGCCAAGTGGCGTTGCGCGCGTTCCTCAGGACAATAATACGTATTGCAATATAATTGTATTACGCCATATACTGCCCCGTACCAGATCGAGCCAGGCCTGCGTGTTACAGCAGACAAAGGCTCGCGGTCGCGAAAGCGGATGCGCTTCGCGAAGAAAACAGAGACGAGGAGAGGGCGGGATGGGCAAGACGCAGGAGATAGGGGCCGCAGCGCCGGGTGTGGGGGCCACCTCCATGTTCCATTTGTCGAGGTATCAGTGGCTTACCCTGGTGTCGGCGTTCCTCGGATGGATGTTCGATTCGATGGACTTGAATCTGTTTACGCTCGTGCTTGTGCCGAGCGTGGGCAGCCTCCTGCATAGCACCGACCCGGCTGAAATCAGCAAGGTCGGCAGCCTGATCATCTCGGGCAAGCTACTGACCTGGGGTATCGGCGGGGTCTTGTTCGGCGTCGCGGCGGACCGCCTCGGCCGCTCGCGCGTGATGGCCTGGACCATCTTCATCTACGCTGCTTTCACTTTACTCAGTGCATTCGCACGGACATGGCCCGAGCTTGCGGTCGCGCAGGCCTTGGCCGGCTTCGGCATTGGCGGCGAGTGGGCCGCCGGCGCCGCGCTAGTCGCCGAAACCTGGCCCGAGAAGCATCGCGCCCGGGCCATGCAGATCATGCAGATGGCGTTTGCGTTCGGCTTTCTTGCCGCCGCGCTCGACAACCTGCTGCTCGGCGGATTCGGCTGGCGTTGGGTGCTCGGCATGGGTGCGGCGCCCGCACTGATCACCGTCCTGATTCGCCGTTTTGTGCCCGAGCCTCAGCGCTGGGTCAAGGTGCGCGACAGCGTCGACGCCGAACCGGCGATCCAGACCTTCCTCGGTATCTTCAAGCCGGAGCTACGCCGGAAGACCATCGTCGGCGTGATCGTCGCGTCCGCCGCGATGCTCGGTTGCTGGGGGGGCCTCACGTTCCTGCCGAGCTGGATCCACCAGCTTGCCGGCCCGAACTCGGGCCGTCCGATCGGTGCGATCGTCAGCTATGCATTCATCCTCATGATGGTCGGCGCGACGCTCGGTTACCTCTCGCTCATCTGGATGCTTGAAGCGCTGGGCCGCCGAATGTCGTACTTCATCTTTTCGGTCGGGTCGTTCATCGCATCGATGGTGCTGTTCCTCACGATTCACGATCTCGAATCGGTGCTGTGGTTCATGCCAATTTACGGCTACTTCGTGATCGGCGCCTTTGGCACGTTCGCGGCCTATCTACCCGAGCTGTTCCCCACCCGGGTTCGTGCTACCGGGCAGGGCTTCTGCTGGAATATGGCGCGCGCGCTGACGAGCATTGGTCCGCTCGCGGGCAGCGTGGTGGTGGCGAAGTTCGGTTCGTTCCCGGCGGCATCAGCGGCGATCTCCCTGCTGTTCATCGTCGGCATGGTGGCGATCTGGTTCGGGCCCGAGACCAAGGGTATTCCGTTGCTCGACGACTGACAGCCTCGTCGCGCGACCGGCCGGTTTGGTTGATCGCAGGCGCCACGACGCGGATCTTTGTTCGCATTTGCATTCTTTCAGAGTTCAATGGACCCTACCTTGAGCAACAACACGACTGACCCGGGTGGTTTGGGCGGCAGCATGGAGAACGACGTGGCACCCAGGCGCGTGTTCGACGTCGGCATCAACGAGCGGCTGCCGTTTTCGCAACTGGCCGTGCTTGGCGTGCAGAACGTGTTCGGCATGACCGGCATGTTCGTCTTTCCGGGCATCCTCGGGCGTGCATTTCATCTTCCCGACGAACAGATCGCTTACCTATACGGCATGACGTTCATGGTGTGCGGCATCATCACGATCCTGCAGTCGGTGCTGTTCCTGCGTCTGCCGATCGCGCAGGGTCCGTATGCCGGCAGCTTTGGTGCGCTGATGACGGTCGGCCACTTGCAGGCGGGTGGCTTGGGTACCGCATTCGGCTCCTTCTTCGCGGCTTCGCTGATCTGGTGTGTGCTCACCGTGCCGATCCGCGGCAGAAGCTTTGTCGGACTGTTCGCGCGGCATCTTCGCGTGCCGATCATTTCCGGCATGATCGTGATGTTGATCATGGTGCAGATTGCCAGCGTCGCGCTGCCGACCTGGATCGGGTCGCGCACGAGCCCGGGTTTCCCTGGCATCAACCTGTTGTCGGGTGCGGTCGCAGTCGCGGGCATCGTGGTCTCGATGCTATGGGGGGGGCGTCGCGTGCGCCGCGTCGCGATCCTGTTGGGCCTGGCGCTTGGCACGATCTGCTACACGCTGTTTCAGCCGGTTTCGTTCGCGGCGGTGGCTGCCGCGCCCTTCGTCGTGGTGCCGCACATCTTCCCGTTTGGCTTTGGTGTGCGCGCGGACCTCGTCGTGGTGTTCTTGTTGACGTTGATTCCCGCTGGCATGGGATCGATGGCGCTGTATCAGACAGTGGCTGACTGGGGCGACGAAAAGCTCTCGTCGGGCCGCATGTCGGAAGGTCTGTTCGGCGTCGCACTGGGATCAGTGGTCGCGGCGGTGTGGGGCGGTTTCAGTACCATCGCCTATCCCGACAATATCGGCATCCTGCGTGCGACGCGCGTCGGCTCACGCTTCGTCACACTGACCGCAGGCATATTTCTGATTGTGCTCGGTGGCTGCGTGAAGTTCGACATGCTGCTCGTGATCGTGCCGATCCCGGTGATCTCCGCGGCTGCCACGCTGCTGTTCGGTATTGTGTTCATGCATGGCGTACACATCCTGGCGCAGGTCGAGTGGGACGATCGCCGGCTGATCTCGACCGGCTTGTCGTTCCTGGTGGGGCTGGGCGGTTTGTTCGTGCAGCCCGAAGTCATGCGTGCCATGCCGCTGATGCTGCAACTGGTGCTTCAGCAGCCGGTGATTTCCGGTGGCCTCACACTGGTGATTCTTCATTCGTTGTTGTGTTCGAAGCCGGCGGTCACGCCGGCGCGTCCCGCTGCTGCAGTGGTGCGCGCGAGGCATTGAGACGGCAGTCAGTTCGAATTGTGTTGCAAGGCTGAGTGCCCGGTCGCTCGCCGCGAGCGGCAGGGCCGGCCAAATATAAAAATATTCAGTTCCGCACACGCTGCGGGAATAGCCACTCGATTTATTCCTTTAGATCATTCGATTAGTTACGCTAATCAGACGTGATACCAGGAAATCAACGCTCTCTATAAGTAGTACTTTGAAAAGTGGGCGGCTTCATCAAACGTGGTTTGGTGCAGGCCCCGCGAACGATCGCTACGCAAGCCGCCGTGAGGGTGGGCGTCTGGCGGTGCCTCGCACGCGGGTCGGACAGGCGCATCTTCAGCACGGGCATATGAGCCGGGAATACATCGGTGCAGGACTTTTGAAATATAACTGGAGACACGCATGAAAGTATCAAGGGGCATGCAGGCACTAGTGCTGGGTTCCTCACTGCTGGGCGAGGCCGCCTATGCGCAGTCGAGCGTGCAGCTGTACGGCATTATCGACTCGTTCATCGCGGACAAGCGGGCGCCTGGCGGCAAGTCCGCCGTGGTCGCCGGCAATGGCGGCATGACGGCATCGTATTGGGGTATGCGCGGCACCGAGGATATCGGCGGGGGCACCAGCGTGATCTTCGACCTTGAAAGCTATTTCAACGTCGAAAACGGAACGCTGGGCCGCACTGGGTTCAAGGGCGACGGGCTGTTCTCGCGCAATGCCTATGTGGGCCTCAAGGGCAACTACGGTACGCTGACTGTGGGCCTGATCCCACCGTTGCTTTGGTTCTCGACGATTACCTTCAACCCGTTCTGGAATTCTTTCGTCTTCTCGCCGATCGTGATTCACAGCTATATCGGCGTGAACGGCCAGGGTGTGTTCGGCAATGCCGGCGAATGGTCGAACTCGGTGTACTACTCCACGCCGATCATCAATGGCGCCGTGGCGAAGGCGATGTATGAGTTCGGCAATGAAGCGGGCCATATCGGCCAGAACAAGTGGACCGGGCAGGTGTCCTATAACCAGGGTGGGTTTGCCGTTTCTGCAGTCTATCAGCAGATCAAGTTCAGCGTGAACGCGGGCGACCTCGCGACGGTGATTCCGGGTCTGACGACGCAAGGCGTCGCGAACCTCGGTGCGTCGTTTGACGTCGGCTTCGTCAAGTTCTACGGCCAGTACCAGCACGTGTGGGATTCGATTTCGCGCGGCGACGTCGGCATCAACACGGGACAGGCCGGCTTTTCGATTCCGGTTGGCAATGGCGTCATTCTCGGCTCCGATGCGTATTCGAAGAGTTCGGGTGGCAGCAACGTCTCGCGCAATACGTGGGCGGTTTCGTACGACTATTCGTTATCCAAACGGACCGATATCTACGCGGCATTCCTGATGGACCGCGCGAGTAACTTGTCGATGGGCAATACGTTCGGCGGCGGCATTCGCACGGCATTCTGATTCTAATTTTTGCCATGGCAGACGGCCGGAGCCCACTCGACAACGAGGTCTAGATTTCGGTGCGGAAGTGGTGCTCTTGGCCGGGCACCACGTTAACCGTTGACCCGGGGACTAGAAACGATGAAGCGTCTGACCTTGAATCAAAAGCTGTGGGGCATCGTAGCGCTGATGTGGGTAGGATTGTTTATCGTGGTATTGATGATTGGTGTTCTCACGCGCTCCCGAATGATCCAGGAGCGTCAGGGCTTGCTGAAGCAGGAGGTTGATACCGCGCTGGAGACCGTTTCGTTCTTCCAGAAGGAAGCCGCCGACAACACGCTGCCGGTCGCCGAAGCAAAGCGTCAGGCTATCGAAATGTTGCGAGTGGTTCACTGGGGCAAGGAGCATAGCGGCACCTTCGGCATTTACGATGCTGCGGCCACTGCGCTCCTAATACCGACCGATCCAGGCCTCGAAGGAAAAGACCAATCCGCGGTAGTCGATCCGAATGGTGTCCACATCGCGACAGCCATTGTCCGCAATTCCTCTCCAGGCGGAAGCGGCTATTCGACTTATGTGTGGCCTAAACCGGGTCAAAGCGTGCCGGCCAGCAGGATGGTCTATAGCGGCCTGGTTCCCGAGTGGGGCTGGCATGTTTTCACCGGCATCTATACCGACGACATCAACACGGCGTTCAGGTCGGTGATCCTGAAAAATCTGATTTCGATTTCGATTATCGGTTTGCTGCTTTCCACCGCCATGTTGTGGCTGATTTGGGATATCCGCAAACGTCTGGGCGGAGAGCCTGACTACGCGGCGGAATTCTGCAAGCACATTGCAAGCGGCGACCTCAGCCATACGGTTTCCCTGCGGCAGGGCGACTCCGGCAGCCTGCTTTACGCGATGGCCCAGATGCAGACGCAACTCACTGCGACAGTTGGTCAGATCAAGGTCGTCGCCGACTCGATCACGGTCGGGGCGAACGAGATTGCCGCAGGCAATGCCGATTTGTCTCAACGCACTGAAGAGCAGGCCGCAGCACTCGCACAGTCTGCGTCGTCGATGGAGCAGCTCACTGCGACGGTCAAGCACAACGCTGATAACGCAGTCCAGGCCAGCCGTCTCGCTGTCGCCGCGTCGGACACAGTTGAGCGTGGTAGCAAAGTCGTATCGCAGGTGGTGGCAACGATCCTCACCATCGCCGGAAGCTCGAAGAAAATCGAACAGATTATCAGCGTGATCGAGGGCATTGCATTCCAGACCAATATCCTAGCGCTCAATGCCGCAGTCGAGGCAGCGCGTGCCGGGGAACAAGGGCGTGGTTTCGCGGTGGTGGCCGCTGAAGTCCGCACACTCGCGCAGCGCTCCGCGAGCGCTGCCAAGGAGATCAAAGTCCTGATCGACGAATCGGTTGCCAATGTGTCTCGTGGGCAGTCATTGGCCGGCGAAGCGGGTCAGTCGATGGAAGCGATTCTGAGCTCGGTCCAGCGCGTGACCCATATCATGGGTGAAATCTCTTCCGCGTCGACTGAACAAAGCACGGGCATCAGCCATGTCGGCGTGGCAATCGCGCAAATGGATACCGTTACCCAGCGCAACGCCGCCTTGGTCGAACAGGCGACCGCCAGCGCCGCATCGCTGGCCGAACAGGCGGAATATCTCAAACAGTCCGTTGCTTCATTCCGCCTGCAGTCGGCGTAGAGCGCGTATAGCAGGAGACATGACGGGAGAGCCGTAGCGCTCTCCCGTCCTTCTATACGGGCGCGACGACCGAGGTGGGATAGAGAAGGGTGTCCGACACGCAGGTTTTTCTTGCGAACAGGAAGCCCGCACCGTGATGGACGACACGGTCGACATAGCGGCCCGACATCACGATTTCGGTGCCACGGTCCAGCATGGTCTGGACGATCAGAAAATTCGCCTGGACTTCATAGCCGCCGTCGACGATTGCCCGCACGCCAACGCCCGTCACAAAGTGCCGGAGCGACCGCGGCTGGGCAATCGTCGTTTCGACGGTGGTGAACGCGCGATCTTCGATCATCCCCTTGCCGTCGCAGTAGATAATTGCGATCGGCAGGTTGCGGTCGTAGTTTTCCTTGGGTGTGAGCCGGTACACCGCGTCATCGGTAAAGAACGAGACCCAGTCACGATACCGGCCTTCGTCGAGCGCGGCGCTATAGGCATCGTAAAGGTCCGTGATGCCAAAGCGCGTTTCGAGAGAGATCGCCGAGGTGGCTGGTTGAGAGAGCGCGTTCATAGTCCCATGACCTTGCGATAGTGTTGATACAAGCCGCGAACGGCCACTTCGGTAATCGTGTGATCGTGATCCTCGACCGTGCGGCCGGCCATCTCGGCGATGCCCGCGCGGTCGTTGTAAGGCGTCGTTCCCTCCTGGGACATCACCATCACCTCGCTGTCGTCGACCGAAACAAAGCCTGCCGGGCCCATCAGGTTGGCCTGGCGAATCCGGTGCGCACGCATTTCCTCCGTGTCGTCGGCGTAGCCGAAGAAAGTCCAGTGCAGGTCATGTTGGCCCGGACCATGCGGCACGATATGACGCATCGCCAGCGTGTTCGATTGTTGCTGGAGAATCAGGTTGGGCCATACGGTACTCATGACGGCCGTTACGTGGCCCGGAAATTCGCGAATCAGGTCGAGCACGCGGGTGTCCTTGAGTTGCATATCGGCGCGCAGTGTCTGACTCATCTCTCGCGCCGCTTCCGCCTCGAGCGCACCCGCACGGCGGTTGACCATCGCACAGTGCCGTCCGGTGTCGTCCATCTCGATGGCGGATTTTGCGTCCATGCGGAACAGGCCGAAGGTGACGAAGAACACATGCAAGAGGCTCGCGTGATACGGGTCCTTGAGATTCTCGAACATGAGCTTCCAGTTGCCGTCGATCCGCTGGCGCATATAGCCAAGCAATTCGAGCGGACGGCCGTCAAACACACGGTCGAAATACTGGAGCATGTTGGGCCCCATATAGTCTTCGAACGACTCTACACTCGCGTCGAACGAAGCGAATATCGCGCCGTTGCGAACGGTGACGACGAGCGGGCGCGCCCGATGTTCGCTGACGTCAAAGTCCTTCGGCATGCCGCCCTTGCCCTTGTAGCCGCGTTTGAACGGCAGGCCGGTGAGGTTGCCCTTCAGGTCGTAGTTCCAGTGGTGATAGGGACAAGTAAATGATTTGGTGTTGCCGGAATCGGTCTGGCAGAACGCTACGCCGCGATGCGCGCAGCTGTTGGCGAACGCGTTGACGCTGCCGTCGGTATCGCGGACCACGACGATCGGCATATCGCCGACGAAGCTGCGCTTGTAATCGCCAGCTGTCGGGATCTCGCACTCGAGCGCAACGTAAGACCAGTTCGGGCCGAGGAAGATGCGCTCCTTCTCGAGGCGGTAGATCTCGGCGTCGCTATAGACCCAGAACGGAATGCGCGAGCTTCCTTCGCCGGGCCAGGTTCGTTCGACGCTGATCCGCTCGACGCTAACCTGCGAGGCACAGGGCGACGCCGGGCCATCGACCGGCTTGATTTCAATCTGCATGTTTCGTCTCCGTTACTGTAGGAATGTCTTCAATGGATGGCTGGCGTCGCCAAGCGCGTCGTGGTCAATGGCATGCCGCGTATTCATGATCTGCCTGACTATACGGCGTTCGCGTCCCGCATTCATGAGCAGTGCGCCTTGAAGCCGGGCGTTGCGCACGAAGAACGCACACCATGATGGTGTGGCGGGGTCCCCCCGGATCACGACCGTATCGCCGGGCTCGCAGCCACCGAGGATCTGGATGTTCTGATCGTATTGATCGGTCCAGAACCAGGGCGCGTTGTCTTCGGGTTGAGGGGCGCCAAGGAGGGTGCGTGCCGCGGTCTGCGCCTGGAGCTCGGCGTTTTCCCATGATTCGAGGCGAACAAGGGTCAGAGACCATCGTTCGCGTTGCCGCGCGACGTCGCCGACCGCGTGGATGCCAGCGGCGGAGGTGCGCGTATGCGCGTCGACCAGGATTCCGTCCGCGCACTCGATGCCCGCGTTTCTCGCGAGCTCGTCGTTGGCAAGCGCGCCGACGGCGACGACGACCGTGTCTGCGGCTATCGCAGTTCCGTCTTCGAGCAGGACAGCGCTGACCGATCCCTGGCCTTCGATTGCCGTGACGCGTGCATTCGTCCGGATGTCAACCCCATGGGCGCGGTGCAGGTCCGCGAGACGTGTGCCGAGGAATCCTCCGAGAATCCGCCCGAGGAGGACGGGGCCGCTTTCGATGACGGTTACGGCGCAGCCCTGCCTGACGGCCGCAGCGGCGATCTCGAGACCCAGAAAGCCACCGCCAAGGACGACGATCCTGGCATTCGCGGTCAGACGCGCAGCGAGCCGCGTACTGTCGCGACGGGTGCGAAGCGTCAACACACCCTCGAGTCCGGCGCCCGGAATGTCGATGGAGCGTGCGCGGACCCCGGTCGCGAGGACGAGGTGGTCGTACGTAAGTAACGACGAATCCGCGAGAACGACTTGCCGCGCCGCCGGATCGATCGAGTCGACGCGGGTGTCCATACGCAGATCGATCCTGTGCTCAGCGTAGTACGCGTGCGGAAAGATCGTCGTACCCGAAGTCGAGGTCCCGGAGAGCATGTCCTTGGACAGGGGCGGTCGTTCATACGGTAGTTCGGGTTCGTCGCCGATCAGGATTACGTCATCCTGATGCCCCTGCTTGCGAAGCGCGGCGGCCGTCCGTGCGCCGCTTTGACCGGCGCCGACAATGATGATTCGCTGTTTCATGTGGCATAGCTCTCGGCGCGGCGGTATCTCATGCGATGGCGTGAGTGCATGAAGCGCTAGTCCAGGTCGACGAGTACTTCGTCGCCGTCCACGCGCACGGCGAAGGTCTTCAGATCGACATCGACTGGACCCGAGACCGCCTTGCCCGTGCGCACGTCGAACAGGCCCTGGTGAAGCGGGCATTCGATACGGCCGTCCTCGAGGTAGCCGTCGGAAAGGCAGGCGTGTGCGTGAGTGCAGATATCGTGCGTCGCGAAGAACTCGCCATCGAGGTTGTAGAGGGCCAGCGGAATGTCATTGATCCGACAGGCCTTCACTGTGCCTGGCTCGACATCGGTGACCCGTGCCATTGCTTTCCATGCCATTACGTTACACCTCCAGATACTGTTCGGAATTGCTCCGGCGTCGCCTCAAAGACATCGGATAGAGGGGCGACAGGTCGAGGGAAGATCGATGAAATTGTGTACTTGTGGGCTGCGCGCGTGTCACTATTTCGTTGAGCGTGCGTTCGCGATTGGCGAATTCATCGCCGGCCAGGAGATATCGATGCGCTTTGATCTGACGGATCTTCGATTGTTTGCGGCGGTGGCCGCCTGCGGCAATCTCACCAAGGCGGCGGAAGGCCTGCCGATCGCCGTTGCTGCGGCGAGTTCGAGGATCAAGAGCCTCGAGGAATCGGTGAACGCGCGGCTGTTCGTGCGCCGCAGTCGCGGCGTCGAGCTGACACCCGCTGGCGAAGTGTTTTTGACTCGCACGATTGCGATCCTACGCGAGACCGCCAAATTGCGGCAGGACCTGTCGCAGTTCGGCGAGGGAACGCGCGGGAATATCCGCTTGTTTGCCAACACCAATGCGATTCACGAATACCTGCCCTCGCTGCTGCCGCGTTTCCTCGTCGACCACCCGAAAATCAACGTGGACATCGAGGAACACACCAGCCCCGAGACCGTGCGGGCAGTCGACGAAGGGGTCGCCGACCTGGGCATCATCGTTGGACTGGTGAACACGAGAAGCCTCTCAGTCGTGCCGTTTCGCGAAGACAGGCTCGTCGTTATCACGCCCCACGGCCACGCCCTGGCACGCGAGAAGGCGGTGCGCTTCTATCAGGTGCTCGAGTGGAATTACATCGGACTCAATGAGCGGTCATCGCATCAACAGTATGTTTCGAAGACCGCGTTGCTGCTCGGGCAAAACATCCACTTCCGCATCCAGGTAGAGAGCTTCGAGGCTGTCTGTCATATGGTCGCGGCAGGCGTCGGTGTGTCGCTGGTGCCTGAATCCACTACAGGGCGTCTCAGCGGCACGCTGCCGTTTTCGATCGTATCGCTCGATGAACAGTGGTCGAGGCGGGAGCTACAGCTTGTCTGCCGGTCTCCGGAAAAGCTGGCACCCCACGTCAGGAAACTGTTCGAAGCACTGGAGCCGGCAGGGTACCCGACGTAAAACATCGTTGCATCGAGCTGGCGAAGTTAACGAAGTTTTAATGATCCGGTCACGCGGGGTTTTCCACCCGCGGTGCAACATGGTTCTGTCGTCGGCGCAGTGCAGCACACGCTGTCTGTCGTATCGACCGGCGTACCAGGCAAGGGCCGGGCGCATCGTTAGCGTATTCAATCGTCATTTGGGGCAATAAAAAATGAAGTCGAACATTCTTCGTATCGCAACGGCTGTTGCTGCTTCGTTGTTGATGGGCACGGCCATGTCCGCGACGGCCGCGCCGGTCAAGAACATTGTGCTGGTGCATGGCGCCTTTGTCGGTGGCTCAGGCTGGCAGCCGGTCTACAACATCCTGACGAGGGATGGCTATCACGTGACGCTGGTTCAGGAACCGCTCACCTCATTCGCTGAAGATGTCACTGCGACCAAGCGTATTCTCGCGCTTCAGGACGGCCCTGCGATCCTGGTCGGCCACAGCTACGGTGGGGCGATCATCACGGAAGCGGGCAACGATTCGCATGTCGCGGGTCTGGTCTATATCGCGGCGCACGCGCTCGACGCGGGCGAAACGGAGGTCAGCAACGGCAAGAAAATGCCGAACTCGACGCCCGGGGAAGACCTCGTGAAAACGCCGGACGGTTACCTGTTCCTCAAGCCCGATCTGTATCCGAGCCACTTCGCTGCCGATCTCCCGCTCAAGCAGGCAACCTTCGAAGCGAACGCGCAAATGCCGACCGCTGCGGCAGTGTTTTCCGCAGAGATTACCGACCCCGCATGGAAGGTCAAGCCGAGCTGGTACATGGTTGCCGAAGCGGACAAGATCATCAATCCGGATCTGGAACGGATGTATGCCGCACGTGCAAAGAGCCATACCGTAGAGATCCCCGGTGCAAGTCATTCGGTATACGAATCGCACCCGAAAGAAGTCGCGGCCCTGATCGAACAGGCCGCGCAACACGCGCAGGATCAGCCGGCGGCTTCCTGATCTGACTAAGACGGATCGGAGAAACCGGTTGCGCGAGCGCGGCGCAGCAAGATGGCGTCGTGCTCGCCTGCCCATTGCGGCGTAGACATGAATCTTCATCAATTTCGTTTTGTCAGGGAGGCGGTCCGTCAGGGACTCAACCTCACTGCAGCCGCGAAGGTGCTTCATACTTCGCAACCCGGCGTGTCGAAGTCGATACTGGAACTAGAAGCGGAACTTGGCCTGCAGATCTTCGACAGGCGGGGCAAGCGACTGCGTAGCGTGACGGACAAGGGTTCACGCGTCGTCGCGGCAGCAGAGCGAATCTTTAACGAGCTTGAAAGCCTGCGACGGCTGGCAGTCGAACAGGTGGTCCGGCCCGCGACGGATCTTTCCATTGCCGCAGGCCACGTTGCAATCCGCCACGTGCTGCCCAAGCCGATCGCCCAGTTTCGACGTCAATTCGCCCACACCTGTCTGACCATCGTCGAAGGCAGCGACCAGAAGATCGTCGAACTCGTGCGCGACGGCCACGTTCATTTCGGCATCTGCGGAGCAGCGGTCCAGGACAAGGACCATATCATTGCTCTACCGTGGCGCACGGAACGGCTTGTCGCGCTCGTTTCTGTTGGGCATCCTCTGGCGAGCGTGCCCTTGTTGACGCTGGAGCACCTCGCGCATTTCCCCCTCATCGTCAGCGACGACAGTTTCAAAGACGGCTCGACCTGTCACGCGGCATTTGTCCGACAGGAGCTCCATGCCAACGTCGCACTCAGCGTCCGCGATCCCGCTGCGATCGCAACGTATGTCGAGCTCGGTGTGGGCGTGGGCATTGTGTCTGACCAGGCCGCCACAGCCCTCGATGACCCGGCCTTGTGCGTGCGACCGCTCGACCATCTGTTCGGCATGACCGAGACCCATCTCATCCTTGAACGTAGCCGTGTGCCGACCGATGCGATGTACGCGCTCGCCGAATTGCTGGCACCGACGCTGTCCCGCTCGCAGATCGAGTGGGAGATCGGCAAGCGGCAGAAACGCGCCAACGTCCCTGACACTTCACCCTGGCCAGCCGGCGGTCGTCACGCATCAGATATTTGACAACAAAAATGGCGCGAGCCTCCGTGAACCTATAATGTCGCCCGTTCCCTGGAGAATCTGTGCGCGCGACGTGTAAGTGCTTCCGGCGCATAGGCCGCTGGCGAAAAAACCTGTTCTGGCGACTCCTGACGGCGATGTTGCTGGCGTCCTGTGCCGGCGCCGTTCTGGTGATCTGCGCGACGAGCCTTACGTATGATCGGCTGATCGACAACGCGCTGCACTCGGCGGATTTCGAGCGGCGACTTCATGACGACTTGGAGCGATCGGTCCCCCTGCTCGACGATGCGCGCGACAACCCCGGTCTTTGTCAGGTGGTGCTGCGCAACCTCGCCATCAATGCTTTGTCGGCTGCGATGCTCAATACGCGGGGTGCCAACGGCATAATGCGCGCCGATGACGAAGGGCGCATCCGCGCCACATATCGCTGGGCCGATGGGCATACCTGCACCTACTCGCCGCCGGGCGTCAGCGCCGCGCTGTTCGCGGAGATGGATGCCGCCTCGGCACAGTGGGGTACGGCACCGCTGCTGGATCGGGTCCGGCAATCGAACGGATGGATCCGCGTGGCGGGTCTGAGATCCAGTCAAGATCCAGGCGGTGCGCTGGTTATCGGCGCCTACGTCCTGTCGCCCATTGCCTCCTTGCTGGCCAACAAGGACATCTCCTGGCGCGCGCTAGCACTTTATATCCTTGGGATCAATTCGGTTTCGGTGCTTACGCTCGTTCCTTTGCTGGTCAAACGGATTGAGCGCGCACAGCGCACTTCCGCCGCCTGGACGGGAGGGGATTTGAAGGCGCGAATCAACGATCGCGGCGACGACGAATTCGGCCGCCTGACCGAGAGCTTCGACCAGATGGCCGATGCGCTCGCTGGCGTCATCGAGGTCAAACAGGCGCTTGCGGCCGCAGATGAGAGAAACCGGCTCGCCAGCGACCTCCATGACACGGCAAAACAGCGCGCCTTCGCATTGGGTCTCCAACTCGCGGCCCTAAAAAATCTCCCTGCGCCGCCGCCTCAATTCGCGACGATTGCCGCCGCGTCGGTGTCCTTGATTTCACACTTGCAGCAGGACCTTGCCAGCGTCATCACCCGGTTTTCCGGGCCGACCATCGCGGAAACGGGCTTCCGCTGGGCCTTGAGCGACGGGATTCAAACGCTGCTGGCCGGATCGGCCATCGAGTGGCACCTGCGTATCGATGCGCAGGAGGAGACGGCGCTGGAGGCCGTGCCGGAAACGGCCAGGCAACTTCTTCTCATCTCGCTCGAGGCCGCGGCGAATACCTTGAAGCATGCGGGAGCGGCAAACCTGCGTCTAAGCGGAGAGCGTATTGGCCAGCGTTTCATTTGGTGTATCGCGGACGATGGACGTGGCTTCAATCTCCAGTCGAAAGCATCGACGGGTATGGGTTTGACGAATATGCGCTCGCGTGCGAACGGGCTGCGCGACGGGAAGTTTTCCCTGTCGAGCGACCCTCGCAGCGGGACTGTGACGACTATTGAGTTCTCCCTTTAAGCCCGGCTATGAAGACCTCCGTTCTGCTTGTCGATGATCATGCCGTGGTACGCGAGGGGCTGGCGAGTCTCTTGTCGACCACGCAAGACTTCGAGATCGTCGGCGAGGCCGCCGAAGGGGCGGCCGCGATTGCGCTCGCCGGGGACTTCCACCCCGATCTGATCGTGATCGATCTGTTGATGCCAGGTACCGATGTGGTTGCCTCGATCCGCTCACTGAAGGCGGTGTGCCCTGGGAGCCATATCACAGTGCTCACATCGACTGAAGACGACGAGCTCGCATTTTCGGCGATCGAGGCGGGCGCCCAGTCGTTCCTGGTCAAGTCGATGTCCGGCGATGCGCTGCTCGACGCCTTGCGCCAGATCGCGGCTGGCAACCCCGTGATTCATTCCTCAGTCGCGCATCGGCTGTTGCGCGCAGTACGGGTCGCACGTCACGTTGAGCCGGATGTTTTCGCTTCGCTCACTGAACGCGAACTCGATGTGTTGCGCTCGCTCGCCGAGGGCGCGAGCAATGCGCGTATCGCGGCGAGCCTGAGCATCGGTGAGAGCACGGTCAAAACCCACATCGGCAACATCTTGTCCAAGCTTTACCTCCAGGACCGCACGGAAGCGGTCGCATTCGCCTGGCGGCATGGGCTTGTCACACGCGGTGCATCACGCTGACCTAGTCGGCGGGCCCCTGTTGGAGGCCGGCCCAGTCGTCCCGCGTGCGCCTCTTCTAGCACGCCGCAACGATACGCTACCCAACCCATTCGCGCGCTGATCACGCCGCCGTAAGGCGCTTACGCTCGCCTCCACCAAAAGGAGGAGAGGGCTCGCCCCGAACGATGAGGCGCAGCACCCCGTTTCACTGATTCGCGATCAACGCGTAACCCATAGCATGCATCACGCGCTGCATCAGCCGCGCACGCATCCTGTGTTCCGTTACGAGAATCTATTTTGATCGACCATTGTTTTACTCCCGCGCGCCAGAGCACATCGGGCGCCGTCAATGCACCTCGCAGATCCGGTAGCAAGCCAAGCACCACCGCGACTCAGCTCCTTCTCGCTTTGACACTTCCGTTGGCCTGGGGCACTCAGGTGTTCGCGCAGTCGACTTCCATGACGACCATCGGCGCCGGCCTCGAAGTGGTGCCGCGCTATGAGGGGAGCAGCACCTATCACGCGGATCCGTTCCCGATCATCTCCGCCTCGAGCGGAGCCTTCTTCATCGATGACCTGGACGGTGGCGTCGCCTACGCATTCAGCCCGCATCTGAAAGTCGGCGCGATCTTGTCCGTCGACTTTGGTCGCGACGAGAGCGACGGGGCGCGTCTGAAGGGCCTCGGCGATATCGATTCGACGGCGGCTTATGGTGGCTTTGTCGACTGGAAGACGGGTGCCTTTGATACGTCTGCCAAGTACTTGCAGTCGACGCGCTATGGTTACGGCGCGACGCTGACCTTGACTGAACGCTATGGCATTGCCGTAAGCTCGCGCGATCACGCCACGCTCGAAGCCGATACCGTATGGGCCGACCGGAATTCGATGCAGACCTTCTTCGGCGTGACACCGGGGCAGGCGGCGGACAGCGTAGCGGGTCTGCCAGCGTACTCGCCCTCCGCGGGCTTCAAGCGTGTCACCCTGTCCGGATCATGGACGCATGTGCTGAGCCCCTCATGGGTGGTCAACGGCAACCTCGGCGTCTCGAGCCTGCTTGGCGATGCGGCTCGTAGTCCAATCGTCGACCACAAAGCCTGGATATTCGGCGGCGTGGGCCTCGCCTATTCGTTCCGCTAGGTCGATATGGACAGCACAAACGACGCGCGGTCGCGGCGCGCGGAGGACGTCCGGAATCGACGGGCGAAGTCCACCCGGTTTCTGGCCTCTGTCCTTCTGCTTGCCGCTCTGACGAGCGCTGGTTGTTCGTCCGCCGGCTTCAGTGTTGCATCGCAGGGCGCGTTGCCCGGGCGCAGCGCTTTGACTCCGGTGATGGGCACTGGGACCTTGCTGGCGGGGGCGCCGTTGAGTGCAGACTCGCTGTCCGGCGCGGTGCCCGTCGTGGATGTCAACAACACGGTGGATGACCTTGTCGAAATCTCCGCCGGTGACCATCCCCGCCGCGCCATCATTCTGATTGGCGGGATCGACGATACTTTTCATTACTGGGACCCCTGGCTCAATACACTTGCACGTCAGGATACGATCGTGTTCGGTTACAACCACGACCATCGGCGATCGACCATGCCCGCGGCTTCGAGCGCGCTGGCCGCGCGAACGGGCGAACTCAAGGTGCGCGGTATCACTGAAGTAGTGATGATTGCGCACAGCATGGGTGGCCTGGTCGCCAAGGGTGCGCTGCAGAACATGTCGCGAGAGGGACGACTGGCCGATTTCCAGCATATCGAGCTTCACGCATTCGGCACCCCTTGGGGCGGCTTCGCGGCCGCCGACAGTGCGGTCTATATGCCGGGCGCCGCGGTGATCTCGAAGTTGATCGGGTATCCCATGGGGCCGGATATCGGGCCCGCGAGCGCCTATATGAAGAGCCTGGGACGGCCATTGCCGGCGAACGTCGGTTTCTATGTGTACGTGGGGCGAGAAGACTCCGTGGCCCTGCCGATTACCAATGTGGCCTGGGCCTGCTATACGGCCGATACGGCAGGTGCGAACCGGGTGACAGTGCTGGACGG
>JAMFSK010000051.1 GCA_026225235.1 Burkholderiales bacterium
GAGTTTGCATGGTCTAGATTTGGATCGTGCGACTTGCGTTATGGTCGCTCATAGCCGCAACATCGCGCCTAGCCGCTCTTGCTTAATCTCAACGACCCGCCCGAAACGGGCCAACTCCATATCCGCTCTGCGTCACCTTCGCGGGCGCGCTCGATATCACGGCGGCTCAGTTCTCGACTGGGCGGAAGCCAGTGCCCAGCACCGAGTCCCAGTTGGTCATGCTGGCGCGAGAATGAAATCTTGTTAGCGATTTGAGCAGCAGTGTCGAAGGACCCTGGCCGCACAGAGAGGGATAGAGCTTGACCCTGGGCGACCTTTTGCCACAACTCCGAGTGCCACCTAAGCCACCAAGACTGCCTTAGCCCCCTCACGCGATTCGTAAGCCATGGCCTGTTCGATCTGATCGTAGCTGAACGCCTGCCCCATTTTGGTCGTGAACATTGGATCGTCAATCACCCCCTCAAGCGCCTTCAATGCCGAAACAAGCTTGTCATGCTCTTTCACCGTTCTGCTATCGAAATTGCTGAATCGCCTCAAGGTCAGGTTCTTCATCATGAAGATCTGTGACTGAATCGAGAACGGGGTGAATCCCCCCAGAAAGCCGTAGAAATAGATTGTCGAATTCACCGGCAGGTTGGGGACAATTCTCCCGAGCAAGTCACCGCCGACGCCATCAAACACAGCAGTCGTGCCACGCTCCGCCGACAGGGTACTTAGCGTGTCGGTAAAGCCCTCGTTCGTCACGATGACGTCCTCGACACCTAAACGGCAGAGCGCTTCTCGTGCTACCTCGTTGCGCACAAGGAAGATCGCAGGCAGCTTGCGTCGGCGCGCGAGAGAAGCCATGGCATACCCCGTAGCCGAATTCCCGGCCGTGACAATGACACCCTTGTGGCCCGCTTCCGCAATCTCTTCGAGAAAGGCGTATGCCGTGATGACATTGACGAGCGACCCGCAATAGTCCCTGGGGCGCACATGATCCGACAGGATCAGGCAACTCACGAAAGGCACCTGTACTCTTTCGCACCAGAGCCCGACACTCTCTGGGGTTCTGGAGAGCGATCGGTAGATCGCCACGTGCTTACCTGCATATTCTTTCGGGACGCCCGCCCCCACAGCGACCACTTTCCCCGATCCCGACGCGCCCCACACCTCGTGCCGACCGACCGTCAGTGCTGAACCTGCCACGGTCGGCATTTTTAGAAACGTCTTGTCGCCGTGATTGATCGCAGAGGCGTCCATGTCGACAAGGACATGGCCTGGCTCAGACACCGTCGGGGTCGGGATCTCACGAACTTCCAATCCGCGGCTGGGTGTCACACAAATCGCTTTCATAAATAAGCTCCTTCGGCCTGGATGTCTGTATTTGCTCAGCCCGTAACATAAGCAACTTCATCCATTGCCGAAACGCCGCTTCAAGGCATACCATCAATTCCACTTTGGAATCGATGGTGGTGGCACGTATGGACCGATTGGATGCGATTCGCTTGTTTGTGCGCTTGGTCGAATGCGGTAGTTTTTCCGCTGTGGGGCGCGAGAAGGGGATAGGACAGCCGGCTGTTAGCAAGCAAATCGGTGCGCTGGAACGGCATCTCGGCGCCCAGCTTGTTTGGCGTACTTCACGTCAGGTCGTGATCACCGAAGCCGGGCAAACCTTCTACGAGTCGGCAAAGCAATTGGTGGACGACTTCGACGCCGTAGAGTCTTCGGTAGGCGATCGCCAGCAGTCACCGCGAGGACTGGTCAGGATCAACACGGCTCCGGCGCATGGCCGGCTTTGCGTTACGCCGCTACTCTCTGAATTCTTTCGACAGTATCCCGACGTCGCGATCGAATTGTCGGTATCGGAGCGGCATATTGATCTCGTTGGAGAAGGCGTCGATTTGGCCCTTCGTCACGGACGTTTGGTGGATTCGTCGCTCACGGCCAAGAAGCTGTCGGAAACAGATTTCGTCCTGGCGGCCAGCCCGGGTTATCTCGCGGCGAAGGGCGTGCCAACCCGACTTTCAGACCTGGATACGCACAGCTGTATTGTCTTTGCGCGAGGTCGTGAGCGGCGCCCCTGGTCACTCAAGGTCGGACGGGAGACCGTCTTATATATTCCGCACGGTTCGTTGCGTACCGGCGATGCAGAGCATATCCGCGCGGCCGTGTTGTGCGGCCTTGGCATTTCTCAGGTGCCGTTCTGGCTACTTGCGGACGAGATTCGTTCGGGCCAAGTCCAGGTATTGATGCGAGATTTGCAACCAGAGCGGGTGCCCATCCACCTTGTCTATCCGGCGGGTCGTCGAGTCCCGATGAGGGTGAGGGTATTCATCGAATATCTTGTTGCGACATTCCAGCGCCTCGAGCTCTGACTCGGTGTTAAGCCACTGAGGCGGCAAGGCGGCTGACGGGGGAAATTGCTCACGATCACATTCGATGTCGAATGACTGCTCGTGCGATTCTTGATCGTCGGCACCAGCCTTCAGTTTCCTCAGTTGTGCTTGCCCTCAAGTTCCTTCAAGAAGTTGCCGTAATTGCGAAGAACGCATGTTCCAGCCCGCAGCCTTTGGGCGGAACGTGTCAGGCGAACAGCGACTGTGAGGCTAGCCCCAAGGGGATTTGATGAGACGAGCGTTGGGATGGCTGGTGTCGCTATGGGCGGCATCAATGATTGTTGGCTGCACGAGCGAGCCGGTTGTCCGTACGGCAACAGTTCATCGCCAGGAACCGACTCGAGTACGCAGTCTGCTGATCGTCGTCGACGACACACTGTTCAGTGAAGCATATCGCGAGGGTACCGGCGCACGTTTCTCACGGACCCTGGGTACTACACTCAAAGATACCGCAGGCTCCATTCCGGTCACCTTACTTCAGATTGACTCTGCTTCGGATCCGAGCGCCCTGCCGAAGGTGATCCAGTCTTCCCATGCGACCCAGATGATGGTGGTCAAAGCCACTCATTTGACGACCTCGTCTCGAGGCGATGCCAAAGCAATTTGGCAAGTTACTGTTGCGGATCTCATCGTGTCGCAGTTGCCCGACACGGGAGACCCTTCAACGCCTCGAACTCGTATTGTCACGCGCGCCTTTTATCGAGATGAAGTCGACGCAATCGTCAACACACCGTTGGATCTGATTGACGGCGGTCTGGACTCAAATGCTCAGCAAATGGGTCGAGCTATTGCCGACAAGCTTCGAGCGGATCACGTGCTCACGCCCAGCGATTCGCCCGCGTCCGTCGGAGCGCCGACTTCATTGCCGCCGGTACGTGCGCCTATGCCCGAATCTAAGCAGGCGCTTTGACGAGAACGGTTCGTCCCGATTTGCGAGAGGCACGAAAGTGAATCGCTCGCGGGAACGCGCCGCAGTTCGCCAAATGCCTGTTTCCGTTGCTACATGACCCCCGAATTTCACAAGTCCGCCGTAGAATTGGACTTCGTGCTTTGGACACACTTCGTCACGTCATGCCGAACACCAATCCGTCATTCTCAGAAAACCTTTTCTCGTATGGCACGCTGCAGCTGGAGCAGGTGCAGCTGGCTACGTTCGGCCGCAAACTCGTTGGGTCCGCTGACGAAATGTCAGGATATGCGCTGACGCTGCTGAAGATAGAGGATCCAGAGGTTGTTGCGACCAGCGGGAAGACGCATCACCCCGTTGTCTCGTATAGCGGGAACGCGAGCGACAGGGTGAGCGGGACGGTGTTCGCCATTACGGCGGAAGAACTTGTGCACGCGGATGAATATGAAGTCGCAGCCTATCGCCGTGATCGAGTATTGCTCGCTTCGGGTGTATCGGCATGGGTATATGTCGATGCTGAATCGCCGCGCCCCGCCTGACTCGCACTTCGCGGAGTCCCTGATCGTGTAGGCCAAAAGATGATTCGTGTCGAACGTAGCACAACCGCAGCCTATTCCCGCCGAAAAACGGAGCGGCTACATCAACTGTCCGCATGCCCCCGCGCGTTGCGGCGAATAGCTTGGGGCGGTTGGCCAAAGGCTCGCAAAAACGCTCGGCGCATTCTGTCGGGATCGGCAAAGCCGGTTTCCCGTGCAACGACGTCAATTGACAATCTTCCTTGCTCAATCATGAGGCGGGCTGCTTCGAGCCGCAAATTCTCGACAGCCTTCGCCGGTGACTGCCCCGTCTCCTCGCGGAACGCACGAGTGAACTGCCGCACACTCAAATTGGCGGCCTCAGCGAGTCTGTCCACGGTCAACGGGCTGTGCAAATTGCTTTTCGCATAGACCAACGCGGTTTGGATTCGATCAGTCTTGGCGTCGAGATCCAGCAAGGTCGAGTGCTGTAGCTGTCCGCCGGCACGTCGATGAAACATGACCATTCGCTTGGCGATCGTTCGCGCTATCTTTACGCCAAGATCGCGTTCTACCATCGAAATTGCGAGATCAGTCCCCGCGGTCATGCCAGCGGATGTCCATACGGGGCCATCCACGATAAATATCCGATCTTCTTCGACCTTGATTTTCGGATAGGTCGTTTGCAATTCGCGCGCGTGCGCCCAGTGGGTCGTTGCGCGCCGATCGTCAAGAACACCTGCCTCAGCCAAAAAAAAAGCACCGGTGCACATTGAGGCCACGCGGCGGGTGTTGCTCACCGCTCTTCTTAAGTACGCGACCAGCGCCGGGCTTGCCGTGTAGACGCTATCAATGACGCCGCCGATGATCACGGTATCGAAAGCGCCATCATCGAAACTGTCCGTCATCACGGAATATCCAAGAGAGCTCCGAACCGCCCCTCCGCCTTCAGATATCAGACGTATGTCGTAGTGCGGTTCTTTGGTCATCCGGTTCGCCATTTCAAACACCGTCAGGCCGCCGAAGATCATGACCTGGAAGTTTGGAACGACGATATAGCCGATACGCAACATGACAAATCCCAGAAGGTTATGAACCCAACTTTACGCCATGTGGCCTGGCTTAGTGCAGGAGCCGCGCCGACGGTCGCATCGCAGTAAGTAAAAAAAAGCACTCATGCAAACACGTCATTGCACTAGAGCGTAGGCAAGCATTCCGCTGTGCGACGGTCAGCTACGCCCTCACATAGCTTTCGCAATCAGGGCTGGCGAGCGGCGATTCTATCTGTCGATGCTGACGCGATGTGCATGCCTGCGCAAGTATGGCCGGATTTGTCGGAAATACGCCCTTCTGGCTATGTGTCTAGCTTCTACCATGAGCGGGTTCCGAGTTCACGCACATCGTTCGAGGCAGTCTTATGGTTACCAATATCACCGCGCCCGCTTTGATTCCTTTGTCGTTAATTTCCCGCAGGAATTTCCTCGCAAGTGGGACTGCGGTTGCTGCAAGCCTGCTGTTGGGACAAAAAGCCGAGGCAGAAAGCTCTCGAAGCGAGGAGGGCCTCAAGGAGTACGACATCGCGACCAATGGCGTCACGTTACACGTGACAGAACAAGGCAAAGGGCCTGCCGTTCTTTTCTGCCACGGCTTTCCAGATACCTCCTATACGTGGCGTCGACAGATGAAAGCGGTCGCATCCGCCGGATATCGGGCCATTGCTCCGGATATGCGCGGCTATGGACGCAGCTCGGCTCCGGCGGATGCAAGCCTCTACACGCCACTGCAAACGGTCGGTGACCTGGTTGGCCTGCTCGATGCGTTAGGGATACCGAATGCTGTTCTCGTGGGCCATGACTGGGGCGCCACTCACGTGTGGCAGGCGGCACTGATGCGTCCCGATCGATTTACGGCGATGTTCTGCCTGAGCGTGCCTTACGTTCCGCGCGGAGATGTCAGCGTCTTCGAGAAGATGCGTAAGTCCGGCCGTCAAAACGATTTCTATATGTTCGAGCAGATCCGACCGGACGCCGATCAAATTTGGGCCGATGCTGCGGTGACCATCCCCGGAATTCTGTATTGGGCGTCGGGTTCTGCGCCGGCCGACAAGCGGTGGAGTCCAATGGATCCAGCACGAAGCCTCCATCGCGCGGCCCCCGGCCCCTTGGCGTCGTGGGCGGAACCAGACTACGTCGCCCACAACATCGCGGAATTCCAGCGCACCGGTTTTCACGGCGGCTTGAATTACTACCGTGCCGCCGAACCGTATTTCTATTTGTCTGCTCCGTGGAAGGGCGCAAAGATCACCCAACCCTCATTTTTTATATGGGGGAAGGTGGATGGTTTAAAAGAGCTCTATCCGCTTACCGTGGACCAAATGCGGGCGAACCTTCCCGGTATGGTCGGGGGTCTTGAACTCGACAATGTGGGCCATTGGGTACAACACGAAGCCTCGGATGTGGTCAACGACCAACTCGTGACATTTCTGCGCACCGTTGCCCCCGTCTGATTTGCAACCGGACAGACGACATTCGAAGAGCCCCATATCCGGCGCGATGCCTGCCAGTCCCTGCATTCCATGCGGCTTCGCGGCGGCAGAAACGACTCCCAGTTAAATGAGATTGACGATGGCGACAGCCCAAAGCCCCGTGTACACGTTGAACAATGGAATCGAGATGCCTGCGTTTGGACTAGGGGTGTTTCGTAGTGAGCCTGAGAAGACCGTGGCGGCGGTAAGGTCTGCAGTGGAGAATGGATACCGGCTCATTGATACCGCTGCGGCCTACAAGAACGAGCAGCAGGTTGGAGAAGGCGTCCGCTCCTCTGGCGCGTCTCGCGCAGATATCTTCGTAACGACAAAGGTCTGGATCACCGACTACGGCCGCGACCAAACCCTCCTGGCTTTCGACCGAAGTCTTCGCAAGCTTGGGCTTGATGTCCTAGACTTGTATTTGATTCATTGGCCTGTCCCCTCCGCCTTCGAGGCAACAGTCGACGCCTATAAGGCCGCGATGAAGCTTCTCGCAGAGGGCCGTGTTCGAGCGATCGGCGTGTGCAACTTCAGCTCCAGGCATCTCGACAATCTCATCGAGCGAACGGGTCATATTCCTGCGGTGAATCAGGTGGAGCTGCATCCGTTCTTCATTCAACGTGAGCTTCGCGAGGTTGATGAGCAGCACGGAATCATCACGCAAGCATGGTCGCCGATTGGCGGCATCAAACGCGACGGGGAAAAGGCAAAGGCCTCGAAAGAGGTGCAAGACCCGCTCTCGCATCAGACCGTGGTTTTACTTGCCGAGAAATATGGGAAGACGTCTGCACAGATTATTTTGCGCTGGCAGATCCAGCTGGGTACTTGCCCCATCCCCAAGTCCGTGCGTCCGGAACGCATTGCCGAAAATATCGACATCTTCGACTTCGCGCTGGCATCAGACGAGGTTCAAGCGATCAGCGCGCTAGACACCGGCGAACGGGGTGGACCTGATCCGGAACAGGTGAGTCCTCAGACCTTTCCGATAGCCAATCATGACTAAGAACCTGCTACCTGTGACAGCTAACTCTCGCCGCAGTCCGCTCGCAAGCGGCATCGCCTTTGGTGCCAGCCTGCTGATGAGTCAAGCAGCTCTTGGGACTGGATCTGTCGCTGTCGACGGTGCAGTTGGCCCCGGTGCTGAATTCAGTAACGCCCCCAATCTGACCGAGCATACCTTCAGATCTCCTCGCCACACCACACGCTATTGGGAGGCCGGTCCGGTCGACGGGCCTTTGATGATCTTTGTCCACGGCTGGCCCGAGATTGGCTTGATGTGGCGCTCGCAGATTGAGGCTTTCGCGTCCGAAGGCTGGCGCTGCGTTGCACCGGACATGCGAGGCTATGGTGGCTCATCGGCACCGACGGCCCCAGACGCCTACACCTTGAAGGAGATCGTCGACGACATGGTCGAGCTTCACGACCATTTGGGCGCGCGCCCGGCAATCTGGGTGGGCCACGACTGGGGAAGTCCTGTGGTCGGGGCGCTAGCCGCGCATCACGGGAAGCGCAGTCGCGGCGTGGTGCTGATCTCAGTCCCTTACTTTCCGGAGGGCTTCGCGCTGCCAAATCTCGTGCCCTTGATCGACCGTCAACTTTACCCCACTGACCGATACCCGGACGGACAGTGGGATTACTTTCGCTTTTACCAGACACACTTCAACCAGACGGTCAGCGATTTCGAGGCCGATGTCCCGGCGAGCCTCGCGTCGATCTACCGGCGTGGTAATCCTGCGTCCGCAGGCCAGCTCGCTCCGTCCGCCTCGATCACACAAAATGGCGGCCGCTATGGCTCGGCTCATCGTGCGCCAGCGACTGCGCCCGACCCCGCGCTCTGGTCGTCGCTTGACTTTGATTCCTTGGTCGAAACGTTCCGTGGTCGCGGTTTCCGGCCGGCCAATGCTTGGTACCTGAACGACATCGCCAACATCGCCTTCGCTCACGCTGCACCCGATGACGGCCGTTTGCACCAGCCTGTGTTGTTCGTCAACAGCGATTGGGATGCTATCTCCGACATTAACCGCAGCCGCCTCGGAGAACCCATGCGCGAGTCCTGTGAGGACCTTTCCGTGACGAGCCTGCCTGCCGGCCACTGGCTTCCACTCGAGCGCAAGACCGAGCTTGTCCAAGCGATCCGATCGTGGCTTGGGGCAAAAGGGCTGTAGAGAGTGGTGCCCCGGCCCGTCGTCTTTTCCGTTTCATTGAATCAGCTCATCAAGTGGCCCTGGCACGCTAGTCCGCATGAGCGTTTGAAGATCCTGCAGAGGGCCGCGGTCGCCATGTCGCCTCGCGTTCCTTTTACTCAGGAACTGCTGGATGCCGCCAACCCACTCGAATCTTCTGGAGATGTTGCATGGCCAATCGGACAATTTTTGTAGCAGGCGCGACCGGCGACACCGGTGGTGCGGCGGCGGATGCGCTTCTGCATGCGGGTGAACGGGTTCGGACATTGGTCCGGAAAGAGGACGACCGGTCAGAGCGGCTGAAGGCACGGGGTGTCGAGATCGTCGTGGGCGATCTCTCGGATATCGACGATGTCTGTGGTGCGCTCGATGGAATCTATTCGGCCTATTTCGTGTTCCCGATCGAGTCGGGCGGCGTCTCGGCCAGCGCCTATTTTGCTCAGGCGGCACACGAGACGGGGATTGCCGCAATCGTGAACATGTCACAGATTTCCGCGCGCCGCGAGGCGAAGAGTCATGCCGCGCGGGATCACTGGATTTCCGAAAGAGTCTTTGACTGGTCCGGTACGCCCGTCACGCACCTTCGCCCCACTTTTTTCGCGCAGTGGCTGACGTACCCCGGGCAGGTGGCCAGTATCAAGAAAGATGGCGCGTTGCAGCTTCCTTTCGGCGAGGGGCGCCATGCGCCTATTGCGGCAGAAGATCAGGGCCGCGTGATTGCCGCCATTCTGCGGGACCCCGTATCGCACGCGGGGAAGATATATACGTTGCATGGCCCCGTAGAGATGAACCACCATGAGATTGCTGTGGAGATGAGCAGAGCCTTGGGGCGCCAAGTGGCATATCGGCCAATCGACCTGGAACGGTTCAAGAAGCGTTTGGATAGCGACGACAAGTTCAGCGACACGTTTGCCCAGCATTTAGTGTCAGTCGCAGTCGACTACCAGAACGGTGTATTCGCTGGCACGAACACGGTGGTCAACGATCTCACCGGCACCCCGGCCATGACCGTTGAGGCTTTTATCCGAAAGCACGCGGCTTTGTTCGACTGAGTGATGCTGACTTCCCAGGGGCACTGAAGATTGCTCAGCGCCGACGACGGCGGAACGCACCGTGCTCGTCGGTGCTACCGGCAGATCCTATTTTTCAGTTCTCTGGCGCTTCCTCCTCGCCGCCGCTGAGCGACTTCTCTATTTCAAAACGTTGCCGTTGGGACAGGTCGCAGGCAGGCCGTTCAGCTGTTGATGCATAAGCTCGAAAGTGGCAGTCCTGCTCCCACCTGATCCTGCCTTCAGCTTCACGACATACAGACTATCGAAGTCGTCGCTTTTCCACTTCGGCATGGCACTCGCATCCGCGCCAAACTGTTTGAGCAAGTCTTGCGCGGCTGTGCGTGCGAGATGGTGCTCCCAAGCAACGAATACGACCGCATTCGCATAGTCGGGTGCCGTCAGCGCTTTCAGCAAGCCCTGGGTATCCTCGTAGCCAATGTCGGTGTTGACGGGTAACGAGAACGTGATGGCGGTTGGCTCGATAGTCGCCAGCGGGCGGACATAATCGTACGAGACACCGTTGTCGTCTTTCTTCACCGCGGGATTTGGCGCAAAGATCGCCGTCGGAGTTCCGAACAAGTCCTTGAGAACCGCCGGCAAACGCAATGCGCGTTGAAGCCCTTGGCAATCAAGCTGGCCAAGCCCGGCAGGAGGCTTTTCACCGTGGCGAAGAAACACGATCGTTTCGTCGGCCAAGCAGAGATTGGAAACGGTGAAGAGTGCCGCGCAGAGAACGGTCGTCTTGATTGCTTTCATGAAAGTACCTTCAGTACACACACGGCTCGTCAGCGTGGAGTGGTCGCCAGGCGCTTCGCAATCCACGAGTTGTCGACGTATATCACGCCGCCAGCCGATGCTCATAGTACGGCCTGTCCCGGTCATCAAGAATCGCGTGTTGTGCCGCCAAATGAGACGGGTCCGGATTCAGCCATGCGTCAATGTTCTCCGGCCTGATTGGAATGATGCAGCGGTCATGCCCTGCTGCAGCAACCTCGGCGGGTGGGTCATCCGTGATAACGGCGAACGACAACAAATCGGGCTCGCCAGGTGCTGACCATTGTGACCAAAGGCATGCAATAAGCATGTCATGAGGCGGGGTGGGGCTGAACTCGAGAATCACATTTTCGTCCAGCTCTCCTTCTGCCAGCACACGACCTTCCATTCGGGCTCGGCTGACATTTTCGTAGAAAGCACTGACCACGACGAGACCATGCGAATATCCAAACAGCGGTTTCCAAAAACCACCGAGACTGTCGCGCCGGGCGTTGTACGTGCCGGGGTATTTCACGTCGTATGACGCGGGCTTCCCCGCGACGCGGCACTGATAGCGCATCGGCTTGATGACGCGTTGGCCGTTCTCCATGACCATGACGGGCGCGTAAGTCCCCGGGAAGATGCGAGCGTCGCGTGCCTCCGGTGAGACTCGGCCAATGTCTTCGAGCTTGCGTAGCGTCCACTCAATTTTGTCTGTCGCAATTCGACGGCTGTCGGTCGCAGCCTTCGTCACCTTGCCTAGAAGCGAGCGTTCCGCGTCTGCCAGACGGGTTCGCTGTTTGAAGAGCTCTTGCTCGAGCTTGGCCACTTGCCCGGCGTTGAACTTATCAATAAGCACTTTCACTTCGCGCTCTGCTTCCGACTGTGGGTCTGCGAACGCGTCTTCCATCGCTTTCGGTATCTTCGCCTTGCTACCTTCAGCTCGCTCGAAAAAGAGCCTCGTGAATTCTTCGAGGCTCATGTGCGCGCCAAAGGTGCGGACGTACTTGCGGTAATCCGCTTGAATCTGCGCCGAGTAGCACACAAGAGTCTCCGTTCGTTCGGCCCCGACGGGGTGGAAGCAACACGAGGTATGCGCCAAACTACAGCGCGTTCAAAAACTCAACCAACAAGTCGTTCACTTCCACCGACCGCTCTCGCTGAATCCAATGGCCCGCTCCATCAAGAATATGGCACCCACGCAGTCCGGGTAACACGCTAGCCAGATTCTCGATACGGGCTTGGGCACCTGGAAACTTGAGGACGTCGTCTTTCGCGCCAGCCACAAACATCGAAGGCTGTCGAATCACGCAGCCTTGCCACGCGGCCATCAGCTCCGACGAGCGTCGAATGCTTCGATACCAGTTCAGGCCACCCCTAAAGCCCGTGCGTGCGAACTCATCGGCGACATAAGCGATATCTTCGCTGCTGAGCCAATCGGGCAGCGTTTCCGGGTTTGTCGTGTTGTCCAGAAAGCCCGCGCCAGGCGCCAATATGCCTGCCACTGTGGGGCCCGGCCCGTCTCCCGACATGCTGAAGGTGACGCGTCGAATGGTCGCCACGGGGTCAGCCTCGAACTCGCTCTCAGCCAGGCCTGGCGTCTGGAAATACTGCATATAGAACGTTCGCACGCCTCGCCGTTCCAGCGCGCTCAGCAAATCTTCGCGTGCAGGCGGATAAAACGGCACGCTCATGCCGACGACGGCTCGAAACAGATCGGGCCTCATCATCGCGGCGTTCCAGGCCACGGGCGCTCCCCAATCGTGGCCGACGATCACGGCCTCGCGCTCGCCGAGCACGTCGACGAGTTCGACCATGTCGCCGACGAGATGCAACATCGTGTACGACTCCGCGTCTGGCGGCGCATCCGTGCCGCCATAGCCGCGCATATCGGGCGCTACGGCCCGGAAACCGGCGGCCGACAGCGCCTCCAACTGATGCCGCCAGGAGTGCCAGGACTCGGGAAAGCCGTGACAAAACAGCACGAGCGGGCCAGTGCCCTGAGTGGCGACACGCATGCGCAATGCGCCCACCTGCAGCGTCTCGATACGAAGGTCGTGCAAGGTCTTGCTCCTCGATGCGAAGGCGACTACTTTAGGGCAATACCCATACGCGAGTGATCTGTTCGTTGATGCAGATCGCGAAGGCTAACCCGGGGTAGACTAACCCGCTCTCCGATAGCAGCGGCTTATGTGTCGGCCCGCTGAACCGGGACTACCCATCCACCATTTGTCTACCGTATTGAGACTTCGTGGCTAATAGTTAAGCACACAGAGTGTTCCGATCGGAAGGCCTTGCTCGATCTTCAGGATCGGTCCGACATAAAAGCGAAGATGCGGCTCGCCGGTCACAAGAGGGTTGCGGCTGAACCTGGGGTCGGTGCTCGTGTCGGGAACCTGAAGGAAGTCTTCTTCCAACAAGGCTTTGACGCAAAAGGAGCTCTCGAACGGTGTTTCACGGATGCTGAGTCCCACCTCCGCCTTGAAAAATTGGCGGCCGTCCCCGATGAAATTGACAATGGCGATCGGCGCGCGGCACAACGCCGCTGCCAAGCTGGCGATTTCGTCGAAGGCTTGTTCACGCGGAGTATCCAGCAGCTCATATTGCGCGAGGGCGACAATGCGGCGGCTTTCAAAGTCGGGGGCATTGATCATTTCGGCAAATCTACGAGCATTGCTTGACTTTTTTACTACGCCTAGCCAGCCGCGGCGCTATTCTGAACCCGGAGCAACGAGCCGATGATGAGAGTGGGCCTGCTGAGCCCCCTCCCACAGCAGGTCACGTGCGCGAATAGTGTTGCCGCGACATCATCCGTCTAAATGGTTTAAGCGGTCGCCTCAGCTGCCGACCCTGTCGATCCATCTTGCTTTGCTTTGCTGGCGCGAACTCCACGGGTCTTCTTGGTGGCCGGTTTGCTCACGTTCTTTTTCGCGCTGACTTTCTTGGCAGCAGTTTTCTTGACAGTCACGGTGGGTTTCTCGGCTACCCCTGAACCATCAATCAAGAACTTGGATCGGTCCTTTACGTCTTTAATCCAGGCCGGTGGCCGAGCATGTCCGCTCCAGGTCTCGCCCGTCTTTGGGTTCAGATACTTCGCCGGCATCTTGCCCTTCGTGACCGTCCCTGCAGGCTTGATCGTGGGGCGGCCGCGCTTTTTAGCGGCGACCTTCAGTGCGGACTTGGCTCCGGTTTTTCCGGCAGGCCGGCCCCGAGGCTTCTTGGTCGACAGAAAAGCATCGATATCCGTCGTGGTGATGCTGTTGGCGGCCATCAGCGAAGTGATTTCCCTGAGGACAACCGATGCTTGCTTGGCAGCAATAACTTCCGCTTGTGACTGGAGCTTGGCGATTTTTGCTTGAATTTGTTCGAGTGTCGGCATCAGTAGCTCCCTTTGTTGTTAGCAGTTCGCACTATGCCACGGCAAGCGAAGCCAAGGAACAATAGCCGGTGTGCTTTGCTTACGGCAAAGCACACCGGCTTTCTTTCCAAAGGGTTTTGACGACGTCTGTCGCTCAGAGCGCCTCGGCTTCTTCGCTATAGAACGGATAGTCGATATACCCGACTTCCGTGCCGCCAAAGAAGGAGGGGCGATCGTAAGCATTGAGCGGCAAATTGAGACGCAGTCGTTCCGGCAGGTCCGGATTCGAGACAAAGTCGCGACCAAATGCCACCAGGTCCGCATCGCCTGCTGACAGGATTTCTTCTGCCGAGGCACGTGTGAAGCCCCCAGCTGAAATGATGGTGCCGCTGTAGACCTTGCGGATCATCGGCGTGGCGACCAGATTCCGATCTCTACTTACGTCGTCTTCATTGCCAAGGATGCGAGGCTCGATCAAATGCAGATAGGCTAGATCCAGTTTCGCCAGCTCGGACGCCACATACGTGAACAGGCCAACCGGATCGCTGTCCGACATATCGCCGAAACTACCGCTCGGCCCAAGACGGACCGCTACCTTGTTGCTTCCCCATACGGAAGCGACGGCCCGCGTCGCCTCCAATAGAAAGCGGGCGCGATTTTCAAACGAGCCGCCGTATTTGTCGGTGCGTTTGTTGCTGCCGTCCTGCAGAAACTGGTCGAACAGATAACCGTTGGCGGCGTGCAGTTCCACGCCGTCAAAACCTGACCCGACGGCACGTTCAGCGGCGGTACGGAAACGTTCAACTAGGTCAGCGACTTCATGGGTCTCGAGGGCGCGATTGGGGGTGTTCGGCACCCAGCCGGTTTCTGTAAATGCTACGCCGCCGTGGGGAACTTCCGATGCGCCGACCGGCCGTTTTCCGCCCGGCTGCAATTGCGCGTTCGATTGACGGCCAGCGTGATAAAGCTGCAGGAAGATTGTGCCGCCCTTCGCATGGACGGCGTCGGTCACGAGACGCCAGCCTGCAATCTGGCTGTCGTCGAAAAGGCCGGGCGCACCCAGATAGCCATTCCCGTCAGGCGCGGCAATGGTCGCTTCGGCAATCAGAAAAGCGCCGGCCGAAGTCCGTTGAGCGTAGTACTCGGCCATTAGCGGACCCGGGATCGCCCCTGCTTCCGCGCGCATGCGGGTCAACGGAGCGAGAACAACGCGATGTGAGAATTCGTAGGGACCGACTTTGATGCTGGAAAAGAGTTTGGACATGATTGCCACCTATGGGTGAACAGACTCAGTGGGCGAGTCGAACCCGGGCCCGAAGCTGTTCGAAATAGCGGCCTGCGATCTCGCAGTCCGCCCGGAAAGCTCAAACTGTTACGACGATCTTGCCGAACTGCTGGTTGGTTTCGAGATAGCGATGCGCCTCGACCATTTCGTCAAACGTGAATGTTTTGTCGATGACGGGTTTGAGGGCCCCGGAAGCGATGCCGGCTAAGATGAACTCGACGGATGCTTTCTGACGCACAGGGTCACCGCTCGTGTTCCAAATCGTGTAGCCAATGATCGTCGGCAGCTTGATCAGCAAATCGAGATACGCAAGTTGCGAGGGTGCGTCACTCAATGCCCCATAGACAAGGAGGGTCCCGCCAGTTGTCATCGCTTTGATCAGTTTGCCCAGGCTCGGGCCACCCACCGGGTCGAACACCACGCGCGCACCCGCGCCGTCGGTGATCCGCATCACTTCAGCGACCAAATCCTGCTCTTCGGTGGCAATCACAAACGCGGCGCCTGCGTCGAGCAATTGTTGACGCTTGGCACTTGTGCGGGTCAGGGCAATGGGTGTTGCACCGACCATGTTGGCCAGTTGAATCGCTGCCAGACCGACGCTGCTCGATGCGGCAGGAAGCAAAACGACATCACCTGCCTTCAGTTTGGCTGCCTCGATGAAAGCGCCGTACACCGTGATGAACATCATCCAGATGGATGCAGCCTCTTCAAACGACAGCTCAGGCGGATGCTTCACGACCGCCGATACCGGCGCAAGGACCAACTCGCCGTACATGCCGTATTGATTTTGCGAAAATGCCGGCACGGTATTCACGGCGTCGCCCACGGCGAAGCCGGTGACGTCCGGGCCGACCGCATCGACAAAACCCGCGGCTTCATAGCCCAGTCGCGCGGGAAGCTTGACCTCTTCAATGTATTCGCCGGTACGCCACATTGATTCAGCGCGATTCAGTCCGATGGCTTTGACACGGATGCGAATTTCACCCGGACCCGGTGACGGGATTTCGACGTCTTTAAACGTGAGCACTTCAGGTCCACCGGGCGTGGTGAAATGGATAATGCGTGACATGGCGAGTCCTTTCGTTTCTTAAGAAACAGGTAGGCAGTTTGTATTGGCTGGAGATACGCGACTTGGGCATGGCGGCCGCATTGCTGCGGCGTTCTCTGCGTATTGCGATTCCCAATGAAGCGATCTTAGTAGTATTGAATCGGCAGATAATCAGCCATTTTGATACAGCAATATTCGAGGCAAAACAACAATCCCCGCGGCATTGTTCACGCGGTTGCGTTTTGCATATTGATCAAGAAGAGGCGCATGAACAGGCCGCGGGCCGTGCACGTATGCGTTCGGCGGGGTGTGGGTCCCCGTCCTGAACGCGTTTCGTTCGACTTTTGTGGTTACGTCGCGCCGAGAAAATGTTCGGGCTCTTTCTCGAGCTCTGTGGCAATAAAATCCACAAACGCCCGAGCCGCCAGGCGAGTCGCGCGTCCCATCGGGAAATAGGCATGCACGGGCAGTTTTGCCATTTTCCAATCAGGCAGCAGGTGCGTCAGCGGGCCCCGTTCGAGCTCGGTCCGGCAGGCCCATGAAGTGGTCGAAATAATCCCAAGACCCGCCACCGCTGCGGCTAGACCGCCCGCCGTATCGTTGGTCAGGACATGCGGCTGGAGATCGACAGAGGTTGTCTCACCGTCACGCTCAAATTGCCATGAGGTCGCATGCGCCCCAGCCGGGCCACCGACAATGCGATGTTGCGAGAGATCCTCCGGCAGGACGGGTGTGCCATGCTTGTCGAGGTAGGCGGGTGACGCCACGACGATGCGGTGCATGGTTCCGATCAACTTGGCGATGCCCGCCGAGTCGGGCAACGGGCCGACACGGATGCCGACGTCGACTGCCTCGCGAACCATGTCCTGTCTTTTGTCGTCGAGCATCAGCTCGACCTGGAGCAGCGGATGTTGCTCCGTGAAGCTCAGCAGGCGGGGTATGACGACACGAATCGCCATCGTCGAAGGCATGCCGATGCGAAGCACACCCCTCAGCTCGCCGCTTTCGCGCACGCTGTTCTCGGCATCCTCGATCGCCGCCACGATCGGTTCCATGCGGGCAAGGAATTCCTGACCGGCTTCAGTCGGTACGACTGCGCGCGTAGTGCGCGATAGCAAGCGTGCACCGAGCCCGGCTTCGAGCTCCGCGATCATCCTCGAGACTTGCGATTGCGCCAGTCCGCATTCGCGCGCGGCCGCCGAAAAGCTGCCCAGGCGGGCAACGCGAGTGTAGAGCTTGAGCGTGAGCACATCCTTCAAGTTCTTCTCCTTTTCCTGCAGCGAGATAGCCGGCGTGGCAACCCACCACCCGAATCGATGCGATCAATGCTGATCGAGCATAGATGTTAGCGGAATCCAGGGGCTACTGGGCCGAGCCTTCCAACCCTACGTTCGGGTGCGGCCCGGCATCGCATGCCGGCGCCGTGATCGGGGCCCTCCCAGGGCCTGAGCCCCGATGCCTCGACAGCCCTGTAACCGAAGTTCGCGCGTAACAGACACACAGCGATGGGTGGTCTGCACGCGGGAACTCGTATCTGGAGAAAATGACCATGACCACAGTTCTGGTGAGCGGTGCCGCGGGTGACACCGGGCGTCCGACGGTTGAACGTTTGATCGAAAAAGGTTTTCGGGTCCGAGCGCTTGTGCGTAAGGACGACGATCGCGCGCAGCGACTACGCGATCTGGGCGCCGAAGTTGTGCTCGGTGACATGCTGAGCCTGCGCGATATCCGCGTAGCCATGAAGGGCGTCCAGCGCGCCTATTTCTGCTTTCCGCTCGCCGAGGGGCTGGTCGAAGCGGGCGTGATCTTTGCGCAGGCAGCGAAGGAGCAGAACCTCGAGCTCATCGTGAATATGTCGCACAAGCAGTCACGCCCGGCAGCACGTAGCAAGGCGACGCAGAACCACTGGCTCTCCGAGCAGATCTTCAACTGGTCTGGCGTGCCAAGCGTGCATCTTCGGGTTACGTTCTTTGCCGAGTGGCTGCTGTACATCGCACCGCAAATCCGCTACGGCCGCTACGTGATGCCGTACAACAAAGACAGCCGTTTCGCACCGATCGCCGCCAGCGACATTGCGCGGATCATCGCGGGCATTTTCGAGACCCCGGGCCCACATATCGGCCAGGCATTGGCTCTGCACGGCCCGATCGAATATAGCCATGAAGAGCTCGCTGCCGAAGTGAGCCGTGTTCTCGGCAAGGACATGCCATACGAGCATGTGACCGTGTCGACCTTCCTCGAACTGTTCGGTCTCCAGGATGCGCAGGCCATGCGGCGGCATTTCGAGGCGGTCACGATCGATCAGCAGGAAGGGCTGCTGGCGGGAACCGACACCCTCGGAACGCAGATCATCGGCTATCCGCTGACGACCGTTGAGCAGTTCATCAAGGCGAACCTATCGAAGTTCGTTCTCGAGTACCCGGCAGCCGCTGCACCGCGCTGATCCAGCCCAAGGCGATTGGGGGAAGGAAACCCGCCTCCGATCGTCCGTTCGCCCCACCCATGCTGATCCGAGATAAGTCTTAGCTTGAACCGACGGCTACCGCCCGATTCGGCGATACGGGATATTCACTCCATCGGAACGAAACGCAGAACGCAACAACGCGGTTCACCGAAGTGGCCTTCGATGTGATGCACACGAATCGTTTGGGCCGCGATGAACTCAACTCGTAACTCTCTAAATTTCTATTCAAAGGATTGCTGATCATGTCCAAGAAAGTGCTTATTACTGGAGCCACCGGCGATACAGGCCGTGCCGCCGTTCGCGAATCGATCGCGCTGGGTCTTGATGTGCGTGCGATGGTGCATCGCAAAGATGATCGCTCGGCGGCTCTCGAGGCGCTCGGTGCCGAAGTCGTCGTCGGTGATCTTCTCGAGATCAATACGATTCGCGACGCCATGAAAGATGTGGACGCTGCCTATTTCGTATGGCCCGTGCAGCCCGGGCTGATTAACGCGACAGTGAACTTTGCCCAAGCGGCGAAGGAAACCGGTGTCAAAGCAGTTTTGAATCTGTCGCAGCGTTCGGCAGACCGTGAATCCTCGAGCGACTCGTGCCGTGACTCCTTTATCGCTGAAGAAATTTTCAACTGGTCGGGGCTGCCCGTGATCCATCTGCGCCCGACTTACTTCCTCGAGTGGTTGCTTTACCCGTGGCAGCTTCCGTACCTTCAAAAGGGCGTTTTGCGTATGCCGGTCGGCAACGGTCGTCACTCACCGATCGCCGCAGACGATCAAGGCCGTGCGGTCGCCGCGCTGTTGAAAAACCCCGAAGCGCATATCGGCACCACGATCCCGCTGTCGGGTCCGGTTGAAATGAACCATGAGCAGATGGCGGCGGAATTGTCTGAAGCGCTGGGCCGCAAGATCGTCTTCCAGGATCTCCCGATCGCCGAATATTGCAGCTCGATCGAAGTGATGGGTGTGCCTCCTTACATCGTTCAGCATCTTCGCGGCGCCATGGCGGACTACCAAAAAGGCCATATGGCGGGTGCCGACAACAACATCGAAAAGCTGACCGGCCGGCGCCCGATGACGGTTGGCGAATTCGCCCGGCTCCACGCCGACAAGCTCAACGCGGCATGACATCCGTGGATTGCGCTTTGCCTGAGGCGAAGCGCAATCCGCCAGCTCGCTCAATCAAATTCAAAGGGTCTACATCATGAACATTTCAAATTCTGTCGTGCTTGTCACGGGAGCCAATCGTGGCATCGGACGTACGTTCGTCGCGGAACTGCTGAGGCGCGGCGCGTCGAAGATCTATGTCGCGGCGCGGGATACCACGTCGCTCGGCGAGCTTCTCAAGGGGGGCGATCGACGGCTGGTGCCGTTGCCGCTCGACGTGACCGACGTCGACCAGGTTGCAGCTGCTGCATCGGTCGCGGCCGACGTCACGCTGCTGATCAACAATGCGGGTTACGCCGGTTTTGACGGCGCGATCTCAGCCCCCGACATGGAGGACGCGCGGCGCGAAATGGAGGTCAACTATTTCGGCACCCTGGCGCTGACTCGTGCGTTCGCTCCTGTGCTGGCCAAGACGGGCGGTGGTGCGTTGCTGAACATGCTGTCGATGCTTTCGCTGGTCAGCTTGCCAATGGCAGGGACCTATTCGGCCTCCAAGGCGGCAGGACTGTCACTCACTCGCAGCCTGCGCGCCGAGTTGGGTGCGCAGGGTACGCA
This sequence comes from Burkholderiales bacterium, assembly GCA_026225235.1. Classification (GTDB taxonomy): domain Bacteria; phylum Pseudomonadota; class Gammaproteobacteria; order Burkholderiales; family Burkholderiaceae; genus Pararobbsia. The sequence goes on from JAMFSK010000051.1 coordinate 20,186, forward strand.
GGTGATCGGCGTGCTCGCGGTCCAGACAGAGACCTCGATGGGCGCCAAGCTGCCCGAGCCGCGTATGACGCCGCACGAAGTTGTGACCGATGCGTTGGACGCGATCGAAGCCGGCACGAACGACGAGGTCGTCGCCGGTGCGCAATCCCGCAGTATCTACGAAGCCTTCACTGCCGACCCGAAGGGGCTGCAGTCGAAGATGTCGACGCGACTGCCCCAACGCGCCTGACGCCATTTTTACCGATCAACGATAGAGGTCACCATGAATTTTCTCGAAACTTTGACCCGGCGAAATGCCGAATTCGCCCAAACCGGTTTCTCTGCGGACTTGAAGATCATTCCGTCGCGCAAGACGATGATCATCGGCTGCGTCGATCCTCGCGTCGACCCCATGGACATCTTCAAGCTTGAACCGGGCGAAGCGGCCATCATCCGGAACGTTGGCGGACGGGTGAATCCGGCCCTGCTCGAGACCATGTCGATCCTGCGCACGGTCTCGCGAGCGGGCGGCGAAGAGGTCGGCGCGGGGTGGAACCTGGTGGTTCTCCACCATACCCACTGTGGCATTTCTGGTTGCTACCATCACGCACCCGCCTTGCTGGCGAAGCACATGGGTGTGCCGGAGGAAGGTCTCGCCGCGCTCGCGATCGACGATCCTTATGAGGCAGTCGCAATCGATGTGGCCGCGCTCAAGGCAAACCCGAAACTTCCGGGCGGCTTCATGGTGTCGGGCCTGGTCTACGATGTGGAGACCGGGCTTGTCGAGACTGTCGTGCCGCCTGCGGTGTTGCGGCCCGACTGAGGGCATTAGGCCGATGACTCGGCGTGAAGTTGCCTGGCGGCTCGCACCATCGCCTCGATGCTCAGTTGCACATCCGCTTCGGTGGTCGCCCAATTCGAGACGCTGATGCGCATGACCGGGCGACCTTGCCACACGGTCCCGCCACACCAGCAGATGCCCTCGGACTGAAGGTGACGGATCACGGCGCGTGTGAGCTCAGGGGATCCGAACGATACGAGCACCTGGTTCAGCACGACATCGTTGAGGATTTCGAAGCCCTGGTCGCTCAGACCCTTAGCGAAGGATCGCGCATGGCGGCACGTGCGCTCGACCAGACCCGCGATGCCGTCCCGGCCGAGGTTCAGAAGCGCCGCCCAGATCTCGACGCCGCGAGCCCGCCTTGAGGATTCGGGGGTGTAGTGAGACGGTTCGCGATCGCCTGCATCTCCTTCGGCTAGGTAGGCGGCGTTGGCCGACATCGCCGCGCGGAGATCGGCGGCGTTGCGCACAAGGACGATGCCGCTGTCATAAGGGACGTTGAGCAACTTGTGCCCGTCGGTGGCCCAGGAATCGGCCATGGCCAGGCCTTCGGTCAAAGCGGTAAAGGCGGGATGTGCGAGCGCCCAGAGGCCGAAAGCGCCATCGACGTGCACCCAGGCTCCGGCTTCTCTGGCCCGCCGGCAGACCTCGGCCGCAGGATCGAAGTCGCCGGTGTTCACGTTGCCGGCCTGGATGCAGACAATCGTGCGGTCATCGAGCGCTGGAAGGCTCTCGATTTTCAGTCGCCCGCGATGGTCGGTCGGAACCCGGATGACCCGTTCGCGCCCCAGACCGAGCAGTGAAAGCGACTTCAAAATGGTGATGTGGGCTTCCTCGCTGACAACTACGCGGAGCTCGGGTGCGCCATAGAGTCCTTTGGCTTCCACATCCCAGCCTAGACGGGAGAGAAGGGCGTGGCGGGCGGACGCGAGCGCGGACATGTTTGCCATCGAGGCGCCGGTGACAAAGGCGCCGGCGACGCCGTCCGGCAAGCCGAACAGGTCACTCAGCCATTGCAGCGACACGTCCTCCAGAGTCGCGGCGATCGGAGAAGTCCACCGAAAACTGGCATTCTGGTCCCATGCTGCGGCAAGCCAGTTTGCGGCGATAGTGGCGGGCAACGTGCCGCCGATCACCAGGCCGAAATATCGGCCGCCTGTTGTAGCGACAGTCGTAGGAGATCCGATTTCATCGAGGCGACGTAAAACTTCGCGTGCGTCGACGCCCGTTTGAGGAAGCGGATGGTTCAGTTCGCCGAGACGCAGGAGTGCCTGAGGGGAGGGGGTGATCGACCGGTGAGGGACGGACTGCAAGTAGGCGATGGCTCGTTGAGCGGCGTCTTGCAATAGTTCGCCCGGTGGCGTTGCTTCCATTCGTGCTCCCTGGCAGTGCGATAGGCTTAAAGCGTTTTTTGATTCTGGCGCGACCGGTTGTCACCGTCAAAGAGTTGCATCGAGGTCAGAGTGGCAGTGCAGCGCGAAGATCGTCGTGCTCGAAGGCACTCGCCATGCGTGCGATCTCTGCGCGCTTGCTGCCGACTTCCTGGGCGACTCCTGCCCACGTACGAATCACGTCGGCGACTTTCCGGATCGTTGCCCGCGCCTGTTTTAGCGACAGGCCGAAGAACTCTGCTGCGCTTTCCAGTAGATCGACCGCACAAGTCCCTTCGTCGAGATCGATATTGGTCGTGACGATGCGCGCCTTCACGTCGATCGCCGTCGGATTGAGGTCAAAGGCCGGCGACAATACTCAACCATTGTGTCCCGCCCACAGGAAGCCGTGGTTGCGCACTTATCGAAATTCGCCTCGACATCAGCCATGGTCGCCTGTCACTGCGCTCAGAGGAATACGGATACGTTGGGGCAGTGCCGCGGCCGCCAGCGCGTGCCCCACCGTATCCTAGGCGGCCTCGGCAAGGTCGGCCAGCCGATCGAGGAACCCCAATGCATGCAGCACAGCCGCATCGATGCCAAAACTCACGCTTGGATCGCCCTCCTCGACACGCTGCAGAGTCGCTCTGGATGTGAAGGCGCGCTCGGCAACAACTGCCATCGTCAGACGGCGACGACGCCTTGCATCGTGGATATCCGAGCCCAGCTTGTGCAGAGCCCGGTGGACGGCCGAAGATGGAGTATGGGGAGTCGGCATGATGCTATGTTCGTAAGCCATTAAGCGCATTTAATGTATCACGAAGATCACATTTTATCCGGACCGCCGCCGTATCCGACGCGTGGTCATCCGGCCTGCACTTCAGACTTTGAGATTGCTTTCATCCGATCATCTTGTTTCCGGTTCCTCGCGAATAGCTAGAATTCGCTTCGATACGCAAACAAGCCGGGAAGGCCGCCGGTCATAACGAACAGGATATGCGCGCCTGCGCGATAGTGGCCCGAGGCAACGCCTTCAAGGAGGCCAGCAAATGCCTTTCCGCCGTATACCGGATCCAGCAGCAGACCTTCCATCGATGCAACTAAGCGAACCGCCGCGCGCATCGCGTCGGTTGGGATTCCGTACCCGGGTCCGAGCTGGCTCTCGTCGATCAAGATGGCATCGCTATCCACGGTCAGCTTCGCATCTATGAGTCGAGCGGTCTGGACAGCTTTGTCGAGTGTTATGGAGCGAGCCTTACCGGCATCGCCATAGACAGTGAACCCGGAAATCAAATTAGGATCGAGACCCATGGCGACAATGCCGGCAACGAGTCCAGCTTGCATTCCGCCGCTTCCATTGGGCACCACAATACGATCAAAGGACAGGCCCGCCGCACTCGCTTGATTGAGCATTTCAGCAGCACAATCCGCATAGCCCAGACACCCGATCGGGCTTGAGCCACCGAGTGGGCACACGTAGACCTTGCGTCCTTGAAGCCGGAGTTCACTCGCACGTTCATCGGCAAACTTCAGTGCGTCGGTCGAGCCGGGAAGATCGTGCACACGCGCCGCAAATAGGTCGTCGAGCAAGATGTTTCCATTGTTCAGATAGTCAGCGTCGAAACGCGGCACCGATCTCGTCAGGACGAGTTCGCATTGAAGACCGACGCGCGCTGCGGCCGCGGCCGTCAGCCGGGCGTGGTTCGACTGCCGGGCTCCGACAGTGATGATCGTATCCGCGTTCGCCGCCAGCGCCTCGCCTATCAAGAACTCAAGCTTTCTCAACTTGTTGCCACCACCACCCAAGCCATTTAGATCATCTCGCTTGACGAACACATTCACGCTACCCAGATGAGCACTCAGGCGGGAAAGATGCTGAATTGGAGTTGGCCCCTCGAGCAAGGTGCAACGCGCGAACTTTGACAAATCGAGTTTGGACATCGGTGCGCCAATCATCAGAAATTGAGATGTTTAAATGATAGAGCATCGCGTCGTACGCTTTTTTCAGCGATAGGACGTGGACGCTTTTCGCGTACCGAACTTCATTGGCCTTGAAGCCCAATACAATAGAAGCCGCTAAGCCGTTGCCCGGCTGACAATAGGGTCGTAGCTGGCCCAAAGCATCGAACACGTCTTCAAGCCCCTAGTCGAGCCCGAGCACAACCTCGCCGACCGCGGCCTCTTGAGGCGTCTCGGGTAACCACACAAGTGCATGCGCTGCGTCGTAGCTCAACACGATGATGCCGTGCGGTAGTTCACGTCTGACCGCCATGAACTCAGGCACGAAGCGGTGTCCTTCCTGGCGGTCGACAGCGCTGAACCGGGGTGTGCCGTGATGGTTGTGCCGATGAATGTGAAAAATGCTCACCTGCTCCGCGCGCGCTTTCATCTGGGAAGGTCGAAAGGCGTTTCCCTTGACGGCCGCTCCGACTGAAGCGACATCGACATACTCACCGTCTGGAACAGGGTCGTAAGCGACGCTGCGAATCGTCCATTGGACCCCGTTCCTTTCCGACCTGCATGTCAAAAAGCCGACGCGTTCCGACGCAAATGCATGAGGCCGGTTTAAGTCGGCATGGACGCGCGCGAGCAACGTTTTGCCGATGACAACGGTTGTGGTCATCGCAGCGCCCCTGCCACTCGCACGTATTTGCGATGGTCCACGAGAAACTGGGCCAAGTCGCACATCGAAATCTCCGTTTTGTCTGGCCGCCACGGGCGTAGAAGTGGCAGTCTACAACGCAGCCGTGCGTTGCTCATCGTGCGACCGCTTCTGGTAATCTGAGATCGAACCGTTCGCCTGACCTGAAGAAACGTTTGTGTCCTAGAGGAGGTGGTTGTGCGACAGCGCGAAAAAGATAAGACAGATGCTGGGTATCACGGCGCGGCGAATATGGCGGAAGACACTGCGGCTTCTGACCATGTGCCTCTTCCCAAAGCGCCACGGAAATGGACTCAGCGATTGCTTGCCATATTGCGTGGGAAGCGTGCCCGGCGAAAGCGTTAGGCCGGCACAAAACCGAGGTTGAAGTTCCGCGGCCGTATCGCAGTGTCGCGCTCATTTCCCAATCAGGTCGCCGTGAACAATCCAGGTGAGCGGCCGTCCCTGCTTTTGCGCTGCCCTTCATCGCGTGCGTCGCGGTTCGCTAGCCGACCCTCGTGGATCGCCCGTCTGCGGAGGGGAAATTCCCCCGGACACGCCACGACGTAGAACGACGCCCCTCATTCCCCGATGGTCGCAGTATCCGGCAGCCGTTAATCGGCGCTTCTCTTCGTTCCTTCTCCCGCCCGCCCAAATTCATCAAGGGTAATCCCTGATAGCTGGTTCCATTTTGAACCCGTTAAATGTAAACGTACATTGTTGACGAAGTACATTTATAAGGCTTGATGAGATGGAGATCTTTTCCGCCCCTGCGCTTGCTCTGTCGCGCAAAACGACGACGCGCTGCTGCGCGGATCGGCAGCAGCGGGACACCCCTTATTTTGATCGAGAGAGGTAAGTTCGGATGGCCAAAGAAATCCTGATTACTTTTGGTATTGATGTCGACGCGGTGGCCGGTTGGCTCGGCTCCTATAGCGGAGAAGACTCGCCCGACGACATCTCACGCGGGCTATTCGCCGGCGAAGTCGGTTCGATGCGTTTGCTGAAGCTGTTCGAGCGCGAAAACCTCAAAACGACGTGGTTCATCCCGGGTCACTCCATCGAGACGTTTCCCGAGCAGATGAAGGCCGTTGCGGATGCCGGTCACGAAATCGGCATTCACGGCTACAGCCATGAGAACCCGATTGCCATGACGCCGGAGCAGGAAGAGGCGGTGCTCGATCGCAGCATCGAGCTCGTCACGCAGCTCTCCGGCCGGCGGCCTACGGGCTACGTTGCGCCATGGTGGGAGTTCAGCAATGTCTCGAACGAACTGCTCGTCAAGAAAGGTATCAAGTACGACCACAGTTTGATGCACAACGACTTCCATCCGTACTACGTGCGAGTGGGCGACAGCTGGACCAAGATTGACTACAGCAAGCACCCGAGCGCCTGGATGAAGCCGCTTGTGCGCGGCCAGGAAACGGACCTCGTCGAAATTCCGGCGAACTGGTATCTCGATGACCTGCCGCCGATGATGTTCATCAAGAAGTCACCGAACAGCCATGGCTTCGTCAACCCGCGAGACATCGAACAAATGTGGCGCGACCAGTTTGACTGGGTCTATCGCGAGCATGACTACGCCGTCTTTCCGATCACGATTCATCCCGATGTGGCAGGGCGTCCGCAGGTTCTGCTGATGCTCGAACGTCTGATCGCGCACTTCAAGGCGCACGCAGGTGTGCGCTTCTGCACCTGCGACGAAATCGCCGACGACTTTCTTCGCCGCAGCCCTCGCGCTAAATCCGTCTGATCACACTCGAATCGGGGAACATTCCAATGAAAGAGAATCCGCTGTACGCCGGGGGCTTCACGCTCGAAAAGATTCTGCCGGTCGATGTCAAGCGTGCGACCGTCGTCGCATTCTTCGCGTGGGTGTTTGCCGTCTATGACTTCATCTTGTTCGGCACCTTGCTTCCTGAGATTGGCAAGCACTACGGCTGGGATGCGCCGACACAGGCGGAAATTGCCACGTATGTTGCGATCGGCACCGCGGTGATCGCGTTTGCAATCGGACCGCTGCTCGATCGTCTCGGCCGCAAGGCGGGCCTGCTGTGGACGGTGGCAGGGGCCGCATTGTGTTCGGGCCTGACGGTGGTCGGCGGGGCAATGGGGCAGTGGCCGCTGGTGCTGATCCGCTCGCTTTCGGGTCTGGGCTATGCCGAGGAAACGGTAAATGCAACCTATCTCAACGAGTTGTACTCCGCGGCCAATGACCCGCGACTGAATCGCAACAAGGGCTTCATTTACAGCCTCGTACAGGGTGGTTGGCCAATCGGGGCACTCCTTGCATCGGGACTGACTGCGCTCCTCTTGCCGAAGATCGGATGGCAAGGCTGCTTTGTGTTCGCGACGTTTCCGGCTGTCGTTATCTTCTTCATGACACGCCGCCTGAAAGAAAGTCCGCAATTTCTCTTGCACCAACGCATCAAGCAACTGCGCGAAGGCGGTCAGGACGGGAACGCCCGGTCGCTGGCGAGTGAGCATCAAGTCGACTACGAGCAGCATAGTCGGGCGGGGCTGCGTGAGGCGTTTCGAGGCGACGCCCTTCGCGCCACCCTCGTGCTAGGCGGTGGCATTCTGCTGAACTGGTCGGCCATCCAGGTGTTCAGCGTGCTCGGCACCACCGTGCTGACCCGCGTTCACAACGTCTCGTTCGAGAACTCGCTGCTGATCCTTGTGCTGTCCAATGTGATCGGCTATTGCGGCTATTTGAGCCACGGCTGGATCGGTGACAAGATCGGCCGGCGCAATACGCTTGCCATCGGCTGGATGCTGGGTGGACTTGCGTTCGCCGGCATGTTGCTGGGACCCAGCAGCACAGGCGTGGTCGTGGCGCTCTATAGCCTTGGACTTTTCTTTCTGATCGGACCGTATTCGGCAGCGCTGTTTTTCATTGGCGAAAGCTATCCGACTTCAATTCGCGGTACCGGTAGCTCCATCGTCCACGCGATGGGCCCGGTGGGTGCGATTCTCGCGGGCGTCGGGGTGACCTCGATGCTCAACCACGGCGTCGACTGGATGCACGCGGCGATCTATTTCGGCGCCGTGCCCTGTTTCCTGTCGGGTGTGCTGATTTTGTGCGCCAAGCACGTCAATCCGGAAGCGATCAAATAAGCCATGAGCGAGCAATCAGAGAAGAAGGTCGCACTTGTCACCGGTGCGGCCAGCGGAATCGGACAAGCGCTGGCCTTGGCCTATGCCAGCGTGGGTGTGAGGGTCGTCGGTGGCTACTTCCCTGGCGATCCACACGACCCCAGCGAGACTGAGCGCGCGGTCGTCGAAGCGGGCGGCGAGTGCGTGATGCAGGCGGTCGATGTCCGATCGGCCGAACAGGTCGAGACCTTTGCCAAGGTCGCTATCGAGCGCTTTGGCCGCCTCGACTTCGCTGTGGCGAACGCGGGCCTGCTGCGCGCCGCACCGCTGACGGATATGCTCGACGAGCAATGGTTTGAGATGCTCGATGTCGATCTGTCCGGCGTGATGCGGACCTTTCGTGCGGCCGCCCGTCATATGTCGGACGGCGGGGCGATGGTCGCGATTTCGTCGATTGCCGGTGGCGTGTACGGCTGGGAGAACCACACCCACTACTCGGCCGCAAAAGCGGGCGTGCCCGGCTTGTGCCGCGCGGTCGCGATGGAACTCGCGCCCCGGAACATCCGCTGCAACGCGGTGATTCCCGGGCTGATCGAAACGCCGCAGTCGCTCGATGCCGTGAACTCGCTCGGCCCTGAGGGGCTCCGGAAAGCAGCGCTCGGCATTCCGCTCAAGCGGGTCGGCCGCCCCGCAGAAATCGCCTCGCTGATCCGCTTTCTCACGAGCAACGACGCGTCTTACATCACCGGCCAGGCGATCGTTGCCGATGGCGGGCTCACCGTGCGGTGGCCGGGATAAGGAGAACCACGCCATGACGGAATCATTTTCTCTCGACGGCCGGCGCGCGGTCGTCACAGGCGCGGCGAGCGGCATTGGCGCTGCGATCGCGTTAGCCTACGCAGCAGCTGGCGCACGCCTTCTCCTGGCGGACCGCGATAGCGCGCGGCTGGCGCAGCACGCTGATCGATGCCGCGCGCTCGGCGTGACGGTGCACACCGTTCAGGCAGATGTGGGTATCGAAGCGGATGCAAACCGTATCGTTGACACCTGCATTGAGGCTTTCGGCGGCATCGACATCCTGGTCAACAACGCCGGTATGCTGACTCAGGCACGCTGTATCGACCTGACGACGGCCATATGGGACGACATGATGCGCATCGATCTGCGCAGTGTGTTTCTCTGCTCGCGGCGCGCGCTTCCCTCAATGATCGCGCAGCGCTGGGGGCGGGTGATCAATGTCGCGTCGCAACTCGGTATCAAGGGCGGCGCGGAACTGAGCCATTACTCGGCGGCAAAAGCCGGCGTGATTGGTTTTACGAAGTCGCTCGCGCTCGAGGTTGCGCCGGACAATGTCCTCGTCAACGCCATTGCGCCGGGTCCGATCGAGACGCCGCTGGTCGACGGCATCAGCGCGGCATGGAAGGAAGCAAAATCAGCGGAATTGCCCCTGAGGCGTTTCGGGCGGCCGGAAGAAGTCGCGCCCACGGCCGTGCTGCTGGCCTCGGATCCGGGCGGCAATCTGTTCGTCGGACAGACGCTGGGGCCGAACTCTGGCGATGTGATGCCGTGACGCTGCTGAGTTTTTGAAGGAGAGATGCGATGTGCGGCATGTGTGGACTACTCGGTGGCGGCCGTCACTGGTCGAGTGCGACCGTGCCGGGGGAGGGGGCGAACGCGCGCCGCCAACGCTACATCCAGGCCGCGCTCGCGAATCGGATCCTGATCCCATTGCGCCTGCGACTCGATGATTTTCATGGGCAATCATTCGTGCTCTCGTCTCCGACCGGGGCGAGCGAGCTGGTCGATGACTTCGCCCAGGTATGGAAAGCGGCAGAAAAAATGCTCGGTCGCCCACTCGATCCGCTGCTCATGTTTGCATCGGAGCCAGCGTGAGCCTTGCCTACGATGTGATTCCCCTCACCCTGGTGACCGGCTTTCTCGGTAGCGGCAAGTCCACCCTACTCGCTGACGTGCTCAAGGGCGAAGCGGCACGCGACACCGCCGTGCTCGTCAACGAACTCGGCGCGGTCGGCCTCGACCACCTGTTGATGGGTGAAGTCGAAACGCAAACTGTTCTGCTCGACAATGGTTGCATCTGCTGCTCTATCAGGGGCGAGCTGAAAGACGCGCTCGCAGCGCTCTTCTCGCGCCGCGCTCGGGGCGAAGTTCCACCTTTCTCGCGCGTCGTGCTCGAAACCACGGGCCTCGCGACCCCAGCACCGATCATTGCCACGCTGCTCGCCGATCCGGTGATACGCAGCCACTACACGCTCAACGCGACGATCACCGTAGTCGATGCGCTGAACGCGGCGCAACAGCGCGCGCGCCATCCGGAATGGCTCGCGCAGCTCACCGCAGCGGATCGCATTTTGATCAGCAAGGTCGATCTAGTGACTCGGGCGGACCTAGCGCGGTTGTCGTGCGACCTCGCTTCGCTCAATCCTGCGGCTGATGTCGTGCTGCGCAGCACAGACACTGACGTCTTGCTCGATCTTCTGTTCGCGCCCGCAAGCTCCCCCGGATTGATCAGCCGCCTTGGCGCGCATTCCGTGGATTTTAGTGCGACCGGCCGCCGTCTCGCGCATCGAGGCGAGCACGAACGGCTCATCGAATCGAGTTGCATTCGGATCGACGAGCCGCTCGACTGGCAGGTCTTCACGCTCTGGTTTACGATGCTCCTGAACCGACACGGTGATAAGATTTTGCGCGTAAAAGGCTTGCTCGCTATCGAGGGTACGGATGGGCCGGCCGTGTTGCACGCGGTCCAGCATCTCGTTCACCCTGTCCTGCATCTCGACACATGGCCCGATGAAATACGCGCCACGCGTCTCGTCTTCATCACCGAAGGGCTCGAGGGCAAGCAGATCGAAGCATCGTACCGGCGCTTCCGCTCAGCACTCGAAGAACCCGCTACCTGACCTTGCCCATTGACACGCTCGAGCCATTCACCCTCCGCACCTGCCATTCACCCGGGCAAGGTCGAGTTGCGCGTATTGGGCACCTCGGTCACGCTGCAGGAACATATCCGCGTCGAGGCTGAACGCGATCTCGGTATCAAGCTGCGTTTCATCGTCGAAGACGGGTCATCCGTGCAGCGCAATGGCGTGATGCACCCGGAAAGCTACGAAATCTACGACCAGTGGTTCCACAGTATCGACTGCCTGTGGCCGGCTCGGGCGCTCCAGCCGATCGACATCGAACGTATTCCCCGGTGGGACGAAATCAATTCGCTGCCACGCACGGGGCGTCTTGGCCGCCGGGCGTGCGCGGGCGCGGGCAGCATTCCCGTCGACCGGCTATACGTGCAGCCCGACAACTCGCTCGGACGCAAACCCACCGAACGCATCAGCATGCTGCCGCTAACGCACAATGCCGACAGCTTCGTCTATCTCGACGACACCTTGCCCGAAGACCTCATCGAGCGTGGCGAGAGCTGGGCCTGGTTGCTGGCACCCGAACTCGCGGGTCGTGTAGCATTGCAGGCGGATGCGGCGATCGGAGCCATCGACGCGGCCCTCGCGGTGGAAGCGAGCGGTTTGATGAAGTTCGCAGACATCGGCAACCTGACCATTGAAGAGATCGACGCGCTGATCGCGACGCTGATCGAGTACAAGCGCCGTGGACATTTTGCGGGTTTCTGGTCGAGCTTCGCCGAAGCGGCGCAACTGATGATCTCGAACAAGGTGGCGATCCAGAGTATCTGGTCGCCGGCCACGGTCGAACTCGAGCGGGCCGGGCTTCGTTTCAAGCTCGCTAGCCCCCGAGAAGGCTATCGTGCGTGGTTTGGCGGTATGTCGCTGTCGCGGGCGACAAGCGGACGCACGCTGGATGCGGCATACGAATATTTGAACTGGTGGCTCGAAGGGTGGGCAGGGGCAAGCATGGCGCGCCAGGGTTTCTACATATCCAACCCGGAGCGTTCACGCGAGCACATGAACGACGCGGAGTGGTCTTACTGGTACGATGGCAAACCCGCTCCCGGCGAGTTGCCCGGGCCGACCACCCAGCATCTGGTGACGACCGGCCAGCGCCGCGACGGCGGTGGTTATGTCGCGCGCATGGGCCGCATCGCGGTGTGGGACTCAGTGATGGACGAGCACAATTATCTGGTGCGCCGCTGGGCCGAGTTCATGCGCGCGTGACGACGCACTCTCATTTGAAGATGACAAGACGCGCTGGCGCAAAAGAATCGGCCCGCCCTTCCGAGGCCGACCCGGTGATAGACACCGAGAACGAAGAAGCAGCAGGCGATGTGGACACGCGGCTTCGCTACCGGCTGATATACGATCAACTGAAGAATGCGATCGCGCTCGGGAAGATCGTGCCGGGACTCGTGCTGCTTGAAGGTCCTGTCGCCCGGATTTTTGGTACGAGTCGTGTGCCGGTGAGAAAGGCCTTCGAGATGCTGCATGCCGATGGCCTGCTGCACACCTTCGAAGGGCGCGGCTATCTTGTGGGGGGCCCGGATAAAGGCGCCACACTCCCTCTTCGCACGCCGCTTTCGGAAGAGACACTGGGCTTCGACGAAGCACCCGCGCCGCTGACGCTCCCGTCCAATAGCGAGCGCATCTATCACGCGCTGGAAGCCACCGTATCGATTGGCATCGCTTTCGGTCACTTTCGCATCGATGAGTCGGAGGCCGCCGAAACATTTGGCGTGAGCCGCGGCGCGGTGCGCGAAGCGTTAAGCCGCTTGCGCGATCTGGGTCTTGTCGAAAAATCCGCGTATTCGCATTGGCTTTGCGGCCCGCTGACGGCGCGGGCGGTGAAGCACGACTATGAGCTGCGTTCGCTGCTGGAGCCGGTTGCGTTGATGGCGAGTGCGCCGCTTCTTTCGAAAGACACCCTGGTGGTGGCACTTGCCCAGGTTGAGCGGGCGATCGACTATCCGGACACGGTCGATGCTGACGCTTTACAACAGATCGAAAATGCCCTGCATGTGGCTTGCCTGCGCGAGGCGCCCAACAAGAAGCTGCTCGATAACATCGGGCATGCGCATATGCCGTTGACGGTCAATCATGCGTTCTACAACGCATTCAACCTTCATCCGGAATTCAACACGCTGATCGAACATCGAACCGTGCTGCGACACCTGATCGACGGCGAGATCGAAGCGGCGGGTGCCGCGCTGCGCGTTCATCTGGAGGCGGGGCAAAAACGAACGCTGCAGCGGCTCAAGGTCCTGGCAGTATTGCCGGAACCGGATTTGCCGGGGTTTATGCGTCGACTGGCTTGATCGAGGTTTTGAGAAGAGCCGCTCGGAAGGCGGCCTCTCCCTCCGACTATTGCCAATAAAAAAACGGCTAGTCTAAAATCAAGCGCCGTGGACCCCTCTAGACCGATCCACTTGCACACCGCTAAGGAGCCAAAGTGGAAGTCAAGTGGATCGAAGATTTCATCACGCTCGCGCAGCACCAGAGTTTCTCGCGCGCGGCGGAACTCCGGAGCGTCACCCAGTCTGGCCTGAGCCGGCGTATTCAAGCGCTGGAACAATGGGTCGGCGCGGAGTTGATCGACCGCAGCACCTTTCCGCTCACGCTGACACCCGCAGGTCGACTCTTCCGCGAAGCCGCCGAGGAAATGCTCGGCAAACTACTGGATACGCGCGCGATCATCCGCAGCGAACAGCGCATGCCCGGCACCGGCTTGCAAATCGCGGCAGGGCACGCGATCGCCGTGGGTTTCATACCGGATTGGTTGCAATCGCTTCAAAGCCGCTTTAGCCGGCTTCGGGTGCGTGTCGTACCGACCAACGTCCACGACTCGATTGTGATGCTCGTCAATGGCAACTGTGAGCTTATGCTGGCCTACGAGCATCCGGAATTGCCACTTCATCTCGACTCAACCCGTTACCCCCATCTCAGCGTCGGTCGCGACATCTTCCTGCCGGTCTGCACGCCCAACCAGCGCTCCACACCCTCGTTCAGACTTCCCGGCACCCCGAGCCGTCCGCTACCGCTGATCGGCTACAGCTCGACCACCTACTTCGGCCGCTGCTTCAACCTGCTGCTGCAGCGTGCGACCAGGAAGCCGGTGTTGAGTCCCCATTTCGAATCCGACATGGCCGATGTGCTGAAGATGCTCGCGCTCAAAGGTGAAGGCATTGCCTGGCTCCCCAAGAGCCTGATCGAGACCGAGTTGAACAACGGCACGCTGGTGGCCGCCGGCGATCGAAGCTGGCAGCTCGATCTGCAGTTGAGGCTCTACCGCGATCGAAACAACGATATGCCGCTGCTCAAGGATCTGTGGGCATATCTGGAGTCCCGTAGAGCGACCTGAAGCAACGCGGTGACGGACTCACTGCGGGTATGCGGCCGCCGCATAACCCGATGTCAAGGCCGCATCACGTTTATTTCTTTCACTTCTAGTATCCGTCCAAGTCTTCTCCGTCCTGCTGCGAGGCCACACGGAGAGGGGATGCCTACACACGTTCGCGCTCTTGGGCGACGTGTCCGGAAGGATGTCTGCGATGAAGAAAAGGATCGACATGAAAAACCGCCTCACGTTCTATATTGCCCTCGGCATGGTACTCGGGGTCGTCGCCGGCTATGTGTGCCACGCGAATGCCGCCGACGCGGAGGCCGCGAAAACCCTGGCGGCCTATTTCTCGATCATCACCGATATCTTTCTACGGCTGATCAAGATGATCATCGCGCCGCTCGTGTTTGCCACGCTGGTTTCCGGGCTGGCCGGTATGGACAGTGGCCAGGACGTCGGCCGCATTGGCGTGCGCACGGTGGGCTGGTTTGTCTGCGCATCGCTGGTGTCCCTCGCATTGGGACTCGTGCTTGCCAACGCGCTGCAACCGGGCGCGGGACTGCATATGGTAGCGAGCGGCGGCGATGTGAACACAGGTCTCAACACCGCGGGCCTGAACTTCAAGGACATCGTCACGCATGCGTTCCCGACCAGTCTGGTGGACGCACTGTCGCGCAACGACATCCTGCAGATACTCGTCTTCTCCGTGTTCTTCGGCCTGGGCCTGGGTGCGCTCAAGCATGACGCTCGGGTCAAGGTGGTCTTGCAGGCGATCGACGGCATGGTGCCGGTGATGCTGAAGCTGACCGACTACGTGATGCGCACCGCACCGGTCGGTGTATTTGGTGCGATTGCTTCGGCGGTGACGTTGCGTGGTCTGGGGGTGCTGTTCACCTATGGCAAGTTGATCGGTTCGTTCTATCTGGGACTGGTCCTTCTGTGGGCGATCCTGATCGGGGTGGGCTATCTGTTCCTCGGCAAAAAAATCGGTGCGTTGCTCAAGGCCGTGCGCGAACCCGCGATGCTCGCATTCTCGACTGCCAGTAGCGAAGCGGCCTACCCGCGCCTGACCGAGCAACTGGAGAAATTTGGTGTCGACAAGAAGGTGGTGGGATTCACCTTGCCGCTCGGCTACGCGTTCAACCTCGACGGTTCGATGATGTATCAGTCGTTTGCGGCGATCTTTATTGCACAGGCCTTCGGTATCGACATGCCGCTGTCGCAGCAGATCTTCATGCTGCTGGTGCTCATGTTGAGCAGCAAAGGGATGGCCAGTGTGCCGCGTGGCTCGGTCGTGGTGGTTGCAGCAGTGGCGCCGCTGTTTCATCTGCCCGCGGCGGGCGTGGTGATGGTGCTCGCGATCGACCAGATACTCGACATGGGTCGCACGATGACGAATGTGATTGGCAACAGTGTGGCCACCGCCGTGATTGCGAAATGGGAGGCGCGGCGCAGCGGCGTACACGCCGAAGTCGGCGCGGGCTTCAAGCAACTTCAGGCCGATGCGCAGTGACAGCAACGATGGTGCAGGCCCGGCGTTCGTTCGGGATCGTTGGGGGCCTAGGGCCACTTGCGGGAGCTGATGTGTTTTTTAAACTCGTCAAGGCGACGCCGGCACGCAGCGATGCCGAGCACTTCGACATCGTTTTTGAGCAGCACCCGTTTCGAAACCCGGGTGCATCGCGTGCCGCGACCACGGCGCGCAAACTCTATATCTTCGACATGATTCGTGACTTTGAACGGCGAGGCGTCACGACGGTGGTACTGCCCTGCTTTCTGAGTCACACGTTCATCGATGAGTTGCAGGAGAATGCGTCGCTGAAGATCGTCGATATGCTCGATGGGTTGTGCGAGCACGTGAGGCACTGCCTCCCGGGAGCACGCCGGATCGGTGTGCTGACCTCGGACTACCTCCGCAATGAGCGGCTGTTCGAACACTATTTCGCCGCACCGGAGTTCGAGGTATTCCATCCACGCCAGCAGGCCGCAGGCGATGTCGATCCAGTCACGCGTGCGGTGTATGGCGAAGAGGGTATCAAAAGTGGCATCCTCAGTGGTCGGCCCGTCGATCTGTTGCGCGAAGCTTGTGAGGATCTGGTTTCACAAGGCGTGGACGTGATCCTGCCGGGTCTGACAGAAATCAATCTGGTCGCCGAGCAGATCGGACCGTTGGGCGTTCCATTGATCGATTCGAACCTGGTGTATGCGCAATACGTGGCAGCGGGGCGGTATGGTTCGCGTGGCCGTGAATTCAAGGTCGGCGTCGTGGGCGGTGTGGGCCCCGCTGCGACTGTCGACTTCATGCAAAAGGTTGTGCGCAATACGCCCGCCACTCGCGATCAGGACCACATCAAACTGCTGGTCGAACAGAACCCGCAGATCCCGGACCGTACGGAAAATCTGGTGGGCGACGGTCCGGACCCCACCGTATCGCTCTACGCGACGTGCAAAAAACTCGAGGAGGGCGATGCGGACATCATCGCGATTCCATGCAACACGGCGCATGCGTTCGTCGAGCGAATCCAGCCCTATCTGAACGTACCGATCGTCAACATGTTGACGGTGACGGTCGAGTACCTGCGTACGATGTTTCCTGCGCTGCGCACTGTGGGGCTGCTTGCAACCACCGGCACGATCACGAGCGGCGTGTACCGGAAGGCGCTTGAATTGTGTGGGCTGACGCAGGTCGTCCCTAAAGAGGACCTACAGGCACGCGTCATGAACGCGATCTATGGACAGTACGGCGTGAAGGCGGGATTCACCACCGGTGAGTGTATCGAAGACATTACGGCGGCAGTCGACGACCTCGTCGAGCAGGGTGTCGAGGTGATCCTTCTCGGCTGCACGGAACTGCCGCTGCTTCTATCGCAAAGTACGTTCGGTTCTGCTAGCGGACAGATCGTGCATCTCGTCGACCCGACGGACATCCTCGCCAGGCGATGCGTCGCGCATGCACGCGGAGAGATCTTTTTTTGAAGATGCCCGTTCGGTGAAGACAGCCCGCTTCCCCATGCTCTGATCGAATCTCCATTGCCGCCGTTAGCATTCCGTAAGACAAACCTTAACTTCGTAAGATACCCATCACTGCCGGTTAATTGTGCATCGATAACATCGCGCCTCGATTGCTTATCGCTTACGGCCACTCGACAACAAGGACGCCGACACATGCAACGGGTACGATCACAACTCCGCCAGAAACCGATCACGCAGTTCGTTATCGCCTCTCTCTGTGCCGCCGGTGCACAGTTCTCCTTTGCGCAGTCATCGGGAGATCTCGGCTCCGTCCAGAGCTCGGCCGCTGCGGCGCCAGGCGCCACCCCCTCCTCCGCGGTCAATCCTGAAACGGCGCCTGCCCAGGCGCCGACTCAGGGTTCCCTCAGCGCTACCGAGCCGCAGTCGATCATCAGCCGGCACTACATCGAGAACAGCACGGCACCGACGTCGAACTATAGCGACATCATTCAGATCGCCCCGAGCGTCTCGAACATCGATCCAAACGGCGCGGGTCTGATGGAGTCGCAAAGCACGACGATCCGCGGCTTCCAGGATGGGCAGTACAACGTCACATTTGACGGCATTCCGTTTGGTGACTCGAACGACTTTACGCATCACTCCACGTCGTTTTTTATGTCGCCGAACATCGGTGGCATCAAGGTCGACCGGGGTCCGGGCGACGCGTCGCAGATCGGTTTCGCGACTTTCGGTGGCACCATCGCGGTGACCTCGGTGGAACCGACGATGACACCGGGCTTCTCGGTGCTCGGCTCTTATGGCAGCTTCAACACGTGGCTCACAGGCGTCTCGCTGAACACGGGCGACATGCAGCAATGGGGCGACGCGCGCGCGGTGATCGGCTACAACCACGTGGGCAGCGACGGCTATCTGACCAATGCGGCGCAGCGGCGCGACAACGTCTACTTCAAGCTCGAGAAACCGCTCGGCGACGACACGCTTCTGACGATTTACGCGAACTACAACCGCATCCACCAGAATGTGTCGCTCGGCGCGACGGCGGCGCAGATCCATCAGTTCGGTCCGGACTTCGGCCTGTCGAGCGATCCGGGCAGTCAGTCGTTCTACGGCTACAACTTCGACCAGATCAATACGGACCTCGAGTACATCGATATCCAGACCAAGGTCGCCGAGTGGAAGATCGACAACAAGGCCTACACCTACGCGTATTACCACGACGGGTTCAACGGCCTCGATCCGAACGGCGAGACTCCCAATGGCACCGCCTTCGGTCCGACCAATGTGCCGGGCCAGCAGATCGCCAACGACTATCGCGCCTTCGGGGACATCCTCACTGCCGAACGTCAGATCGGTCCTGGCAAGTTGCAGGTCGGTGCGTGGCTCACGCATCAATCCAATTTCCGTGACAACCTCAACGTCGACGATTCGCTGAACTTCGCACAGCAGACGCTGAACTTCACGATGCACGACACGTTTCTCACCTTCGAACCGTACGTGCAGTACGCGTGGGAATTGCCGTTCGGCATCACGGTGACGCCAGGTGTCAAGTATCTCTCGTTCAACCGCGATATCGACGCGCCGATCAATCAGGGTTCGGGCGTGCCGGCGGACTTCAGTCATACCTGGACGAAGGTGCTGCCTTCGCTGCAGGTGCACGACCAAATCAACTCAAATTGGAGTGCCTACTTCCAGTACGCACAGGGTTTCCTCGCGCCAAACCTCAACGTGTTCTATGTGCAGAACGCGAGTGTTTCGGGCCAACCCGATCCGGAACAGACCGACAACTACCAACTCGGCACGACCTATAAAACCGATCGCATGACGCTGTCGGCAGACCTTTACTACATCAACTTCCGCAACGCAGTCACGAGTCGCACGGTCGGTGGCAACACGATCTTCACGAATGCGGGTGGCGCGGTCTACAAGGGCTTCGAGTCCGAAGGCACGTACTACGCGGGGCTCGGCTTCAGCCTCTACGGCAACCTGACGTTCAACTCGGCCAAGCAGAAGGACACCAACGACTGGCTGCCGAACGCACCGAAGATGACCGCTGCTGCCGGCGTGCTCTACGAGCATGGGCCGCTCTATGGCTCGCTGCTCACCAAGTTTGTCGGCCATCAGTTCGGCGACACAGGCGACGCGCAACCGATTGGTGGTTTCTCGGTAACGAACTTCTCGGCGGTCTACACGATCAAGAATCTGGCCTCGTGGATGCATGACACGCGCATTGGTTTCGAAGTCGACAACATCTTCAACCGGACCAGCATCGACGCGCTTGCCGGCTTCACGGCAGCGGACAGCACGCCGCTGTACTGGACGATTCCGGGCCGGGCTTTTGTCGGAACGGTGTCCACCGACTTTTAAGAGGAGTTTGAATCCATGACTGTCGACACCCTGATGCACCTCGCGAACAACTCGGGTGGTGTGCTCTACGTCATTGCCGCGATGTTGTTTATCGCGTTGACGATCATCATCGAGCGCTTCTGGTTCCTGCATCGCGTGGCCGGGGGCGGTGCCTCCGCACTCGACCAGCTCGACCGGATCGAGCAGGTCGATGTGGCTGCACTGAGCGCATTGGCCGAGAACTATCGGGGCCTGCCGCTGGCACGGATCTTTTCTACGGCCGCGCGGCTCGGTACCACGCGCGCCCGTGAGGAACTCGATGCATGTTTCGAGGAAGTCATCATGCGTGAAGCCCCGCGCATCGATAGGCTGCTCTGGGTGCTCGACACGATCGTGACGCTCGCACCGTTGCTTGGCCTGTTCGGCACAATCCTGGGCATGTTCAACGCTTTCCAGGTTCTCTCGAACCCGGGCAATGCGCCGACGCAGGTAACCGGTGGGGTCGCCGAAGCCCTCATTGCGACGGCCTCAGGCCTGTTTGTCGCGATGATCGGTCTGGTCTTCTTCAACGGCCTGCATAGCCGGGTGCGTTCGGTGGTGCATCAGCTCGAAACGCTCAAGGCGGCGCTCGTCAATCGCATGACCGGTGCGGCGGGTGAGCACCCGAGGGATACGCGCGAGATGGCGCGTGGGTCAGGCGGATCGCTCGCGCATCAGGGGGCGTGACGATGAAGTATTTCGAGGCGCGCAAGGCCCGTATCGAGATCATTCCGATGATCGACATCATGTTCTTCCTGCTGGTGTTCTTCATCATGATCACGCTGCACATGATTCCGAACGCGGGCCTGAGGACGCAGTTGCCTTCGAGCGCGAGCGCGCAGTCGCTGCCACCGCCCAAGGTCATGGTGACGCTCGCGACGGATGGGAGTCTGTCGGTGGACGGGCAGGTGATGAGCGCGGCCCAATTGACGGCGATGCTTTCGAAGCGGCCGGACGTGTCGCACACGGTCGTAACGATCGCAGGCTCGAAGGAGGCACAGATCCAGAAACTCGTCGTCGTGATGGATGCGTGTCGTACGGCGGGTGTCTCGCAGGTCGCACTGGCGGCTGAGCCGGTGGCGCAGTGATATGGCAAGCCTCTACGCTTCGAGTATCCCTGTGAGTGTCGACCGGGATCGGACACGCATTCGTCGTGCGGCCGCAGCCGCGCTCGTCATTGAGCTCGTGCTGTTCTGCGCCGGCTACGTGGTGCTCACGCACAAGGCTCCGTTGCCGCCCGAGCCGAAGGTAACGTTGCTGTCGATCGCACCGGCACCCTTGCCGGTACCTGTGCCACCGCTCACCCCGCCTGCGCCGCCGAAACCGCAGACGTCCCCTCAGCCGCAGCATGTCGTACGCACGGTCACGCCGGTTCATCGAGCCGTGCACCCGGCGCCCCCGCGTCCGACGCCGGAACCGCCGCCGCTAGCGCCCGTACCCGTCTCGCCTTCGGCGACGCCCACCGAGGCACCTGCCACGCCGCCCGCACCGTCGTCTCCCCCGCCGCCGCCCGCCCCTTCCGCAGGTGAAGCGACGTTCGAGAGTGCACTGCGTGCGGCGATCCAGGCCGCACTGCACTACCCAGAGTCGGCGCGGCTCGCGGGCATGGCAGGACGTACGCGTGTTGCGTTCGAGTATCACGACGGCATGGTCTCCGATCTGCGAGTCGTCGTCTCGAGTGGCGTCGGCCTGCTCGATCGTGCCGCGCTCGCCGCCGTTCGTGATGCCGCCTATCCCAAACCCCAGGCCGCGCTGGCCGGGAAGACCTTGCCCGAACAGGTCTGGGTGACTTTCAATCTCAACGACCCCGAATGAAACAGATTCTCCGTATCGCTACCGCTGCCCTGATCTTCTCGAATGTGTCGTTCGGTCTCGCCGCCACGCTGCCTCAAGATGCACCCGTCCATCATGTGCTGTTGATCAGCGTAGATGGTCTTCACTCGGACGATCTCGCCCATTTCATCGCCGCGCATCCCGGCAGCACGCTCGCGCGCCTCGCCAACGATGGCATCGAATATGGCAACACGCGTACCGTCGAGCCAGCGGACTCGTTCCCCGGATTGCTTGCGCTGGTGACGGGCGGTACACCGGCCGTGACTGGCGTCTACTACGACGACTCTTATGATCGAAGGCTTGCCGCGCCCGGCAGCGACTGCAGTCGTCTGGGCACGCGTGTGCTCTATGACGAATCGCTCGACCTGCCTGCGGCAGATGGACACGACACGATTGATCCGGCCAAGTTGCCGCGCGATCCGCAACGCGGGTGCACACCGGTGTATCCGCATACCTTCTTGCGGGTCAATACGATTTTTGAGGCGATTCGCGCGGCGGGTGGCTACACCGCGTGGACCGACAAGCATCCGACTTACGAGCTGGTTGAAGGCCCGTCAGGCCACGGTGTCGACGATCTGTTCCTGCCTGAGATCGGCGCCAACCATGAGGGTCAGCACGAGGCGAAGACCCCGGGGATCACGGGCTCGCTCGCTCGCACGGAGAATTACGACGACCTCAAGGCCGATGCGATCGTGAACGAAATCGACGGCATGGCCCACGATGGCCACCGACGTACGACCGTGCCGAGTGTGTTCGGTTTGAATATGCAAGCGGTCAATGTGGCCCAGAAGCTCTACGGCTATCGCGACGCGGACGGTGATCTGACGCCAGGTGTGGATCAGGCGATCACCTATGTCGACACGCTGCTCGCGCGTTTCATGGTCGAACTCGACCGAAAGCGTCTGCGCGACGACACCCTCGTCATCGTCACCGCCAAACACGGCAATGGTCCGATCGATCCCGCGCTGCTCGACAAGATCGACGAACATCGGGTGAGCGCGGTGATCGATGCCGCCGCACCGGGCGCTCTCGCGCAACTGACGACCGACCATGGCGCGCTGGTCTGGCTGCATGACGCATCGACCACGGCTGCGGTGACAGCCGCACTGCGTGAGCATGCGGGTGAACTCGGGATTGCCGATGTCATCAGCGGTGAGCGGCTCGCGCAACGCTTTCCGTCGCCCGCACAGGACAGCCGCACGCCGGATATCGTCATCGTTTCGCGCGACGGTGTCATCTTCACGTCGCCAAGTGACGGTAAGCTCGCCGAGCACGGCGGTTTCCACGAGGACGACGTGCGTGTCGCGCTGCTGCTGTCCAATCCGCGGCTCGTGAACCGAGGCCTTCGCGTCAGCTACCCCGTCTCGACGACGCAGGTCGCGCCCACCATTCTGGCCGCGCTGGGCGTGCCACCCGAGGCACTCGAAGCCGTCGCGCAGGAAGGGACGCCGGTGTTGCCGGCCATGCGCTGGATGTCTGTCCGTGTTTCAGCTTCGTCTCCGGCTTCGGCCTCGTCCTTGACGCCAGCGGCTGCCGGAACGCCCACACGAAATCTGTCCGGCCCACTCGCACTAGATCAACTGGGGATGCATCCGCTTGGCAAGTGAACTATCGGTGACCCGTGCAGGCGGGCATACGCAGCGCGTGCTGGTTGTCGAGGACGACTCCGGCACGGCGCTTGAGGTAACCGCTGTGCTGGAAGACTACGGCTTCGCGGTCGAACGCGTGTCAACCGGCCACAACGGCTTGTTGCGCGCGCTCGATGGCGAGTTTGACGCGATCGTACTCGACCGGATGCTGCCCGATCTCGACGGTCTGTCGATCCTGTCGACCTTGCGTAACGTCGGCAAGCAGACGCCTGTGCTGATTCTGAGCGCGCTCTCGGCGGTCGACGAGCGCGTGCGGGGCCTGAGGGCGGGGGGGGACGACTACCTGACCAAGCCGTTCGACGGCCTCGAGCTCACGGCGCGTCTCAACGCTTTGCTGCGACGTCAGTCAGGCGGCAGCGAACCCTCGATGCTGAGCGTCGGCGACCTGACGCTCGATACGAGCCTCCACGTCGTCTTGCGTGCTGGCGTGACGCTTGAACTCAAGCCTCGTGAATACAGCCTCCTGCAGTTCCTGATGCGTCACAGTGGCCACGTCGTCACGCGCGCGATGCTCTTCGAGGCCGTCTGGAACTACCACTTCAACGCGCAAACCAATGTGATCGACATGCATATCGGCCATTTGCGCCGCAAGGTGAGTCTCAACGGACGCCTGCCGGCGATGATCCATACGGTACGCAATGTCGGCTATATCCTCCATGCTGCGGACTAAGTCTCCCGTGCGTCTTCACTTGAGCAGCTTCGGCTGGCTGATGGTCGTGTTCGTGAGCTCGGCGGTCGCCTTATTCGCCATGCTCTACTGGCTCACCAGCAGTTATCTACTTCACGAGGTTGATGAACGGCTGCGTGGCGAGGTCGCCGAGTTCCAGTCGATCGGGCGTAACGAAGCCATCACGAACATTGATGCGCTGAGCCGGCGCGATATTGCGAGCAGCCGGCCCTATGGGGTCTTCGACGAGCACGGCATCCGGCTCGCGGGCAACGTCACCCATCTGCCTGCCGAGCCTGACCGTACGCCGTTCGACTATGTACAGATGATGCCGGATGGCGCACGGCGCGCGCGCAATCATTACCGCGGCATCATTGTTCCGACCCGGAGCGGCCTGCGCATTGTCGTCGGGCACGGCATTGACGAAATTCAGGTGTTCGACCGCACGCTCGTCAAGACGCTTTGCATCGGCCTTGCGCTCACGTTGTTGCTTGCGACGGGATGCGGTGCCGCACTCAACATGATGGCGAACCGGCGCATTCGCGCAATCGGCGAGACGAGCCGCGACATCATGTCGGGCCAGTTGAACCGACGCTTGCCCACGGGGGGGACGAACCACGATCTCGATCGGCTCGCCTCGATCGTCAATACGATGCTCGATGAGATCGAGCGACTCGTGGACGAAGTGCGTGGCGTATGTGCGGGTATCGCCCACGACCTGCGCACGCCGATGACTCATCTTCGCGCGGGGCTCGAGCGCGTACGGCGCAGATCGAACACGCTTGACGATTACGCGAGTGCGGTCGACGCGGCGATCGGCCAATCGGACGTCGTGCTGAGTCGCTTCACTGCCTTGCTCAGGATCGCCGATATCGAGGCAGGCGGGCGGCGTGCGAATTTCGATGCAGTATCGCTCGACACGGTGTTGCGCGATGTCGCCGAACTGTACGAGCCGGTGGCCGAGGATCGCGAGTTGTCGATGATCGTGCACACGCCGATTCCGGTCTGGGTCAGCGGCGATGTCGATCTGTTGTTTGGCGCGATTGAGAATCTGCTCGACAACGCGCTGAAATTCACGCCGCGTGGTGGATTGATCACCCTGAAGGCCGGTGTCCACGCAGGCTTTCCAATGCTGCAGATCGACGACACTGGCCCTGGCATCGAAGCAGGCGAGCGCGAGGCCGTGTTGCGACCGTTTTACCGAAGTCCGAGCACGCAATCTCATATCGCAACGGGGCACGGGCTCGGCCTGAGCCTCGTTGCTGCGATTGCTCGGGTGCATGGCGCCGAGATCCGCATCAAGGACAACCAGCCCGGCTGCCGGATCGAACTGCGCTTTACGAATGCTCCGCTAGCCGGTATCGGCGTGGCCTTTTCCTGATCTGATCCTGAGACAGTTCTATATGAAACGACCGAAGATTGTCCCGCTGCCTCTCGTCCAATCTTTCGCGCGACATTGGACGTTATCGTTGTGTCGCGCTGCTGCTACGGTCCTCGCTTTGTCACTGGGATCTTTGTTGCTGGGATTTGTGGCGCCTGCAGCCGAAGCCGAAGCCACTAACGCGACGGCGTCCCCACCGCAGACTGCCATCGTCAAGGTCCCTCACTACGCGCTTGCGCAGCGGTACGTGCTGGGTGGGGCTGAAGGTTGGGACTACCTCGGCTATGAGCCTGTGCGCCGCCGCTTGTTCGTCAGTCGCGCGAATCACGTCCAGGTCATCGACGCGGATACCGGCACGCTGATTGGCGAGATTGCCGGCACGGACGGCGCGCATGGTTTTGCCTTCGTTGAACCGAGCAAGCTGGGTTTCATTACGAACGGCCGCGCCGACACCATTACCGTATTTGACCTCGACAGCTTGCGCACGGTCGGCACGCTTCCTTCAGGCGGCCCAGACCCGGACTCGATTCTCTATGTTCCCGAGCTTGGGCGTTTGTATGTCAGCAACGGGCACGACAACAGCGTCAGCGCATTCGACATCGCGACTCAGCGGCGCATCGCGACCCTTCCGGTTGGCGGCAAGCCGGAAACCCTGGCGGCTGGCGGCGATGGGCGCGTTTATGTCGCAGTCGAAGACAAGAGTGAGATCGTCGCGATCGATGCGAGGCGGAACACGGTGCTCGCGCACTGGCCCATGCCCCACTGCGAGGAGCCATCGGGCCTCGTAATCGATCCGGATAGCCAGCGGCTTTTTGCTGTCTGCGCTAACCGGCACATGGTCGTTATCGATGCTCGATCGGGACGCGAGGTCGCGCTCGTGCGAATTGGCCTGTCGCCGGATGCGGCGGCCTTCGACCCGTTACTCAAGACCATCTTCAGCTCGAATGGTGACGACGGCACGCTGAGCGTGGTTCACGAAGACAGTCCGGATCACTATAGCGTTCGCCAGACGCTGCCGACCCAGCGCGGCGCCCGTACGCTGACGCTCGACAAGGACGGCCATCGACTTTTTCTCGTATCGTCGAAATTCGGCCCGGCGCCTGCGGCGACGGCCAGCGAGCCGCACCCGCGTGCGTCGGTCGTCGACGGGACGTTCAACGTCCTCGTCGTCGCGCCTGCACGTTAAGGCGCAGAACGGCGCCGCCGGGGCATCGGATCGCGGTCACGACAACATCCGCTGCACGACCGGCAGCAACTGATCGAGCGAGATCGGCTTGCGCATATAAGCCATCACCGGATTCGGCTGTCGCGGGATGTCGGATGCCGCGCTGCACAGGATGATTGGGATCGTGCGCAGCGTTTCATCGCGGTAGAGCACCGCGCACAGCTCCGGTCCGGACATCACCGGCATCATGCAATCGGTCAGGATCAGATCCGGCTTGGTCTTGCGAATGAGTTCGAGCGCGGCCGCCCCGTTAGGCGCCGTCATGACCGCGTAACCCGCGATGTCCAGCAGCAGGCGCCAGGCGGTCAGCAGGTCGAATTCATCGTCGACGACCAAGATTGTTTTCATGGGGGTCAGGTGTCTGACCGGCCGGTGAAGCCCGCCGCCAGCCCGCGTCCGGCCAGCAGGGCAGCCGCCCCGGGGAAGCTCGCAATGATGTCGAGCCCCTCGGGCGTGATGACGAGTTCCCGCAGCGAGGAGTCGTGGGCACTCTCGCGTTGCTTGACCACGGAGAGCATGCGATGCAGCCGCTTGTCCGTCTCGGCATAGCGCAGCAGGATCAGGTTTTCGGTCATGGCCGATATGCGCATGCCGCGTGCGTGAATTGGGTCGGCGTACAGCGGAACTTCCTCGGTGAGCAAGGTCGTGACGCCGGCTTCGCGCAAGTGGTGGGTGAATGCGTTCAGAAACAGGCCAAAGCGGCCAGTGCGCATCGCCGACTCGCGAAAGCCCTCGATGCCATCGATTACCAGCCGCGTGGCCCGGGTCCGACGGATGATATCGAGCGTGGTGGCGGCGAGTTCGTCGTTGGCGAGCTCAACGGCCGGTTGCCATTGAATGGTCAGCCGGCCGTCGTCCACGGCGGCCTGAAGCGGGATCGAAACGGATGCGGCCTTGCCAAGCAGGCGTTGAGGGGACTCATAGAAACCGAGATACACACATTTCTCGCCGCGCTCGACCCCCGCCGACAGGAATTGCAGACCCAGCAGTGTCTTGCCGACGCCCGATGGGCCCATCAACGTCGTCGTCGAGCCTTTCGAGAATCCGCCGCCCGTCAGTTCGTCGAGCCGCGGCACGCCGAAGCCGAGCCGTGTATGCAGCTCGGCCGGACCGGGCGCTGCAGCGGACAGGGCTTCGAGTCGCGGAAACATCACATGGCCGTTTTCCGTGATGCGGAAGAAATGCTTGCCCAGCAAATGGTCGCGGGCGCGCATCTTGTGGACTTCGACTTCGCGGGCGCGCCGCATGCCGTCGCTGTAGCGGTTGAGTTCGATCAGACCATCGACCAGGGTATGTTCGGGATGCGGCTCGTTGCCGGACAGGGGCGCGAGCAGGAGCGTCGTGCAGTTCATCGCCGCGACCAGAGCGTTCAGTTCATGGATGAACTTCGACAGCGACAGATCCGTTTCGCTGAATTCCCGAGCGCTGCGAAATCCATCGATGATCATGAGGCTCGGGCGCTGGCGGTGCAGGCTTGCGGCGATCAGTTTCAGAAAACCGTCCAGGCCGCTTTGCATCAATTCATGGTAGCCGGAGACAAAAAGCATCTGCTCCGCGACCGCGGTCTCGTCAAAAAAGCTCATCGCGCTCAGATGCCCGAGCAGCTTGTCGTGCGACTCCGCGATCAAGGTCAAGTAGAGCACCTTTTCGCCCTGGCGAACCCGGTGAAATCCGATCTGACTCGAAAGGATTGTCTTTCCCGCGCCGGCCATGCCTTCAATCAGATAGAGCGCCCCGCTCACCAGACCGCCGCCGAGAATGGCGTCCAGTCCCGGCACGCCGGTTTCCACGTTGGAGCGGCTTGACGCCTGAGATGCGCGACTTGTCATTGCGGGAGGGGAGTCGGGGGTTCAGAGAGGTCGTAGTTTGGGTCACTCGCGGCCTCGATGCAATCCTGTTACGACACAGCAATCGGAGTGCCTGAGCGAGGTGATCGGGCGCGGGCTTTCCGAATGGGCGCGAGCAGCGTTTAAATGCTGGCTGTACACTTTCCGCTGAACGGCTTAACCATGGGCTCGGGCCTCTCGATGAGGGGCCGAACGGAGAGGGGTATGGAACAGGAAGAATTCAAGGCGCTGCTGTCCAGTGAAGGTTTTGAGGAAGTGGCGGTAGTCGCCCGGGAGCCGAATGGGCGCGTGGACGAGCATGTGCATACTTTCGAAGCGAAGGCGCTGATTCTCGACGGCGAGATTCGCTTGCGGATCGATGAGGGCGAGTGTGTCTATCAGCCGGGCCAGGTGTTCCATATTTTGCCGAGCGTGCCGCACACCGAGTGGTATGGCCCAGTAGGCGTTAAGTATTTGGTCGGCCGGAAATAAGGCCCACGCGATTTTTTCGGATTGAGCGAGCCGCTTCGTGGCGCACGGCGTCACGTGGGCCACGCTCGCTGGCGTGCGCGGTTTAAATCGACTCGGCTATAGTCAGGCCTTCTTCGCCCCTGGCCGAGCCCCATGAGCCTGTCACTCAGAAGCGTGCGCTATTTTATTGCCGTCGCCGAAGCGGAATCGGTGACCGGCGCGACGCAGTCGCTGAACATCTCACAGTCGGTGATCACCGACGCTATCAAGGGGCTTGAATCCGAAGTCGGCGCGCAACTCTTCGTGCGGCACGCGCGCGGGATGGTGCTCACGCATGCGGGGCATCAGTTTCTGCGGCATGCTCATCAGATTCTCGCTGCCGTGCGCAACGCGCAGCAGGCCATGTCCTCGCGTCCCGATACCATGACGGGGCGCCTGAACATTGGCGTCACCACCTTGATGACGGGGTATTTCCTGCCTTATCTGCTCGATCATTACCGGCGTGTTTTCCCGCAGGTGCAGGTGAATGTGATCGAGGACCAGCGCGACTATATCGAGCACTTGCTGGTCAACGGTGAGCTCGATGTGGCCGTGCTGATCGTCTCGAACATCGAGAACGTGCAGGCGATTGAGACGGAGTCGCTGATCGAAGCGGCCTGGCGATTGTGGCTTCCGGCCAATCACACCTTGCGGGGCCTGGGCAGCATCTCGCTGCGCGAAATCGCCGACGAAGCGATGATCATGCTCAAGGTCGACGAACTCGACGACAACACCACAGCGTACTGGCGTGCCGCGGGCCTCAAGCCGAATGTCGTGATGCGCACGGCATCGGTCGAAGCGGTGCGCAGTCTGGTCGCGACAGGGGCGGGCCTCTCGATCTTGCCGGATGTGTTGTACCGCCCCTGGTCGCTCGACGGCGACCGACTCGAGGTGCGCAACATCATCGAGGAAATGCCGAAGATCGACATCGGCATTGCATGGCGACGCGGGCTGACCCAATCGGAAACGGCTCAGAATTTTGTGGTGGTGGCACGGGAACACACACGCGGACACGCCAGGACACTGATCTGATTATCAGATAGTCACGCGACTCTGTTCTGTTTAGCCGATCTGGCATTCTTTATACGTTTTTTATATCCGGGTTATCCCCGCACCGGTGCGACCCATGCACCGTGGCGCACCACGCGATCCCCTGATGGGCGCCGTCCCGCAACGGTCTCATGCCTGCCTCCGGACCCCGCATCGGCCCGTGTGGTGACGTTTTGCCAGACAATTGGCGCTCCCAGCCTTGCCGACAATCTGCTTTCTGCGATCTGATTTTCCGATTGCATGTATCTACTATTTGGGCTGGCGCTCAAAAATAATGCCCCCCTAGAATCGTTAAAACCGCGTGTAGTCGACGCGTCGCCGTCCACTTTCCAATAAGAGATCCAGTTCATGGAACACGCGGTGCAAGCCAGTCTGTTGATCGGCGATCAGTTCATTCCCGGTGAAGGTGACGTCGAAGACGTACTGAATCCGGCGACCGGCGACACGATTGCCCGGGTGGCCGAAGCCTCGATCGAGCAGGTGCAGGCTGCCGTCGCCGCCGCGAGCCGGGCGTTCCCGGCCTGGGCCCGGACCACCCCAAAAGACCGCGCCACGTTGTTGCTCAAGCTTGCCGATGAAATCGAGGCGCGTGCCACGGAGTTCGCCCGGCTCGAGTCGCTCAACTGCGGCAAGCCCTACTTTGGCGCACTCAACGATGAGATTCCCGCGGTAGCCGATGTGTTCCGCTTTTTTGCGGGCGCATGCCGTACACAGCATGGCCAGTTGGCGGGTGAGTACATCCCGGGCTACACGAGCATGGTGCGGCGCGATCCGCTCGGCGTGGTGGCCTCGATTGCGCCCTGGAACTATCCGCTGATGATGGCCGCGTGGAAGCTGGCGCCCGCCATTGCGGCGGGTAACACGGTGGTGTTGAAGCCGTCTGAGCAGACACCGCTGACGACGTTGAAACTCGCCGAGCTTATCGCTGCGATCTTTCCGCCGGGCGTGATCAATATCGTTGTCGGACGCGGTGACACCGTCGGCGCGCCACTGATCTCCCAGCCGGACGTGCGGATGATCTCGATCACGGGCGACGTCTCGACGGGGCAAAAGATCCTCGAAGCGGCCTCGCGTTCGGTCAAGCGCACCCATCTCGAACTGGGCGGCAAGGCGCCGGTGATCGTGTTCGACGATGCGGACCTCGAGCAGGTGGTCGAGGGGCTGCGTACCTTCGGGTACTACAACGCGGGGCAGGACTGCACGGCAGCATGTCGCGTCTATGCCGGCCCAAAAATCTACGAGAAGCTCGTGGCCGATCTGTCGAGTGCAGTCAGCACGATCCGCTTCGGTGAGCAGCATATGGAAGGCGTGGAAATGGGGCCGTTGATATCCGAACGGCAGCGCAGCCGCGTCGCGAGTTTTGTCGAGCGGGCGGCGAGCCAGAGCCATATCGAAGTGACGGCGGGCGGCAAGGTGGGCAGTTCGCGCGGGTTTTTCTACGAACCGACGGTGATCGCTGGCGCACGGCAAACCGATGAGATCGTCCGGCGCGAAGTGTTCGGGCCGGTGGTGTCGGTGACACGTTTCGACGATTCCGACCAAGCCATCGCCTGGGCCAACGACTCCGACTTCGGACTCGCCAGTTCTGTCTGGACCCGCGATGTGAGCCGGGCGTTCCGGGTCGCGGCCGAGCTGCAGTACGGCTGCACCTGGATCAACACGCATTTCATGCTCGTCAGCGAGATGCCGCACGGCGGCATGAAGCGCTCGGGCTATGGCAAGGACCTCTCGACCTACGCGCTCGAGGATTACACGTGCGCGCGCCATGTGATGGCGAAGTTCTGATCGACGGCCATGGGGAGGCTCGGCTGTCGCGCCAGCGCCTGAGTCAGTCGACATTCACGGCCGCCGGAACGGGCGTTGGCAGAAGCTGCCTCAGGCGCTGTTTTTTATGCTTTTCCGTTGTCTTCATCGCTGTGCGGATCTGTCCTTCAACCCTTTGCAATCCAACCGAGCAAGAGGAACATCATGGAACTAGGCCAGCAGGCCAGCGCCCCACCGGTGCTGGACCACGACGAAAAGCAGCTGCAGAGCATGGGGTACACGCAGGAACTGTCGCGCCGTATGAGCGGGTTCTCGAATTTCGCGATCTCGTTCTCGATCATCTGCATTCTCGCCGGCGGGATCACGGCGTTCCCGCAGGCGCTGAGTGCGGCAGGTGGCGCGTCGATCGGCATCGGCTGGCCAGTCGGTGCGATCTTCGCGCTGGTGGTGGCGGCCTCGATGGCGCAGATCGCATCGTCGTATCCGACCGCGGGTGGCCTGTATCACTGGAGCTCGATCTTGGGCAACAAGGGCTGGGGCTGGGCGACGGCGTGGTTCAACCTGCTCGGGCTGATTTTTGTCGTGGCGTCGGTGAACTTCGGTGTCTACGATCCCTTCTTCAAGACGCTCATTGCGCCGCTGCTCGGCATCAATCCAGACGGCCTGACTTTCTGGCACCAGACGGCGTTTATCGCCGCCATCACGTTGAGCCAGGCCTGGCTCAACCATAGCGGCATCAAGCTCACGACGCTGCTGACTGACCTCTCCGGGTATCTGATCTTTGCGATCGCGGTGTTGCTGACACTCGCCTTGCTGGTGTTTTCGCCGGTGCCCTTCGATTTTCATCGGCTGGTCGACTTCACCAACTTCACGGGCTTCGATGGGGGCGCGTGGCCGAAGCAGGGGATGTTGGCGGCATTCTTGTCGGGGCTGTTGCTGACGATCTACACGATCACGGGTTTCGATGCGTCGGCGCACACCTCGGAAGAAACGCGCGAGGCAGCGCGCAATGTGCCGCGAGGCATGCTGCGTTCGGTGTTCTGGTCGGCGCTGTTCGGCTACATCATGGTCTGTGCGTTTCTGCTCGTGATGCCGGATATCAAGGAAGGGGTGAAGGCGGGCGGCGGTTTCTTCAACGCCTTGCTCGGTACGCTGCCGGTCGGGTTGCGTGTGCCGCTCGGTATCGGCATTTTCTTGTCGAACTATTTGTGTGGCCTCGCCTGCCTGACGTCGTGCTCGCGGATGATGTTCGCATTCGCGCGTGACGGCGGTCTGCCGGCATCGAACTGGCTCAAGAAGGTCAACGACACCCATCGCACGCCAGGCGCCGCGATCTGGGTCAGTGCCGCTCTTGCCATCGCAGCGACCCTGTATGGCGATGCGTTTGCTGTTCTATCGACTGGCAGCGCGGTGTTTCTCTACGTGTCGTACGTGATGCCGGTCGCCGCAGGGCTGCGTGCCGAGGGCAAGACCTGGGTGACCAAGGGGCCGTTTAACCTCGGGGTGTGGTCCAAGCCGGTGGCGCTGCTGGCCGTGCTCGGCGGGGCGGTGCTGGTCTATGTCGGGATTCAGCCGCCTAACGAGAAGGTGCTCTATATCAGCCTGTTGCTGATCGTCGTGATGGCGGTGTTCTGGTATGGCCTCGGCGTGCGTTCGCGATTTGCCGGGCCGCCTGAAGTCAAGGAGGCCCTGGTCGTGGGCACGTCGGTGGATGCGGTGAGTCCGTGATAGCAGGCTGTCTCGATGACGCTGAAGGCCGCCTGGACTTTGCCATCATCGGCGGGGCGCAGCGCAGCCTTGATGCGTCATCGAGCGATCCGTCGCGCCTGTTTGTCCCGATACATCGCCTCATCCGCGTCCGCGAGCAAGTCTTCGATGGCAGGGTGCCGCAACGGCTCATAGCGGGTCACGCCGACGCTGTAGGCCAGTGCGTAGTCGCGCGAGGCCGTGTCGTTGTAGCGGTCAATCGCGGCATCCAGGCGATGGAGCGCCTCGCGTGCACTGCGTTCATTCGCGTTGCTTAACAGCACGACAAATTCGTCGCCGCCAAGGCGGCCGACGACGTCCGATTCGCGAAACGTCTCCCGCAGGATTTCGCTGAACGCACTCAGTGCGCGGTCACCCTCGGCGTGGCCGAAGCGATCGTTGATGTCCTTGAAACGGTCGAGGTCAAAAAAGAACAGCGAAGCCGGCAAGCCTAGCCGATGGCAATTGGCGAGCACGTAGCGACTCAGCGTCTCGAAGCCGCGTCGATTCGACAACTGGGTCAGGTGGTCCATCGTCGCCATGCGGACGGCGACGATTTCTTCTTCCGCCATCCTGGCAAGGTCGCGCAGCAGGGTACGGTCTTCGGCGCTGAGTGTACGTGGCTTGATGTCGAGCAGGCAGAGCGTGCCGAGTCTCATCCCTTCAGGCACCGTGAGCGGGCAGCCCGCGTAGAAACGAATGTGCGGCCCCGCGGTCACGAGCGGGTTGTCGAAGAAGCGGGCGTCGTTGAGCGCATCGTCGACCTCGAATATGTCTTCACCATTGATCGCGTGGGCGCAGAACGACGCACTTCGTGGTGTCTCCGAGACGGCGAGGCCCTGTCGCGATTTAAACCACTGGCGATCTGCATCGACCAGGCTGACGAGCGCCATGGGCACATCGAACATACGTTTGGCCAGCCGGGTCAGGCGATCAAAGCGCTCTTCGGGCTGCGTGTCGAGAATCTGCAGGGCGCGCAGGGTATCGAGTCTCGCGGCCTCGTTGCCGGGTATTGCCGGTGCTTGCATAGGGTCGATCTTTGGAAGTGGCCCGGTGAAGTTATCGGTTGCCGGCTGCGGCGCTTACCATCGGCGTCGCGCCGCAGCATAACCGCCCATAAAGTACACCGATGCGCACGGACTGCCAAGACGGCGTGTCTGCATTCGGGATTTGGAGCGGGGAGGGTGAGGCGGGCACCGGTGCCAGGCGAGGGACGCTCGGCGCGGCGGTGACGAAGAAGCGGTGAGAAAGAGTCAAAACCGAAGGGCCAATAACGAGCGCGCTCGGAACATTCACTCGCTTCTTGCCTACTGGGCACGCATACTGCTCAAGCAGCCTGCGGCTGCGTACTCTCGCACTGCTTGGATGTCCGCCTGGCAAGCGGTCATGCATGCAGTGCTCGTGTAGCAAGGGCCTATCTCTCGCATGGCGTATCGTCGAAATTCCCACATTTCGGCCGCCGGATCTTTACTTACACTGGAGTAATGCAATGGACCCCGTTTCTCACGGCATCATCTTCTGGATCATTATTGGCGGTATCGCGGGCGCGCTCGCCGGGCGCATTGTTGACGGCGGCGGCTTTGGCATCCTGATGGACATCGTGGTCGGCATCGTAGGTGCCTTCATCGGCGGATGGTTGGGCGGCGTGCTCGGCTTGCATCTGGGTGGCGGCATCATCGGCTCGCTCCTGACCGCATTGATCGGCGCAATTGTCCTGCTTGCGATCCTGCGCCTGTTCAGTCGAGGCCGAAGAATCTAGGCGCGCGTAGCGCGTCTGGTTGCCGGGGAGCGGGACACGCTTCGTCGCCTTTTTTAAAAGCGTCGGGTGCTGTGATTCCTGACTCCCCGCATCAGCCGTTCGAGTTTCCCCGTGCCATCCACAGAGTGGCATTAGAAGGTTCTCTTACACATAGCGTGAGCACGACGCTGCATCGCGGTACCCACGAAATAGGACATTTTGTGGTCGTTGAAACTTCCCCGTTTATTCCAATCAGCCACTTCCCTTTTCGAACGAAACGGGTTGCCGCTTTGCACAACAGTCCGCAAGATTGAGACTGTTTCGCTGCACCCCACCGGCTGAATCCCACGACCGAGTAACCGGGAGAGTTACCTTTATCCGATTTTTTTCGATCGCGCGCAGGCTGCGGATAGGAATGAAAATTCGGTCAAATTTGCATTCTGCGTTCACTTCGTACGCGACATTTGTGCCAGCGGCAAAAGCAGTTTCTCCTTGTTCGCCACAGAGTTTCGAAACATTCATCGCTTTGACAAGCTCCGTGTGGCAGAGCGCACAGAAGGTTTCTACGGGCGTGCCATTGTCGCTCCCATCTCGCTTGTTTCCTTTGCGTATTAATCAAAATACTCGGGCAAAGCACCTCGCGGAGAACACCAGATCAGTCCTACTTACTGAATTGGGGTGAGCGATGAGTACTGCCAGTAAAGAACGAAACGAACGCGGAATGGCGCAATTTGCTGTCATCTGCATGTTCGTAGCACATGCCATTTTGATTCCGAGCCACGCTGATGCGCAAACACAGACCGTGGCTGAAAACTCAGGTGTGGCACCGTGCAACGGCGACCCGACCCGGAACTGTGCGACGCATGGCGATGCAGATGGGCTGGGTTCGACTATCCGCGCACCTGGAAACGCCTCGAGCGGAGGCCAGACGGCGGCGGGTATTGCGGCGAGTGACGCGGCGGGAACGGGGGCCGGTACGACCGGCGCTGGGAATTCGGCTGCGGGGACTGGAAGTACGGGTGGGAGCACGAGCGCGACGGGCACGCAGACCGCGAGCACTGACCCGGGCTCAGGTTCGGGCGTTCCGACGATGGGGGGCGACGGAATCGGCATTGTTAGCTCGGGCGTTGTGCCGTGCAATGGCGATGCGACCCGGAACTGCGCGCCGCACGGAGCGGGCGATGGTCTTGGACCATCGATCAGCGGCCCTGGCAACGCTTCTGCCGGCAGTCACGCGGGAGTCGGTGGCGGACTCGGAAGCGGCACCGGTAGTGGGGTGGGTACGACGGGCTCCGGGAGCGGGACAGGCACAGGCAGCGCAGGCACCGGCGGTACAGGCGCAGGGACCTCAGGCACGGGCAGTACTTCGACAGCCGGTAATGGTGTCGGCGCCGGTAGCACTGGCGGCACGGCCTCGAGCGGCGTGTCGGGCTCGACGACGGGCGGCGGGGCGGGTACGAACGGCACCGCCTCGACTGGCACCGGAGGTACCGGGTCCGGCAAGGGCACGGCAAGCGGCGGGACGACCGGAGGCGCCACTAGCGGTGGCAGCACCGGCGGCACGGCGGGTACTGGTGGGACGGGTGGAACGGGTGGCGGTCATACCGGCGGCTCGGCGTCGAGTGGTTCAAGCGGTGGAACAGGCGGCGCCGGCGGCTCGGGTGGCAGCGGTGGAAGCGGCAGCGCCGGCGGCTCGGGTGGCAGCGGTGGAAGCGGCAGCGCCGGAGGCTCGGGTGGCAGCGGTGGAAGCGGCAGCGCGGGAGGCTCGGGCGGCAGCGGCGGAAGTGGCAGCGCCGGAGGCTCGGGCGGCAGCGGCGGAAGCGGCAGCGCCGGAGGTTCGGGCGGCAGCGGTGGAAGCGGTAGCGCGGGCGGTTCAGGCGGCAGCGGCGGCTCCGCCGGTGCCGGATGCGGAACGTCCGGCGGCAGTGGAAGCGGCGGTCACAGCAGTGGATCCGGTAGCGCCTCAAGCGGAAGCGGTGGCGGCTCAGGGAGCAGTGGCTCGGGAAGCTCGGGCGGCGGCA
>JAMFSK010000052.1 GCA_026225235.1 Burkholderiales bacterium
CACGCATGCGCTTGGCGAGGATGTCGTAGTGGTATTCGATGTCGCCAAAGATATCCACGTCAGCCAGAAAGTGGACTTCGGTCCCCCGGTTTTCCGTCTCACCGACTTGCGGAATCGGCGACACGCGTTCGCCTTTCACTTCTTCGATCACGCGGTCTTGCGGCACACCACGATGGAATTCCATGAAGTGCTTGCGACCGTCGCGGCGCACCGTGAGGCGCAGCCAGGCAGACAGTGCATTCACGCAAGACACACCCACGCCGTGCAGCCCGCCCGACACCTTATAGCTGTTCTGGTCGAACTTCCCGCCAGCATGCAGCTCGGTCATCACGATCTCTGCCGCGCTGCGCTTCGGATCATGCTTGTCGTCCATCTTCACGCCGGTCGGGATGCCCCGGCCGTTGTCGATCACGGAGATCGAGTTGTCGGCGTGGATGGTGACGAGGATGTCGTCGCAGTAGCCTGCAAGGGCTTCGTCGATCGCGTTGTCGAGCACTTCGAATACGAGGTGGTGCAGACCGGTTCCGTCTGATGTATCGCCGATATACATACCTGGGCGCTTGCGAACGGCCTCCAGCCCTTCGAGAATCTGAATGGAAGAGGCGCCGTAATTGCCTTCGGCATGCTGGATGTACTGTTCGGTCATGTGTATCTTCCGGTTCTGCAAGGACACGGAGTCGGCCAGGACGGCGTTTTCCGATATCGCTACAAACGTCATAAGGGGCGCAGGGCCCCTTATGACGAGTCAACTCAAAATTCGTGCTGAGCGCTCAGATGCGCATCGGCATGACGACATATTTGAACGTGTCGTTGTCGGGGATGGTCACCAGCGCGCTGGCGGTCGAATCGCCCAGCGAGATCTGCAGCGTGTCGACCTTGAGATTGGCCAGCGCGTCGAGCAGGTAGGTGACGTTAAAACCAATGTCGAGTGAATCGCCGTCGTAGGCGATCTCGAGTTCTTCCTGGGCTTCTTCCTGGTCGGCATTGGTCGACAGGATTTTCATCTGGCCCGGGGAGATCAGGCAGCGCACGCCCTTGAACTTGTCCGAGGTCAGGATCGCGGCGCGCTGCAGCGAGCGCTGCAATTCGTCACGGCCGATCGTGAACGCATTCTTGTAACCCTTCGGGATCACACGCTGGAAGTCAGGAAACTTGCCTTCGACGAGCTTCGACACGAGTTCGACTTGCCCGAACGTGAACTTGGCCTGGGTCGCGGCGATCTCGATCTTCAATGGATCGTCGATATCCTCGAGCAGGCGTTGCAGTTCGAGAATCGTCTTGCGCGGCACGATGACTTCCTGCCGCGGGAACGATTCGTCGAGGGCGGTCGACGCATACGCGAGGCGGTGGCCATCGGTGGCCACGGCCATCAGCTGGTCGCCGTCGACGACGAGCAGCATGCCGTTCAGGTAATAGCGAATGTCTTGCTGGGCCATCGCGAAATGGACCATGCCGAGCAACTGCTTGAAGTTCTTCTGCGGCACCGACAGGCTTGCGCCGAAATCCTTGGCCTGGGCCACCGTCGGAAATTCGTCGGCAGCCAGGGTCTGTAGGGCAAACCGGCTCTTGCCGGATTGCACCGTCAGGCGCTTGTCAGTCAGCGTGAGGCTGACTTCGCCCGCGGGCATCGCGCGCAGGATGTCCAGAAGCTTGCGGGCCGCCACCGTCGTCGAGGCCTGCTCGTTACCGGTGCCGAAGCCGGCCCGGGTGGTGATCTGCAGTTCGAGATCGGTCGACAGGAACGAAACTTCGGCGCCTTGCTTGGCTATCAGCAGGTTCGCGAGGATCGGCAGCGTATGTCGACGCTCGACGATGCCGCTGACGGTTTGCAGTGGCCGCAAGAGATTGTCTCGTTCGGTCTTGACCAATTGCATAGAGATCCTTTTGTTTAGACACGCGTCCGGCCGGACTGCGCGCCGCAAAAATTACGTCGAGCCAGCC
The DNA here is from genome assembly GCA_026225235.1 of Burkholderiales bacterium. Taxonomy (GTDB): domain Bacteria; phylum Pseudomonadota; class Gammaproteobacteria; order Burkholderiales; family Burkholderiaceae; genus Pararobbsia. Next base: position 1,942 of record JAMFSK010000052.1, read on the forward strand.
AATCTAATCCCGTATTTTGCCCTAAAAACGCGGCGATCCAGCAATTTTGGGGCCGACCGCGTTTGGAGCCTGTGTCAGCCTTGCCTGGCGGGGCTTTCAGGGCATGGCCCCCAGCCTCGCGCTTTGGGCTGCCCTCAACCCTTGAGCGTTTGCTCGAGAACGTGCAGTTCGTGGTTCAGTTGTGGGTCCTTGCTGCGTTCCTCGGCGATCTTGCGAACGGCGTGGAGCACGGTGGTGTGATCGCGCCCCCCAAAGAGGTCGCCAATCTCGGGCAAGCTTTTCTGGGTGAGTTCCTTCGCGAGATACATGGCGATCTGGCGCGGCCGTGCGATGTTCGCGGGGCGCTTTTTCGAATACATATCCGCGACTTTGATGTTGTAGAAGTCGGCCACGGTCTTCTGGATGTTCTCGACGGAGATCTGGCGGTTCTGGACGTTCAGCAGGTCCTTGAGCGCTTCACGTGTGAGGTCAATCGTGATCTCACGGCCGTGGAACTTCGAATAGGCGAGGATCTTCCTCAACGCGCCTTCGAGTTCGCGCACGTTCGAGCGCAGGTGCTTCGCCACAAAGAACGCGACGTCTTCAGAGACGACCACGCCTTCGGACTGGGCCTTGCGCATCAGGATCGCGACACGCATCTCGAGCTCGGGCGGTTCGATCGCGACGGTGAGTCCCGAGTCGAAACGCGAGATCAGGCGATCGTCGATCCCGCTGATTTCCTTCGGATACGTATCGCTCGTGATGATGACCTGGGCCTTGTTGGCGACCAGAGCTTCGAACGCGTAGAAGAACTCTTCCTGGGTGCGCGACTTGCCGGAGAAGAACTGAATATCATCGATCAGCAGCAGGTCGAGCGAATGGTAATAACGTTTGAACTCGTCGAAGGCTTTTCGTTGGTAAGCCTTCACTACGTCTGAAACGTATTGCTCCGCGTGGATGTAGCGGATGCGTGCGCCGGCTTTGTCGACGAGCAACTGGTTGCCGATCGCGTGAATCAAGTGGGTCTTGCCGAGCCCGACGCCGCCATACAGGAACAGCGGGTTATACGAGATGCCGGGGTTGTCCGCGACCTGGATCGCGGCAGCGCGGGCGAGCTGGTTGGCCTTACCCGTCACGAAGTTCTCGAAGGTCAGCACGGGGTTGAGCTTCGAGCGTTCGTAGGTAGTGGGGTTCTCGCCGTTCGAGGGCGAGGTGGCTGGCCGCCACGTGCGGCGTGCGGCAGCGGCTTCGTCTGCATCGACGCTCGGCAGGTCGGAGTCGACCTCGCTGAGCATCGCGGCGCTCGCGGCTGCGGCATCGGCTAGAGCGGCATTGGCTTGGGCATGGCCCGCGGGGACGCCTGTCGTGGCCATGCCGGAGGCCGGCGATGAATTCGCGCGAGCGGTGCCGTTAGCGCCACTGGCGCCATTGGCGCCTTGCGAACCGGGCGCGCCATTGGGGCGGCCGGCCACGTGTGTACGTGCGCCAGCCTTGGGGTCGAGCACGAACTGTACGTCGACCGTGGTCTGCCAGAAGTCACGCGCCAGGTCGCTGATGCGGCCGGAGAACTGGCTCTTCACCCAGTCCAGCTTGAAGCGGTTCGGCGCGGCGATCGACAACGTGCTCGCATCCGCATCGAACGCGACGGGCGCGAG
>JAMFSK010000053.1 GCA_026225235.1 Burkholderiales bacterium
GAGTCGTACTGCCCGGCCCGAGCGGAACCCGCCCCCGCGCGCGCGGCGAAGTTGTCTATACCCACGATTCACGTCTTCTTTATCTCAGGTCTTGGAAATCAGGCGGGCCTGGGCGAATCGCTTGAAGGAGTCCAACGACTCACGAAGCCGGTGGGCATGCGGGCGCTTCATCAACTCTTGCCGCGCCGGCACTGGCACTGGCACTGGCACTGGCACTGGCACTGTCACCGACACCGACACCGGCACCGGCACGAAAGAGACATAGGAACCTTTTGCCGCGCCGTTTCGTGGCCGGCCTAAGTACGAGCAGAGCGCGCCTGCCGAGACTTCACGCTCTAAAACGGGAAACGGGATGGCAAAGGTGCCCAACGGAAAGAGGATTGGCGCATGCTGGCCGAATTCGTCGGTGAGCGAGGCGCTTGTCCCTCCAACAATTTATTCAACAGCGGAAGAAGTTCGGAGAAGACGACGGGCTTTTTTCTGAACGCGTCCCACAACGGCGGGTGGACGCGCGGCCTTCCCGCGGCGGAGGTGAGGAGGATCTTTATCTGCCGCAAGACGAAATATTGCTTCAACTGCAGGCACAGCTCGAGGCCGTCCATACGAGGCATCATCCAGTCCGTGAGGATCAAGTGCGGGAGTTCGGCCGCAGCGGTCCGAAATGCATCGGCTCCGTCCCGCGCAGTGAGAACGCGAAATCCGTTCAGCTTCAGCAGCGCCTGAGTTGCGCTCAAAAGTGACGGTTCGTCATCGACGACCAAAATTGTGAGCACATTGGTATCCTCCAACCAGTCAGGCTGAGCACGGTACATGCCTGCACGATTCGTTGCCTTGACCTCGACGAACGCGCGGCCGTCATTGACTGAGTGGGTGATTGGAAGACCGCTGTGAGCCGGACTCGGAGTGTGCTTAGCGACACCTCGACAGGCCGGCCTCCTGATACGGGGCCTTTTGCGCCGTATCGCACGCAGTTTGCCGGAAGACAGACGTCCCGACCTCGGGTGCGCAGGGGGCTTTATCGAATCTCGAACCTTCGAGTTGACCGCCGTGGATCCCGCGCGCCGCGACGAGCGTCGGGTCGCGGAGCAGTCAGCTTGGAACAGGCTTGGGCCATCCGATGGGACGATACGAACTCGTATGGGGAAAGCCCCTTCGCGGGCCAATTCTGCTACTTTTTGGTTTCGGATGCGCCATCAACCATCTGAACAGGGAAGCGAATTTCGAACGCGCTCCCTTGGCCAACCTTCGAGGAAAAGCTCAACTGGCCTTTGAGGTTCCGACACAGCTCGCGAACGATGGCCAATCCGAGTCCAACGCCGGGCGTGTCTTCGTCGGCGGCTCGTTCAAACTCCTCGAATACCCGATCCGCATCGGCCGAGGCGATGCCGATTCCGGTATCTGCCACTCGCAAACACCAATGATCCAGGCCCTTCCTACTCATCCCCAGCTCGACCTGACCCGCGTTGGTGTACTTGGTTGCGTTAGAAATTAAGTTGAGGGCGATTTGCTTGAGCTTGAGGCGATTGGTTGACACGGTCGAGAGTTGTTCGTCAAACACCTGCACGAGGTGCAAGCCCTTTTCTTCGATCGCAGCTCGGCTCGCTAGGGCAAGTTCGTCGAATAGCTCACGAAGATCAACCCACTCGACACTCACCGAGTCCGTGTCGGCAATAGCGACCGAGTATTCAACTAACTCGTCGACGAGCTGTTTCATGTCAGTGGCCTGACGATGAGCGAGGGCAAGAGCGGTCCCAGCTTTCGTCGGGGCGCGCTGGACGAGTTGGAGTGCAGTTGCAAACACATTCAGAAAGTTGCGCAGGTCGTGCGCAACGCTGCGGGTGATTTGCATCCGTGATTCGTGAAGGTCGGATACCAAATTTTGCTTCAAGACCAATTCGTGGTTGGCTCGTTCCAGCTTGCCGGTGTACTCGTCGATCTTCCGATCACGCTCTCGCACGACCTCTTCGATTGACGTTAGCGTGACGGCGCTAATCGCTTCACCGATGAGATGCCGGGCCCGCTCTTCGTGGCTGCGCGAGAAGTAGTCGTGTGCCTGCGCGAAATCTGCAACCGCGCCGGTCAACATCTGCCGAAACAGCTCCAGCTCGCGGACCAGTTCGCCAATTTGGTAACCTTGCTTCCAGCGCCATTTACCGTGTATTCGAGCGTTGCGCCGAATGGCGGGCTCGACGGCGTCGAGGTCCTGCGCTTCGAGTGCGAAACAGATTTCGTCAAAAATCACGGGTAGATGATCTGCCAGCTGAGCCCGCGTGAGGTCGTCCGAACGAACCACGTTCTCATCGTCTACGACCGCCCGCATCCATCTCTCGGTGAGAAGATCCTGCTTTTGTCGCAACACGTCCGCTAGGCTGCGAAGCGGGGGAACCCGGATAGTGTTCATGAGCAGCACTCTTCTTTCGCATGGCCGCGTGGCTGGGTGATCACCCGCACAGGGCGGGGGATGCCGGACCTTAGCACGATTTCAGAAAGCCACACACTCACACCAATCGGCTGAGATCGACTAGACCACCGGTGCAATTTCACCGGGGCGGGCTGTCTCAACTGCCAATTTGTCTTCTCATTTCGTTTTGCTTACCGGCCGCGCTGCCGTTCAGTGCTATGCACCGTTGTTGACGCTCATGTAGAACTGACCCTGCGAGGGCGTAGCTTGTGTCTCCGCCTTGTGTCTCCGCCTTGTCTCTCCGTCTTACGCTTACCAAACCATGGGGAGCTCGAAGCGAGGGTGAGCTAGGCAGCCGTTTATCCATCGTCGCGCAGCAGTCGCTGCTGCGCGAGCTTAAACGGCCTCGTATGGGTCGACTTCTACCTCTCGCACGAAACTCAGGCCGGCCAAGCCGCCGGCACCCAATCAATGATCAACGGCCTGCCCGCCGCTCGTCGGTCGTCGGTCGTTGGTCGACACAACCGTTATATTGATCGCTCTATGGCCTGGCCAAGCAGTTCCAGACCGAGGTCAATTTCATTCTCGTGAACGGTCAACGGGGGGGCGATCCGGAAGACCCCGCCCATACCGGGCAACTGCACGATATTCATGCTGAGCCCGAGGTTCATACACTCGCGTGTGATTCTTGATCCAAGCCCATCCGCAGGTTCCTTCGTGCGGCGATCCTTGACGATCTCCATACCCAGAAGCAACCCTCGGCCGCGAATGTCGCCGATGCAGTCAAAGCGCTCCATCAAGGCTACGAGGCCGCGTTTGAGTCGCTCGCCCATCAGGTTTGCGCGCGCAACCAACCCTTCGCGCTCGACCACTTCCAGCACGCGCAAGCCGATGGCGGCCGGAAGGGGGTCGGACACGTGGGTCGTATAGAAGAGGTAACCCAATTCGTGGGCCCTTTCTTCTATCTGCGCCGAGGTCAGAACAGCGGCGAGCGGCAAGCCCGCGCCCAGCGTTTTGGACAGCGTCAGAATATCGGGCACGACGCCATCACGCTCGAAGGCGAACATCGTTCCCGTGCGCCCGATCCCGGTTTGCGCTTCATCCAGAATCAGCAGCATGCCGCGTTCTTCACATTTGCGTTTGAGAGCGGCCATGTAACCAGGCGGCAACTCGATGATGCCACCTGAGCTGAGGATCGGCTCGGCAATGAAAGCAGCGAGATTGCCACTCGACTGGCGGTCGATGAGATCGAACGCATAGTCCAACTCGGCCAGGAAATCATATTCGCCATTGCGCTCAAAACGTGGCCGATACTGAAACGGCGCTGGGATGGCGAAGGACCCGACGGCTGCCGGCCCCACCCCTTTGCGACCGGCGCTGTAGGTGGCGGACGCAGCGCCCCCCGTCATGCCATGCCAGGACTGTGCAAACCCGACGATTTCGTACTTGCCGGTGACCAGTTTCGCCATCCTTATGGCGGCCTCGTTCGA
>JAMFSK010000054.1 GCA_026225235.1 Burkholderiales bacterium
GCCAACGCCGGCGTGACACCGACCGCGAACATGCCGCGCCAGCCGATCAATGGCAACAACAGAGGCGTGAGCAAAGCCGCGGCCAATACGCCAAGTTGCCAACCGAGCCCCACGTACGACGACGCCCGTGCCCGATGTGCACTCGGCCACGCCTCCGCGACCAGCGCCATACCAATGCCGAACTCCCCGCCCAGGCCGAGGCCCGCGATGGTCCGGTAAGCAAGCAGATCGTGATAGCCCTGCGCGAATGCACATAGACCGGTGAACACCGCGAACACGAGGATCGAAGCGCTCAACATCCGCACGCGTCCGAAATAGTCGGCCAAAGTGCCAAACAAGAGGCCTCCTGCGACTGCGCCGATCAGCGTCCAGCTCACAAGCGCGCCACCTTGCGCTGTTGTCAGGTGTAACTCGGCCGCGATCGCCGGCAACATGAAGCCGAGGATCAGCAGGTCGAATCCGTCGAGCGCGTAACCGGCCACAGACGCGACCAGCGCACGTTTGGCATAAGGGCTCGGCGCGGCGGACGAGTCGGCCTGAATGGGTAAAGAGACGGGCGTTGTCGGTGTGGTCATGGATAGAGCGGCAGGTGCAGATCGCTTCTTGTAAGCCGCTTCTTGTAAGCGGACCGATCGAGTTTAACGGCTTCGTCGATAGGTCAAAATTGAAGAGGACCTGGGGGTAAGATTAAGTCACACGGTAGCTTCGGCTTCGCGGCCTGCGCAGGGGAGGCTCTGGTCTTCAGAGCGCGCTGGTCACGCGAGGTTTCCCACGCCGGGGCGAGCCAAGAACAACGAGGAGCGAGCCATGCGTGCCAAGCAGCGCAGGGAATGGATTCGATTCGTGGGTTGCGCCGCCACCGCGGCGATGTGCGCAACCGCGGCCTTCGGTGCCCATGCTGACGATTCTTTCATGTTGACCTCACCGAGCCTGACCGTCGGCGGCACCATGCCCGCGGTCAATGTGCTTAACGACAACGGCTGCAGCGGCGGCAACCAGTCGCCTCCGCTTGAATGGCATAACGCGCCACCAGGGACGGGGGGCTTTGCCGTTTCTGTCTATGACCCGGACGCGCCCGGTCGCGGCTTCTGGCATTGGTCGGTCTTCGGCATTCCTGCCACGACACATAGCCTGCCTGCGAATGCGAGCGCCTCGGGTGCGATCACGGCACTCGGCGCGCTTCAGGCTCGCAATGACTATGGCAATGATGGCTATGGTGGCCCCTGCCCGCCACCGGGGCGGCCGCATCGATATGTGATCTCAGTTCATGCGCTGAAGAACATCCGGTCTTCCTTGCAGGACGGGAGGCCGGCGGCTGTGTTCGCTCATGAAATTGATGCGCTGGAAATCGCCAAGGCTTCGTTGACAGTGACTTACGGGCATTGATGCCGAGGCCGCGTCGCGCCGTCCGGATTCGTTACGGTCGGGCACGACGCGCCCGAGCGGCCGCCGAGAAGGCTTTGGCGTGGCTTTGGCGCGGCCACTCTCAGGCGGCGATGCACGCAAGGGGCGTAATCAGTTTGCAGGCGCTTGCGTGCGCTTCGGTGCGCCTCTAGACATCTGTCGGTGAGGCCGTCGACTAGCATTGACACCCGGCCCCAGCCACGCGAAAACCACATGACCTCTCGCGGTCACGTGAGAAACGTACAATATTGGTTTTCCGCACACTGCAGTCGAGCACGCAATGACCACGAAAGTATTTGTCGACGGACAGGAAGGCACCACAGGCCTGCGCATTTTTGAATACCTGGCGAACCGGGATGATGTCGAGATCCTGCGCATCAGCGACGCACAGCGCAAGGATGTCGAGACACGCCGCGCGCTGATCAACGGCTCGGATGTCACCTTCCTGTGCCTGCCGGACGTCGCCTCGCGCGAATCCGCTTCGCTGGTCGACAACCCCAATACTTGCGTGATCGACGCGAGCACCGCGTTTCGCATCGACGACGACTGGGCATACGGGCTACCCGAACTCAGCAAGGCGCAGCGCGAGCGGCTGCGTACCGCCAAGCGCATCGCCGTGCCCGGCTGCCACGCGTCGGCCTTCGTGCTCGCGGCTCAGCCGTTGGTCGCTGCCGGCATTCTGCCGAAAGACACGCAGCTCTCGGCCTATTCGATCACCGGCTACAGCGGCGGTGGCAAGAAGATGATTGCCGAATACGAAGCGGGCGCGGAGAAGCTCAGGAGCCCGCGCCCGTACGCGCTCGGCCTGCAGCACAAGCACTTGCCCGAGATGAAGGTCCGCAGCGGCCTGAGCTTTGCGCCGGTCTTCACGCCGATCGTCGCCAACTTCTACAAGGGTCTCGCCGTCACGACCTTCCTGCATCCGCAACAGTTGCCGGGCCAGGTCACGCCGAAGCGCGTCTATGAGGCGTTGGCTGACTACTATGCGGGCGAACGTTTCGTGCATGTTGCGCCGCTCGACGCTGCAAATAGCCTCGATGACGGATTTTTCGACGTTCAGGCCTGTAACGACACGAACCGGGTCGATTTGTTTGTGTTCGGCAATGAAGAAAGGATCGTCACGCTTTCGCGCCTGGATAATCTCGGCAAGGGCGCGTCCGGTGCGGCCATTCAATGTATGAACCTGCATATTGGTGCCGATGAAGGGAAGGGACTTTAATACGTTCTAGTCCGCATGCAGCGTCTGGGCTCTCGGGACAATGAGA
>JAMFSK010000008.1 GCA_026225235.1 Burkholderiales bacterium
CGGATGGCTACGTGACCATGCGCAACGTCTTCTTCGGCAGCTTCCTTCAGGCCGGTACGTCCTTGTTCTCGATCGTGACGCCTGACATCTGGATCACCGCGAACTTCAAAGAATCGCAGCTTGACCGCATGCGGGTCGGCGACAAAGTCGATGTCGAAATCGACGCCTATTCGAAGATCGAATTGCACGGCCACGTCGACAGCATTCAGCAGGGCAGCGGCTCGCGCTTCTCGACCTTCCCCGCGGAAAACGCGACCGGAAACTTTGTGAAAATCGTGCAGCGCGTGCCGGTCAAGATCGTGATCGACAGCGGCATGGATCCGAACCGGCCCTTGCCGCTCGGACTCTCGGTTGATCCCAAGGTCTATCTTCAATGAGCGCCGCTACCGCCAATGGGCAGGCGGGCGGCCAGGCCGGGTGGAAGCCCGCGGCCAACCCCTGGTTGATCGCCATCGTGGTCACGCTCGCCGCGTTCATGGAAGTGCTCGACACGACCATCGTCAATGTCGCACTGCCCCATATCGCCGGCACCATGTCGGCGAGCTACGACGAGGCGACTTGGTCGCTCACGTCTTACCTCGTCGCCAATGGGATCGTGTTGCCAATCTCTGGATTCTTTGCACGGATCCTCGGGCGCAAACGCTACTTCCTGATCTGCATCATCGCCTTCACAGTCTGCTCGTTTCTCTGCGGGATCTCGAGCAACCTTGGGCAACTGATCATCTTCCGGGTGCTCCAAGGTTTCTTCGGGGGCGGCTTGCAACCGAACCAGCAGTCGATCATTCTCGACACGTTTCCACCCGAACAGCGCGGCCGCGCGTTCTCGATCTCGGCGATCGCGATCGTGGTGGCGCCGGTGCTCGGCCCCACGCTCGGTGGCTGGATTACCGACAACTTCACGTGGCGCTGGGTGTTCCTGCTCAATGTGCCCGTCGGGGTCATCACTTCGATCGCAGTCATGCAGTTTGTCGAAGATCCGCCCTGGGAGAAGAAGCGCACGGGCAAGATCTCGGTCGACTATATCGGTATCGGCCTGATTGCGATCGGACTGGGTTGCCTGCAGGTGATGCTCGATCGCGGCGAGGACGACGACTGGTTCAGTTCGAACTTCATCCTGAGCTTCGCCGCGCTGGCGGCGGTCGGCATCGCGGGCGCGGTGGTCTGGTTGCTCTATACGCGCAAGCCTGTGGTCAATCTGCGCGTACTCAAGGATCGCAACTTTGCGCTCGGCTGTGTCGCGATCGCGGGCTTCGCGATGATCCTCTATGGCAGCGCGGTGTTGGTGCCTCAGCTTGCCCAGCAGCAGCTCGGCTATACCGCGACCTTGGCGGGGCTCGTGTTGTCGCCGGGTGCGGTGCTGATCGTCATGGAGATACCGATCATCAGCAAGGTGATGCCGTATGTGCAGACGCGCTTTCTTGTTGCCACGGGCTTTGTGCTGCTCGCGATTGCGATGATGTATTCACATGGGCTCGTGCCGAATATCGACTACGACACGCTCGTCAAGATGCGCAGTTCGCAGTCGATCGCGATCGGCTTCCTCTTTGTTCCGGTCACGACGCTGGCCTATCTGACGGTGCCGAAAAATCTTAACAACGATGCCTCAGCGTTATTTACGATGTTTCGTAATGTCGCGGGCTCGATCGGTATCTCGGTCTCGACCGCGCTCATTCGCGAGCGAACGCAGGCACGTCTGGCACACGCATCCACCCACCTGACGCCACTCTCTCAGAATTACCAGGACAGTCTTCACAGGACCGCGCATACGGTGGCGCAGATAACCGGCCAGCCGTTCGCACAAGCCTTGCAGACGGCGTCGGGGCGACTCTATGAGGAGCTCATCTCGCAGGCGACGGTGCTCGCCTATACCGATGTCTTCCAGTACTGCGCGATCTTCTGTGTGTTGATGGTGCCATTCACCTTCCTTTTTTCGCCCTCTAAAGCCGCCGGCGGCGCGGGGGGGCACTGACATGAGGAACCGGATCTTGCAAGGCCGACGGGATAGCGAACGAGGAGAGCGGGTGCCTGAGCGTGAGGGTTCACGCCCAGGGCTGGGCGGGCTGACGGCGATCGCCTGTGCGATCACCGTGGCGGGTCTCACGGCCTGTACGGTCGGCCCTGACTACAAGGCGCCGGCTGCGGGCGCCGACACGCCCGCGCAATGGCATGACATTCATAGCACCGCGGCGAACGCGCCCGCATCAGGGGCCGTGCCGACGGTGCTGCCATCAAGCCCGGTCGAGCAATCGGACCCGGACCCGCGCTGGTGGCAGAACTTTAACGACCCCTTGCTCAACCAACTGATCGAGCGTGCCGCGAGTGCGAATCTCGACCTCCAGCAGGCGGTGCTGCGTATCGAGGAAGCCCGCACCCAGGTGCAGTCGGCCGAAGCGGCGGGGCTGCCGAACGTGCGCGCCACGGGCAGTTACACACGCGAGCAGCTTGGTGCACGGGGCTTTATCGACTCAAGCAACCTGCCAGCGCAGGTCGACCGGCTCGGGGCGCCCGACTCACCGCTCAATGCGGCGTCTCCGGGGCTCGGTGGACGGGTAGAGAATGGTGCGAACGGCCTGATCAACCAGATCGAGTCGCCGCTCAATCTTTGGCAGGTGGGCTTTGACGCATCGTGGGAACTCGATCTGTTCGGCCGCGTGCGCCGCTCGGTCGAGGAGGCCAATGCACAGACCCAGGCGGCTATCGAGAACCGCAACGATGCGCTGGTCTCGCTCGAGGCAGAGGTCGCACAGACCTATATGCAACTACGCGGGGCGCAGGCGCTGCATGCGATCACGCAAAGCCTGATCGTCCAGCAGCAGGCGATCGCCGACCTCACGCGCGAGCAGGCGCGGGTCGGCCTCACGAGCCAGCTCGATGTCGAGAGCGCGCTCGCCCAGCTCACGTCGACGCAGGCGCAATTGCCCCAGTTCGACCAACAGATCGCGCAGGCGCTCAACGGCCTGTGCTACCTGCTCGGCGAGGCTCCGGGTGCGCTTGACGACATGCTGGCGGCACCCGGCGCGGTGCCCACCGTCCCCCCTTCGGTGCCGGTCGGTGTCCCGTCGACGTTGGCGCGCCGGCGTCCTGACGTTCGGGCGGCCGAGGCGCAGCTCCACGCGGCGACGGCCGATGTCGGCGTGGCAGTCGCCCAGTTCTATCCGGACATCTCGCTCACAGGCCAGATCGGCACGCGCGGCGAGCATGCGCGCGAACTCGCTCATTGGTCGAGCTTGTTTTATTCTTTCGGGCCAAGTATTTCTTTACCTGTATTCGAGGGGGGCACACTCGTCGCCAATTTGCATCTTTCGAAGGCGGAACAGGCAAGCGCTGCGTTACAGTATCGGAAGGCGGTACTGACTGCGTTGCGCGATGTCGACAATGCCCTTGCGGTCTATAGGACCGATCAGGTGCGGCGGCTCGAACTCGGCAATACTGTCACCGCGCAGCAAACCAGCTTCGATTTGTCACGTGACAGCTATCGAAAGGGTCTGGTGACGTTTATTACAGTACTTGACGCCGAGCGGCAGCTGGCCCAGGCGCGTCAGCAGTATGTACAAAGCACCACGCAGGTGACGACCGATCTGGTCGCGCTCTACAAGGCGCTCGGCGGCGGGTGGGAGGCAGATGCCGCAACGGGCGAGGGGTCGACGACGGGCGCAGGCCAGGCGGTCTCCGAGCGGTAAGACTTGAGCAGTTGGAAGTCAGGACATGACCGGTACCGATCGGAACCACGAAGCAGACTACGCGGCCCCGCTGCGCGACCTTGGCATGATCCGCCGCGCACTGTGGGCGGTGCTTGTGCTCGCCATTGTCTTGCCGCTCGCTTACCTGGCGGTCTACAGTGTGAACGATTTGCGACAGCGCCAGGTTCAGGCGAGCGAGGGCATCGACCGCCTCGCGCGCGTCGCCCAGGAGCACGCACTCAAGATCATCGATATGAACACCGAGTTGCAGGCGCGCATTGTCGAGGGGCTCGACGATCGCTCGGGCGACGATATCGCGCGTGACCAACGCCGCGTGTACCACTGGCTCGCGCGCCTGGTCGGCAGTTATCCCCAGGTGGCCGCGCTCACGGTGTTCGACAGCAATGGTACGCTGCTCGCCTCGAGCCGCTCTTACCCCGCACCAAACCTTTCAATCGCCACCCGCGAAGACTTTACGGGCGCCCGCGGCGCATGGCCGGCTAACTATTTCGCCTTGCCCATGCACAGCGATGTGGCTGACGGTGAGGTCTTCACGACCAGCGTGGCGCGCCTCGATGCGCACCAGGCGTTTCTGGGTGTGGTGTCGGTCGCGCTCAACCGCGACTACTTTGTCGATTTCTACCGTGACCTGATCGGCCCGAACAAGTCGGTCGACCTGAGCCTGTACCGGCGCGATGGCGGCTTGCTCGCACGTTCACCGGGCACGGGCGACACGGCCAGCCCCGGCAGCACGGCGCCCACGCCTGCGGGTGCTAAGCGCGCGCCGATCGATCCTCAGTTCGAACAGGCCTTGCGCGACAACGCGCTCTCGGGCCAGATCCATACCGCTGACAGCGGCGTGGACCAACCCGACCGGCTGCTGGCGTATCGGCGAGTCGATGACTATCCGCTCTATGTCTCCGCGTCGGTTGACGCCAAGTCGATCACCGCGGCATGGTTCTCGCACATGCTCATGGTGGTTGCGATGACGATTGTGCCGAGTGCGGCGGTCTGCCTGCTCGTGCTCTTCTCGCTGCGCCGGGTGGTCGCCGAGCAGCAAGCGTGGGAGCGCTGGCGTACCGAGTTCGCGATGCGCATGGCGTCCGACCAGGCTGTTGCACAGACGCGCCGAATGGAAGCGTTCGGCAATCTCGCAGCGACGATTGCGCATGACTTCAACAATATGCTGATGGTGCTGTCGTCGAATCTCGATGTCGCCCACACGAAGCAGTATGTCGAGATCGACACGGAAATTGCCTCGATCAGTCGCGCGCTCGATGCGGGCCAGTCGATCACGCGGCGCTTGCTCGGGATCTCGGGCAAGCAGCCGTTGAATCGCGAGAACATTGTGCTGCCAGTCTGGTTTCGCAACTCGAAGACGCTGTTGCAAAGTGCTGCTGGGCCCGTGACGCAAGTGCTCTATGACGTGCGAGACGATACCTGGCCGGTATTCGTCGACCCGCGTGAGCTCGAGCTGGCGGTTGTCAATGTCGTGCTGAACGCGAGCGAGGCGATGCCCGATGGTGGGCAGCTTCGTATCGGGACGCGCAACGTGCGCTTGCCTGACGGACAGAGCGAGCTCTCACCGGGGCGCTATGTCGTGCTGTCGTTGTCGGACAATGGGTGCGGGATGTCGGATGCGGTGCTGCGGCGCGCGCTCGAACCGATGTTCTCGACCAAGCCGTCAGGCACGGGTGCGGGTCTGGGTCTCGCGCACGTGCTCGCATTCTGCAAACAGGCAGGGGGCACGGCGCGCATCGAAAGCTCCGAGAAGATCGGTACCGCGGTGCGGCTCTATTTGCCCGGCTCAACCGGCGCCGTGGCCGCGCCTGTGGTAATTCCAGTTGGCGAGACGCCTGCAGCCATGCCGGCGGGCGACAAGCCGCGCATTCTGCTCGTTGAAGACAACGTCGAAGTAGCCGCCGGCATGAGCGCGGTACTCGAACTCATGGATTGCCACATCCGGCACGCTTTCGATGCGGACGAGGCGTTGCGCCTGCTCGCTGAAGGCGAGATTTTTGAATTGATGCTTTCAGACATACATATGCCTGGCACGATGAGCGGCATTGACCTGGCTGAACGTGTGCGTCGCTATACCCCGAACCTTCGCATCGTGCTGATGACGGGGTACGCGCAAGAACTCGATCGGGTCAACGGGCGTTTCGATGTGCTCGCCAAGCCGTTCGATCTCAACGTGCTGGGCGCCATCATCGCTGATTTGCGCGCCCATCCGGGGTTGTGATCTAAGGCTGGTCGAGCACCCGCACCTTACACAAGCACCTTACTTACCTCCGCTACCACCACCGGCACCGCCGCCAGCACCACCACCCGCGCCGCCGCCTGCGCCGGCCCCCCCCGCACCGCCGTTACCGGAGCCCGCACCGCCGGAATTACCACCGTTGCCCGAGCCGCCTGCATTGCCGCCGCCCGACGCACCGTGTCCGCCGCCGTTGCCGACGTTACCCGTGGTCGAGTCATTCGGGTTAGCCGTCGTGTTGCCCATGGCCGGCGACATTTTCTTCTTCTTGGCTGTGCCCGTGCTATTGCTGGATGACGTAGTGCTGTTGTTCGACATGGCAGGAGCCGTCCCGTTGTCGTCGCCCTGCGGCGTCGCATTGTTATGGGTGCCACCTGTCGTCTGAGCCGATGCCGCGAACGGTGCGCCCGCGAGCATGGCAGCCAGCAGGCCCGAGCCCAAGATGCGGGCGAAGTTGTTGTGTTTCGTATTCATTGTCCTCTCCTATTTGATTGAACCGCATAGCTTGTTGAGCAATGGGTGTTCCCATCCCATGTGTTTTGTTCATCGAGCCAGCGACTCAGGCTGACAACGCGGGCAAACGAACCCGTGGGACTGTGGGGATTCGCATCACTAACAATAGAGGGGACGTCGATTCGAGGAGAGGTTGGGGAGGGGCTGGGCACACGGATTGCGTTCGCAGCCGCTGCAGTGTTCACGACTTTAACGCCCCTCAGGAGGCTGTCCTATGAAAGTCCACCATTCGCGAGACGTTCTGGTCGTCACTGTGGCCACATTGCTGGTGTTAAGCGTCGCGGCTTGCGACAAGGCCGGTGACAGCGGAGCCACCTCTGGCAGTGCGGGCCCATCGGCCGCGAGCGGGCTGCTCGGCACGCCGGCAAGCGGCATTATGAGCAGCCCGGCTAGCGGTGTGATGGGCAAGGCCAGCGATTCTAATCAGTAGTCGCGACCTATGACTTGCAGTTTTTGCGTCGTCCTGGTTCGCGCCGGTGCCTGCGCATCGAGGATCGCCGGCGAAGGCAGCCACGATCGCGGACGGCACTGACGTGTCGGAGACGCCACTCGCCCAGGCGGCTGACACCGCGACGCGCGTGCATGTGCGCGTGCCGCTCGACTATTTCTTTCAGGCCGCGGGCCCTGCATCCCTGCCGATCCGCCGTCTCGCCTGGGCAATGACCGCGCTATCGGTTGTCGTCTGCGTGATCATCGCTGTCCTTCTGGCGGTTGCGCTCTGGCGCAAGCGCGCCTGCGAGGGCGAGGGTGTGCAGCCAGACTCTGGTCGGGGTGCGCGCGGAGTGTTACTCGGCACCGCGATCTCGATCGCTGCACTTGTTGCCGCCACCGTGTATACCCTGTGGACCCTGGGCGCGATCGCCGAGCCTGACTCGGTCAACCAGATGCGCATCGAGGTCACAGGTTATGACTGGTGGTGGAAAGTCGTCTATCCGACGCAGGGTGCGACGGCGGCCTTTGTCACCGCCAACGAAATTCATATCCCGGTCGGCGTACCGGTAGAGGTCGATCTCCAAAGCGCCGACGTGCTGCACGCGTTCTGGGTGCCCGCGCTTGCCGGCAAGACGCAAACGGTGCCAGGGCAGACCAATCGGCAATGGATCGAAGCCGATCGGCCCGGCGTCTATCGCGGCCAATGCTCGCAGTATTGCGGCGCTCAGCACGCGCATATGGGCTTCGAAGTGGTCGCGGATACGCCCGAGGCCTTCGAGGCGTGGCGTGCCCGGCAACTCGCGCCGGCGGTGATGCCCGTATCGATCGCGTCGGTGTCGCGTGCGTCGGCGTCGAGTGAGCCGACGTCGGTCGGACCAGCGTCGCTCGGATCCGCGTCGGTCGGACCAACGTCAGCCGATGCCCCGTCCCTTCAGATTGGCATGCATCTATTCGAGGCTCGCTGTGCAGGTTGCCATACGGTGCGCGGTTCGCAGGCCGACGGCGTGCAGGCGCCCGATCTCACGCACCTCGCGTCGCGCCGGTCACTTGCGGCTGTCACCTTACCCAACACCCCGGAAAACCTGCTCGCGTGGATTTCCGCTCCGCAACGCATCAAGCCCGAAGCCCTGATGCCCGCCACGCCGTTGAACGCGGCCGATGCGCAGGCGCTGATCGCTTACCTCGAGACACTCAAATGATCGCACCACCGGATGGGGGGATCGCACGACCAGATGTGGATCGGGGCCGGCCGACTCGTCCAACTCGGCCGACGAGGCCGACGATAGGCTCGACACCACGAGGATCGCAAGCGGAGCAGCGCCTCGCTGAGATCTGGGAGACCGAGCCGGGCTTGCGCGGCTGGATCTCGACGGTCGACCACAAGTCGATCGGACTACGTTACCTGGTGACGGCCTTTGCCTTCCTGCTGTTAGGCGGCCTCGAGGCGCTCCTGATGCGAGTGCAGCTCGCGCGGCCAAACCAGACCGTGCTGACGCCTGCTCAATACGATCAGCTTTTCACGATGCATGGCATCACGATGATCTTTCTGTATTCGCTGCCGATCCTTTCGGGTTTTTCAAACTACCTGTGGCCTTTGCTGCTCGGAGCGCGCGACATGGCGTTCCCGCGGCTGAATGCCTTGTCTTACTGGGTGTTCCTCTTTGCGGGCATCTTTCTCTATGCGAGTTTCCCGCTCGGGGAAGGGGCGGACGCGGGCTGGTTCAACAATGCGCCGTTAAGCGGTCGTGAATACAGCCCGGGGCCCAATATCGATGTCTATGCGCTGGGGATGGTTCTGCTCGGGATCTCGACGACCGTAGGCTCGGTGAACTTCGTCGTGACCTTCCTGCGCATGCGTGCGCCCGGCATGACCATCGATCGCGTGCCGATCATGATCTGGGGTACGCTGACGGCGTCAGTGGGCAATCTGCTCGCCGTGCCATCGGTTAGCCTGGCGTTCCTCCTGCTCTGGCTTGACCGGCAGTTCGGCACGCATTTCTTCGACGTTCTGAATGGCGGCCGCCCGCTGCTCTGGCAACACCTGTTCTGGATGTTCGGCCACCCGTGGGTCTACGCCGTTGTGTTGCCGGCGATGGGGATCGTCTCGGATGCGCTTCCCACGTTTTGCCGCCACCCGCTTGTGGCCTATCGTGCGGTCGCGATGGCGACTGTCGCGACGATGGCGATTGGCTTCGGGGTCTGGATTCACCACATGTTCGCGACGGGTCTGTCGCTGATCACGTTGTCGTTCTTCAGCGTGGCGAGCATGGTGATCTCGGTGCCGAGCGCGGTGTCGGTCTTTGCCTGGATCGCGACAATCTGGCTCGGGCGGCCGCGTTTTACCGCCGCCTTTCTGTTTTTTGCAGGGTTCGTGATGCTCTTCGTGATCGGTGGCGTGTCGGGCGTGATGACGGCAGCCGTGCCACTCGACTGGCAGTTGACCGATACCTATTTCGTGGTCGCGCATCTTCACTATGTGCTGCTCGGAATTAATGTTTTTCCGGTGATGGGAGGCATTCTCTACTGGTTCCCGAAGTTCACGGGACGGCTGATGAGCGAGCGGCTCGGCAAGTGGAGCTTTGCGATCCTCTTTATCGGTTTCAACGTCGGCTTCTTTCCGATGCATATCGCCGGTCTGATGGGGATGCCGCGCCGCATCTATACCTATCCGGCCGACATGGGCTGGAACACCGTGAACATGATCACGTCGATCGGTTCCTTCGTCTTCGCAGCGGGCGTGTTGCTGTTTGTCGTCAACGTGCTTGTCAGTTTGCGGCGCGGTGCGATCTCGCCAGAAAACCCGTGGGATGCGCCAACGCTCGAATGGGCAACACCTTCGCCGCCGCCGCCCTACAACTTCGCAGTCGTCCCGACGGTCGGCAGCCGTCATCCTCTTTGGGAGGTAAGGGTGGGGCCACGCACGTCGATTCTCGATCGCGGTTATCTGCTCGACAACGGCCGCGAAGCACTGGCAACGACATCGCTCGAAGCCCACCCGGACCTCGTGCTCAAGATGCCCAGCGATTCGGCCGCGCCCTTCTGGCTGGCGCTCTTTGCGACCGGCCTGTTTGCCGCGCTGGTTGCCCATCTCTGGATCGGGGCAGCGGCTTGTGGCGTTGCGACAGGCATCACGCTGGTTGTCTGGCTCTGGCCCGAGCGGCAACTCGAACAGCGCGAGACCGGTCCACTCGTGGCCGAAGGAGCAAACCATGGCTGAGGTGATGGCGGAGGAAGAACATATCGCGTTGCCGAGCGGGAGTGCTGGCAAGCGATCCGGTGGGTGGTGGGGCATGCTCGCGGTGATCGCAACGGAAGGGGCGCTCTTTGCCTATCTGATTTTTTCTTACCTCTATCTTTCGGCCATGTCGCCTGTGCACTGGCCGCCCGAGGGGCAGCCCAAGCTCGGATTGGCGGGGCTGAATACGGGGATCCTGCTGAGTTCGAGCGTCTTCGTCTGGCTTGGCGAACGCTTGGTGCGCAAGGCGCGGCCGAGGGTGGCCGCGGCTTCGCTCGGGTTCGGGATCGTGCTCGGCGTCGTCTTTGTGGGCATACAGGTCCAGGAGTGGCGCAATCATCCCTATGGGCCGACGACTCACTTGTATGGATCGCTGTATTTCACCATCACCGGCTTTCACATGGTGCATGTGGTCATCGGACTGCTGGCACTAATGGTCCTGTTGGTCTGGGTCCTACTCGGTTACTTCGATGCGCGCCGGTATGCGGCGCTGACGATCGGCGGCCTTTACTGGCACTTTGTCGATGTGGTGTGGCTGTTTATCTTCACAACGTTGTACGTGAGTCCCTATTGGAGCTGAAGCGTGAGACAGCTGCGAACCGGGCGCGCTTGCCGAATCGTGAAGAGAAATGCCGAGCGAACCGCACATTGGCGTGGGGTGCTCGCCGGCGCGTTGGCATGCCTCGCGGCGTGGGCGGGGCCGGGGTTGGTTCAAACCGTTCAAGCTCAAAGCGCTCCGACGCAA
>JAMFSK010000009.1 GCA_026225235.1 Burkholderiales bacterium
ACAACCATCCGCCATCAGGGCACTCACGCAATCGTCTGGTTCCGCGAGCACTACCACGCCCCGCAAGACGGCCCGAACGGCACGCGCTACGATCTTTCAATGATCCAGGCGGATATCGGTTGCAACGATGACACCGTAACCGTCCTGGCGGGATCCTACTCGTTGGACGGCGTGCCAGTCAGCCACTTCGACAAGCAAGCAGATGCGGCAGCAATCGAACCGGATTCGATCATGCAGGCAGTCGAGCATGCCGCATGCCGTCCCACGACCTCCCAACAACCCGCGGACTGACGAACATCCGTATCACTACCCCCGCCCCCGCCGACTCTCCCGCATCGCTTTGCGCGCATGGCGTGTCTTCCACAGCGCATAACCAACACCCACCACCACAACACTCGCAATAATCGCGAACGCAACCAACGAAAGAAACACCGCAACCAACACCACTACGACGCCCACCACACCGAGCACGAGCCTCCCGAACCAGGACTTCGGCTGCCCGGGTGTAGACAAGCGGATCACGTGAATTCGGGCACCATCCGGGGCATCGGGGCCACCCGGGGGGTACGGCGAGCGAGGTTCAGGAAGCCTTTCCATAGACAGATGACCAAGTTGAACGCCGCCAAAGCGACGTTGCTGAAAACAGGAAAAACAACACCACCACAAGCGATTCGACCTCGACCACGCAAACAGGTTCGCCCTGCGCCTGCGCCTGCGCCTGCGCCTGCGCCTGCGCCAAGACTAAACGATCTGCCAAGGCAACCGCGCCGCCTCAAACATCACACATCCAACCTCCAACCCTCAACCTCAAACCTCACCCATATCCCGCACCACATCAAACCGCAGCCCCGACCACGCAGTCCCTCCCGCCAGCCCAGAAGACCTCGCCATCCAGACATACGTCGATCCATCGATCGCCCGGGTGCGCCGAAAGTACCGTTCGGCCTTCACACCAGTGCGCGACACCACATGATCCTCCAAAAAGTACGGCTCCCCCGGTTCCAGCAACAACGCCCGCGCAACAATCTTCAACAAACCAGCCGCCGTCGGCACTTCCATCGTGCCGCGGCGCAGATACAACGCACCCTGCGCAGTCTGCACCGGCACCATGGGAATCCAGTTGTCCGGAACAGGTATCTCCGTCGTGTAGTAAATCCCAGGCCCGCCAGCGGTCGCGACAGGTGGCGCAGGCGGTCCGTTCTCCTGGAGCCGCTGCATATAAGCTTCCTGTGCATCGGAAGGCAGATCAAGCTCACTTTGCAACTGATGCTCTACAGCCCACGCCATCGCGGCCATGTCGTCACGAATGAACGAGACTTGCTCAAGTGGTATCGCATCATCGACGAGCCCCAAAGTCGGCGCCATCATGATGAAATCCGAACGCGTGCCCGCGCCCGACAGCTTGTACATCGACCACGGGGACTCACCTGCATTCACCTGTGTCTGCTCGGCCGAACGAATCAACGTCCTCAATCCAAAGTTATCCGTCACCACCAGCGTGGTCACCCGGCTTAAGTTGCCGATCGGTGTCGGAACAGGCACAGAAAACCAATCGTTCCCATATACAAACGCGAACTCCATGACGAGCAGCTTGGCAAGATCGACATGCTGAGCGTCGAGCTGACCGAAGTCAGTCACACTATCTTCGAACATCCACCACCGGGGGTCGTGCATGCCCTTGAACACGACATGATTCGGAAAGAAGTTGAACGTGAACGGTGTCACCTGAGCAGGCGTGCCGACCGGCGTCTGGCCGCTCACGCCAGCTTTAAGTGTGAAGGTGTACCAGTCGAGATGTCCCCCCGGAAAATCCGGCGCATCGAGCAGCACGTTGTCGCTCGCTGCCGGTGAACCGAGGGCGAAATCGTAATCGATCGCGCTCGGCTGCCAGGCGACGGCCTCGGCTGGTTCGCTGAACAAGCTGCTTCGATACGCGACCAGCTCGGACAGCACACCCGGCATACCCGCGTTCGCTGCTTCAGCCGGCAACGGGATCGTCGGTACGACTCCCGCGGCAACAGCAACCGCAGACGCATAGAGTGCTTCGCCATCGAGCGCTTTGCCCGACGTCAGAGCCCGAAAGCGCACGGCATCAATCGACGCATACGCGGGGTCAGGTGAAACTGCCACAATTGGAAACGCAGTCCGGAACGCCGTGATGACGGCGGGCGCACCGACAATGCTCGCCTTCCGAACCAACGACTCAAAGTAGTACCCCAGCTGCACGGACCCTCGAAGCTTCAGCGCAACGGACTCTCGCTCGACCTGGACTTCAAGAGGCAGATTCGGATCGAGCGCAATCGAGGCCGCGGGTGCTGGCCCCGGCCGATAGGTCGTCACGTTCTGAAGCTCGCCGCCCAGGGTGGCCTGGACGGGCGAACCCGCGTCGTCGCCCAGGAACTCGCCCATCTGCCATTGACGCGAGAGCATCCACGCAGCGTCGCGAATCTGGGCCTGCAGGCTGCGCTGCATGGTGGGGTCGCGCGGCGTTGGCTCGAGACGCGTCCAGGATGTGATCGAGGGCTTCAGCAAGGTGGCCCGTGCGACTTCTTCAATGGTCGTCACCGCAAAATCTCCTTGTCGATCACAAAGCGGGTCGAGAATGTCGCGCCCTGCAAGTTCAGCGCGAAATACAGCGCGGGAAGGATCTGGCCCACCTGCTCGACACTCTCGAGGTCGACGCTCCGGAGCTTGGCGAGCTCAAGGGTCTCGTCAAGGATGGTCTGCAACAAGGTGTCATCCCAGAGCTCTCGCTGATCGGGGCAAACGGCAAGCAACAAAGCCTGAGGCGCACGCCCGCTCGCTTCCTTGAAATGAAACGCGACGGCAGCGTTCTCCTGGGTGCTCGGAATGCGCTCGTTCCATTCATCGATGAGAAGGCCCGCATAAGCATTCTCGGTCGCGGGGTTGCCCATCGTCAGGCAGGCGAGTGCGATCCTGCCTTTGAGGGGCGGGTTGGCAGGATCCACCGGCAGGGCGAGCCAACGGTCGGCGGGTGGTGTCACGAGCGGAGGTGGCATCTGCGCGAGAAGAAGCTCGGGCGGATAAAGCGACTTCTGCCCGAACGCCTGCGCGGAACACAGTGCAAGATCCATCGAGGAAACGGCGGGACGCACATGGGTCAACTGGCGAAGCCAACGATCGGGCGCCACGGGATCGCTCGTGACCAGCGACGCCGATTGACCAAACGCGGCCTGGAGCGCGGCGAGGTTTGGTGCCGTGAACCGCGGAAGCACCACAAAATCCCCGAAGATCGTCTTGAAGAGATCGAGCAGATCGGCAACGGCGGCTGTTGCGATCGTGACGGCCGAGGCTTTGGTCAAGCGAGCTTGCAAGGGCGTCAGGACGATTTGCGCCTGGCCACCGAGCGTCGCGTCTGGCCCGGTGCTCGTCAGCGGGATCGATCCGGTCGTGCCATAGAAGCTGCACTTGAACAGCGCCTGTCGCACGGGGTCCGGCGCGCCCGGCAGTCCGGCTATTGAACCGGTCAGTGTCGCGATGTCGTCGGTGAGACTTTGCACGGCGGCCTTGGCGCGGGCTCGCAATTCCGCGAGGTCGACGGCGCCGCCCGCCTGTGCTGCGGCGGTCTCGGGCGGCGCAAGGTCTTGCGGGGTCAGTGCCCTGCCGGTGCCGGCCACGCCCCGACACTTCTGGGCGACGAACAGCACATCGGGAAACATAATCGAGTCGGCCGGCAGCGCAGGAGACTGAAACAGGATCTGCGCCCCCGTGGCATCAGCAGGCAAGGCGGCGGCGAAAAGCACTCGGTTCTCAAGCTCGGAGCGCTGCGGTACTTCGGCGGCATCCGACATGGCAGACACATCGAGCGGACCAACGTCGAGGTCGCGCAGGCTGATGATCTTCATTTGGGAGGCGCCCCCCGAAACGTACTGGACTTCGCAACGCACCGTCGCTGGATCAGGGAGCAAGGCACCGAGCCATGCATCGAGCCAGGGTTCGGCGGCAGCCCGCGGCCGCACGGTCACGCCACTCCATGCCAGGTCTGGGGTCGGGTTGCCCGCAAAGAGCCATTCGATCCGATGGGTCAAATCGATCCCGCCACGTGGGGTATCGACGATATCGGGCTTGGGCGGACGAGAGCCGCGCGAGATGGCATCTATCAGACCACCACCGCGTCCGAAGTTGCCGCGCGTGACCTGGAACACGGCCTCGGCGATCGACAGGTCACCGAGCGCGTCGGCGTTGTCGTCGAGGGTCTTGAGCACCGAGACAACGGCGTTCTGGTCGGCGCCCGCATCGGGCAGTCCATTGCCCCAGTTCTGCCCGACAGTCAGCTTTGCATCGTCCCACGCGGTGCGCAGAGCGAGACCATCGACCACGTTCGAAGCCGCGACCGATTCGCTCGGTGCGCTCGACGCTGTGAGCTTGGTGCCCACGACCGGGTAGGCATCCCTAAAGGGCTGGATGTACTTGTCGAGACCCTGGGCATGCAAGGCATCTTCAAAGAGATAACCCAGCAGCGCATTGAGGCTTTGTCCCTCCTGTACGCCTTCGATCAGAAGAAGCGCATTGCGCACGCGCTCCGACGAAAGGTCGATCGACAGCAAGCCTTCCTCGGCCGTTTCGGTATGGCTCATATACCCTGCGCGCAGCACCGCGGCCGTTGCTGCCTGAGCCGGACTCGGCGCATGGATGTATCCGCCGCTATCGCTGAGCGGTTGTAGCGGCACGCTAAGACCTGTCTGCTTGCGCAAGGCGTCGAGGGCGCGCACTTGCTCGAGTTCGGTACCGGCGACTGGCGCGCGACCGGCCTCCGGTCGAATATCTTCCAGCCATCCGTAACAGCCGAGATGCACCCCCGGGTTCTGTGCATCGCGCGTGCGTTTGAGCAGCGCGTGGGCGATGGCCGTGACCCATACATCGAGCCGGTAACTGCAGGCATCGAGCGTCTCGGTCAACAAACGATCAAGCTCCGCAGTCGGCAGCTTCGACAGATTGGCCAGACTGGTCCGCAAATCGTTGAGCTGCGCGAACGGCGACTGGGCGGCGAAATTGGTGGTCAGCACGTACTCGGCCCACGACATCGCGGGGTTTGGAATAGACGGCCGCGCGAGGACTTGCAGCGGGGTCAGCGATGTCGTAGCGGGTTGAACGGCCACGATCTCCTGCTCACGAACTTGCGTCGCCAGCAGCCGGCCCGCAGTGACTTCGGCGATCGTCGAGAGGTTCGCATAGTCGAACAACAGTGACTGCCGCAGGATCTTGTAGAGCAGCGCGGTGGGCGTCGTCCCGGGATAGTTCTCCTGCTGAAGATCGGCGACCGATGCGGTGCGCATCCAGTCGATGTAGTTGCCCATCGTGCCGCCACCCAGATTGGCATCGGCCTTGAGGGGGTCCGTTTCAGAAAGCGGCCCATCCTGGACGGTGGGCAGATCAACCGAAAAACTGTTCTCTGCAAACCCGAGTTCGAGGACGCGCGGGTTCCATTGGTTGAAGCCGTAACGATCGAGCAGGAGCCGACCAAACAGCGCGTAGTCCTGGAACCACGTGTCACGATACGGCTTGGGCTCGCCAAGAAGATTGAAGAAGTTCCACATGAAGTCCGCGCCGAGCACTTGCCTGCCGTGGAAGGTCATCGAACTCGCTTCGAGGCCGAGCACCGACATCAGGTTCTGATCGGGGTCGTCACCGCGTTGCATATGAGGCGCACCGTTCGCGCTCGCGAGCCAATCAGGCCAGAGCTTCTGGACGAATGAAGCGAGGTTCGACTCGATCGGCCCTGTCACACGCGGGTTCGCGCGATAGCTCGACAGAGAGGTCACCGGCAGCACACCGTACGGAGTCTGGCCCACGCGGAACGCGGGGATCGGGCCTCGAGGCACCGCGTTGGCCAGCACGTATTGGCGAGCCTCTTCGACGACCTCGGCAGAGAACACCTCCGCCATCATCTGCGTCAGGAAATAACCAAGCGTTGCAGGCCAGAGGCAGCGACTCATGTCGGTCGCGCTGACTTCATCGATGCCATCCGCATACGCGACGTGCGCGACTGTGTCGCTCGGAAGGCCGATCAACGAGGTGAAACGCAAGCCATCGCAATCGGGATTCGCGGTGAGCGGGGCTTGCCGCTCGACGCCGAAACTGATCTCGGCATCCGGATCCTTGCGGCTGAAAGCCGAACTCGCATCGGGTGTGTTATTGGTCGGCGACCCTTGTGGGACCAGCGCGAAACCATCTGTGTAATGGTGCGCCACGAACAAATCGGCCAAGGTCTGACTCCCGTCCGGATCGCTTGCACGCGTGCCGTACACCAGCACCTTGTCAAAACCTGCTGAACGCTGCGCGGCCGTGAGGGGAATCTTGAGCGCCATCCCGGCGGCCACCGCCGTGTCGAAGTCGACCATCCATTGCAGCCCGGGGTCGACGGGAGATCCAACGGGAAACGCGGCCGCAGGCGGTGTCAGACCGACCGCAAGCGGGTTCTGAATGGGTGTGCCGACAAAGGTTGATGTCTGCGGTCCGGAGAAGAGCACGACGGTCCACGCATCGGGAAGACAGTCAGCAACGGCAGGCTGTGTCCATGAGGAATCCCTGCTCGGTGGCACCGGAAAAACAGGCGCAGGAGCCGGTGTGCTTCCGGACGGTGTCGCAGCCATCGGTTGCTGAGCGAGATTGGTCGGCGTCATCTGCAGTGCAATCCATGCCGCCCGAGGTCCGGTATAGAGGCCAACAAGCGTGCGCCATGGCGCCTTGGCATCATCGATGACGGCGGGCGGATTGCCTGCGGCCCAGAGCCCATTCCAGTACGCCTGGCCCGCGGCAACTTCATCGCTGGTCAGCTCAGGTTCGTGGGCGTTGACTGCAATCTGATCGGGATAGAGCCTCACCCAGAGTTCGGGGCTGCCTCTAAGAGGATCGACAAAGCGTGTCTGAATGTTCACGGGCACCAGCAGCAGCGGCGTGCGTGCATCGAGGCCTTTGCCGCCTGTGCTCGCGAGACCGCCGACCGGAAGGTTGCCTACTGTCGTTGCCATACAGACATCTCCAGAGAGCCGGTCAAGGGGGCGGCAGCATCATGTCCGCCGCCACGAGAATCCGGAACGGCAGACGAAGCAGGATGTAGGCGGTCTGCGCACTGTTCACCCCCCAGTTGTTGCTGGTATCCGGGTCTTGCGGATCCGAGACGATCGCAGTCCCGGTGGGCTTGAGTTCGGGGGTGAGGAAATCAGGCAGATGCACCGCCTGCAGCACGAGGCTGAAGGCCCGCGATGCCATGCGCCAGGGACTGTTGGCGAGTAAAGCCGTCGGCGAGGGCCCAAAGGTCATGGCCGTGCTGCTGAGAAGTGCCGGCTGAACGAGCTTCGGCTGCACGGGTCCCGCCGCGGCAACCTTGGCCTTCCCAAGATTCGGCGCCACGCCGGTGCCGCTTGCGAAGTTGGTCCAGGCGAGGTCGAACCAGTGGTTGACCGGCCCGGGCGGTGTCGGCTCAAGCCCGAATCGCGGCTCGGAAGGCTGCTGTTGAAACACGAAGAAAAATCCGTCCGGCGCATTCGTTGTCCCGCCGCGCGCATCATCGGCCGAGAGGTTGAAACCGAGAAAGGTCATGTCAGGAGTCAACGTGCCCCTGAACAAGGGATAGTGCTCGACCGTCTCATCGAGTATGCGATTGCCCTGCGCATCCCGCTTCGCCTTGCATGCGTAGACGATCGCGGTCGGATAGCGCTTGAACAGCTCGCCGCGCACAAGCAACACGAGATTGTTCGCAACGATGTCAGTCCGATTCGGATGATTGCCAAGCGGTACGGCGAGCGGCCAGGTGTTGATCGGTGGGATGTCTTTGAGCAGCTCCACGAGCTTGACCGGATCGGTCGGGTCGGTCGGTGTCGGCACATACGCGCGCACATCCCAGAACTGCCGGAAATAGCTGCCGCGTTGATCGGTCGGATAACCGTTCCAGAGCAACTGCCGTGACATCTCGTGATTGAGGCCGACCATATACGACTCGATAAAGCCATGGTCAGCCTCAAGCAATCCCATCGAGTCGGGGGGAACGAGTTCGACACCGGGCAGCAGATATTCTTCGGACAGGTCTCGCAAGGGCTCGTACATCGGCTGTGGAAATTCGGGCGCCGCCATGATCGGTTCGAGCGGGTCGAGTGGATGCCATGCAAGGCGGGCGGGCAGCACGATCAGCCCTTGCATGCGCTTGGCGATGGTGGCTACGGGATCGATCCGCGTGAGCACGGTGGTCCGGAGCGCGGCGATATCCAGCGAGGGCGCAATGGCTGGATACGCAGGCAAAGTCTGATAGAAGCCGAACAGGTCGTGGGTCGCGGCGCGCATAGCCGCAGCCTGTGCCGAATCAGTGGAGCCAGCGCCGCCCGGCGGTGACGTCCCCACCGGCTCGACCTCGAAGCCGGGCTGCGGGGGGGCCTGATCGACGAGTTTTTCAGTGAAGCTCGAAAACTGGATCTGCCCGGCTGCCTGCGCCGCGGCCACACCCTTGCTCAGGCTTGCCCAGGCCGCAGCCAACCCTGCTCCGGCCACCACGGCAATGGCGATCGCCACGCCCCAACCGATCGTGGCGCCAATCAAGAGCACGAGGATTGCCAGCACGGCAATCGCGACCCATACAATCCAGGGCCAGTACTTCAGCAGCGAAGTAGCCCACGGTGGTACGCCCTGGTTCGAGACCTGCTCAATGGGCGTCATGCCACCCGGCGGATGATGAGGCGGAACGACGGTGACCTCGCCGCTGTTCAGCCGGTCGAGCAAAGTCGATGCACCTGGCTTCGCCATGCCGAGATGCCGGGGTCGTTGAGCCGTCTTGCGAAACGCTCCAGAGAAAAAACGGTCGGGCACCCGACTGGCGGCGATGATCGCGCGAACCGTGGTCGGGCTGCCGAGGATCTTGGCGTGCAGCGGCGCACTCAGGCTCAATACCGTCTGCGGCAGCGCGGCCACAAAGTGCTGACGATAGAGTTGCTGACTCGCCGCCCGCGCGAGCTGGGCCTGCTTCAGCATCTGATTGGCCCGGATGACACCGTCGACCTGCTGCCACGCGCTGGCCATCAGTTGGGTCCGTTCGTCCTGCACGATCTCGGTCCCGAATGCCGCCGCGCTGCGGTTGCGCGGGTCGAGGTTCAAATCGTCTTCCCATCCGCTTGCCGTGCGATCGACGCTCGTGATCGCCGCTTGCCATCGACCATAGATCGGCGGAACCACCACGGGGTCATCCGGGTTCGGGCTGGCAGGGTCGTCAGTCGTCGGCGCGGTCTGGTTGATCCAATCCTGCAAGGCACCCTGGAACGCGTCCTTGTCTGCGCCGCTCCATGGCGTAGGCACCGTCAGCACGCTATGGAGCGCCCCTTCCAGCCCCAGTGGGCCACCTGCGGACGGGATGCCCGGGTCGGGCTGAGTCACGTCCATCGGCCGTTCGCCGATCTCGGCCGGAAGCACCGTGGGCGTGAGTTTTCTGACGAGCGATTCGAAGTCGCCTTCGTCGCTCGTGTGGAAATCGAAGCTGAAATAAAACGGTAGCGTGAGCGGCGCGGTCGTCGCCGAGGTCCAGGCCGGGTCTGACGTATGCGTCGCCGACGTGTCCTGCCCCAGCCCGGCCATCACGCCAATGGCAAAGGCCGGCACCAGGAACGCCGTATAGGAGGTTTCCGGATCCAGACGTCTTGGGCAAAGCAGCCTCGCCAGGACATTGCTCGGTGTGCTCGCCAGATTGTCGGCCAACGAGTCGTCGCCGCTGATCTGCACATGGCCCCAGTTCCAGGAACCCGAGAGGTCCTGAAGCGCGGCGAGGTTCGTCACGCTGATCACGGGCAGCGGATTCGGCGCGAGCTTCGGTGCGCCGAACTCGGTCGACTTCAACACGATCAGCGCGAGCCACGGATGCAAGCGATCGCCATTGGGCGCAGCCGGCGTGAACAGCCACGGAAAATCGGGCGAATCGAACTCGATGCCGCAGAGATAGCTCGGCTCGAAGTTCACCGTGCCCTGCCGGGGCTCGGTACGGATGATATGACGCGGATCGATTCCCACCACATCGCCCGGACCAAAGAGCTCGACCGACACCGGGGGCACCAGCACCGGGTTGGGTTGAGCGCTACCCTGCACGGTCAGGGCGATCTGTGCCTTGAGCGTCGCGCGGTCCGGCAACGCACCGGTATCGGGCTGATCGAGACTGGTGCTGATGCCGCGACGCGTCCAGGCCTGAAAGTGATACGTGCCGATCGTCGGATCGCTCGTAGGGTCGCTCATGCCGCCACCTCATGGAGGGCCTGGACCTGGAGCGTCGAGGCGTCTTCCGGGTGAAGAGTCAGGTAGCTGTTCAGTTGCGCCTGGGCTTGATAAAAGGTCGTGCTGCCAGTAACGATGTCCGAGCGGATGCTGAGATCCAGTGCGCTCGTGATGACGTAGTGCGCATCGCTCGCGTCAATCGGCTCGAGGGGACCCACAGCGTATTTCGGCATCCCCGAGGTCTTGACCTTCGAATCTGCCGACGCTCCCTGTGCTACCAACGCGAGGTGAACGTTCGCGGGCATCGAATAGATTCTTTGGAAGGTCGAGAAGCTGTTTGGATCGGGGATCTGATACTCGATGTAATGCACCTGACGCGGCGAGTCCTGGCCGCTAAGGATGGATGACGAACCGATGTCAACGCCGGCGTCGTACGACTCGAAGCTCGGCTTGCTGAGCTTGTCTGCATCGCTGAGCGTCGTGAATTGTCCGATCGCGAAGTAGTCGGGGATCGTTGTGATGGTCTCCGTGACGGTGTTGAGCTGCACACTTGCGATCGAAAACTCTGAGCCATCCGAAGGCGTTGCACTGCCGTACCGGGTGATCGGCAAATCGAGCGGCA
This sequence comes from Burkholderiales bacterium, assembly GCA_026225235.1. Lineage (GTDB taxonomy): Bacteria > Pseudomonadota > Gammaproteobacteria > Burkholderiales > Burkholderiaceae > Pararobbsia. The sequence continues at coordinate 10,829 of JAMFSK010000009.1, forward strand.
CCACGGATTGTTTGACTGCAAGTGTGCCCATCGGGTGCACCCGCAACGCAGTGTCCGTCGGCTTGGTGGGTGCCAACGTCACCGCGACTGCCGTGCCCTGCGGCAGGGTCGCCTTCCAGTTCGCCGGGTTCTGCAGTGCCGCGGTCAGGTCCGGCAACACGGGCTTGGCCGGAAGCACTGCCTGTTGGCTGTCGCCCCATGTGAGATCGACCGAGGCGCTGACGCTGAAGAACAGCAGCGAGATGGTCGCCTCGCCGTGCAGGTGCCAGGGTGTCGGCCCCGAGAACATCCCGCTGACATTCAGGCCCATCAACGTCGCCCCCTCGAAGGAGACATCGAATCCTGCATCGAAGTCGAACTCGAAGGAGAACGGCGAGATGATGATCAGCACGTCGAAGCCGAGATAGCCATGAATGCTGAAGCCCCCGGCGGACGCATAGGCCTCGACATTGGCGCCGAACTGGAACGAGTTCGACGTTACCGCGAGATAACTGTTCGAGCTGATCCGGGGGTTGTCACCGTCACCGATGCTGATCGAGAGGCGCGCAAATTGTGGGACGTTGAGCCCGTCGGTGTTGAAGTGCGGATTGAAACCGCCTAGCGAGAAGACAAAATTCGGACTGCTGCCCCACGACAGGCGAAACGCCATATCGCCGCCCATCGAGAAGATGAGGATGTGCGAGTCGTACATCGAACCATCGATCGACACGCTCTGCGCACCGAAATCGATAATGCCGAGCACATCGATATGCAGCTCGATCAGGGGAAGATCGGCCGACGGCAACCCTGCGTCGATCAAGCCGAGAATCGCAATGCGAATCGGGTCAGGCACCTCGAGGATGACCCCGAGCGTCAGGTCGATCAGGGTCGGGGTACCCCAACCGATCTGCAACAACGGCCCGAACAGATAGCGGCCTTGCGCGGGCGGAAAGAAATTGCGGATATCACTGATGATCTGCGGCGCATTGCCGATTGGATCGGCCGGGAACATCACCTGGTTCAGCGTGTGGGCCCGGAACCCGGCGCGCAACGCGTCGACGTTCATGGTCCGGTTCACCCCGCCCAGGCCGCCGACGCCCGTGAGCGTGAAGCCGAAACCCAGCTGGATCGGCGGCAGGTTGAAGGTAATGATCAGCAGCAACGAAAACCCGCTTGATCCATCGGGCATCTTGGTATCGAGCACCCCGATCACGACGACTTGAATGGTGTCGACGATCGATAGCTGGAGCACGCCCGCGTACTGACCCTTCGCCGGATCGAACGAGATATAGCCGCCCCCTGCGACGACACCGGCGTCGATCGCGAGACCGAGACCGTTCGGTGGCTTGAACGCGATCGCGAGATCAGCCGGCCCGAGGTTGCCGCCATGATCGGGGAAGGTCAGATTGGCGGTCACGCCGATCCGGTCGACCGAAACCTGGAACGGACCGAGTTCCAGTCCGAGCGCAGCGGATATTTCCAGCGGAATGCCGGTGTCGCTGACACCAGCGATCAGATACAGCGTCGGCAACGTGACGGGTCCGAGCGTCAGATGCAACGGCAAGTCGATTTCGAGCTGCGCTCCACCCTCGATATGTAGCCCCGTGTCGCCGCGCCAGGTCGCCTTAAGATCGAATCCGGCCTCGACGTGGACGCCAGACAATACGTCGGCGATAAAACCGTCTGCTTCCGAGGTGTCGATCACGACTTTGCCACCGCTCACCTGGACCTGAATCATCGGATCGACATGGGCCTTGCCGGCCGCCGCGTCCACGGCGATGCTCAGGCCCATGCCGAGCGCCAGCGAGTCGGTCTGCATCCGGCTGCCGCCGGTCTGACCCACGAGGATCAGCGGCGAATTGGCATCGGGCGACCTGGCGACGAGACTCGTCGTCATCTGACCGTTCAGCGTAGCGTCGACGGAAGCGATGTCCACCGTGGCAGGCGGCGTCAGCGTGGCCACGAGCCCGGCGGCGAGTGTCCCGGCGGTCTGGATCTGGATCGACCAGATATCGCTCAGCGGGATCGTGATACCGAATCCGCCCGGAATCGGATAGTTCAGAGTCGCGAGCAACCCCGGCGGCGACGTCGCCGGATTGGCCGCGATCGAGACGATGCCTGCTTCGAGCGAATGCCCGGGGCCGGGCTGGACCGTCGAAGTCAGGCCGAGCAGGTTCAGTGACGTGCTGAGCCGCGGGATCAGGATCGAACCATCGAAGCCAGGGTCGCCCCAGCCGTACAGTGTCTCGAGCAAGGCAGACGGTTTCGAGAACAGCTTGCCGAGGCTCGCGAGCTCGAGCTTGCGGGTCGTGAACGGCGGATGCGTCGGGTCACCCGTGACACCGGGCTGGGGAATGTAGTCGAGGATGCCAAGCAGATTGCCCATCCCGACCACGCCGGGCTGGATATTCTCGAGGTAACTGATCAGCAGATAGCTGATCAGGTTCGAAGTCAGCGTCTGCGCGAAGTTCTGCACCTCGGCGGCGTTCATGCCCAGCGCGCCGGCCACAGAATTGAGCTGAGTACCGATCTGATCGATGCCGGAGATCACCTTGCCGATCTGCTCGATCAGTTGAATGCCGTCCTCCACGATGGCCGCGTCATTGCCGGCAGTGACATCACTCAACAGCTGCGTGACCATCGCCGGCAGCGCACCCGCAGCGGTCCCGCAGTTCGTGACCGCGCCCATGAAACCACCCTGCGCAAGCAGCGCAGGCGGGAACTGCAACCCCATCTCCGACAGAAACGGTATGAGGTTGGCAGGGGTGAGCTGCGTCTCCAGCGGCTGCAACGCCAGCGCAACCTGCTTGGCCAGCGTCTCGAGGGTGCCTGCGCCGTCAGCCATCAGAGCGCCTCCTGCTGGACGCCGCGCATGCGCGCGACCAGCTCGGGATAACTGAGCCGTGTCAGGGCCAGGATGCGCGGGCCGTAGCGTTCGAGGTCCATCGACAACGCCTGGCTGCCGTATTTCATGAGCGCGCGCTGGATATTCGTGAGACGTTCGGTCAGCGACACGCCGTCGAGATCATCGGGCAGACGCGGGCTCTGCTCCTGCAAATATCGAAACACGGCTTCCGCGATCCGCGGGCCGCCATTGCGATGCCAGGTCGTGGCGACACGAGGATTGCCGTTGACGAGCGTCTGAACTTCTTCTGAGTGGCGCCGCACCAGCTCCGCCAGCTCCTTGCCGGCCGGCGTGGCCATGATCTCGGCCTGCGCTTCGAGCACCTGCCGCGTCACCAGGTCACCGTCGGCGCGCACCATTGCCATCGCGCCCTCAGCCTGAGTCACGGTCTGCTTTCGTCCGAGTGCGCTCGCTGTGGCAACGGTGACGGCCATGCCGGTCGTGATCTGGTCAATCGGCGTGACGACGGTCCGCCCAGACCCTCCGGCGAACAACATGCCGACGATTTCACCGCTGTTGTTGAGGACCGCGGAACCTGAGTCGCCACCGCCCGAGAAGGGCGCGCCACCACTGCCGAGCACGAACATTGCATGCTGATAGATGCGGTAGAACACGACCCAAGTGATGCCGTCTGGCGTGTTGACGCCGAAGCCGCTGACATCGAGCGCGTCGACGACACCCGTGGTGAACAGCGTCGTCGCGCCCCGTTTGTTGACGGGATAAGACGCAGCCTGCTCGGCGTCTGTCACCGTGTGAACGCCCTTGATCGCCGTATCCGCCACCGGCACGGACGAGTCGCCCTTGACCTCGACCTCGTAATCCAACCCTCGGCGAAGTTGGATCGTCGCAACGTCGAGTTCGATGCTTGCGTTCAGCACGCGGCCGATCTCGTCGGTGCAGCACAGGCTGCAGTTGGACGAGAACCCATCGGTAGGTTGCCCCACGCGAATGTCACTGGTGATCTGGCAACGCATCTGGGCCACACCCGCGAGGGTCACGCTCGCTGCGCTGGCAGTCGCCGTAATCCCGCTGATCGCGCGCGCATTGACCGCCGTAGCAAGGCTGCTGGCAACCGTCGTCAGCGCCGAGCCCTTGTCCACGGGACAGAATGCACCATGCGTCGGATCGCTGCCGTTGGTGTTCCAGGTCAAATAGATCGCATATTCGCCGTCGGTCTGTCCCGAGAAGGTCAGCACGTTGCCCGCGATCGCAGCGAGCAGCTTCGACTTGGCGTCCGGCACCACAACGTCGTACACGGAACAGGCACCGACGATAGAGTCAGCGCCCGCATTTTGGGTGATCACCACGTCTTCGGGGTTAGGACCCGCCGCGGCTGTCAAACCCAAGCCCGTGATGCCATTCACTGCCACGATCACGCTGGTCGCAATCGAGCTTGGAGAATCCGTATCAGTCGTCGTCCAGAAGGCGTTGAATTTCTTGCCCTGTCCAGCCATCTTCACGAGGATCAGAAGACCGGGCGTGCTGATCCCCGAGAACGTAATTTTGTACGGGTTGGGCGTTCCCGCCGGCGTGATTGCGGTCAAGCCGGACGCCGTGCTGCCCATCGGGGGTGCGACCACATGCTGGCAAGTCACGGCAACAAGCTTCGGCACGGGGTCGAGCGTGTGGGCGAAGAACCCCAGCGTGCCGCGCTCAAGTGCGTTCTTGGCTTGAGTCTGCGTGCCAAGGATCAGAGGGCGCTCCTTGGCGTCGTCAATGTGCAGTCTTGGCACTTCCATCTCGACCACATCGGTACTCACACCATCGATTTGCGCAGGAATGGATTCGTCGGACGTGAGATCGACGAGTGGCTTCTTCTTGACCAAATAGACTTTGATCGCGAGTTCGCCGGTCGGTTTGCCACCCACCATCTTCGGCCCCACGCCGACCGCGTGCACGCCAGGCAGCACGAGAAGTCTTTCCTCTGCGACACGCTTGACGGCACGGACACGTTCGGGATCAGTCATCCTGAATACCTCTGCCGATGCATCGACCTACGCTCGATGGCGACGACAAGTGCAGATGCGGTAAAGCCGTTGATCGATCCGCCCGTGAACAGACTTGCGCGAACACCACTCATGCGCGGTCAACTCCGGGTGACACAACACGGCTCGGCGAACGAAGGGCCGCAAAGCGAATTGCAGTGACGTGAAGCAGAGGCGGTAATGCTTGACAGCGTAGCGACGTCGAAGCCAGTGCGAATATGAGACCGGCGACGGTACGATTGACGACGGTCTTCGTCGGGATACCAGGAGCCGAATAATGGTCGTCGGCTTGTCGGGGCTGCCAGACCACAATCGTTTGAGTGTCTAAAAGGTAGGATGCGTGCGTGCCGAGGTCAAGCGTGTATTTGCAGGTTCGACAAGCGGCAAAGTTGACGCAGGCACTAGTGATTCGTGCGCTCGATATGAAATCCGGCGAAGCGCCTTTCCTATGACTTTTGTCGTCAGGCGCGGCGATGGGTAGACAGAATGACGACAGCCGGTACGTGCAAAACGTAGCGAGCGATCTAGCGCCACTTTTCGGGTCTGTTCATCGCGCTGGGCGACTTGCGCTTCGCTCATACTGGCGGCATTGCAAGCCGCACGGTGATCCATGCGGTTTGCCGTCATCTTTTACTCACCGCAGCCCCGGAGCGGTCCGCCGTATGAAGACGCAACTGATCCATCGAATTCGAGCAGGCCTTCGCGGCCCGCGCGCCCTCGCGACCCTGACGCTGGCACTCTGCCTGCCGGCGGCTCATGTGTTCGCGTCGTGGCAGACCGTCGCCGAAATTCCGCGCCTACAGGTGACCGTCAAGATGGAAACGAACGGACGCGTGCCCAAGCCGGTACCCCAGTCGACTTGGGACTCTTGGTTCAAGGCACCGCCGCCGCCCGCCTCGGCGTGGTTCCTGTTCAACTATCCGACGCCGGTCGCGACGTCTGAGTCGTTCACGTTCAAGTCATATAAGGAACATGTGGTCGCGGACTGCTCGCACGGATTCGTCGGGCTGGACCAGTTCATCGTGTTCAGCGGGGCGGAAGGTGAGGGAAATGGCGTCACGAGCTGGACGGCGCCGGATGCGCCGCTCGATTTGCGGCCAGCCATCCCGGGGACGATTGGCGCGATCCTGCTGGGCGCTTTGTGCGGCGGGGTTCCCGCTTTTCCCGCCACGGATGTGTTGTTGCAAGCGGGGACCAACCCCGTGCCTCTGACGGCCCCGGCCGAGGCGGCATCGGCCGTGGCTGTGCCGTCTCCTGAGCCATCGACCAAAGCGACCCAGTTACAGTAATTTGCGCAAGAGTGGCCCGCTCGGGCGCCGGCATCCTCCAGCCAAGGACGCCGCCCGGCCTCGCTGCACTGGGCCTCGCTGCACTGGGCCTTGCTGCATCCGGTCTTGCTGCATCGGGCCTTGCTGCATCCGGTCTTGCTGCACCGAGCCCTCTCGTGCCGCGCTGCTTTTCTGCCGCAGCAGACTGTCTTCCTGGCGAAGTGCGACCCCGCCGCGCTTCCGTTCTTCTAGCCTACGGGCGCCTCCCCTTCTCCGCTTTTCTTACCCGGCCGGTCATTGGGCGCCTGCTTGCGGTCCGCGTCGCCGCGCTCCGGCAGCTTGCTTTTATCGCTGTCATTGTGTTCCGCGGGCTCGGGGTGGCGAATCTTCTTTGCAGCATCCGCCGTGTCGGCCCCGCCCGCCTGGGCCGACTGGCCCGCCGCAGCGGTCGGGCTGGCCGCATCCGGCACGGCATGTTCGGGCGCGGTCCTTTGAGCCCCACCCCCGCGCGTCATCCCGCCCTCCTGCGTACCGCCCGTTTCTCCAGCCGGCGACGACTGAACGCCGCTCTCGACCGCTTTTTCCTGTTCGGCCTCTTGCTCCCTCAGAGGTGCGCCATGTTCGCGGGGATTCCGGCCGGCGTGGTGCCGGTTTTGGGCGTGGGTTTGAGCGTAGGTCTGTGGCATGGTCAACTCCTTCGGATCGGTTGAAGCTTTCCGTATCAGAGCAAATACCGATCCCGGGTTGGCTGGCGCGCCGCGTGCGACTCGCTATGATTAAGTTAAGCCATAGCGGGTTCATACAATGTCTTCGCCCGGAGTGCTGCGATGTATCAAGGTCGGCGCGCGTTTGCCCAGCGCGGCCGCACTGGCAAGTGTGTGCCTCGCTTTGCTGGGGTTGTCCGGCTGCACGGAGCCACCCGCGGCTAGGGCGTTCATCGAATCCCTGGATCTCGGGCCCACCGGGGCCGCCACCAAGAAAGAAGAGGATTACAAGACGCGGGTCGCCCGGCGTATCGAGGACGTCAACGCGGCCGTAATCACGCCGGGACGTCCGCAGGCGATGTTGCGCTCAGTCGTCGTGGTGACGTTCGTGGTCAACAAAAATGGTGAGGTGCTCCGCCCCGCGATCTACCGGACGAATGGCGACGATGTAGCCGAGCGCGTGGCGATCACGACCCTCAAACGCTCGGCGCCGCTTCCGCCCCCGCCCAAGGGGCTACTGAACCGCTCGGGTCAGGTGGAGCTGATGGAAGGCTGGCTGTTCAACAGTGACGGCCGGTTCCAGTTGCAAACCCTCGCCGAACCCCAGCAGGACGGGGAGACTCAGTAGAGCGACACGCCCTCGTTCAAACCGGCGCTTCATTCACCCCGAACAGGTCGCCCGTCGACTCGTCTTCAAACGCGTCGCGCAACGGCTGGCTATCTCCGGTGTGCACGCGCGCGCCCGCACGGCCGTCGCCCGGCAGCACGATCGTGTTGCGCCCGACGTGTTTGGCCTGCAGAACGCGCTCGTCCGCGTCGCGCAGCAGCGCGTCGGAATCGTCCAGCGCGCCGAACGCCAGGCCAATCGAAATGGTGATCGAAGCAAACTGGTCGGCGGCCTGAAACGCTTCGCCGCCGATCGCGTGCCGCAAACGCGTGGCCATGACGTGTACGTCCTCCGGATCCCGGCAAGGCACCACCACCACGAACTCCTCACCCCCAAAGCGGCAGACGAGATCGCCGGGCCGCACCGTTGCGAGCAGGCGCAAGGCAATCGTCTGCAAGACCTGGTCGCCGACCAGGTGCCCAAACCGGTCGTTGATCGATTTGAAATAATCCACGTCGAGCACCAGCACGCCAATCGTTCGGTGATGCGTGTCGCCCAGCCGCTGCAGGCGCTGCTCAAGCCCGCGCCGGTTGAGCAGATTCGTGAGGGGGTCACGCTCGGCCTGATCAGCGAATGTGCGGGCTTCTTCAAGGTAACGGTCGCGGATCGCGCAGGTCGCCGCCGCCATGAACACGAAGGTCAGCAGCGTGCCGACGACTGCGTGCAACACGGCGCCAGTGCCCGAGGAAGTCAACAAGGTCAGCCAGCCGGGCGAGCGCTCGAACACATCGAGCACCACCCGGGCAATATGCGCACTCGCGCCGAGCGCCGGAAACAGGCTGGCAAGCATCGCAACGGCAGGCAAGGCCGGATGACGCTGGCTCACGCGACGGAAATACTGGGCTTGCCAGGCCGTCCAGCCGAAGATGCCGACCCGCCACCCTTCGCTGACCAGTTCACGCGCGGCAAGATCGCCGCTGCGCGCACAGGCAAGATAGACCAGCAAGACCAGCATCAGCGGCGTGCGCAAGGCCAGCGCAGGCACGTGGCCACGCTGCATAGCATGAAACGCCCGGTAGAGCAGCCAGGGCGCCACGATCAGTAGCACGCCGCACGCCGTCGAAATCGCCGACTGCCAGGCGCTCGCCCCGTCGCGCACGATCACCAGCGCCATCGAACTGGCGAGCGAACACACCGAGCCAGCCAGAAACGGCCGCAGCCCCGGGAGAACTCCATTGGCCCATCGATAAAGCAGCACGATCGCGATTTGCAAGCCCAGTACGATCGCCAACCAGACTGCCGCGTTCGCCCCGCTGACTGGATCCCAGTTCATCTGGCCTTTGTAGGAGGAATGGTCTCTGTGGTGCGCCAAATCTAACATAAAGCCGATCGTCGAAAAAAATCAGCCGTTTGCGACGGGTGTTTGCATGCAAAGGGCGCTCAGATAGGGACATTACCGAGCGGGAAAGACCTCATGTCACGTCGAGCAATCTCGATTTTTGTCGAGCGTTTCGTCGTCCTATACTCGAAGCGGACAGTGTCCAGACGTTGCGTACGTACTTATCCCTCTCTCGACAAGGAGCTGGCGATGGTGCTTTCCCAATTGACTAATGCGGACATCGTTTTGATGATCGCGGTGGCCTTACTCTGCACACTGGTGGTTGCCCTTCGCTCGCAGCATCTGACGCTGTTCGGCGTCTGCGTCAAGGCACTGCTGGTCGATATCGGGGCCGTGATCGTGGTGTTGCTGGCGTTGCTCCTGCCGGAGCTCGTGCTTTAGCGGCCATGGCGGCATGAAGGGGGTGGTAAGGTCGGGCTTCTATAATCGACCTTTGTCCGCACGCTGCCTGCCCGATGATCGATCTTCTTCAGACGCTTCCGAATCGCACTTATCGGCACGCGCGCCGCCTGACTCGCAAGTACGGGGTCTTCTGGGTCGGCGCCATCATCGTCGGCCTGGTTGCCGTCCTGTACGCACGCCTGATCGATTTTGGCTTCGGGGTGTTCGCCCAACTCGAGCATCGTCATTTCTGGTTGCCGCTGCTGCTGACGCCCGCCGCGAGCGCGCTCGCAGCCTGGCTCACGCGGCGTTTCTTCCCCGGTTCCGAAGGCAGTGGGATTCCCCAGGTCATCGCCACGCTTCAAGTTGGCGGCAGCGAGATGGGCAAACGCCTGCTGTCCTTGCGGATCGCGGCCGCGAAAATCGTCATCTCCTTTATTGCCATTCTCGGCGGCCTGACGATCGGGCGCGAGGGGCCGACGGTCCAGGTCGGCTCGGCGATCATGTTCAATCTGCGACGCTTCTATCCCCGCTCAAATCAGTTGCTCGATCGACAACTCGCGCTGGCGGGCGCCGCCGCGGGTTTGTCGGCTGCGTTCAACACGCCGCTCGCGGGCATTGTGTTCGCCATCGAGGAACTGAGCCGGAGCTTCGAGCAACGTGCGAGCGGTGTCGTGATCACGGCCATTGTCTTTGCGGGGATCGTTGCGCTCGGCCTGAACGGCAACTACACCTACTTTGGCGCGATCAATATCACGGCTCCGTTTCCGAAGCTGATGGCGGTGGCCGTGGTCGTCACCGCGGTCGTGACGGGCATTGCGGGCGGGATCTTCGGTTGGTTGCTGCTCAACACGAATCGCTGGATTCCGGTGCGAATTCAACAGCTACGCAAGTCGCAACCGGTGCAGTTCGCTGCGTTGTGCGGCCTGGTGGTCGCGGTGGTCGGCGTGATCGCGGGCGGCGCGACATTCGGCAGCGGCTATGCGGAAGCGCGCGGGCTGCTCGAAGGCGGTCATCCCCTGTCGCTCTTCTATCCATTCATGAAGTTTGTGTCGATGGTCGGCTCTTATCTGCCGGGTATTCCAGGGGGGATCTTTGCCCCCTCGCTGTCGATCGGCGCGGGCTTCGGCAATCTGCTGCACGAACTGTTCAGCAGCATGTCGCTGCCGATGCTGATTGCGTTGGGAATGGTCGGCTATCTTGCCGGGGTCACGCAATCGCCGATTACCGCGTTCGTGATCGTGATGGAGATGATCAACGGTCATGCCCTGGTGATCTCGCTGATGGCAACGTCGCTGATTGCGAGCCGGGTCGCCCGGCTCTTCGCGCCACCTTTGTATGAGGCCTTGTCCGAGCGCTATGCACCGCCGACCTTGATCGCGCCGGTCGTCAGCGCCGATACGCGCAGCGACTATCATGGCAACGATCAGGACGAGACGCGCGCCGGGATCGATCCGACAACCGGTGTCGAACCGGAGATCGACCTCGAATCCGAATCCGGGGCCGATACCGATACTGACCCCGGGACCGGCAATCCTCAACGATAGTAGCCATGGTGGTAGCCCCCACCGCCGTAGTAAGCGTAGCCACCACCGGCCGGCACCACGATACAGCCGCTGAGCAGCGAGGCAAGCGCGATGGCCGCAGTCAACATCATGAGCTTCTTCATAGGGTTCTCCACTGGGTTGAGCGTCCGTCCGCGACGGTTGTGCCCATTCAATGCTTGAACCCTACTGCTGGCCGACACCCCAACTATTACGCGCGCCGCCCGTTTGTGAGAATTTATCGCACGGTGCCGCTGTTCCTTGCAAAAAAGCTTGCACAAACAACGCACCGTCTTGAAACAGGGGTTTGAAGGCCGAACGTTTCGTTACGATTGCCTGCCGCCCCAATCACGTCTGCGCAGGCTCAGGCCTGCGGTATCTCGATCTTGACCTCGAGTACTTCGAGGTTGTCCTGTCGCTCAAGCGAGACACGAATGTCGTCGTTCGAGATCTTCACGTACTTCGAAATCACGGCCAGCAGCTCGCGTTGCAGCGCGGGCAAATAATCCGCATGCGTGTTGCCCATGCGCTCGTGAGCGATGATCAGTTGCAGGCGCTCTTTCGCAACTGACGCCGACTTCTTCTTTTCACCCAGCAGAAATGAAAGTATCGACATAAGCTCCCCTTACTTGCCGCCGAACAGGCGCGACAGCAGACCGGGCTTTTGATAGTCCGTGAACCGCATCGGCTTGTCTTCGCCGAGAAAGCGCGCAACGATGTCCTTGTACGCCTCGGCCACATCGGTGCCGTCCAGATGGACAGCGGGCACACCCTGGTTTGACGCATGCAGCACCGACTCCGACTCCGGCACGACGCCGATCATCGGAATACGCAGGATTTCCTGGATATCGGTCAACGAGAGCATTTCACCGTCGGCCACCCGCTTCGGGTTGTAGCGCGTGATCAGCAGATGTTCCTTGATCGGGTCGCGGCTCTCGATCGCGCGCTTGGTCTTCGACGACAGGATGCCCAGAATCCGGTCGGAGTCGCGCACGGACGACACTTCAGGGTTGGTCACGATCAGCGCCTCGTCGGCAAAGTACATCGCGAGCAAAGCGCCCGATTCGATGCCGGCCGGTGAGTCGCAGACGATGTATTCGAAGCCCATGGCGCTCAGGTCGTCGATGATCTTGCCGACGCCTTCCTGGGTCAGAGCATCCTTGTCACGCGTTTGCGAGGCCGGCAGTATGAACAGGTTCTCACACTTCTTGTCCTTGATGAGTGCCTGATTGAGATTGGCCTCACTCTGGATCACATTGATCAGGTCATAGACGACGCGCCGCTCGCAACCCATGATCAGGTCGAGATTGCGCAGGCCGACGTCGAAATCGATGACCGCGGTCTTGGCGCCCCGCAATGCGAGGCCCGACGCGAAACTCGCGCTGGTGGTGGTCTTGCCCACGCCGCCCTTGCCCGAAGTCACCACAATGATTTTTGCCATTCCTGGTCCTGTTGTTTAATCGATGGAGTCGAATGCGTCTGGCAAACGAAGGCTGACGCACTACACGGAAACGTATTCAGTTCAATTGAGGCGCAGCGGCTCGAACAACAACTTCTCATGATCGAGACGCACTTGTACGGACTTGCCGCGCACATCGTCGGGCAACGGCGTATCGGTAGTCCGATAGATGCCCGCGATCGAGATCAGCTCGGGTTCGAGACAGGTGCAGAAAATGCGCGCCGCATGGTTGCCATGCACGCCGGCAAGCGCCCGGCCGCGCAGGGGGGCGTAGATATGGATATTGCCTTCCGCGATCACTTCGGCGCCATAGCTCACGAGGCCGAGAATGACGAGGTCGCCCTTCGCATAGACTTGCTGACCCGAGCGCAGGGGCTTGTCGATGACCATGGTCGGTCGGATGATCGGCGACATATCGCTTGCAGCGGCGGCAGCGCTTGCCGAGGCATCGGCCGGCGGCGATTCGCCGTTCGCTGAAGCCGCTTCGCCATGCGCACCCTTGGCGCCGTTTGCACCCCGGCGATCCGCTTCGGTGGCGGAATCGATCGCGAGTTCGGCCTGCGCCGCGCCGCCGTCCGCCGGACGCGCCGGCAACTCGGCATCCTTGGCGGCGCCGCGACGGTCGCGCGACTCGACCAGGGGCAAGCTGCCTGCGCCGGCCCACTCACGCTGCGCCTCATGGGCGACCACTCCGACCGGGCGCATGCGCACCTGATGCAGCAGGGCGACGAGTAACTCCATGTCGATCTGCTGGTCAGCTTCGAGACGTCGGACGTCGATCGCGACGACATCGTTCGCGAAGAATTCAGGCGTCGTCTCGAAGCGGCGCGTGAGCTCTTTGCTCAAGGCGTCAAGGTCGGTCGTTTTGACCGAGAACAATAGCGTGTCGACCGAGCCACTGCGCAGCTCGAAGTACGGCGTCTTTTTCTGCGACATAGGAGGGGTTCGAAAATTTGCCCGTATTTTACCGTTGTCTGACCCGCTTTCCGAAATAAACCGGCCGCACAGGCGCGCACCTCATCCGCATAAACCCTCATATCAAGCCGATTGCCCGTTTGCCGATAAATCAGGGGCGGGCCCGCGTCGTCTGACGCAGGCAGGAACGCTAACGAGGATGAAAAAGCATGCTTAAGAACATAACGATCCGCGGGGGCCTGACGCTGGTCATCGCCATATTCGTGGCCTTCCTGGTAGTGGTGATCGGCGTGGGCTTCGCGGGCCTTAAGCTCACCAATAGTGGACTGCACGAAGTGCAGCACAACTCCACGGCACTGTCGAACCTCAAGACCAGCTCAGAAAAGCTCCTGATGGTGCGGCTCGACCTGAGCAGCTACGAAACGCTGTTCAGTGTCGGCAAGCAGACCGATGAACTGCTGCCGGCCGCGCACAAGGTTCTGGTCGAGTCGAATGGCGACTTCGCCCACTATATGGATACGCCGTTCGGCACGGACGAGGAACGCGCGCTCGCCGAAACCGTCGCGAAGGCCCGCAAGACGCTGGTCGACGATGCGGTCGAGGTCGAATTCAAGGCGCTCAACGACAACGACTTCACGACCTTCCGTCAAATTCAGGGCGAGACGGCCAACACGCTGTATGCGAACTACGCCAAGGCGATCAACGCCCTCGAGACCTTTCAGACCGACAACGAGCAGCACCAGGCCGACGTCGCGGCCAGCCGGTTCCAGATCGCCTCGGCCATGTTCCTCGCGATCGGCGCGATTGCCATCGTGGTGGCGCTGCTGGCGCGCGTGATGTTGTCGGCGGCGCTGATCAAGCCGGTCAACCGGACCATGAAGCACTTCGACATGATCGCCGCAGGTGACCTGACGGTCGAAGTGCATGGCGGTGGCCGCAATGAAATGGGCCAGTTGCTGAACGCGCTGCAGAAGATGCGGGTCGGACTGGTCGATACGGTCTCGAAAGTACGCGGCAGCACCGAGGCGATCAACCTGGGCATCAACGAAATCGCATCGGGCAATATCGACCTGTCGCGCCGTACCGAACAGCAGGCTGCTGCACTCGAAGAAACGGCGGCGAGCATGGAAGAGCTCTCGGCTACCGTCAAGCAGAACGCCGACAACGCCAAACAGGCCAGCAAGCTGGCCCACAACGCTTCGGATACGGTCACACGCGGCGGCGCCGTGGTGGGTCGGGTGATCGAAACGATGGACGGCATCACCGAGTCGTCGCGCAAGGTCGCGGAAATCATCAGCGTGATCGAAGGCATCGCGTTCCAGACCAACATTCTCGCGCTCAATGCCGCCGTCGAAGCCGCGCGTGCTGGCGAACAGGGCCGGGGCTTCGCGGTGGTCGCCTCGGAAGTGCGTAACCTCGCCCAGCGTTCCGGTACAGCGGCGAAAGAAATTAAGGACCTGATCGGCGCATCCGTCGCACGCGTCGAACAAGGTGCGTCGCTCGTCAACCAGGCGGGCGCGACGATGAAGGAAGCCATTCAATCGGTCGAACGTGTGACTGACATCATGGGCGAGATCGAAGCGGCCGCGCGCGAGCAGAGCGACGGGATCGAACAGGTCAACAAGGCGATCACGCAGATCGACGAAGTCACGCAACACAATGCCGCGCTGGTCGAAGAAGCGGCAGCATCGGCGAAATCGCTGGAGGAACAGGCCCTCATTCTGCGCGAAGCGGTTTCGGTGTTCCGCATCGAGGGTGGGCCGCTCGACGCCCACTCACGCTCCGGTTCGAATGATGCTTCGGGTGATCGGCCGCGCTTCGCGTTCGATGCGCGTCAGATGAAACCTGCCTGAAGATTGATGCCTGGCTGATGCATCGATAAGGGCCTCAGCTAGGCAAGTTGTCCCCAGATCATGTTGATAGCCCTGTGGACAAGCGCGCCTATAAGTTTTCAAGTCATTGATCACATGACAGAAACACGAGGCGATGCAAAAGCGGGCGGGTTTGCCGCGTGAAGCGAAGGGCGAAGTTGTCCCCAGGAAATGTTGACAGCATTGTGGATAACCTAGCGCATAAGTTGCCAAGCGCCTGATCCAGCACGTAAATTCCGGAGCGGCGCAAAATCGTGCGCGGGGGTCGGCTCAGCGCATCGGTGGAGTGATGCAGAGCCTTCGGTGAGAGCTTCTTCACCCGCTTAGTGCAAAACGATTTCGGTCGGACTAAGATCGTTGCCTCACCCCTTGTGAATGTCTCTGCGATCATGTCCGACCTTCAAGCGTCCAACCCCCTTCTCCAAACGTGGCAGACACCGTATGGTCTGCCCCCGTTCGATCGTGTCGAGCCGGCACACTATCTGCCTGCCTTCGATCATGCGCTCGCCGAACATACGGCCGAAATCGAACGCATCGCGAGTGCCCCTGAGGCGCCGACCTTCGAGAACACCGTGCAGGCCTTCGACGAAGCCGGTCGCCTGCTGATGCGCGTGAACAATCTGTTCTGGAATCTGACCTCGAGCGAAACGTCGCCGGCTTTGCAAGAGATCGAGCGCTCGCTCGCACCGCGCCTCGCCGCTCACGACAGCGCGATCTATATGCACGCGGGTCTGTTCGCCCGGATCGCCGCACTGCACGCGCAACGCGCTACGTTGGGTCTCGACGCTGAACAGGTACGCCTGCTCGAACGCAAGCATCTGGACTTTGTCCGCGCGGGCGCCCTGCTCTCGCCGGCGGACCGCACGCGTTACGCGACCATCACCGAAAAGCTCGCCGAACTCACCACGCAGTTCACACAAAACGTTCTCGCCGACGAATCGACGTTCGTGCTCCCGCTCGAGACCGAAGCCGACTTCGTCGGCCTGCCCGCCTCGATTCGCGAAGCGGCCAGCGCAGCCGCCGCGGAGCGTGGCCTGCCCGAGGACTCGCACGTCATCACGCTGTCGCCCTCGCTCGCCGAACCGTTCCTGACGCATTCAGCTCGCCGCGATCTGCGCGAAACGCTCTGGCACGCGCGCGTCGCACGCGGCGCGCATGACGGGGAGCACGACAACCGGCCGATCGCCGCAGAAATCATTGCACTGCGTCAGCAGCAAGCTTCGTTGCATGGCTTCGCCACCTACGCCGACTATCAGTTGAGTGACCGGATGGCTGGCAAGCCGGCCGCTGTCAACGAACTGCTGATGCGAGCCTGGAACCCGGCCGTCGAGAAGGCTGGCGCTGATCGCGCCCTGCTCAACGCCAAGGCCGTCGAACTCGGCGAGCCAACCCCGATTGCCGCCTGGGACTGGCGCTATCTCGCGGAACGCGTGCGCCAGGCCGACTATGACCTCGACGATGCCGAGATCAAGCCGTACTTCGCGCTCGACAATATGATCCAGGCGATGTTCGACTGCGCCTCGCGCCTGTTCGGCCTGCAATTCATCGAGCAGCACGGTCTCGAACTCCATCATCCGGATGCCCGTCTGTGGGAAGTTCAGGATCGCACGGGCAAGTTGATCGGCACGTTTATCGGCGACAACTTCGCGCGGCAAAGCAAGCGCAGCGGCGCATGGATGAGCGTGTTCCGCAGCCAGTCCGGCATCGCCGGTGGCACCCTGCCGATCGTGATCAACAACAATAACCTCGCCAAGGCCGACCACACCCTGCTCAGCTTTGACGATGTGCGCACGCTGTTCCATGAGTTCGGTCATGGCCTGCACGGCCTGTTGTCGAATGTGCGTTACGAAGGCCTGGCGGGCACCTCGGTGCTGCAGGACTTTGTTGAATTGCCGTCGCAGATTTTCGAGAACTGGGCCGAGGAAGCCGAGGTGCTGAAGCGCCACGCGCGCCACTTCGAGACGGGCGAACCGATTCCGGCGGCGCTGCTCGACAAGCTCAAGCGCGCACGTCAGTTCAACCAGGCCTGGACCTCGATCCAGTATGTCGCGCCCGCGCTGATCGATATGGCGCTGCACGCGCTTCCCGCCGGGACACCGGTCGATATCGCCGCGTTCGAAACCGAGCAGTGCGAGAAACTGGGGGTACCGGCCGACGTGGGCATGCGCCACTATCTGTCGCACTTCCAGCATCTGTTCGCGGGACCCAGTTACGCGGCGGGCTACTACGTTTATATGTGGGCCGAAGTGCTCGATGCCGATGGCTACGATGCGTTTGTCGAGGCCGGGAACCCCTTCGATGCGCGGACGGCCGAGCGTCTGTATCGCTACATCTACAGCTCGGGCAACACGCTCGAACCGGGCGCCGCCTACCGGGCCTTCCGCGGCCGCGAGCCGAAGGTCGAGCCGATGCTTGCCAAGCGCGGGTTGATCGATATTGACGAAGCCGCCCCGGTCCCGGCATAAAGGCATGCTGGGGGCAGAGGCCCCCAGCCGTAGTCATCGCTAGCCGCCGTACCCCGCTTGCCGCCTTCGCGAAGGAGTGACCCGATGTCCTTGTCGATGTACCAAGCTTCAGTGCCCGTGTTTCTGCGCGGGCTCAAGATTCTGTCGACGCTGCTCAGCAAGGCTGAAACCTATACCACCGAGCAGGACAACGACCCCGCCGAACTTCTCGGCTCGCGGCTCGCCCCCGACATGCTGTCGCTCACCGGGCAAGTGCAACGTGCGAGCGATACGTCCAAGCTCTCCGGCCAACGCCTCACGGGCATATCCTCACCGCGTTTTGAAGACACTGAGACCTCGTTCGCCGAACTCCAGGAACGCATCGCCAAATCGATCGCCTACCTCGAGACGCTGCACCCGGCGCAGTTCGAAGGCAGCGAAGCCCGTTCGATCCAGCTCAACTTCGGCGACTTCAAGCCGAGCTTCAAAGGCGACAGTTATCTGCTGACCTTCGCCTTGCCGAACTTCTTCTTTCATCTCACGACCGCACACGACATCCTGCGCCACAACGGCCTGCCGATCGGTAAGCTCGATTATCTCGGCGCATTCAGCTAGTCCTCAACAAAGAGACCATGAGTAAAACCATTCGGTGGGGCATTCTCGGCGCCGGCACGATTGCTGCGCAGTTTGCGCAGGGTATCCAGGCTGCGCCGGATTCCGAACTCGTTGCGGTCGGTTCGCGTTCGGCCGAGAGCGCTCATCGCTTTGCCGACCGCTTTCATATCGAGCGACGTCATGCAAGCTATGCAGACCTCGTCAACGACCCCGATGTCGATGTGATCTATATCGCGGTCCCGCATCCGCAACACGTCGAAAGCGCCCTGCTCTGCCTGGAAGCGAACAAAGCCGTGCTCTGCGAAAAGCCGTTCACGGTCAATACGCGCGAAGCCGAGCGGGTGATCGCAAAGGCACGCGAGAAAAAGCGGTTTCTGATGGAGGCCCTCTGGACCCGCTTCATCCCGGCAGTCGTGCACGCCAAGGCGCTGATCGATTCGGGCGCGATCGGTACGCCAAAGATGGTGCAGGCTGACTTCGGTGCAGTGTTCGGCGTCAGCGACTCACATCGCGTAATGGACCCGATGCTGGCCGGCGGCGCCCTGCTCGATATCGGCATCTATCCGATCTCGGTCGCGACGTTCTTCCTCGGTGCAGTCGAAGATGTGCAGGCAACCGCGACAATTGGACACACTGGCATCGACGAACAGGTGGCCGTCAGCATGCGGCACGTGGGCGGCGGCGTGAGCCTGTCGGGTGCGACGATCCTGGCCGCCTCACCGTTCGACGCGGTGATCACCGGCACCACGGGCCGGATTCGCCTGAACGGTGAACTCTCGCGCCCGCGCGGCCTGACGCTGACACGCGGCGAAGGCGAAGAGCGCATCGAACTGCCCTATGACGGCAACGGTTATCAGTTCCAGGCCGACCATGTCAACGAATGCCTGCGCGCGGGCAAGACCGAGAGCGACCTGCTCCCACTCGACCATACCCTCGCCACGATGAAGGTACTCGACGCCGCACGCGCCTGCATCGGCCTCAAATACCCGTTCGAATAACCCCTAGCGCAAACGTTACGGCGCCGGGTTCGGTTGGCGCTCGTGCAGCGAATCGATCGCGGCGAGCACTTCCGCGCTCAGGGTCACGTCGATGCTGCCGATGTTTTCCTTGAGCTGCTCAAGGGTCGTCGCGCCAATCAGATTGCTCGTCACGAACGGCCGGCTGTTCACGAAGGCCAGCGCCATCTGCGCCGGCGAGATGCCATGCTCGCGTGCGAGCGCGACATAGGCACTGATCGCCGCGCCAGCGAGCGGCTTGTTGTAGCGCTGGAAACGTTCGAATAACGTAATGCGAGCGTCGGCCGGGCGCACCCCGCCCTCGTACTTGCCCGACAACCAGCCGAAAGCGAGCGGCGAATATGCGAGCAGGCCAATGCCGTCGCGATGCGAGAACTCCGAAAGACCCGTCTCGAAGTTACGATTCACGAGACTGTAAGGGTTCTGGATACTGACAATCTTCGGCAAGCCAAGGGTTTGCGCCGCGTGAAGGAATTGCGCGACACCCCAGGGCGTTTCGTTCGACACGCCCACATGACGGATCTTGCCTTCCTTGACGAGGTCGCTGAGCACTTGGAGCGTCTCGGCGATCGGCACCGTGTACGCATCGTCGATCCACGGGTAGTTCGCACGGCCGAAGGTCATCGTGCTGCGGTCGGGCCAGTGAAGCTGGTAGAGATCGACATAGTCCGTCTGCAGCCGCTTGAGACTGTCATTGACGGCCGCCGTCAGGTTCTGGCGATCGAACTGGTTGCCCGCGCCGCGGATATGGGTCGGGTTATGCGGTTGACGCGCCGGGCCGGCGATCTTGGTCGCCAGCACGAACTCGCCGCGGCGACCCGGATGCGCCTTGATCCAGGTGCCGATGTATTGCTCGGTGCGGCCAGCCGTCTCGGCCTTCGGCGGCACCGGATACATCTCCGCGGTGTCGATCAGCGTCACGCCGTGTGCCAGCGCATAGTCAATCTGCTCGTGCGCCTGTGCTTCGGTATTCTGCTGCCCCCAGGTCATCGTACCCAAGCCGATTACACTGACTTCGATATCCGTATTGCCGAGCTTGCGCTGTTCCATCTGTCCACCCCGGTGATGTCGAGCTATCGATGGTAGCGCAGCGCGTCGATCGACGCTCGAACCCGATAATTCAGCTTGCGCCGGGCTCCGCCGTACCGTTCTCGTCCGCGCTGTCGACCTCAGTCGCAATGCCGAGTGCCTTGTCCCATTGCGGTTCGGTCTGGAAACGCGAGCGCATGAAGTCGACAAAGACTTTGACCTTGCTCGTCGAGCGATGCGAGGTCGGATAGACCGCCGACAGCCAGAGCGGCGGCGCCGCGTACTCCGGCAGCACACGGACCAACCGGCGCTCAAGCAAATCGGGGGCCGCAACCATGGTCGGCAGATAGACCACGCCCGCCCCTGCGCGCGCGAACTCGAGCAGCAAGTGAACGCTATTGGTCTTGAGGATCGGCGTGAGCTCGATCTGAAAACACTCATTGCCCTTCATGAGCGGCCATTTGTCGCCCCACGGATAATACGCATAGCGTGCGAAGTCGTGCCGGATCAAATCGAGCGGCGTCTCGATCAGCGGTTCGTCCTTCAGATATTGCGGCGCAGCACACAACACACCGCGAACCGGAAAGAGCTTGCGTTCGACCAGCGAATTCGACGCAGGCGGATAGATCTGCAGCGCAATGTCAAAGCCTTCCTGCACCGGATCGACCACACGATCGCTGACGGTCACCTCGAATTCGATGCGCGGATAGATCGCCCGAAAGTCGATCAGCGTGCGCGAGAAATGCCCGAGTGCGAAACCCGGCAGCACATGGATATGCAGCGTGCCGCTGAGCGCGAGAGTCTCCACCTGGGAGCGCGCCGACAGGTCGTAGACGCGCTTGAGCAGCTCGGCGCAGTCCTTGTAATAGCGCTCGCCGATTTCAGACAAGCGCACCGCACGCGTCGAGCGATGAAACAGCGCGACGCCATAGTGCTCTTCAAGCTGCTTGACGCGTGCCGTGACGAGCGATTTGCCGATGCCGAGCTGCCGGGCTGCGTTCGCAAAGCTTTCGGCTTCGGCTGCCTTGACGAACGCTTCGATGCTGAGAAATAGGTCCATGGTCGCGGGATTGTGTCGAGCCGACGAGAACAATGTCAATTAGCGCAGGCCCTTGTTTTGAGGGCTTTTATCGCCTTTCTCGACGGTTCGTATTTCCGCGCGGCACCGTTCAAGAATCCTGACCCTCGATTGATTGCTTCCTGAGCCGCGGGTCACTACGCTTGCCTCACAAGCAAACGTGCTTCGACACGAACATCCTGGAGGACGACATGCAGCAAACCGTATTCGGCAGCCTCGAAAGCTTTCGCAAGGGCTCGATCGAGATTATCAAGGGCGACGCGGAAAACTACGCGTTTTCAAATGTCTTCGAAGTCGCGAGCCTCGCTCCACCCTATCAGAAGACCGTCGTCGGCAAGAACCTCAAGTTCGTTATCGAATCGCTGCGCGCCGAGGGCGACTCGCCCTGGTTCGCGGCTGCGCACGATGAGTTCGTGGTGGTGATGGACGGCGAAATCTCCGTTCATTTCGTCAAGCCGGCAGTGCTGGGGTCCCTCGCGGCCGCGGACTCGGAAGGCACCGTGAAGCTCGCCGCCCAGCCCGACGGTCAGGCGATGGGCTATGTGAAGCTCAAGCGCGGCCATCAGGCCCTGCTGCCCGCCGGGGTTGCCTATCAGTTCCGTGCAAGCCAACCTGGTGTCGTCCTCGTACAGACCATTCTCGGCCCGAACTCGGTCGAGAAATGGGGCGATATCTGCCTGCACTGAACGCGCGGCCATCAGCAATCGTATTGGGCCACCACGCCAACGCCGCCCCTGCTGGACAGCCCGGGAGCCCGGTGCGCCCGATACGTTTCCGAATCCTGCAAGAAGCGACTGCATAACGAGGTACACACGATGGACATGTCCACAGTTCCACAAAGCGTCAGCGCCAGCCAGCCCGACGCGATCACCGGCTACCGGACCTTCCGGCTCGGCCAATTCGAATTCTCGCGCGATGCCTACTTCGCCTCGGTCAAATGGCCGGCCAAGGGTGCCCAGCATTCCCACCAGATCCATGCCGACGCCTTCCTGCGCGCGATGATGCGCGACATCGCCTGGGGTTTCTTCTACGGCTGGGTCAACTTCGACGAAGTGCTCGGTACGCGCAACCACTACGGCAAGGTCGACCTGTACGCCGGCAGCTTCAACTCGAGCTACAAGGACGCCGGGGTCGACT
Source organism: Burkholderiales bacterium (assembly GCA_026225235.1). Lineage (GTDB taxonomy): Bacteria > Pseudomonadota > Gammaproteobacteria > Burkholderiales > Burkholderiaceae > Pararobbsia. Next base: position 33,165 of record JAMFSK010000009.1, read on the forward strand.
ATCTGGAACAGTTCGAGACGCCGGTCATCATGGCCACCTTCAAGGCGATCATGAAAGACTGGGTCAACGAAGGCTTTGACCCATTCGCCGCCCCCGAGGAAACAGGCACCGCGTTCGGCGCGAAACACGGCGACAACCTCGCCGCCATCGATCGCGTGCGCATCGCCACCAAACGCATGCCGGGGCTCGAAGGCGACTCACCGCTGCGCGACGATTTTCCGGTCAACCGGCAGTTTCAGGACGTCACTCAGGACGAGCCTGAAGTCCATGCCGAACCGGGCTTCGAAAAAGACCTCCACGCTTTCAATCTGTTCAAGTACCTGTCGCGTTCCGATGTCACGTGGAACCCATCGGTCACCTCGGTCTGCAAGGAAAGCCTGTTCTGCCCGACGACGGAAGAGTTCGTGCTGCCGGTGTTTCACGGCAATGATCGCGTCGAGTGGTTCCTGCAGATGTCGGACGAAATCATCTGGGACGTCGCCGACAAAAACACCGGTGAACCGCGAGCGCGTGTGACGATGCGCGCGGGCGATATCGCAGCGATGCCAGCCGACATCCGTCACAAGGGCTATTCGCAAAAGCGTTCGATGCTTCTCGTGTGGGAGAACGCCACGCCGAACCTGCCCAAGCGCTATGAAAGCGGCGAACTGTCACCGTATCCGGTGCAGTTCTAGACAACCCTGAACCACGATGCAACCGCCCGGCAAAAATCGGGCGGCGGGTGGCGCTCGTCCGTACGCCCCCGATGTCCGTACGCCGTCAGTCCGGGCCGAATGATTGAGATTGACGATTCCGATTGCCGAGACCCCTATGAATACCGCCCTCAGCGTCGAGCGAGAAGCTCACACGCACAGCCTGCAGACCCAGTTGTTTATTGACGGCCGCTTCGTGCCTTCGCTGAGCGGTGACACGCTGGCCGTGATGAACCCGCACGACAACTCGAAGATCGCCGACATTGCGCTCGCGGGAAAAGCCGATATCGATCGCGCTGTCGCCGCCGCCAAAGCGGCGTTTCCAAAGTGGAGCCGGATGGCGGCCATGGAGCGCGGCCGGCTACTGCTCAAGCTGGCTGATGCGATCGAAGCAAACGGCGAGCGCCTTGCGCGACTCGAGTCGCTCGACACCGGCCATCCCCTGCGCGATACGCGACTGCTCGACGTGCCGCGCACGGCGGCGACGTTTCGCTACTTCGGCGGCATGGCCGACAAGTTCGAAGGCTCGGTTATTCCGGTCGAACAGGGCTTCCTGAACTATCTGATGCGTGAGCCTGTCGGGGTGGTCGGACAGGTTGTGCCGTGGAATTTTCCACTGATGTTCACCAGCTGGAAGATGGCGCCTGCACTCGCCGCCGGCAACTGCGTCGTGATGAAGCCGGCCGAGCTCACACCGCTGTCGAGCCTCGCGATTGGCGAACTGATGGCGGAAGTTGGTTTCCCGCCCGGCGTCGTCAATATCGTGCCGGGCCTCGGGCCGGTGGCCGGCCAGTATCTTGCCGAACATCACGACGTCAGCAAGATTGCCTTCACGGGGTCGACCGCGATTGGACGCGAGATCGTGCGCGCCTCGGCTGGCAATCTCAAGAAGGTCCAGCTCGAACTCGGCGGCAAAGGCGCCAACATTGTCTTCGAGGACGCCAATCTGAACGCCGTGGTCCAAGGGTCGGCTTTTGCGATTTTCCACAATCAGGGGCAGGCCTGTATTGCTGGCTCGCGCCTGATCGTGCACCGCACGCTTGAAGATGAATTCGTTGAACGGTTCGTCAAGCTCGCGCGTTCGATCCGGCTCGGCAATCCGCTCGACCCCGAGACGGAGATGGGGCCGCTGACCTCGCCCCAGCATCGCGACCGTGTGCTCGCCTATGTCGAGGTCGCGCGCGAACAGGGCGGCGAGATCCTGCTCGGCGGCAAGGCCCCGTCGGACCCCGCGCTGGCGAGGGGCTGCTATGTCGAGCCGACCATCGTGCGCGCAAAACCCGGCGATCGCGTTTGCCAAGAAGAAGTGTTCGGCCCCTTCGTCACGCTCAACACCTTCGAGACTGAAGAGGAAGCGCTCGCGATCGCGAACGGCACCGAATACGGTCTCGGCGCGGGTCTCTGGACGCGCGACCTCCAGCGCGCGCACCGCCTGGCACGCGACATCCGCAGCGGCATGGTCTGGATCAATACCTACAAACGGGTCAGCCCGGCCTCGCCGTTCGGCGGTGTTGGCGCGAGCGGTTATGGCCGCGAGATGGGCTTCGACGTGATGCGCGAATACACCCAGGCCAAGTCGGTCTGGGTCAACGTCGATGCTCAGACACCGCCTTGGTACCCGCGCTGAACGCAGTCACCACAAACACAATAATCAGGAGACGAGCATGAAACAGAACGACGCGAAGGACGTTTCGATCGACGAACAAGGCGGCACAGAGGCCACCGGTCCAGGCAGCGAAGTCATGCTCGCGAGCGAGCGCCGCCGCCAGGTCCTCAAACTCGGCGCGGGCGCGCTGATAGCCGGCAGCCCAATGCTCTCGGGTCTCGCTCGGGCCGCCTCGGGTCGCACACTCAAGATCGGATATGTATCGCCGCAGACCGGGCCGCTCGCGCCCTTCGGCGAGGCCGACCGATTCACGATTCAGCAGATGCAGGCCGTGTTCAAGAACGGCATCAGCGTCGGCGGCAAGATGATGCCGGTGAGCATCCTCGTCAAGGACAGCCAGTCGACGCCGAATCGTGCTGGTGAGGTCGCGAGCGACCTGATTCTGCGCGACAAGGTCGACATCATGCTCGTCAGCGGCACACCCGAGACCGCCAACCCGGTCAGCGACGCGTGCGAGCTCAACGAAGTGCCCTGCGTCTCGACCGTGGTGCCCTGGCAGCCCTGGTTCTTCGGCCGCAAGGGCGATCCGAAGACCGGTTTCAAATTCACCTATCACTTCTTCTGGGGCCTTGAAGACGTCATCGGCGTCTACACCGGCATGTGGCAGTCGGTACAGACCAACAAGGTGGTCGGCGGGCTCTTTCCGAACGACGGCGACGGCAACGCCTGGGGCGACCCGAAGCTCGGCTTCCCGCCCGTGCTTGCGCAGAAAGGCTTCACGCTCAAGGACACAGGTCGCTTCCAGAGCATGACGCAGGACTTCTCCTCGCAGATCGCCGCTTTCAAGCAGGCGAATGCCGAGATCATCACAGGGGTCGTGATCCCACCCGATGCAAAGAATTTTCTCGTGCAGGCCAAGCAGCAAGGGCTCAAACCGAAGGTCGTCTCGATCGGTAAAGCCTTGCTGTTTCCGAGCACACTCGAAGCGCTCGGCGATGTGGGTGAAGGCTTGTCGACCGAGGTCTGGTGGTCGCCCGTGCATCCGTTCAAGTCCTCCCTCACCGGACAGTCAGCTCACCAGTTGGCCGACGATTATGAAAAGACCACGGGCAAGCAATGGACCCAACCGATCGGCTTCGCGCACGCGTTGTTTGAAATCGCGGTCGATGTGTTCAAGCGCACCCAGGACGTCGAATCGAACACCTCGATCCGTGACGCCCTGGCGGCCACCAAGCTCGACACCGTCGTTGGCAATGTGAGCTGGGGTAAAGGTCCGGTTCCCAACGTCGCGAAGACGCCGCTGGTCGGCGGTCAATGGGTCAAGGGACAGAAACGGCGCTTTGACCTGGCGATCGTCAACAATCAGCTGGCACCTTCGATTCCCTTGACCGGTCCCTTGAAACTGCTGTCATGAGCACCCTGCTGTCATTGCGGAACGTCTCGAAACGCTACGGTGCGCTGACCGTGACCGACGACATCAGCTTCTCTGTCACGGCCGGCGAGACGCTCGGAATTCTCGGCCCGAACGGTGCGGGCAAGACGACCTTGTTCAACCTGATCAGTGGAGACACGCGTGCCGACGCGGGCACGGTCGAGTTCGACGGCCAGGAGATCAGCGCCCTTGCGCCCTACCGGCGATGCGTCGCGGGTATTGGACGCTCCTACCAAGTGCCGCGGCCGTTCGGCAACATGACGGTGTTCGAGAACCTGCTGGTGGCGGCGACCTATGGCGCCGCGCTGAGCGAAGCAGAGGCCTACCCGGTCTGCGTCGAGGTGCTCGATCACACCGGCCTGCGCTCGAAAGCCAACCGGCCGGCTGGCGCGCTCACCCTGCTCGACCGCAAACGGCTCGAACTGGCGCGGGCACTTGCCACCCGCCCCAAGCTCCTGTTGCTCGATGAGATTGCCGGCGGTCTGACCGAAGCCGAGACCCATCAATTGGTCGCCGAGATTGGACGCGTCAAGCAACAGGGCGTGACGATCGTCTGGATCGAGCACGTGGTTCATGCGCTGCTCGCGCTGGCGGACCGGTTGCTGGTGATCAACTTCGGCAAGCATCTCGCTGAAGGGGTGCCGGATCAAGTGATGAACGACCCCGAAGTCCGTCGCGTCTATCTTGGATTGGAGCTCGCATGATTGACGCCCAGACTCAAGCAACCGGAAGACAGGCCCCATCATGACGACCCTGCTCGCCACGCATGCGCTCACCGGCGGTTATGGCGATTTCCAGGCGCTATTTGGTGTCGATCTCAAGGTCGACGAAGGTGAAGTTGTCGCGCTGATCGGTTCGAACGGTGCGGGCAAATCGACGCTGCTCAAGACCGTGACGGGTCTTCTGCCTGCGCGCGCCGAACAGGTCAGTTGGCGAGGCCGGGCGATCGGCGGGATGGCCGCCGAACGCATTGTCGGTCTCGGTATGGCGCTGGTGCCCGAGGGACGCCGGCTGTTTGCAAGCCTCAGCGTCGAAGAGAACCTGTTGCTGGGCGCCTATACGCGTCGCCAACGGCGGCGGCATGAGCATTCACGTTCGAGTTCACCTCCGGGCCTGGATCGAAAGCGTGACGTACACGCCACCGGCAAATGGAATATCGCCTCCGTGTTCAAGCTGTTCCCGATCCTCGAGGAGCGTCGCCATCAGCCGGCCACATCCTTGTCGGGTGGTCAGCAGCAGATGGTCGCGATCGGCCGCGCCTTGATGAGCAATCCGAGCCTGCTGATGTGCGACGAACTCTCGCTCGGCCTCGCGCCGATCGTGGTTCGCGAGATCTACGCGGCACTGCCTGCGATTGTTGAAGACGGCATGAGCGTGCTAATCGTCGAGCAGGATGTGCAGTTGGCACGCCGCGTCTCGCAACGCTTCTATTGCTTGCAGGAAGGCCGCGTCTCGCTGAGCGGGATGTCTGCCGACGCATCGGATTCCGACATCGCCAATGCGTACTTCGGAGTCACGGCATGATCGCGCTCGTCAATATCCTCGTCCAGGGCGTGCTGCTCGGCGCGCTCTATGCTCTGTTCGCGATGGGCCAGTCGCTCGTGTTTGGCGTGATGCGCATGACCAACACCGCGCACGGTGACTTTATCGTGCTCCTCGTATTCGGCCTCGTTGCGCTGACGGGCTATGCGCACCTGCCGCTCGCCATTGCAATCGCGCTGCTGTTGGTGATCGCATTCGGCTTCGGTTACGCGCTTCAGTACCTGGTGCTCAACCGGGTTGCCGTGCGCGATCCGCTGCCCTCGCTGATCGTCACCTTCGGTTTGTCGATCGTGATTCAGAACGTCTTGCAGGAGATCTTCTCAGCCGACCCGCGCTCGATCGCAACGGGCGGCTTCGAGTCGGCCAGCATGAGCTTTGGGGGCCTGAGCGTCGGGTACCTGCCGCTGCTGACACTCGCCGTCACGGTGGCGATCACCTTCGCAATGCAGTGGCTGTTCGGCAAGACCTCGCTGGGCCGCGCATTTCGGGCGACGTCCGACGACCGCGAGATCGTCCGGCTGATGGGCGTCTCGCATCGCCGTACCTTTGCGCTCGCGATGGCCGTCGCTTTTGTGCTGATCGCGATCGCTGCCACGCTCTATTCGATGCGCACGGCCGTCTCGCCGTCCGATGGACCGGCCCTGCTGCTCTATGCCTTCGAAGCCGTCATCATCGGCGGGATGGGGTCGTTCTGGGGCACCTTCGCCGGTGGTCTCTTCCTCGGCATCGCGCAGCAAATCGGCTTCTACATCGATCCCGGCTGGGGCATCTGGCTTGGTCACGTGGTGTTTCTCGCGGTACTCGTCGCCCGGCCGCAGGGCTTGATGCCGAAGACTCGCTAGCCTTTTTTGAAGACCGAATCATGTTGACTGCCGCCCGCCCCACCTTCGAAGTCCGCCGCGCCACCCGCGCGAGCCGAATCGCCAGCATCGTGCTGCTCGCACTTGCGGTCGTTGTCGCGACGATGCCGTTCTGGGCTGGACGCGATGCCTTGCGCGACTTCACCCAGATCGCCTGTTACCTCGTGTTCGCGATGATGTGGAATCTGCTCGCCGGCTACGGCGGCATGGTCTCGATCGGCCAGCAGGCTTATCTTGGCCTGGGCGGGTATCTGATGTTGATTCTTTCAAATCTTGGAGGGGTCTCGCCTTTTGTCGCTGTGCCGATCGCCGCATGCATCGCGGCGATCGTTGCGTTGCCGGTCTCGTGGATCGCATTCCGACTGCAAGGCGGGTATTTCGCGATCGGGACCTGGGTCATTGCCGAAGTGTTCCGGCTGGGGTTTGCGAATGTCTCGCTGCTCGGCGGCGGTTCCGGAACCAGTCTGACAGGGCTCGCGGGGATCTCGCGGAACACGCGCGAATCGATCACCCTGTGGCTCGCGCTGGCGATCGTCGTGCTGGCGATCACGCTCGTCTATCGTTTCCTGCGCTCACGGGCGGGGCTTGCATTGACGGCGATCCGCGACGACCCGGTGGCGGCTAGCAGCCAGGGGATCCATGTGACGGGGACACGACTGCTGGTCTATGTCTGTGCGGCGGCGGGCGCGGCGCTCGCGGGTGCACTGTATTTCGTCGGCAACCTGCGGATCTCGCCCGACGCTGCGTTCTCGGTCAACTGGACGGCCTTTGCGATCTTTATCGTGATGATCGGCGGCCTCGGCACGCTCGAGGGGCCGATTGTCGGCACGCTTGTGTTCTATCTGCTCAACAAGTTCTTGTCCGACTATGGCACGACCTATCTGATCGGGCTTGGGCTGCTCGCGATCGTCGTGACGATGTTTTTCCCGCAGGGGTTATGGGGGTGGGTGTCGCAGCGCTTCGGCATCCAGTTCTTCCCGGTCGGGCGGCGACTGGTGATGACAGACACGGGACCGGATGCGGATACCGTGGCGGGTGTCCGCAATGCGACGAATGGTGCGCATCCCCGTACCGTGCCTCGCGCCTGAATCTGCCCCACATGGAACAGACCTCGTTGAGCGTGGACCGGGACGCGCGCCGTCTATGCAGAGTTGATGAGATCCCCGACGGCGGCAGCCTGCTGGTAGAGATTGACGCGGCAACGCCGTGTGTTGTGCTACGGCGCGGCTCAGAGGTGTGGGCTTACCTGAATCGCTGCCCTCACTTCTCGATTCCCCTCGACTTCGAGCCGGGCGTGTTTTGCACTTACGATGCATCGCTGCTCATGTGCGCTCACCATAGCGCGATGTTCCGCTTTGAGGACGGTCAGTGCATCGACGGCCCTTGTGCGGGCGCGGCGCTCACGGCGATTGAAATCGAGCAGGTCGGCGGTGATGTGTATCGCCTTTAGCAACGAATCGATAGCGCCTAGCGCGCGCTTGTCTGCATCAGCGCGAGAAACTCCCGGCGCAACACCGAATCGTTCAGGAAGGACCCACGCATCACGCTATTGACCATTTTCGACTGGTTGTCTTTCACGCCGCGCCAGTGCATGCAGAAATGCTCGGCTTCGAGCACCACGGCGAGCCCGTCGGGCCGGAGCTTCTCTTGCAGCAAGTCGGCCAGTTGCGCGACGGCCTCTTCCTGGATCTGCGGCCGGCTCATGACCCAGTCGATCAGCCGCGCGTATTTCGACAAGCCGATCAGGTTCGAATGCTCGTTAGGCATCACACCGACCCAGACCTTGCCCATGATCGGACACAGATGGTGCGCGCAGGCACTGCGCATCGTGATCGGCCCGACGATCATCAACTCGTTGAGCTTGGCCGCGTTCGGAAACTCCGTCACAGGCGGCGGCGCGTGGTAACGGCCGCTGAACACTTCGCGGATAAACATCTTCGCGACGCGGCGCGCGGTGTCCTGCGTGTTGTGATCGTTCTCGATATCGATCACGAGGCTTTCGAGCACGCCGCGCATCCGGATTTCGACTTCCTGCTGCAGTTCATCGAGTTCGCCCTCGCGAATATGCTCGGCGATATTGTCATTGGAAAAATACTGTCCGCCCGATGCGACCACGCGTTGGCGAATACGAACCGACAGGGGGGTGCCCTCGTCTTCCTGCTGAGCCGCTTTCTGCGCACGCGCCTGTTCGATTAGTTCTTGCGGCGCAATCGCCTTCGCGTCATCCATCTGAAAATCCTCGGTTGCGGGCTGGAAGTCCAAAAAGCGCCAGCCAATCCGCACATGCTAGCCGGGCCGGGCTATGCGGTCAAAGTGGCCTGTGCTCCTGAAAGGGAATACCGGGAGGGTCTCTCAGTCCATCCGTGGACTTTTCAGCCGATCGTACGAGGTGACGGTAACACCGCGCAACATGGGCGGTCTTCGAAAATCGCCGCCAAAAGCGCACAGTGTGCGACTGCCTTCATTTCCGGCGGCCGTGCGCAGCGGCCGTTTGCCCATGCGTTTTGCCATTGCCGCGGTTGATCGATACGAGATCGTACTCGACGCCTTTCTCCAGGCCGGCTGGGATCCGGTCCGAATCTTTTCGACCACCCTGCTCTCGGGCTACGACAGCAATAGCGCGCTGCTCACGCGCGCCGAAACCATCGGCGTGCCCATCCAGTTCTCGCCCATCCGGCCATCGGACTTCGCCGAACTCGGTCGGCTAGGCTGCGATGCACTGGTTGTGGCCGGCCATCCGTGGCGTATTGGCGACTGGCAGAACGACCTTCGCTATGCGATCAACTTTCACCCGTCGCCGCTGCCGGAGGCACGCGGGCCTTACCCTCAGATCCGCGCAATCCTGGAGCGGCGACGAGAATGGGGCGTGAGCTGTCACAAGCTCGATGCTCAGTTCGATACCGGCGACCTGCTCGCCCAGAACCGCTTTCCGATGCAGCCGGGCGAATCGCACGAAACGCTCGATTTCAAAATCCAGCTCTCGACTGGCGAACTCGCCGCGCAAGTGGCGGCCAATCTTCCCGCCCTCTGGTCGGCCGCGACGCCACAGCAAGGCGGCAATTATTGGCCATTCACTACCGAAGCCGAGCGCGACATCGATTTCACGCAGCCGGTCGATACCTTGCTGCGTGCGGTTCGTGCGTTCGGGCTGATGGAATGCACGGCACGGGTGTCGGACTGTACGATCTTTGTGCGGCGTGCGGACGGTTGGACTCAGCCACATCGCTTTGTACCGGGCACCGTTGTCCATCGCAATGGCGAGCGCCTGTTGGTCGCCGCAGCAGACGGCTTTATCGCGCTGCTCGAATGGAGCCCACTGTCTCCGGAGATGCGGCGTAAGCAGAGTTTCCGGTGAGGGGCGCGGGGAGGGTTGCGTTTGACACCAGCAGTGCGCGCCTAGATCAAAGTACGTGGTTGATCTTTGTGGTTGATGTTTACGACGGATGCCCGCGATCGATGCCTATGGTTGCAGCGCGCTATGCACCGCAGCCAGCAAGGTCGCGTAGTCGGCTTTCGTGTTAACCGGGAACCGTTCGAATTCGGCGCCGATTCGCAGGTCGGCGTAAAGCCCCGTTGGATCTTCGTGAAAATGAAGAAAGGACTTCGACTGCCTGTAGAAAATGCCCCGCGTGCGCTCACGTATCTGAGGCAAAGTGCGCAGGTCGGCCAGGATGGCTTCGAGCTGATCGAGTGCGACGGATCCGGCGTGCTTCATGGTCGTTTCGCTAGTCGTTTTTGTTCGTCGCTTTGCTTGTCGTCTTGCTCATCATTTCGCTCACTACGACTCGAAGCCTACCGCAAGACGATCGCCGGACATAAGGCTCGCGTCAAGCGTCACGCCCTGCCCTTACCCTGCGTCGTCTCGCGCATCGGTCTACTTGACGATCACCGTCCCCTGCATATGCGGGTGAAGCGAGCAGAAATACTTATAGGTGCCCGGCTTCAGGAACGTGCGCGTGAAGTGATCCCCCGAATCGAGTGGCGGAGATTTGAACTCACGCGGCGTCGCATCCTCGACGATCGTATGCGGGATATCGTCATGATTTTCCCATGTCACGGATGAGCCCGCCGCGACGGAAATCTGCGGCGGATTGAACGAGAAGTTATCGATCACGACGGTCTGTGCAGGGCTCGCATCGTCGGCCAGGACGACCGCGCTGAATGCCATCCCTGCAAGACCGACCATCCCCGCCATGACACCTTGAACACAACGTTGGCGGATGGTCATCCGAGTCTGGTGAAACAAGGTCGTCTTCATGCGCTAAGCCGCCCGTCGACGATGGCTAGCTCACCTTGCCCCGGTACATAGTTCACCGTCCGCACGCCAAGCAGAGAGCGCAACGTGTCTGCGGGAACCTTCATGGGCCCCGGACCTGGCGCGGTGCCCGGAGCCGGTTGCGGGAACGCCGTCGATAGGGCCGTATAGAAGTGGATGTCTCCTTCGACCTTTTGCGCAACCTGGTGGACGTGTCCATTGAGCACCGTCACCGAACCGAAGCGCTTCATCAGGCTCAGGGCCCGCGCGCTGTCATCGGTGCCCCATCCCCATTGCGGATAGAGCGACCATAGTGGGATATGCGCGAACACCACGATAGGGGTGCTGCTCGTGCGCGCGCGCAGGTCCTGTTCGAGCCAGGCGAGTTGTTCGTCACCCAGAAAGCCCAGGCCACCGCCCTTCATGTCGAGCACATTGGTCAGCCCGATGAAATGGACGCCGCCCTGATCGAAGCTGTACCACTTGCGGTCCGTTCCCTTTGCAAAGCGGTCGAAGTAGGACGCGCCGTCATCGACGAGCACATCATGTTCACCCGGCACATAGTGCACATCGAGCCGGGTGCTGTCGATGATCTGAGTCGCGGTGTCGAATTGCGCGGGCTTGGAAAGATGGCTGATATCGCCCGTGTGGATAATGAATGACGGTTTCACCGGACCCGTGCGGATTTTGTCGATCGCCTCCTGCAGCGTGCTCGCCGGGTCAAGGTTCGGATCCTTGCTGAAGCCGATATGGCTATCACTGATCTGCACAAAGCTGAAGGCTTGGCTATCAAGCTCGGCAGCCTCGGCGCTACCGCCGATCAGGCGGGAACCGGGCACGCCGCCGCTGAGTGTCCAGAGGACGCCTGCTCCGGCCCAGGCCATGCAGCTCAGTGCGGTTCGTCTGCGGGCGCCGTGTTCGTCAAGAGAGTCGGGCGAGTCGGGCGAGGAGGGTTTCGTTTCGATTGGGGGCATGATGGGCTCCAGGTCAATGAGCAAGCGATGGCTCATGCTCACCAAACCGAAGCGTGGATCGATTTATTCCGGTCATATTTTTTCGACCGACGCTCGAAAACGGGAATAAATTGACCCTGCATTCGATCGGGTAGATTGACGGTCAAATGCAGCCCGCATACCGCGACACACCCTCGCATAGGGGGAAGTAACGATGGCGAAAAGCCCGCCCCACCGCTTCGAAGAGGTCATGCTCCCGCACCTGGACGCGGCGTATAACCTCGCCCGCTGGCTGAGCGGCAACCCGACCGATGCCGACGACATCGTGCAGGAGGCCTGCCTGCGGGCATTCCGTTTTTTCGACGGCTACCGCGGCGACAACCCCCGCGCGTGGCTGCTCGCCATTGTGCGCAACACCTGGTTCACGCAATGGCATAAGCAGCGTCAGCTCACCGATGCCACGCCCTTTGACGAGACGCTCCACGGTGACAGCCAACTTCCGGGCTGGCTCGACGAGAGCGGAGACGACCCGGAGCGGATCGCAGTACGCCATGACGATGCGGAACTCGTGCATCGTGCACTGGCCACGTTGCCCGTCGAATTTCGTGAGGTGCTGGTTTTGCGGGAATTGGAAGATATGAGTTACCGGGACGTCGCACAGGTGGCGGGCATTCCGATCGGCACGGTCATGTCGCGACTCTCGCGCGGGCGCAGGCTGCTGGGTGCGGCCGTGAGGACTGCGCAGGTGGAGTCGGGTCAGCCGATGGTGCGGCTGGTCAAATCGCCGGCGAACGGACCCGAGGAGTCCAAGCATGGAAACTAAACCGTATGCCTCGCTAGGCGATGCCCTGCGCGATGGCTCCCTGTATGAGCGGGCTCCTGTCTATCTGCGAGAGCAGGTGCTGGCAGCCATCCGTGAAGAGTCTCGCAAGAAACGCCGCTTTGAATGGCCGTGGACGGCCCGTGCGTTCGGACTGCCGTTCGTCGGTGGCGGCGTGATGGGGGCAGCCCTGTGCTCGCTGGTGCTGATGATGGTTTTCTGGACACCGCTGGCCGTGCGATCCGATGATGTGGGCCAAGAGGTGGTGGCGAGCCATGTACGTGCGCTGATCTCGTCTCGCCCGATCGATGTGATATCGACTGACCAGCACACCGTGAAGCCCTGGTTCAACGGCCGGATCGACTATGCGCCGCCCGTGATCGATCCACGTGAGCAAGGTTTCCCGTTGGTGGGGGGGCGGCTCGACTATGTCGATCATCGGCCGGTTGCGGTCATGGTCTATCGGTATCTGAAGCATCCGATCGACTTGTATGTGTTCCCCGAGTCTACGAACAAGGCTACGTCATCGCCGTCTGCACCGACGGCAATGCATGTCCAGTCTCGTGAGGGCTATTCGCTCGTCGAATGGCATCAGAACGGCATGACGTATTGGGCCATCAGCGATGCGTCGGCGACCTATGTGAAGCAATTTGCCAGTGCGATCAGCGAGGCCGCAGGTCATTGAGGGAGATCGATGCGCGTTGACTGCGTCGATAGCCACGGAGCCAATGGAACAGGGCGTTTGCTTGCAAATCGGGGCTGCAGCGCACGCGGCGGCCTTAAAAGAATGGGCGGCTTCGTCCAGCTACGGTCGATGCGCAAAAGCGTTATCGTGCATCCCGATCGACCTGTTCCCCACTGGCTGTTTCGTACGCAGAAATGAAAACAGGCCCCGAAGGGCCTGTTTTCATGATATCTGGCGGAAAGGGTGAGATTCGAACTCACGGTACCCCAAAGGGTACACCGGATTTCGAGTCCGGCGCATTCGACCACTCTGCCACCTTTCCTTGGTGATCACAGCCTGCGGTGCTGATACTGCCTGACCGCATTGACACTGCTTGAGCCCGTTGCATGGAGGTCTGCTGCAACAGAAACGAGATCATAGCAGAGCCGTTTCGGCTTTCCAACCCCCCGCAAGCGGGTCGGGCCATGATTTTTTCCTGGCCCTGCTTCAGACCGTCGCTTTCAAACGGTCAATACTTCCTGCCCGCGCATATACGGCCGAAGCACGGCTGGCACAGTCACCGAGCCATCGGCGTTCTGATAGTTCTCCAGCACGGCCACGAGCGTACGGCCCACGGCGAGACCGGAGCCGTTCAGGGTATGCACGTTCTCCGGCTTGCCCTGGGCATTGCGGAATCGCGCATGCATGCGCCGCGCCTGGAAGGCTTCCATATTCGAGCACGAAGAAATCTCGCGATAGGTGGTCTGCGCGGGAATCCAGACTTCGAGGTCATAGGTCTTCGCGGAGCCAAAGCCCATGTCGCCTGTGCACAGCGTCATCACTCGGTAGGGCAACTCGAGTTTCTTGAGGATCGCCTCGGCATGACCCACCATCTGCTCCAGCGCATCGTATGAGGCGTCAGGCGTGGTCACTTGCACCATCTCGACTTTGTCGAACTGATGCTGACGGATCAGGCCACGCGTATCGCGGCCGTATGCGCCCGCTTCCGAGCGAAAGCACGGTGAATGCGCGGTCAGGCGGATCGGCAACTGTGCTGCGTCAAGAATGCTCTCGCGCACGGTATTGGTCAGCGTGATTTCAGAGGTCGAGATCAGATACTGGGTCACGGTGTTCTCGCCGCCACCCTTCTCGACGCGGAACATATCGTCGGCAAACTTCGGCAACTGCCCCGTGCCGAGCAGGATGTCGGGGTTCACGATGTAAGGCGTATAGCACTCGGTGTAGCCATGGTCGATGGTGTGCGTGTCGATCATGAACTGCGCAAGCGCGCGATGCAGGCGCGCAATGCCGCCGCGCAACAGTGTGAAGCGCGCGCCGGACAGCTTGGCACCGGTCGCGAAATCAAGCCCGAGCGGTTCGCCGACATCAACGTGGTCTTTCACCTCAAAGTCGAAGCTGCGCGGCGTGCCCCAGCGGCGCACTTCGACATTGCCGCTCTCATCGCGGCCCACCGGCACGGACTCATGCGGGAGGTTCGGGATGCCGAGCAGGAAGTCCTGCAAGTGGGTCTGGATCTCCTCGAGGCGCGCGGCCGAGTGCTTGAGCGTGTCGCCGATGCCGCCGACTTCGGTCAGCACGGCCGAGGCGTCTTCGCCTTTGCCCTTGAGGATACCGACCTGCTTGGACAGGCTGTTGCGGCGCGACTGCATCTCCTCGGTGCGGATCTGGATCTCGCGGCGTTCGGCCTCGAGCGCGCTGAAAGCAGCCGCGTCGAAGGTGAAGCCGCGTTCGGCGAGGCGGCGCACAACGCCGTCGAGGTCCTTGCGGATAAGTTGTAGGTCGAGCATGGAGAGATCGCGACAGGCTTTTTTTGAATTCAGCGATTTTAGCTTAGTGCACGGGGCCGCCCGGCGATTTCGGGCGCGAGACCCAAAATTCAGATCAATCCTCGCAAATTGGCCCGATGAAATCGGCCCTATGACTTAGGCGGGTCGCGCGCCTCGTCATCGAGGCCACGCAGCCACGCGAGCTTCTCGGCAATCTTCGCTTCGGCCCCCCGCGGTACCGGCTGATACCAGCCCGGTTCATCGATTCCGTCGGGAAAATAGGTCTCGCCCGCGGCATAGGCGTTGGGTTCGTCATGCGCATAGCGGTAGTCGTGACCATACCCGAGTTCCTTCATCAGCTTGGTCGGCGCATTGCGCAGATGGACCGGCACCTCACGCGACTTGTCCTGCCGGATAAACGCGGCAGCCTGGTTGTAAGCCATATACCCCGCATTGCTCTTTGCGGCGATCGCGAGATAGATCACGGCCTGACCCAGGGCGAGCTCGCCCTCGGGCGAACCGAGCCGCTCGTAGGTCGCAGCCGCATCGTTGGCAATCTGCATCGCGCGCGGGTCGGCCAGGCCGATGTCTTCCCAGGCCATGCGTACGATGCGTCGCGACAGATAACGCGGATCCGCGCCGCCATCGAGCATCCGGCACAACCAGTAGAGCGCCGCATCGGGATGCGAACCGCGCACGGACTTGTGAAGCGCCGAAATCTGGTCGTAGAAGTTGTCGCCGCCTTTGTCGAAGCGACGCACATTGAGCGTCAAGGCATTCTCGACAAACGCACCGTCGATATGGGTCTTGCCCGATGCGCTCGCGGCGGTATCGGTCTGCTCAAGCAGGTTGAGGAAGCGGCGCGCATCGCCATCGGCATAGCCGATCAGGGTCGAGATCGCCGCTTCATCGAAATCAAGATGCGAGATCACGCTCGCCTGTGCGCGCACGAGCAATTGGCGCATCTCGTCATCGGTCAGGGCCTTGAGCACATAGACCTGTGCACGCGACAGCAAGGCCGAGTTCACTTCAAACGAGGGGTTCTCGGTCGTCGCACCGATAAAAGTCACGAGGCCCGATTCGACGAAGGGCAGCAACGCATCCTGCTGCGCCTTGTTGAAGCGGTGAATTTCGTCGACAAACAACAGAGTCTGCTTTCCGCTCTGCGCAAGATACTGCTCGGCCTGCTCCATCGCCGCGCGGATATCCTTGACGCCGGCGAACACGGCCGACAGCGCGATGAACTCACTGTCGAACGCATCGGCGGTCAAACGCGCGAGCGTGGTCTTGCCGACTCCGGGCGGCCCCCAGAGCAGCATCGAATGCGGCTTGCCCGACTCGAATGCGAGCCGCAGCGGTTTGCCCGGGCCGAGCAGATGGCTTTGCCCGATGACCTCATCGAGCGTGGCGGGCCGCAGGGCCTCCGCGAGAGGCCGACGGGGTTCGACTTTGAACAGGTCGGACATCCGGTCCCCTAATGTGGCAGACGTGCTGGCAAGCGGGCCGAGCTGACAAAGCGGACCCCTCGGCCCGATCGGGCCACACGCCTTGCCGCCACGAGCCAGGGCAAGCGCATCGCCCCTTGCACCATCCGCTGGACGGGCTCAGCCATTGATCACGTCCGCGCCTTTGGGCGGGGTAAACTTGAATGCGTCAGCCGGCAACGGCGGGTTCTTCACGACGTTGCTGAAGGTCAGCAGCGTCACGTTGCCGAACACATCATGAAGCTCCATCGCAGCCAGGTTGCCGTCCTTGAAGCCGATTCCGACTTGCTGGAACTGCGTGTCCTGGCTCTTCGGTGTCATCTCCAGCCAGTCGATGCCGTCCTTGACCCCGACATCGCGCAAGTTGAAATTCTTTTCCAGGTCGTTGCTGCCGAACAGAATCGCGGCCGGGCTCGCGCCGAGCGCGCTGCCGAGCTTGCGCTGGGTGACCTGGTTCAGGTCCTTGTCATACACATAGAAGTTGTCGCCGTCGGCCTGAAGCAACTGATCGTAGGGCTTGGTATAGGACCAGATGAACTTCCCCGGTCGCGCGAACACGAAGTTGCCGCTCTGCGTATTGGTCGGCCGCAAAGCTTCCACGCCGCTCGCGCCCGACTTCGGTTTGTTGACCTGACGCTGAACGAAATCGCCGCGCGCCGAATGAACCTGAGCCACAAAGGCCTTGAGCGAATCGACCCCGCTCGCGAACGCGAGCGACGTCATCAGCAATGAAGCCACTACTACCGCACCACGGAAAATTGATTTCATAGTCTCGTTTTGAATCGGGGCGTGATGCGCGTTTATTCGGCGTCGCGCGCGGGCACGAGAATCTCGCGA
The DNA here is from genome assembly GCA_026225235.1 of Burkholderiales bacterium. Taxonomy (GTDB): domain Bacteria; phylum Pseudomonadota; class Gammaproteobacteria; order Burkholderiales; family Burkholderiaceae; genus Pararobbsia. The sequence goes on from JAMFSK010000009.1 coordinate 50,097, forward strand.
TTGCCGTTCGATGACATCGCAGAGACCATGCCAGACTGTTCCATCTGTTCGAGCAAGCGCGCGGCCCGGTTATACCCGATGCGCAGATGGCGCTGGACCAGCGAGATCGACGCACGGCGATGCTTGATCACGACCTCGCAAGCCTGATCGTACAGTGGGTCAGACTCGCCACTCGCCGCGCCGGTTCCGGCGGCACCGGGTTCGCCCTCGTCCTCGCCTGTGACACCACCCTCGAGGATCCCGTCGACATAGTTCGCCTCGCCCTGCTCCTTGAGCTTGTCGACCACACGATGCACTTCCTCGTCGGACACGAACGCGCCGTGCACCCGCACCGGTTGGCCGCCGCCGGGCGGCAGATAGAGCATGTCGCCCATGCCGAGCAGCGATTCAGCGCCCTGCTGGTCGAGGATGGTCCTCGAGTCGATCTTCGACGAGACCTGGAAGGCCATGCGCGTCGGCACGTTGGCCTTGATCAGGCCAGTAATCACATCGACCGATGGCCGCTGGGTTGCGAGGATCAGGTGAATGCCGGCCGCGCGCGCTTTCTGTGCGATCCGCGCGATCAGTTCCTCGACCTTCTTGCCGACCACCATCATGAGGTCGGCCAGTTCGTCGATGACGACCACGATGGTGGGCAGACGATCGAGCGGTTCCGGCGCATCGGGCGTCAGCGAGAAAGGGTTCGGAATCTTCTCCTCACGCCGCGTCGCCTCGTCGATCTTGTTGTTGTAACCGCCGAGATTACGCACGCCAAGCTTGCTCATCAGCTTGTAGCGGCGCTCCATTTCGGCGACCGTCCAGTTCAGCGCGTTGCCGGCCTGACGCATGTCGGTGACTACCGGGCAAAGCAGATGCGGAATGCCTTCGTAGACGCTCATTTCAAGCATCTTCGGGTCGATCAGCATCATGCGAACCTGCTCGGGGGTCGCCTTGTAGAGCAGCGAGAGGATCATCGCGTTGATCCCGACCGATTTGCCCGAGCCGGTCGTGCCGGCCACCAGCAAGTGGGGCATCTTCGCGAGATCGGCGACCACCGGCTTGCCGCCGATATCCTTGCCGAGCCCCATCGTGAGCGGCGAAGCCGCATCGGCATAGATTTCGGAGCCGAGGATTTCCGACAGACGCACCGTCTGCCGCCGCGGGTTCGGCAATTCGAGCGCCATGAAATTCTTGCCCGGAATTGTCTCGACCACGCGGATCGACACGAGCGACAACGAGCGCGCGAGGTCCTTTGCGAGGGTAACGATCTGGCTGCCCTTCACACCGGTCGCGGGCTCGATCTCGTAACGCGTGACCACCGGCCCCGGATAGGCCGCGACGACGCTGACCTCGACGCCGAAATCCTTGAGTTTTTTCTCGATCAGCCGCGAGGTGAACTCGAGCGTGTCGGACGAGACGGTTTCCTGTACCGCGGCCGGCGCATCGAGCAGGGCGAGCGGAGGCAGCGCACTGTCGGGCATCTCGGCAAAGAGTGGCTGTTGCTTTTCTTTTTCGACGCGCTCGGAGGTCGCCACCGTCGTCACTTGCGGAACGATCTGCACCGGCTCGTGCTCTTCGATCCGCACGCGGCCGCGCTCGACTTTGTTCTCGCGCTTGACTGCCGCGACTTCGCCGGCCCGGCGGTCGCGCTTCGCTTCCTGCCGCAGCCGCGCGAACGTCACTGCATTGACGATCGCATCGCCGACGCGCTCGGCAACGCTGAGCCATGAAAATTTGAAATAGAGCGACAAACCGATCGCCAGCGCGAACAGCAAGGCCAGGGTTCCGCCCGTAAAACCGAGCGAACGCGAGACCGCGCTTGCGACCGCATCGCCGAGCACACCGCCGGCCGAACGCGGCATCGCAAGCTTGAGCGACCACATGCGCAGCGATTCGATGCCCATCGACGACAGCAGCACCAGCATGAAGGCGCCGACCTGGACCACCCAGCCCTCACCGAAGTGGTCAGGCTCGGCATCGTCCTCATCCCGGCCGTCGTGGGGCTGTGCAATGCGCTTGTAGCCACCGGCCACGCCGCGCCCGAGCAGCACGATCCACCAGTAGGCAGACAGGCCGAACAGCAGGAACAGCATGTCGGCGGTCCATGCGCCGACGCGTCCCGCCCAATTGGCAAGATGGTCGACCTGGATCGCGTGGGTCCAGCTCGGGTCATGGCGGCTGTAACTGACGAGCGCCATCACCAGGAAGAGCAGCAAGGCCGCCTGCACCAGCCAGCGAATTTCCGAGAAAAGCCGCGACATCCGGTGCGGCAGCGCCTGAGCGCCAGGGGAATAAGTCGTTTTCGCCATTGAAATGCGGTTGCGACGCGTAGCGCCGGTCTTTCGATCGACCTATTGTAAACCGCCGCGGAGGCGGGAAATTGGCGTTCTGGCACCGGTGTCGGAAAAAAACTGTATCGAAAAATCACTCATGTCGAGGATAGATTCGAATTGTCTTGATGCTTCGGCAAACGCCCGCATATAAAGCTCAGGCCGCGCGCAGGCGGCCGCGGCAGATGAGGCCGCCCGCAGCGGCCGCCGATCGACTGCCACTGTGAGCTATCACTGCGATAGTAAGGGATGATTCGGACGCGGGCCCTGGCCCGCTTATAATTGCCGGTCGAAAACTGCTCGCTGAAGCCCGTTGGGGAAAGATCATGTCGCAAACTAAACACGCCAAAGTGTTGATTCTCGGTTCCGGCCCTGCCGGCTATACCGCCGCGGTCTATGCAGCTCGGGCCAACCTGAACCCGGTGCTCGTGACAGGCCTCGCGCAGGGTGGCCAGTTGATGACCACCACCGATGTCGAAAACTGGCCCGCCGATGCGGGCGGCGTCCAGGGTCCGGAGCTCATGCAGCGTTTTCTCGAGCATGCGGAACGATTCAACACTGAAATTCTGTTCGACCACATCCACACCGCCAAGCTCGAAGAACGCCCGATCCGGCTGATCGGCGACGCGGGCGAATACACATGCGACTCGCTGATCATCGCGACCGGCGCATCGGCGCAGTACCTGGGCCTGCCCTCTGAAGAACTGTTCATGGGCAAGGGCGTGTCGGCCTGCGCGACCTGCGACGGCTTTTTCTACAAGCAGCAGGATGTCGCGGTGATCGGCGGCGGCAACACCGCAGTCGAAGAAGCCCTGTACCTGTCGAATATCGCGAAGAAGGTCACCGTCGTGCATCGTCGTGACAAGTTCCGCGCCGAACCGATCCTGATCGACCGCCTGCTCGCGAAAGAAAAGGAAGGCTCGGTCGAGATCAAGTGGAATCACGAGGTCGATACGGTGCAAGGCGACGCCAGCGGCGTGACATCGCTCAAGATCAAGCACCGCGAGACTGGCGAATCGACCGAAATCGCGCTCGCAGGCGTGTTCGTCGCGATCGGCCACAAGCCGAACACCGATCTGTTCGAAGGTCAGCTCGAAATGAAGAACGGGTACATCGTGACGCACGCGGGCCTGGCTGGCAACGCGACGGCAACGAGCATCCCGGGCGTGTTCGCGGCTGGCGACGTGCAGGATCACGTGTACCGCCAGGCGATCACCAGTGCAGGCACGGGCTGCATGGCGGCGCTCGACGCGCAGCGCTATCTTGAAAGCCTCGAAACCCACTGACCTGGCCGGTCTCGCCGCGTTTCGCGCGGAGCTCAAGGCGCAAGCCGAGCAGCGCGAACGCGAGCGGATCGACAACGAACGGCGCGCGCGCGAAGCGGCCGCGGATGCCGACATCTTTCGCCGTACCATCGGCGAGATCGCGCCGCTTGTCGTGCCGCCGCGCGCGAAGATCGTGCGCGACGTGCCGCCCCCGCTGCCCTTGCAAACACAGCAGGATGAGAAGGCGGTACTGGTCGAGGCCATCTCCGATGAATTCGATCCCGAGGCGCTGCTCGATATCGACGACTCGCTGTCGTTCTGCCGGCCTGGCGTACGGGGTGACGTCGTCAAGAAACTGCGACGCGGCACCTGGATCGTCCAGGCGCAACTCGACCTGCACGGCCTGCGCAGCGACGAGGCCCGCGAAGCCGTCGGCGCATTTCTGCGCGAGGCGGTCAAGCACGGCCTACGCTGTGTGCGGGTGATTCACGGCAAGGGACTTGGCTCAGTGGGGCGCGAGCCCGTGCTCAAAGGCAAGGTTCGACGCTGGCTTGCCCAGAAGGAAGAAGTCATCGCGTTCTGCCAGGCACGCGCCCACGATGGCGGCGAGGGCGCGGTCGTCGTGTTGCTGCAGCCGTCGACTCAGTTCGGCAAAGAAGGCGAGAAGCTGCAGGGCGCAACGACTACCCCGCCCACGACCCGCTAGGGCGATCAGATCGCCGCTTCGTTCTCTTCGCCGGTCCGGATCCGGATCACGCGATCGATATCCGACACAAAAATCTTGCCATCGCCAATCTTGCCCGTGCGCGCGGCATTGACGATCGCATCGATCACGCCATCGCATTGCGCGTCGGTCACAACGACCTCGATCTTCACCTTCGGCAGGAAATCGACCACATATTCCGCGCCGCGATACAGCTCGGTATGCCCTTTCTGGCGACCGAAACCCTTGACCTCGGTGACGGTCAACCCGGTCAGGCCGGCCTCGGCCAGTGCCTCGCGAACTTCGTCCAGCTTGAATGGCTTGATGACCGCAGTGATTCGTTTCATGGTGGTCCCTTTTATGTTCGATGATCTCGTCGGCCCGGAGCGGCAGGGTGTCCCGCCGGCACGGCTGCGAGTGCGCCTGTCGTAGCGCTTCACCTTATTCTACCCGTGCAGGGCCGTCGGCAACCCGGCGAGCCCGGCAGCGGGCCTGTTCGACAGACACGCCGATTAAAACGCCGACCGGAACTCAGCCAGCAAGTCCAGCCGATCGCTCGGCCGAACCCACTGCGCCCAAGTCTCAGCCTTCCTGCTCGGGAACCGTCTTAAGCTCTTTGAGCCAGACGACCGATTCCGAATCGCTTGGGGCGCGCCAGTCGCCGCGCGGTGACAGCGAGCCACCGGAGCCGACCTTGGGCGCATTCGGCACACACGAGCGTTTGAACTGGCTTTGCCGGAAGAAGCGGTCGAGGAAAATGGCCAGGTTCCGCTTGATCGCGCCGAGTTCGTACTGATTGCGTGCGACGCGGATATCTTCCGGCCACTCGCCCTTCTCGCGATCCTTCCACGCCGACCACGCTAGAAACGCGACCTTGGACGGCGAAAAACCGAAACGCAGGATGTAATACAGGTTGAAGTCCTGAAGCTCGTACGGGCCGATCACCAACTCGGTCTTTTGCTCGGGCGCACCGCTTGACTTGCCCGGCACCAGCTCCGGACTGATGTCGGTGCTCAGCACGGCCTCTAGCACATCGGTGCCCCCCGTGCCGATCTGCCCGGTCTCCGCGACCCAACGAACCAGATGGGTGATCAGGGTCTTGGGCACGCTGGCGTTCACGTTGTAGTGCGACATATGGTCGCCGACACCGTAGGTGCACCAGCCGAGCGCGAGTTCGCTGAGGTCGCCCGTGCCGATCACGATCGCCTGGTTGAAGTTGGCAATACGGAACAGATGGTTGGTCCGTTCCCCCGCCTGCACGTTCTCAAAGGTGATGTCGTATTGCGGCTCGCCGGCCGCATACGGATGACCGAGATCCTTGAGCATCTGTTCGCAACTCGGCCGGATATCGATCTCGCTGATCGAGCAGCCAATCACATCCATCAAGGCCCTGGCCTGCTTCAGGGTCCGGTCGCTGGTAGCGAAACCTGGCATCGTGACGCCGAGAATGTTCGTGCGTGGCAGCTTGAGCCGGTCCATCACTTTCGCGCAGACCAGCAGCGCATGCGTCGAATCGAGCCCGCCCGACACACCGATGACGACCTTCGAGATCTTGCTTGCCGAAAGACGCTGGACCAGCGCCTGGACCTGGATGTTGTAGACCTCCTCGCAGCGCTCGTCACGGCGGCGCGCGTCGGCCGGCACATAGGGGAAACGTTCGACCGAACGATCGAGCCCCAGGGTGCCCGACTTCGGCGGTTGGGCTTCAAAGCGAATCACGCGGAACTCGGAGACCTCGTCCTGATGCCGTCGAATCGACTGGGCAAAGGTGGTCTGGTGCATCCGTTCGCGCGACAGGCGTTCGAGATCAACATCGGCGAAGACGACATGCGAGGTATCGAGAAAGCGCTCGGACTCGGTGAGCAGTTCACCGTTCTCATAGATCAGCGCCTGACCATCCCATGCCATATCGGTCGACGATTCGCCGCGACCCGCCGAGGTGTACAGATAGGCCGCCAGACAGCGCGCCGACTGCTGCCCGACCAGTTGATGACGATAGCCTGATTTGCCGACCACCACGTTCGAGGCCGACAGATTGACGAGAACCGTCGCGCCCGCGAGCGCCGCGAACGAAGACGGGGGGATCGGTACCCAGACGTCTTCGCAGATTTCAATGTGAAACCGGAACAGCGGCATATCGGTCGCCTGGAACAGCAGCGACGGCCCGAACGGAATCGTTTCGCCGAACAACTCGATCTCGTCGACCGAAGCGTTGTCGGCCGAACTGAATTGCCGCGCTTCATAGAACTCGGAATAATTCGGCAGATAGCTCTTCGGCACGATGCCGTGGATCCGGCCACCCGAAACCACCACGGCGCAATTGAACAAGGTATGTTCCACGCGCAGCGGCATGCCGACGAGCATCGTGATCTTCAGGTTCTTCGATGCTTCGACGATCGTTGCTAGCGCTTCCTCGCACGCCTCGAGCAGGGCGTTCTGGTGAAACAGGTCATCGCAGCTATAGGCCGATAGACCCAGTTCGGGGAAGGCCACCAGCACGGCGCCCTGGTCGGCCGCCTGCCTGGCGAGTTCGAGCGTCTCGGTCGCGTTGAACGCCGGGTCTGCGACCCGACAGCGCGGCACGCCGACCGCAACCCGCGCAAAACCGTGGGAATACAGGTTGAAAAACGGCTTTTTCATCTGGAGCATTTCCTGGAACACCCGGTGTCTCGCGGGTGAGCCTCCCCGGCACGTCGGAACGCGGGTGCCGGTGTCGGGCGCGGGTCGGCATATGCGGCTAAGATAAGTACCTCATGCATCGCTCTGCGCGCTGACGGATCACTTCGTGGCCGAGCGTCGACGAGGCTAACGGAACGATTCTGGACTGATGGATTATCGCACGCGCATCGTGGACTCACCGGCGGACATCGACGCCGGCGCATGGAATCGCCTGCTCGCTGCGCAGGAGCAACCTACCCCTTTTTTGCGGCACGAATTCCTCAGTGCGCTGACCGAGGCGGGTTGTGCATCGGCCGACACCGGCTGGGCGCCGCGCTTCGTGACGATCTGGCGCAGCCGCTCGGGCAAGCCCTATCAAGCCGCGCAAAGCGACCCCGCGCTCGCCGATGCGGAAGACGCCGCATCGGAGGATCCGGTCGACCTCGACGATGAAGAACTCGTCGCGGCTTGCCCGCTGTACCTGAAGGATCACTCCTACGGCGAATATGTATTCGACTGGGCATGGGCCGATGCCTACCGCCGTAACGGGCTCGAGTACTACCCGAAATTGCTGTGTGCGGTGCCCTTTACCCCGGTCGCAGGCGCGCGTCTGCTTGCGCTCGACGACGAAAGCCGGGTCACACTCGCGGCGACCCTGCGCGCGCTCGCCGAGGAATCCGGCGTCTCGTCGCTGCATGTGCTCTATCCGTCCGATAAAGAAGCCGAGATTCTCAGCGCGGTCGGCCTGATGTCACGCAAGGGCGTGCAATTCCACTGGGAGAATAACGGCTACCGGCATTTCGACGATTTTCTCGATACGCTTGAGCAGAAGAAGCGCAAGAACATCCGTGCCGAACGTCGCAAGGTTCAGGAGGCCGGCGTGACGATGCGCCGCGTGCAGGGTCCGCAGATTACCGATGAAGAATGGCGCTTCTTCAACCGTTGTTATCAGCAGACGTATCGCGAGCATCACTCGAGTCCGTATCTGAATATCAACTTCTTCCGCACCATTGGTCGGACCATGCCCGACAACCTGCTGATGGTGATCGCGGAACATGAGGGCCGTCCGATCGCCAGTTCGCTGGTCATCTATCAGCGAGAATCGGGAGGCGGCACCTTGTATGGGCGGTACTGGGGAGCGATCGAGCACGTGCCTTGTCTGCACTTTGAAACGGCCTACTATCAGCCGCTCGAATTCTGTATTGAACAGGGGCTTCGCGCGTTCGAAGGCGGTGCGCAGGGCGAGCACAAGATGGCGCGCGGTTTCCTGCCGACCGTCACGCACTCGGCGCACTGGCTCGCGCATCCGGCCTTCGCCGATGCGATCGAACGCTTTCTCGCACAAGAGACCGAGAACATGAGCCACTACGTCGACGAACTTCGCGAACACGATCCGTTCAAGCGCGCCTGAACGAGCGACTACACTTGGCGCGCCACGCAACGCGACCGGCGCCACGCCACACCGAACAACATCATGCTGCACCACGCCGCCTCGTGCCGATTCGCGTCGCGTACCAAAAGAAATAGCCCTGCAAACTTGTGGGCTATTGGCTTTTCACGGTGCGGCAGGGCCGCCCTTCTTACTTGTTCGCGTTCGCAAACCCGTCGGTGATTTCCTTGTGCGCGGCATCGATCCCGAGCCAGCCTTCAACCTTGACCCACTTGCCCTTTTCGAGCGCCTTGTAGTTCTCGAAGAAGTGCTTGATCTGGTCTTTCAGATAACTCGGCACGTCGTCGAGCGACTTGATGTTGGCCGTCATCGGGCAGACCTTGTCATGCGGAACGGCGATCAGCTTCGCGTCGACGCCTGACTCATCGGTCATCTGCAGCATGCCGAGTGCACGGGCACGCACGACGCAACCGGCCAGCAGCGGGAACGGGGTGATCACCAGCACATCGACCGGGTCGCCGTCACCCGACAGGGTGTGGGGAATAAAACCGTAGTTGACCGGATAGCGCATGCCCGTGCCGACAAAACGGTCGACCACCAGCAGGCCCATTTCTTTGTCTGCCTCGTACTTGACCGGGTCGCTTTGCGCGGGAATTTCGATAATGACGTTGAAATCGGACGGCAGGTCTTTACCAGCAGGGACGCGATCGAAGCTCATGGTGTTCTCTGTTTCAGGGTCTATCGGTCAGCGCGCGACGCGCGCCGGATGGAAATCTCGCAGGCTGCAATTATAGCGGGTCGGCCAGGCGCGGCCGTCGAGGGGGCGCCCCCGCGGCCACGCGCCCGCCGTCAGGTGAGCTTGATCGCGAGCGCACTCGCGCGATAGTGCACGCTCGCCTCGCCCGTGTTGCCCAGTTCCTCGTGGAGCCGCGCCAGCGCGCGATGGCAGCGGACCTTCAGCGTATCGTTGTCGCCAGACAGCGCGAGCGACTGTTCGAGAAAGGCCTGAGCCTTGCCCCACAACTGCTGGTGCAAACACAGCCGGCCAAGGGTGAACTTGAGGTCGGCATCGTCGGGATGATCGGCCTGCCAAGCCTCCGCGCGCTGGATCAGCGGCAGGGCTTCGGCCCCCGCACAGTCGGCATAGCGACGCAGCAGACGGGCATCCCATTGCTGGACGAGGGCATCTTCGACAATCTTGCGCGCTTCCTTGGGCCGCTCGAGTTGCAGCAGCAATTCGGCCGCGAGGTCGGCAATACGCGGCGACTGGCGTTCGGTCAGCGGCAGGCTGTCCCAGCATTCGAGCAGGGCGACGGGGTCGTGACGCCGGTCGCGCAGCAGGTGCTCGGCGGACAACTGGCGCAGGCGCAATGCCACAGCCGGGTGGATGGCCTCGCGCTTTTCGAGCTGCTTGACGAGCTTGAGCACCTCGGGCCAATGCTTGAGTTGCTGATGGGCACGCAGCGCGATCTGCTGCGCATGCAGGCGGCGCATGCCCTGGGCTTCGAGTTCGGCGAGCGCGTCGAGCGCACCCTCGGCATCGCGCGCATCGACCCGCATGTCGGCGGTCGTCATCAGGCGTGCGTCCTCCCACTCCTTGTCGTCGATCTTGGCGAGCCATTCGTCGCGCCGCGTGTATTCGCGCATCCGGTGGGCAGCGAGCGCACCGACCATCGCGGCCGGTGGGCCGTTTTCCGTCAGCAGGCGCGCGTCACGCGCCGCTTTCTCAGCACGCGAGAAACGCCCGGAATAGAGATTGGCAAGCGCATCGCGCAGGGCCGCATGGGCCTTGGCCGCACGCGAGCGCGCCCGGTAGGCGGCGACACGCTCGGGCATTTTCCAGAGGTTGCGGATCGCCCGGATCAGCACGTGCAGGACAATAAACGTCACCACGATCGCGAGCACCGCAAAATTCAGAGAGACATCAACCCGGTACGGATCGAACACGATCAGCACCTGGCCGACATCGAAATGGCCAAAGATCGCAATCGCCACCGCAGCCGCGAAGAGCAGGACCAGCCAGAACAGCGCACGCATTGCCATCTCCTCAGCCTCCGCTCTTGTATTGGTGGATGGCTTCAAGGCTCGTGTTCAGATTTGGCAGCTCCACCGAGGTCGAGGTGTGACGCACCTGGCTCACGAGATCGCGCACGGTCTGCGTCGACTTTGCCGCCGGGTCGAAGTAACGCGCGAGCGCGGTGTCGGCTGCGTCGAGGTCGGCATCCATCGTCTTCTCGTCGCGGGAAAGCAGCGACAGACGCGCCGTCAGGAGACGCAATTTGACGTTGGCACGCAGGTACTGCGCCTGGTCCGGGGCAACCAGCATGGCGTCGGCGTTGTCGATGCGGCGTACCTGGATCACCCCGGCAAGCTGATGCCCGAGCCGTGAGCCGAAATCGCTCCACCACGCATCAAAGCGCGCGAGAGCTCGGGCCATCGAACCGCCCGTGGCCGTCGATGCCGAAGCCGGACTCGTACCCGCGGCGACGGTGGTATCGGTCGCACTGGCGCCTTGCGCAGCCCAAGCGTCGGAAGCGCCAGCGGCGCTCGCCGAAGCCGGCGTAGCCGAAGTCGCCGAACCCGGTGCAGCGGAAGTCCCCGAAGCCGGCGTGGCGCCGTTCGCGACCGGTGCTTCTCCCGCGAGCGGCAAGGTGTCAACGCGCGAGATCGCATCGTCGAGCTTGATCGCGAGGCCCGGCAGGTCGACGGTGGGCGCGGCCTTGAGCTTGTCGATGTCCTGCGCGATCGCCTTGCGCACTTCAAGCATCTGCGGGCCATCGGAATCCGAGAGGGCGAGACGGCTGTCCGCGCTTTGCAAGGCGAACAGCGCCAGTTGCACATTGCCGGTGAGCTGCAGTTGCTGGCTTGCGCTCGAGAGCATCTGGCCGATCTCGGCCAACGTCCATTCGGCGCGGTTGCGCGCGAGGTCCTGGTACATCGACTGCAAGGCCTGCTGCTGGTTCTGCGCGTCAGCAAGCTTGCCCTCGAGCTGCGAGATGCGGCGATCGGTCTGCGTCACGCCCGCGATCGCCTGGCTGCTCTGCTGCTGGACCGCCAGCGCGGTGCGGTCGCCGCTCTGCTGATGCTCGCTGGTCGTGCGCTCGAAGCGATCGATCTTGTGGTTCAGCGCTAGACCACCGGCGACTGCGCCCAGCGCAATCACCAGCGCAATCCAGGTGAGCACCAAGCGGACACGCGGGTTACCCGCTGGCACCACCCGGTCGGCGCCGCTCGCGCTGAAGCGGGTCGGCGGAACAGCGGCGTGGGGGGGAAGGTCGTTCGGATCAGTCATGCTCGGTGAAGCTCCGCGAGGAGTCGGTGAAACGGCCGGCGAATCCCCGGACCGTGAGGCCTGGCCGCTGTTCGCGGCCGGGCCATCGGTGGCTGATGAAGTAGCAAGTGAAGAAGCCGCGAGCGTCGCCGCGTACGCACACACCGCACGTATCACGGCGGCATCGCCGGCCCCGCTTGTCGTGATGCTACCAAACCCACTCGCGCGCGCCGATTCGGCGATACGCGGATGCGGGGCAATGACGTGCGCGCGATGCAATGCGAGGCGCTCACGCTCGTCGAGATGAATCGCCGCGAGGGTGTCGAGGTTGCGTATGCCCTCGGAACTGCTGAGAACCCAGACATGGGGCCGCCCGGAGAGCAGACGGCGAACCTGAGTGAGTGCGCGCGGATCGGGACTCGGTACGCTGCGTTGGTAAACCGTGGCGATATCGACCTGGGCCTGATGGTCGCGCAGCGTATCGGCAAGCAATTCACGGCCACCGTCGCCCCGGATTAAGAGGACCCGGCGACCGGCGAATGAAGCCAGGCCAAACTCGCGCTCGAGCGCCACGAGCAGGGCTTCGGAGTCGAAGCGAATCAGATAGGGATCGACGGGCGCGTCGGTCGACGTCGAGACAGCGGCATTCGAGACGGATGAAGCGGGCGCAGCAGCCGCCGCGGCAGCAGCACTGGTCTGCGGATCGACAGGTGGTGGGTCGGCGAAGAGATTGTCGGAGGAGACTCGTTGTGCAGCCGCACGCTGCGCCTGCGCAGGGCTCAAATCGGACGCCGCAGCGGCAACGGGGCTCGCCGCAGGATCGACCACAGGGGCAGTCGCCGAATTGTCCATCGCACGCAGCCCGGCCCCGAGCTCAGCCGGGTCTGCTAACGCGGCCCCGCCCGGATGCGATCCCGGCGACGAGCCGGCCGGCGCGCTTGCCCCCGAGGTCGACACCGGGTCAGCCTCCATGGCCTGAGCTTGCTCGAGCGCACCGTCCGGGCCGATGACCCGATATGACGGCGAGGCAACCCCGTGCCGCGCGAGCGCAAGCACGCTGCCAGGCCCTATCACCGCCACCGGCAGATCGACCGGCCAGACGCCGGTAAACCGGGCAAAGGTCTGGTCGATCGCGTTCGGAGAGACAAACACCGCCAGCGCATAGCCCGCAAGCTGAGAGAGCGCGGCATCCAGCGATGCCGGATCGGCGGCCGGCGCGATGCGAATCAAGGGAAAGTCGACCACCTCGAAGCCGGCCGCGCGCAACGGCGCCTCCAGGTCGGTCGACTGGCCGGCCGGTCGCGTCAGCACGACGGTCATCGCGGCGGACACCGGCCGCATCGTGCCCGGATCCTGACGGGTGTCAGGACCGTGATCGTCGCGCTCCGGTGCGTCACCCGGCATCGCCGTGTGTGTACTCATGCGTTCTCGGGCCGCGCAACATCGCCGCGCACAGCTCGTACGATCTCATGTGCGCCCTGCTCCGCCAGCGCCTCGGCCACTTCAAGGCCCAGCGCGTCGGCAGCCGCCTCGCTGGTCGGCGTCGTACACGCTTCGGCCCTCAAGATCCGCGAACCGTCGGGCATCGCCACAAAGCCGCGCAACAGAAGGCGCTCGCCATGCCAGTCGGCATAGGCCGCCAGCGGCACTTCGCAGCCGCCGGCCAGCGCGCGTGAAACCGCTCTCTCGGCGCTGACCGCATAAGCCGTGCGGACATCGTGAAGCGGCGCGAGCCAGCCAGCGACATCGCCGCGCGCGGACGCGATCTCGATTCCAAGCGCGCCCTGCCCCGCGGCCGGGAGGCTCACTTCTGGTTCGAGCACCGTGCGGATCCGGTCGGCGAGACCGAGGCGCTTGAGTCCGGCCGCCGCGAGGATGATCGCCGCATAGTCGCCCGCGTCGAGCTTGCGCAAGCGTGTGTCGAGATTGCCCCTCAAGGGCTGCACCCGCAGCTGAGGGTAGCGTGCGCGCAACAGTGCTTCACGCCGCAGGCTCGAGGTACCGACCACGCTACCGGAGGGCAGTGCATCGAGTGATTCGAACTGGTTCGAGACAAACGCATCACGCGGGTCCTCACGGCTCAGGACCGCCGCCAGCGCGAAGCCTGGCGGCAGATCCATGGGCACATCCTTGAGCGAATGGACGGCCAGATCGGCGTGCCCATCTTCGAGCGCGGCCTCCAGTTCTTTCACGAACAGACCCTTGCCACCCACCTTCGATAGCGTTCGATCAAGAATTTGATCGCCGCGGGTCGTCATTCCGAGAATAGATACGTCGCAGGACGGATATAATTTTTGCAGTGCAACCTGAACATGTTCAGCTTGCCACATCGCCAGGCGGCTTTCGCGCGAGGCGATCACCAGCTGCTTCGGCGGCTGCGAAGACAACACTTCGGTCTGCATCAGAGCCCCTGACAAAATGAGGCCCCGGCGCGCTTGCGCGTGGGCTGTTCGAATGACGTTGCGAGCATCACGGCCCGGCCGCGCGACGGCGTGTGGATCATTTTGTCAGGGGCGCTGGACCCGAGTGAATATAAGAAAACATGGTAGCACGCACCCATACAGCGACATTGCCCATGCACATAGAGGAAACATCGTGACGTCTCTCGGTAAGGACCGTACCCGCTCTGCCAAGCGCAGTGCCGCCGCCCGCCCGGCATCCCCCCGTGTCGCAAGCCCCGCCCCTTCCACGAGCACCCCGGCCAAAAAAACCAATGGCCAGGCCGGCGCACCGCGCGCCCGCGACGACAAAGACCTGCCGCTGTTCGAAGACATTCGCTTTCTCGGCCGCCTGCTCGGCGACGTGGTCCGGGAGCAGGAAGGCGACGCGGTATTCGATGTGGTCGAGTCAGTGCGCCAGACCGCTGTCAAATTCCGCCGCGAAGACGACCGCGAGGCAGCCCAGAAGCTCGACAAGATGCTCACCCGCCTGACGCGCGAGCAGACCAACTCGGTCGTGCGCGCGTTCAGCTACTTCTCGCATCTCGCGAACATCGCCGAAGATCGCCATCACAACCGGCGCCGCCGCTTTCACGCGCTCGCCGGCTCGGCGCCCCAACCGTCGACCTTCGGCCATGCTATCGACCGCCTGAAAGAGGTCGACCCGAACAGCGGCGCGACGCTCCAGCGCTTCTTCGACGAAGCGCTGATCGTACCGGTGCTGACGGCCCACCCGACCGAAGTCCAGCGCAAGAGTATTCTCGACGCGCAGCACGATATCGCGCGCCTGCTCGCCGAGCGCGACCAGGAGCTCACGGCGCGCGAACGCGCGAACAACACCGAGCTCCTGCGCGCACGCGTGACCTCGCTCTGGCAGACGCGGATGCTGCGCGATACGAAGCTGACGGTCAGCGACGAGATCGAAAACGCGCTCTCGTACTATCGGACCACCTTCCTGACCGAAATCCCGGCGCTCTACGACGATATCGAGCAGGCACTCGCCGAGCACGGGGTGAAGGCCAACCTGCCACCGTTCCTGCAGATGGGTCACTGGATCGGCGGCGACCGCGACGGCAACCCGAATGTGACGGCCGCGACGCTCTATCGCGCGATCACGCGCCAGGCCACGACGATCTTCGATCACTACCTGGCTGAAGTGCATACGCTTGGCGCCGAGCTGTCGGTATCGGACCTGCTGGTCGGCTCGAGCGACGAACTCAAGGCGCTTTGCAACGCGTCGCCCGATCAATCGCCCCATCGTACCGACGAGCCCTACCGGCGCGCGCTGGTCGGCGTCTACGCACGACTCGCGGCGACTGCCCGCTCCCTGCTCGGCCCCGACGTCGTGGCCACGCGTGAAACGCCGGACGCGCTGCCCTATGCCCGCCCGGCCGACTTCGGCGACGACCTGCGGATCTTGATCGATTCGCTCGCGGCCAACCACGGCGAGTCACTCGCCAAGCCGCGCCTGATCCCGCTCGCGCGCGCGGCCGAGATCTTCGGCTTCCATTTGGCAAGCATCGACCTGCGCCAAAGTTCGGACATCCACGAGGCCGTGATTGCCGAACTGTTCGCGCGCGCCGGCGTGCTCGCCGACTACACGACGCTCACCGAAGCCGAAAAAATCCAGATCCTGCAGGCCGAGCTTGCCCAGTCGCGCCCCCTGCGCTCGGCCTGGCTCGACTACTCGGAGCGCTCGCTCAGCGAACTCGCCGTCTTCGAAGCGGCGCGCGAGATCCGCCAGCGCTTTGGCGCGCGGGCCGTGCGCAACTACATCATTTCGCATACCGAGACGGTCAGCGACTTGCTTGAAGTGATGTTGCTGCAAAAGGAAACGGGCCTGCTCGAAGGCCGCCTCGGCGATGCGGCTGCGCCCGCCGCGGTCGGCATGATGGTGATCCCGCTATTCGAGACGATCGCCGACCTGCGCGATGCGTCGAATATCATGCGCGACTTCTTCGCGCTGCCGGGCATCGCAGAAGTCGTCGAAGACCAGGGTGGCGAGCAGGAAGTCATGCTCGGGTATTCCGACAGCAACAAGGACGGTGGCTTCCTGACCTCGAACTGGGAGCTGTATCGCGCCGAACTCGAGCTGGTCGCACTGTTCCAGAAAAGCGGCACCAAGCTGCGCCTGTTCCACGGCCGGGGCGGCACGGTGGGCCGCGGAGGCGGTCCAACCTATCAGGCCATCCTGTCGCAACCGCCGGGCACGGTGAACGGCCAGATCCGGCTGACCGAGCAGGGCGAGATCATCGCAAGCAAGTTCGGCAACCCGGAAATCGGTCGCCGCAATCTCGAAACGGTCGTCGCCGCGACGCTCGAAGCCTCGCTGCTGCCCAAGCGCAATGCCCCCGACAAGTTGCCGCTGTTCGAGGACACTATGCAGACGCTCTCCGATTCGGCAATGGCCTCCTATCGCGCGCTCGTCTACGAGACCCCCGGCTTCAAGGACTACTTCTTCCAGTCGACGCCGATCTCGGAGATCGCCGAGCTCAATATCGGCAGCCGCCCTGCTTCGCGCAAGCTGCAGGACCCGGAAAAGCGCCAGATCGAAGACCTGCGCGCCATCCCCTGGGGCTTCTCGTGGGGTCAGTGCCGCCTGTTGCTGACCGGCTGGTATGGCTTCGGCAGCGCGGTCGAGGCCTACCTCGCCGCAGCCACGACACCGGCCGAGCGCACCCGCCGGCTCGGCACCTTGCGCAAGATGAACAAGACCTGGCCGTTCTTCGCAACCCTGTTGTCAAATATGGACATGGTCCTGGCGAAGACCGACCTGGCGGTTGCCTCGCGCTATGCTGAACTCGTGACCGACAAGAAGCTGCGCAAGAAAGTATTCTCGCTGATCGTCGCCGAATGGGAGCGCACGTCGGCGGCCTTGTCCGAGATCACCGGGCATGCGCACCGTCTTGCGACGAATCCCTTGCTTGCGCGTTCGATCAAGAATCGCTTCCCCTACCTCGATCCGCTGAATCACTTGCAGGTCGAGTTGCTCAAACGTCACCGTGCGGGTCATGACGACCAGCGCGTGGGGCGTGGCATCCACTTGACGATCAACGGCATTGCGGCGGGCCTGCGCAACACCGGCTGAACGAAGCAGGCACGGGACCAAACCGCGACCGAGGCATCCATGCGCCGGCTGCGGTTCGGGCCGTGCGTTCAGGAATCCCTCGGGCTTCCAAAGCGGCGTCCCCGCGTATCGGTCGTAGGTCAGCACGCCGGCAAGCAGAGCGATGCCAGATCCTTCGCCCATTGAGGCGACGACTCCGGCGACACCGATGCGCCGAGCGCACCTGAAGCAGACGACATCGCCGCAAGATCTCCCGGCAATGGCGAAGCGTCTGCCACGCCGGCCAACGGCACTCCCGAGCTCGGGCCATCGCGCCCGGCGCTGCCGCCCTGGCTGACCTGCTCGGGATCGCCGCCGCTGCCGGCTGGCCCCTCCCAGCGATCCAGCTACCCCTCGTACTCCGATCACCGCGCCTGCGAGGCGTGTTCCTGCCGCCGAACACTATTCGGCCCACACATCTGGCCGTAGTCGACACCTTCATACACGGCCCGTCTGCGTCGCCCAAGCGGCATCGCCGATCGTTGCGCCAATAAAAGCTGCGCTCCGCGCTCAACGTCCGCTCACCATCGAAGCCACGCACGCTCCAACGTGCCGGATACGCAAGGTAAGATTAGTTCACAAATATCGCGAGACAGGACGATTGATTAAGCTTGTGAAAATCATGAGGCGAAAATAAAAAACGGGGATACGAGCCAACGACTCGCCCCCCCCGCTCTAAAAGCAGTTTTCCAATTAACGATGAAATGTAACCATCACGCTAACTTATTGCACAAAACGATCCCGCTTCGCCTTTATACGTGGGCCTCGACCATCAGCACATCGAGTTCGAACGATCCATCCTGCTGCACATTGAAGTAATGCCGGACTTCATCGGGCGCCGCAGCCCAGACTGCTCGAATCGCATCGATTTTCAAAGGCGGCGTGCGCATGCGTGCGACCCATGCGGAGAACTCGATCGGCAGGCGCCAGCGATCGCGCACGTTGACCTGTGTAAAGCCCGCACCCGTAAAAAAAGTCTGCCATTCGGCCGACCGGTAATCCCGGATATGTGAAGCATCGCGCAACAGCTCCACTGCCTGAATATGCGTGTCGTGCAAAGGGTGATCGGCGCCCGCAATATCGATAAACAACACGCGGCCGCCGGGTTTCAGCACGCGACGCACTTCGGCAAGCGCGGCCGGCACATCGCGCCAGTGGTGAGCGCTCATGCGGCTGATGGCCCAATCGAAACTCGCATCGGCAAAAGGCAGTGTCTCGGCCGGCCCCTGGCGCGTCGTCACACTGCCGAGGCCCCGTTCGCGTGCGGCCGCGGCGACCACGTCGAGCATTGGCTGGGCGATATCGTAGGCCACCACCTCGCGCACGTGCGGGGCGACCGCGAAGCTCGCGTGGCCCGCACCACAGCCCAGGTCGAGTACC
Organism: Burkholderiales bacterium; assembly: GCA_026225235.1. Lineage (GTDB taxonomy): Bacteria > Pseudomonadota > Gammaproteobacteria > Burkholderiales > Burkholderiaceae > Pararobbsia. The sequence goes on from JAMFSK010000009.1 coordinate 68,617, forward strand.
CGCGCGCCAGCGGTCGCGCCGACCTCGGTCGCAAGAACGCCGAGATCCGCGCCGCTCGCGTGGACCGCGCTCGTCAGGTAGGCGGCCGCCGTCGCTCCGAACTGGTCTGCCACCAATGAATGATGTTCCATCATGTTCTCCTTGTCGTGTGGGTTCCCTGCGGGCGGCCTCGATACCGGCGGCTCGCCTGCAAGCGCGGGAAACGGTACGATAGACCGGCCGAACTACCGGTACAAGGCAAGCACTTATCCTGTTATCAAAGCTACCATGCCTCAGCCCCCCTCTTCTTCGCCATCCGTCGCCGCCCGCGACACGGGCTTGTTGCGCTCGCCTGCCCGTGAGCTCGGCGATTTCATCCGTGCTCATCGCGAACGCCTCACTCCCGAGGCGGCGGGCCTGCCCGCAGGTAACCGGCGGCGTACGCCGGGCCTGCGCCGCGAAGAGATTGCGCAATTGTGCGGGGTCAGCCCGACCTGGTACACCTGGATCGAGCAGGGGCGCCCGGTCTCGGCCTCGCCCGATGCCCTCGCGCGCATCGCCATGGCCTTGCGGCTCACGCGTGCCGAGCGCGCCTACCTGTTTGAACTCGCGGCGCTGCGCGACCCGGCCGAGCCCGGCCCCGGCACGAGCGACGCCCCTGCCGCCCTGCTCGCCAGCGTCGCCTTGCTCGATGCGCCGGCCTACGTGCTCGACCGTCAGTGGACAGCGCTGGCCTGGAACGAACGGGCGAGTGCCTTGTTCGTCGGCTGGCTCGCGCCCGACGACGACCACAACCTGCTGCGCTATATGTTCACGAGCGATGCGGCGCGCCAGTTGGTGGTCGACTGGGAGGTCCGCGCGCGGCGGCTGGTCGCGGAGTTTCGCGCCGACTCGAGCCGCCACCTGACGGACGCGCCCACGCGCACGTTGCTCGAACAGCTGTTGGGCTCGAGCGAGACCTTCGGGCGATACTGGCGTTCACAGGACGTGGTCGAGCGCGAGGGCGGCTTACGCGAGTTCGACCACCCGACGCATGGCCGGCTGCAGTTTGACCAGATCACGCTCAAGCCCGTGCTGCGCGAGGACCTCAAGCTGGTCGCCCTGATCCCGCAAGGCGCGACGGGCTCCGGATAAACGCCCGGTCCGGCCGATGCTGTCATGGACAAACCTCAGCGCCCGGCGATTCTTGGTTACTATTAGTCCGCTTGTGTGAACACGCCTGAGAACAGGTGCCCCTATGAGGCCCCTGTGTCAGGCTCCGTGTAAGCTCTTGAACCAGCCCGACCCCACCCTCGACCTCAGCCTATGCCTGCGACCCGTCTAGAACCTACGCCGGACACGCTTGCCGACCTGCTCGAACGCATCCAGGGCGCCGACCCGACGGCACTCCGTTCCTTGTATGAACTCACTTCCGCGAAACTGTTTGGCCTTGCGCTGCGTATATTGGTCAAACGGGAGTGGGCAGAGGAGGTTTTGCAGGACAGCTTCGTGAACATATGGCGGCATGCCGGCGACTATCGCGCGAGCCTGTCCGCGCCGATGACCTGGCTCGCAGCGATCGTACGCAATCGCGCGCTCGATCATCTGCGGCGGATTCGCGCGAGCGGCGAAGGCGAGTGGGACGAGGCGCTCGACGAGATATTGCCGTCGAGCGACATTGAGCCTTCGGATGCCCTCGAAATGAGCCAGGAAGCACGCCAGCTTGCCCACTGCCTTGACCGGCTCGACGCCGACCAGCGTCAGGCCATTGCGCTTGCTTATTTGCGTGACCAAAGCCACAGCGAAGTATCCGCCTCCTTGCGGGTGCCGCTGGGCACCGTGAAGTCGTGGATCCGCCGCGGCCTCGAAAAGCTCAAATCCTGCCTGGGATCGTTATGAATCTTCACCAGCGCCCTGATCTGCTCGACCGGCTTGCAGCCGAGTACGCGCTTGGTACCCTGCGGGGCCGCGCGCGGCGTCGCCTCGACGCGCTCGCGATCGGCAACGACGCGATCCAGCAGGCCATCAGCATCTGGCAACGCCGCCTCGACGCCATGGCCGAACTCGGCCGCGCGGTCGAACCACCGGGCTCGGTCTGGCTCGCAATCGAAAGCCGCCTCGGCCTCGCCTCGGCGACCCGTGGCCGCTTTGAAGAACCGACGCCGCGCACCACCACACCACGCCGCCCAACCAGCAACTGGTGGGACAACCTCGGCTTCTGGCGAGGCTTGTCGGGTGTGGCGCTCGCGGTTGCCATCGTTTCGATCGTCATTTCCCTGCGTACGGTTGCGCCGACCGTGCCTGCAGGCGTACCGGCCGCCCAGCGCGTGGGCTATGTGTCGGTGCTGCATGACGACCAGTCGAACTCGACCATGCTCGTGACCTGGGACGATGCGCACAGCACGGTGACCTTGCAACGCCTGAATGAAACGCCCGTGCCAAGCGACCGCGACCTGCAGCTCTGGGGTATTCCGTCGAGCGGCGCGCCGGCTTCACTTGGCGTGTTGCCGAAGAAGGGCACGGTCACCTTCAAGGTCACGCATCGTCCGCAGAACTACGGCGTGCTGGCGATCTCGGTCGAACCGACGGGCGGCTCGCCGAACCCGAACGGCCCGACCGGTCCGGTGATCTATAGCGGCAAGCTGGTGCCGACGAGCTGACAGCGGAGCGGGTCGGCACAGGCCGGCCCGATTTAGCGCTGCGCTCCCATCGAGCCCCGTCGCGACGTCCCCCCGGGGCGCCGCGGCGGGGCTCGATGCCCTCAAAGGTATAATTCTCCCCATCCCGACGAAGACGCGGGCGGCGTGTGCCGCCGGCGCCCTCGCGCAAGCCCGCGCGCCTCGCGCCCTAACTTCATTCACGATGACGTCCCAATTCCACAAGAAAGGCGAAGCGTGGTCTGCACGCTTCTCCGAGCCGATGTCCGAGCTCGTCAAACGCAATACCTCGTCGGTGTTCTTCGACAAACGGCTCGCGTTGGTCGATATCGAAGGCTCGCTTGCCCATGCTGACATGCTGGCCGCGCAAAAAATCATCGGCACCGGCGACCTCGCGCAAATCCAAGAAGGCATGACGCAGATTCGGGGCGAAATCGAGCGCGGCGAGTTCGAATGGCAGCTCGACCTCGAAGACGTGCACCTGAATATCGAGGCGCGCCTGACCGCGCTGATCGGCGATGCCGGCAAGCGCCTGCATACCGGCCGTTCACGCAACGACCAGGTCGCGACCGATATCCGTCTGTGGCTGCGCGGGGAGATCGACCGGATTGGAGGCTTGCTCGGCGAGCTGCGCAGCGCGCTGCTCGACCTTGCCGACAAGCACACCGATACGATCCTGCCGGGCTTCACTCATCTGCAGGTCGCTCAGCCGGTGACTTTCGGTCACCATCTGCTCGCCTACTTCGAGATGTTCAGCCGCGACGCTGAGCGCATGCTCGACGTGCGCAAGCGCGTGAACCGGCTGCCGCTGGGCGCGGCAGCGCTCGCCGGCACGAGCTATCCGATCGACCGGCTGCGCGTCGCCGCGACGCTGGGCTTTGACGGCGTGTGCGGCAACTCGCTCGACGCGGTGTCCGACCGCGACTTCGCGATCGAATTCACGGCAGCGGCTGCACTCGTCATGACTCATGTCTCGCGTCTGTCCGAAGAACTCGTGCTGTGGATGAGCCCGCGCGTCGGCTTTATCGATCTCGCCGACCGGTTCTGCACCGGCTCGTCGATCATGCCGCAGAAAAAGAATCCGGACGTCGCCGAGCTTGCGCGTGGCAAGACAGGCCGTGTCAACGGTCACCTCGTTGCGCTGCTGACGCTGATGAAGGGCCAGCCGCTCGCCTATAACAAAGACAATCAGGAAGACAAGGAACCGCTGTTCGACACCGTCGATACGGTGGCAGACACGCTGCGGATTTTCGCCGAGATGGTCGCCGGCATCACGGTCAAGGCCGACGCAATGCGCGCTGCGGCGTTGCAGGGTTTCGCGACCGCCACCGACCTCGCCGACTATCTGGTCAAGCGCGGCCTCGCGTTCCGCGATGCGCATGAAGCGGTCGCGCATGCGGTGAAGATCTGCGAGACGCGCGGCATCGACCTTGCGGACCTGTCCCTTGAACAGCTGCGAGCTGACCTGCCTTCAGCAGCCGCCTTGCTCGGCGAAGACGTGTTCAGTTACCTGACACTCGAAGGGTCGGTGGCAAGCCGCGATCACATTGGCGGGACCGCGCCGGTGCGAGTGCGGGCAGCCATTGCCGAGGCGCGCAAGGCGCTCGGCTAGGCCAACCCTCAACGGCGGCAGCGCGGGCTTCGACCGGCCGCCAGCCGCCTCTCACTGCAGAAACAAAAAAGCTGTCCCGAACATTGGACTGCCCTCTGACGTTGGACATTCATCCAACCCCTTGGGGTGCAGCTCATATCCGAGGACAGCTTTCTCGCCTTTGAAAACAAGACGTACCCGAAGGCGCCCTGTCAGTCGCGTACGCAATCCACGAAGTACTCGATCCTGCCGTTGATCAACTCGGCCACCAGCCCGTGAACGTCGGTATGGAAACCCGGGAAGCGCTCGTTGAATTCACGCGCGAACTGGAGATAACGCACGACGATTGGATTGAAACGCTCGCCAGGAATCAACAGCGGGATGCCAGGTGGATACGGCGTGAGCAGAATGCTCGTCACGCGCCCTTCGAGTTCGTCGATAGGCACCCGATCGATTTCGCGGTGCACCAGCTTCGCATAGGCCTCGGTCGGCTTCATCGCCGGCACCATGTCCGACAGGTACATCTCGGTGGTCACGCGCGCTACGTCGTTGGCCTTGTAAATGCTGTGGATCTGCGCACAGAGATCGCGCAGGCCGATGCGTTCATAGGCCGGATGCTGGGCGACAAACTCCGGCAGCACACGCCACAGGGGCTGGTTGCTGTCGTAGTCATCCTTGAACTGCTGGAGCTCGGTCACCATGCTGTTCCAGCGGCCCTTGGTGATGCCGATGGTGAACATGATGAAGAACGAATAAAGCCCGGTCTTCTCGACGATGATGCCGTGCTCGGCGAGATACTTGGTGACGATCGCCGCAGGGATCCCGCTTTCGCCGAACTCGCCATCGATCTCGAGCCCCGGCGTGATGATCGTCGCCTTGATCGGATCGAGCATGTTGAAGCCTTCGGCCAGATCGCCGAAGCCGTGCCAGCGGTCGCCCGGCTTGAGGATCCAGTCCTCGCGGTCGCCGATGCCTTCTTCCGCCAGGTGCTCCGGGCCCCACACCTTGAACCACCAGTCGTCGCCATACTCCGCATCGACCTTACGCATCGCGCGCCGGAAATCGAGCGCCTCGGCGATCGACTCCTCGACCAGCGCGGTGCCACCCGGCGCTTCCATCATGGCCGCCGCCACGTCGCACGAGGCGATGATCGCGTACTGCGGACTCGTGGAGGTATGCATCAGATAGGCTTCGTTGAACCGATGCTTATCGAAGTTGCCGCCTTCGGAATCTTGCACGAGGATCTGCGAAGCCTGCGAGATACCGGCCAGCATCTTGTGCGTCGAGTGCGTCGCATAGACCGTGGCACCCGTGCGTGCACGGCCCGCGCCGATCGCATGCATGTCCGTATAGAACGAATGGAACTCGGCGTGCGGCAGCCACGCCTCGTCGAAGTGCAGCGTGTCGAGCAGGTCACCCAGCAAGTCCTTGATCATCTCGACGTTGTAGATCACACCGTCGTACGTACTTTGCGTGATCGTCAGGATGCGCGGCTTGGCCGTCGGGTTCTTCGCCAGGATCTCGCGCGCGAACGGGTTCGCTTCGATCTTGCGGCGGATGTTCTCAGGTTCGAACTCACTGCGCGGAATCGGACCGATGATGCCGAAGTGATTGCGCGTCGGCGACAGGAACACCGGAATCGACCCGGTCATCGTGATCGCGTGGAGGATCGACTTGTGACAGTTGCGGTCGACCAGCACGATATCGCCCGGCGCGACGGTGGCGTGCCAGACGATCTTGTTTGAGGTCGACGTGCCGTTCGTTACGAAGAACAGGTGATCGGCGCTGAAGATGCGCGCCGCATTGCGCTCGGAGGCAGCCACCGGGCCGGTGTGATCAAGCAGCTGGCCCAGTTCGTCGACCGCGTTGCAAACGTCCGCGCGCAACATGTTCTCGCCAAAGAACTGGTGGAACATCTGGCCGAGCGGGTTCTTGAGGAAAGCCACGCCGCCCGAGTGCCCCGGGCAGTGCCACGAATACGAGCCATCGGCCGCGTAGTGCGTGAGCGCGCGAAAGAACGGCGGCGGCAACGACTCGAGATAGTTGCGCGCCTCGCGGATGATATGGCGCGCGACGAACTCCGGCGTGTCCTCGAACATATGGATGAAACCGTGCAGCTCACGCAGGATGTCGTTGGGCAGGTGGCGCGAGGTGCGCGTCTCGCCGTACAGGAAGATCGGGATGTCGGCGTTGCGGCGCCGCACTTCGGCGACGAACGCACGCAGCGCGACGATCGCAATGACCAGCTCGTCGTCGCCATCCCCGGTGCCGGCCGTGACGAACTCGTCATCGTCGATCGACAGGATGAAACACGAGGCGCGGCTCGCCTGCTGCGCGAACGAGGTTAAGTCGCCATAGCTCGTGAGGCCGAGCACCTCCATCCCCTCGCCTTCGATCGCCTCCGCAAGTGCGCGGATGCCCGAGCCCGAGATGTTCTCGGAGCGGAAGTCTTCGTCAATGATGACGACCGGAAAGCGAAACTTCATGAGCGGAGCTCCAAAAGCAATGGCCCGCCTGGCGGGCCTGGAATTCAAACTGCGCCGCGTCTCGTGGACACGGCAAGATCCTTCAGCGCGGCACCTGCTGCCGGATAAGCGCAAGCACCGTACCAGAACAGCGTGAACCCTGTGTGTTCACGCCTTCGGCAAGGTCACGCCCTGCTGGCCCTGGTATTTGCCGCCGCGGTCGGCATACGAGACTTCGCAGACCTCGTCGCTTTCAAAGAACAGCACCTGCGCCACACCTTCGTTCGCATAGATCTTCGCGGGCAACGGGGTGGTGTTCGAGAACTCGAGCGTCACATACCCTTCCCATTCAGGTTCGAACGGGGTGACGTTCACGATGATCCCACAGCGCGCATAGGTCGACTTGCCGAGGCAGACCGTCAGCACATTGCGCGGAATCTTGAAGTACTCGACCGTGCGCGCGAGTGCAAACGAGTTCGGCGGGATGATGCAGACGTCGCCCTTGAAATCGACGAACGACTTCTCGTCGAAGTTCTTCGGATCGACGATGGTCGAATTGATATTCGTAAAGATCTTGAAGTCGTCGGCGCAACGAATGTCGTATCCGTAGCTCGAGGTGCCGTAGCTCACGAGCTTGCGGCCGTCAGCCGACATGCGTACCTGCGCCGGTTCGAACGGCGAAATCATGTCGTGCTGGGCGGCCATGCGCCGAATCCACTTGTCGGATTTGATGGTCATGTAGCGATCGCGGGAAGAAATGCAAGGCCGGCACACGCGCGTCGCGCGCGGCGGCCGGAGAAAAGTCGCGCCATTTTACTTGATCGCGGGAGCGAGCCCGGCAGACAGGCCGGGGCTGGCGCCGCAGCCGTCCAATCGGACCACCCCGGGGCCATCTCAGGGCTACCCCCCGCGGCCGCTTACCGCACGATCACGCCACAGGCGAGGCGCGGTCCGTCGCTGAAATTCGGCACGATCGTATAAGGATCGTCGGGGTCGCGATGCACGACCAGGATCCGGCCCACCACCGAGCGCACGCCATCGAGCGACAGGTCGGGAACGACGAAGAAGCCTGCCGCCACGCCATTCGAATCGGCATGAATATTCGGCAGGTCGCCTTCGGCATGCGCCGTGCGGCCCGCTGACGCCGGAGCCGGCAAGGGATTGAAGATCGGTCCGAGGCCGGCTGGCCCCGCGGCGATGCAGTCGCCCCGCTCATGGATATGCAAGCCGTGATCCGAATCGGGCGGCAGCCCCATCAGGTTGTAAGTCACCTGGACCCCATCCGGGTTGTCGACGAACGTCACCGTCCCGCGCGCGTTCACACCGGGCGCGGGGCGTAACTCAACCTCGGCATGGCGCGGATGGTCGCCATACAGCGAACAGCCCGCGAAGCTGGCAAACAGCGGGCAACAGCCAATGAGGATGACGAGCGGGATGGAGCAGGGCTTCATGCAGTCGGGTCTAGGTGTTTTGCACGACGATCGAGGGGAATTTCGAGCTCATGTCACGCGACTTCTCGGCAATGGTCACCGCAATCTTGCGGGCGATGTCGCGATAAATCGCCGCGACCGGGCCATCCGGATCGGCGACCACGGTCGGGCGTCCGGAGTCGGCCTGTTCGCGAATGCCGATCGACAGCGGCAAGCTGCCGAGCAGCGTCGTGCCGTAGTCGGCACACATCGCCGCGCCACCGCCCGAGCCGAAAATGTGTTCGACATGGCCGCAGTTCGAGCAGATATGCACGCTCATATTCTCCACAATACCGAGAATCGGGATATCGACCTTCTCGAACATCTTGAGGCCCTTGCGTGCATCGAGCAAGGCAATGTCCTGCGGGGTGGTGACGATCACCGCGCCGGTCACGGGCACTTTCTGAGCAAGCGTGAGCTGGATATCGCCGGTACCTGGCGGCATATCGACGATCAGATAATCGAGGTCGTGCCAGTTGGTTTGCCGCAGCAATTGATCGAGCGCCGAGGTGACCATCGGGCCGCGCCACACCATGGGGTTGTCTTTCTCGATCAGAAAGCCAATCGAGTTGACTTGCACGCCATGTGCGACGAGCGGCTCCATGGTCTGGCCGTCGGTCGATTCGGGCCGGCCGTCGACGCCGAGCATGGTCGGTTGCGAAGGGCCATAGATGTCCGCATCGAGCACACCGACGTTCGCCCCTTCGGCAGCCAGCGCCAGCGCGATATTCACGGCCGTCGTGCTCTTGCCGACGCCGCCCTTGCCCGAGGCAATGGCCACGATGTTCTTGACGTTGGGCAAAAGCTTGACACCGCGCTGCACCGCATGCGCGACGATGTCTTGTGACACGCTCACGCTCACCCGGCCAATGCCTGGCACGGTTGCCAACGCCTGCTCGACGCGCTCACGCATCGCGCCATGCACACTCTTCGACGGATAGCCGAGTACGACCTCGAGCTGCACGTTTGCGCCATCGATCGTGACATGGCGAATCGTTTTGCTGGCGACGAGATCGCGTCCGGTATGGGGATCGACCACGCTCGCGAGCGCGGCGTCGATGCTTTGCCTTTCAATCGTCATAAATATTGAACCTCCGGACGGCGCCCGGCCTCGAAATTGCAAGAGTTTGTTGCGGCAGTTGCTTCATGATCCGCCTCGCGGCACGCTTCCGGCACCTCAGGGCGGCTGCACGCGGTCTGACGCGGCTGGCGAGGTGCCCGACACGGATGCCTGAGCTGCCTACGTGTCCCTCATTGTAACGTTACGCGGGCTTCAACCTGGGTCTCGTTCGACACCGCCCATACCGGGTAGTCGTGCCGGACGCCGCCCACACGGCCCCGTAGCAATCGCTGTATCTGTCCTTGTCATTGAGCAGTCAAATCTGGAGCAATACGATGCAAACAAAAACGGTGACCCAACTCTCCGCACTGACCCTCGCCGCCGCCCTGCTGGCCGGCTGTGCGACCCAGCAAGGGACCAATACCGCAGTCGGAACAGGAATCGGCGCCGCGGCAGGCGCGGGGATCGGCGCACTGATCGGTGGCGGCAAGGGTGCAGCGATCGGCGCCGGTATCGGTGGCGCGGGCGGTGCGGTCGCCGGCTACAACTGGCAAGGCATCAAGAGCAAGCTCGGCGGCGCGACACAAGGCACCGGCACGCAGATCACCGAGCAGCAGGACGGCTCGCTCAAGGTCAACATCCCGAATTCGATTTCGTTCGATACCAACAGCTACCTGATCAAACCGACGTTCGCGCCGGTGCTCGACCAGGTCGCGCAAACGCTGACCGAACACCCCGAACTCAATGCTGAGATCGATGGACACACCGACAGCACGGGCTCGCCGCAGTACAACCAGACGCTCTCGCAAAACCGCGCGCAAAGCGTGGTCAATTTCATGATTGGCCGCGGCATCAACCAGGCACGTCTGAGCGGGATCGGACGCGGGGCATCGCAGCCGGTCGCCGACAACGCCACCGAAGCGGGCCGTGCCCAGAACCGCCGCGTCGAAATCTATCTGCGACCCGTGCAGCGCTAAGCCGACCCTTGCCCCGCAAGGCTGGGCAAGGGGGCACCGGGCACGCCGACGTTGCGCAACACTGTCGGCTCAAAAGATTTCCAAAATTTCCGCGAACTCGCCCGGCGCATTGCTGTCTTTACATACGGTACGCGCCTGGTGACCTAGGCGCGGCACCATTCTCCTCTTGTCGTTGTTGCTCCGGGGCTTATGCCCCGGTTTTTTTTTGCCCGCGTTTTTGCCTGCTTTCTGCGCTCTTTTCGGCGCTTCTTCCTGTGCTTTTTTGCCTGCGCTGCTTGCCCGTGCAGCGTGCGGTGCCCGAGGTTGCCGCTCGGACCTGGCAGCAGGTCACTGCGGGTCTAATGGGGCGGGTAAAACAGACCCGCACGACGCCGCACACGCACGCACTGCTAAAATCCTTTCTTTGGCGCCCTCGCCGGGCGCCGCTGTCGCGCTTCACCGCAAGTTCAACCCACTGCAGCCCTGCCACGCCCTATGCCTTCCACAGCCCCGCGCCGCGTCCTCGTCACGTCAGCCCTGCCCTATGCAAACGGGCAAATTCATATCGGCCATCTGGTCGAGTACATCCAGACCGACGTCTGGGTGCGGGCGCTGCGAATGCACGGACATGAAGTCCACTATGTCGGCGCGGACGACACCCACGGCACGCCGATCATGCTGCGCGCCGAAAAGGAAGGCATTACGCCTCGCCAACTGATCGAGCGTGTCTGGCAGGAACACAAGCGCGACTTCGACAGCTTCGGTATTTCGTTCGACAACTACTATTCAACCGATTCAGAAGAAAACCGCGTCTTGTCCGAGCAGGTCTATCTCGCGCTCAAGGATGCCGGTCTGATCGTCGAGCGAGATGTCGAGCAGGCCTACGATCCCGTACGGGAAATGTTCTTGCCCGATCGCTTCATCAAGGGCGAGTGCCCGAAGTGCGGCGCCAAGGACCAGTACGGTGACTCGTGCGAAGTCTGCGGTTCAACCTATGCCCCGACCGACCTCAAGAACCCCTACTCGGTAGTCTCGGGCGCGACACCTGTGCGGCGCACCTCGACCCATCACTTCTTCAAGCTGTCGGATCCGCGCTGCGAAAACTTCCTGCGTGGCTGGGTCGCGAAACTCGCTCAGCCCGAGGCGACCAACAAGATGCGCGAATGGCTCGGTGACTCGGGCGATGCCAAGCTGGCCGACTGGGATATCTCGCGCGACGCACCGTACTTCGGCTTTGAGATTCCCGGCGCGCCTGGCAAATACTTCTATGTCTGGCTCGATGCGCCGGTCGGCTACTACGCGAGCTTCAAGAATCTCTGCGACAAACGTGGCCTGAACTTCGAGGAGTGGGTCAGGCCCGGTTCGGATACCGAGCAGTACCATTTCATCGGCAAGGACATCCTATATTTCCATACCTTGTTCTGGCCGGCGATGCTCGAGTTCTCGGGCCACCGCACACCGACCAATGTGTTCGCGCATGGCTTCCTGACGGTAGACGGCCAGAAGATGTCGAAGTCACGCGGCACCTTCATTACCGCACAAAGCTTTATCGACAACGGCCTGAACGCCGAGTGGCTGCGCTACTACTTCGCCGCGAAGCTGAATGGCTCGATGGAAGACATCGACCTGAACTTCGGTGACTTTATCGCGCGCGTGAACAGCGATCTCGTGGGCAAGTACATTAATATCGCCAGCCGCGCGGCGGGTTTCCTCGTCAAGCGTTTTGGCGGCCGGATCGACGATGCGGCCATGTCGCATGCGTTGCTGGCACAACTGCGCGAGGCGGTGCCCACCGTTGCCGCACTCTACGAGCAACGCGACTACAGCAAGGCGCTGCGCCAAACGATGGAGCTCGCGGATACGGTCAATGGCTATGTGGATACGGTCAAGCCATGGGAACTCGCCAAGGACCCCGCGCGTGCGCAGGCACTGCACGAAGCCTGCAGTGTCTCGCTCGAGGCATTCCGCCTGTTGACGCTGATGCTCAAGCCCGTGCTGCCCTTGCTCGCGGCCTCGGTCGAAAATTTCCTTGCGATCGCGCCGCTCAAGTGGTCGGATGCGTCGACTGCCTTGTCGTCGCAGCAACCGGTGAATGCTTACCAGCATCTGATGACGCGGGTCGACCAGAAGCAGGTCGATGCCTTGATCGCGGCCAATCAGGAATCCTTGCAAGCCACACCGGGTGACATTCAGCCCGGCGGCGAAGGCGCCAGGAACGTGGCAGGCGTCGAGGCTCAGGGTGCGAAGGCGCCCAAGGCGGCGAAGGCTGCCAAGACCGCTGCGTCGAGCGCAGGCGGCGATGAAGGTGACGGCGTCATCTCGATCGATGATTTTTCGAAGATCGATCTGCGCATCGCGCTGATCGTCGACTGCAAGGCGGTCGCAGGGTCGGACAAACTGCTCCAGCTCACCCTGGACGTCGGCGAAGAGAAAACCCGCAATGTGTTCTCAGGGATCAAGTCCGCTTATCAGCCGGAGCAACTGGTCGGCAAGCTCACCGTGATGGTCGCCAATCTTGCCCCGCGCAAGATGAAGTTCGGCCTTTCGGAGGGCATGGTGTTGGCAGCTTCGGCGGCGGATGAGAAGGCTCAGCCTGGCCTGTATATCCTCGAGCCGAACAGTGGCGCGAAACCGGGTATGCGGGTGCGCTAACGTCATCCTGCTGGGCCGGCACGCCCCCTTGGGGTGACGCGCCGGCCAGCCGCGAGATCAAGCGGCCTAGACTCCGCCGGCCTGCTCTCCTGCTCTCCTGCTCTCCTGCTCTCCTGCTCTCCTGCTCTCCTGCTCTCCTGCTCTCCTGCTCTCCTGCTCTACTGCTCTACTGCGGTTCTGCGCTGCGCGCCCCCCTCACACATCCTCAATCAAACCGCCGATTGAACGTCACATCGGCGCCGTTCAGCGTGCCGCTATGGATCGCAAGCGACCAGTTGCGTGACACGGTCCACGTCACCTTGAACAAATTCTGTGCGGTCTGAAGCCCCTGCTCATAGCCGAACGTAAAGCGCTCGTTGATCGCCTTGGCGATCTGCACGACCTGAGGATCGGTCAGGCCGTTCTCGCTCTGCCCGATCGAAAACTCGTCGAGCCCAAAGGTCTGGGCGATGCGCTTGCCGCCCGCACTGCCGAGCAAGGCAAGCGCGGTCGACACCGTGTCCTGTTGCCCCAGGTTATTGCCCGTATCCGTGCCATGGCCGAACAGCAGCCAGGACAGCTTCTCCGAATCTGGCAAGTCGGGCACCGAGACGAGTTTCGCATTCGGTGAACGCAGCGTGCCGGTGACCTGTACCCCCGCCTCATATTCCTGATTGCGCCGCATCGCGAGAATATTGATCCCCGGATTGTCGACCGGTCCGTTGAACGTGAAATAGCCGTTCTCGATGTCGAGCTTGCGGCCGAAGGCCTCATAGGTCGAACCGGGTTCAACGCGCACATTCCCCACGGCATGAAGCGGCTCGTTCGGCGCGCTGACCACATTCAGTGTTCCGCGCAGCGACAGGTCCGCGCCGCTCCCCTTGAATTTAAAGTCGTTGCCCAGGTCGATCGCGACATTCGCGCGCGGCGCGAACGGCCCGATCGATTCGTCGCCGCCCGGTACATGGGGAGGCTCGGCGGCCTGCACGAGTTCGCCGTCACTGCGCACAATCTTGACGTCGTCGCCGAGCTGCGGCGCCGCGCTCTCCGGCATGTCGAACAAGGCATGATCGACGGTGAATTTGCCATTGATCTCGAGGCCACCCGTCGGGCCCGAATGCTTGAGTTCGGCGCTGCCCGACAGCGAGAGCTGACGTTCCGGCGAAGCGAACAACTGCAGCTTGTCGGCGACGATCTGTGCCGAGATCGTCGGATCGTCACGGTCGAGCTGGATCTCGCCCGTGGCCTTGAGCAAACCGTCCGCGCCGTGGAACTCGACCTGCTTGAGTTCGACCCGGTTCTCGTCGAGGCCGATCCGCACGATGCCGTTCTTGAGCGTGACACCCTGGTCGACCATCGTCGCCGCGAGGTCGTCTCCCGTCAGCGTGCCGCTGAGCTTGGGCCTGCCGAGCTCGCCGGCTACGGTTAATTGCAACGCGGCGCGGCCGGCGAGAATATAGGCGGGACCGAGCAGCTCACCGGTCGTCTTCAGGGCCGGCACATCGGACTGGACCGTGCCGCTGACCGGTGCTTCGGTCGACACCGTCAGCATGCCGTCGCGCTCGACCAGCGAAGTCGCGAGGTCGATATGAGCATTGCCAAGCCGGCTGGCATCGGCGACAGCCGTCAGATGGGCGCGATTGCCGTTCTCGAACGCTAGCCGTGTTTCCAGTTGCTTGAGGCCGAGCGGCACCAGGCCGCGCCCCGCATCGATCTGTAGGTCGCCGCTGCGGCGCTTTATCTCGACATAACCCGAGGCGGTGTTCGACAGGGTGAAGTCCCATGCGCCGTCGAATACGAGGTCGGTTTTGAGTGTCGGCGGTGGCAAGCCGCTGAGTTGCGCCTGTAGCACGAGCAGCCGGGCGAGCGCGACATCGGACAGCGTGCCGCTTGAGCTGATGCGTCCGTGGTCAAACTCAAAATGCTGGAGCGCCAGCACTGCGGCATCGACCGAGAGTTGCGCGGGACCCACCGATACTTTTTGCTCGGCTATCGCAATCTGCACCGGCGCGCGTAACGCGATCGCCGGCACGCCATGGTTCTCGAGCTTCGCCACAGTGCCGCTCCACGACGTGCCCGCGCGGCTTTCCGTCAGGCCGCCGCGTCCCGCGAGCGCAACATCGATCGCGCGTCCCTCGACCTTGCCGACCGTGCTCGCATCGAAGGTGTGCGCCTCGCGTGTCCCGGCGAGATGCGCGGATAGCGTCGCGAGTTGAACGCCCGGCACATCGACATCGCGCCCGTCGAGACTGAAGGTCATCGCGCCTTTCGCACCATCACGCAACTCGGCGTGACCCTGCGCATGTCCGACGCGGTTTTCGCCGAATACGACGTGATCGGCTTCGTAGCTCGCGACCGCGTTGGGGTGCGCGAGTGTGCCCGTGAGATCGCCATCAAGCTTGAGCGTTCCGGCCACGCCGAAACCGAGCCGCTCGAGCGCGGGCGCGTCGACATGCACGACGAGGCGGTCACTTGCGCCGCCGAAGCTGCCCTTCGCATCGACCTGATTGCCCGCGATCGAGAGCTGCACAGAACTGGGCAGCAAGCGCGAGCCAACCAGTTGGACAACGCCCTCTCCGGTCATCGGCAGGCCGCCGTAGACCGCGTTCTTGAGCGCGAACTTCGCCTTGACCGAGGCCCGAGAGGCAAACGTGCCATCGGCGCTGAGCGTGCCCGTGATTTGCACATCGCGCACATCGCCGCCGACGGTCTCTGACTTGCCGTCGGACTTGCCATTGGATTTGATGCCGGTCTTGCCGGAAGCCGGCTTCGCGGCCGACTCTGCCGCCAGAAGCGGGAAGGGATTGAAGCTCGACAGCGTGCCTTTGACCGTATAGGTCGAAGCCAGGTCGTTCTTAAGCGCCGCCGACGCTTCGACGCGCCCTTTGCCGAGTTGGAGTTTGAGCGTCTCGATCTGCGTCTGGGCAGGCGTCAACTTGATGGCGGCCTGCGCACGCAAGGCCAGTTTCGGATCAGCGAGATCCGCCTCGATATGCTGGCTGCCATCGCGTAGCGCGATCCGCACGGCGCCACTCACATGCGTCGTGCGCACCGCGGAGGTCAGCGTGCGCACATCGAAGTTGGCGATCTTCAAGTCGAATTCACCGCGGCCGTCGTGCAGCGTCCCGCTGCCGGTCACCGTCGCATCCTTGAACACACGGATCTGCAGAGCGTCGATGACCTGGTCGTGTGGATCGAGGTGGACATTGGCATGGGCCTCGATGACCGGCAACTTGCCGTCATCGAGACGCCCCGGAATCGCGTTGGCGATCGATGCCGTGCCCGCGACCACCAGCGCCGGTCCGCCCGGGGGCGCCGCCACCGGATGCACATCGGCCTGCACCAGCAGATCAGCCTGTGGCGCACCGGGACTGAAGGCGCGGGGGTCGACATGCTCGAAGCGCAAGGCGAGCGTCTTGAGCGGCACGTCGCCGAAAGGCATGGCGACCAGTTGCGCGTGCCCGGTGAGCTTCATACCTGTCGCATCGACATCGGCATTCAGCTCCTCGAGCGAACCGTTGACGCGCGCACCGACCTCGACGGCCTGATCGGACACTTTCCCCACAAAACCCGCATCTCCGCTTACGGCGAAGGGTCGCACGCCATCGAGCTTGAGCGCGACGTTGACGTCACCGAACGGTGTCGTCAAGCGGTCGAGCCCGAGCGCGTGATGGCGGCCATCGCTGCTGCCATGCAAGGCAAGCCGCGACAACTCGGTCGTCGAGGTGCCCTGGTGGATCAGGATCTTCGCGACTCGCAATTCGTCGATCTCCAACTGCAGCGGCAGACGCAGGTCCTTCGGCAAGGTCGCCCTACTGCTCGGCTTTGTCGAGGGCGTCAGCCGGACATCGACCGTTTGCGCGCGAAGAAAGTCGACCGTGAACTTGAGCGGCGCGCGACGCAGCCGCCATTGGCCCTCGACCTCGTCGATCTGGATCTCGGTGCCCGCGTCGTGCCAGCGCAGATTCGTCAACCGAACGCCGGTGGCGAGCGCGCCGCCGTGAAGGGTGCCCGAGAGACGCCCGTCCAGCAGTTTGACCGCGATGTCCCACGCATAGCGGGTGCCGTTCTCGGTCTGGATCGCCGAGAACAAGGCGCCGAGCGCAATCGCAAACACGGCCACCAATGCCACGATCGGCCAGACCGCGGCGCGCAGCCAGCGGCCCCGGCGCAGCCGCGCACGCAGTTGCGCACGCAGTTGCGCCTGCGCGGCTCGCTCGGCCTGCCGGGCCCGCTCGGCGTCGCCATCGCTCCCGCCAGCGCCTGCGTCGCCGCCGGGGTGCGCGTCTTTCGGCTCGTCTTCCGAATGGGGATCCTGGTTCATTCCGTTTTCTCTGGGTTCCTAGAACGCGATACCCAGCGTCAAGTCCGGGCGCCAGGAGTGGTTCTGGATCCCGTAAGCGATATCGAGGTTGACCGGCCCTACCGGGCTGCGCCAGCGCACGCCGGCCCCCACCCCGCTGTAGAACCGGCGCTCGGACCAGTTGTCTGTCGCCGTGCCCGCATCGTAGAACACCGCACCGCCCCAGTCGCGCGTGATCCAGTGCTGGTATTCGGTCGAAGCCGTCACGAGATATTTGGCCGGCAGGATCGATCCCGAGGCATTAGTGCCGATGCTGTCGTAGCTATAGCCGCGAATCGAGTTCGCGCCGCCCGCGCGGAACAACAGCGAAGCCGGGATCCCATTGGTGCTCGACGACGTAAAGACGCCGCCGAGTTCGAGCCTCAGCAACACCAGGTCAGATTGTCCGATCGGGATGTACTCACGGCCGTTCGCATAGAGGCGCGCAAAGGTCTGTTCGGTCAGCACATGCTGCACCGCAAAGCCCGCCGACACCGTAACCAGATTGCCTGCCCGCGGAAAGACCACGTCGTCGACGTCGCGACGCGTCCAGGTCCAGTTGGGCACGAGCGCATGGGCGTAGCTCGACGGACCGACGTTCTGCTCGAGGCGGTCGTCATAGAACAGCAGGGAGTAGGTGTAGTCGTAGTAGGTCGAGGTGCGCACGCGCTGGACCCCCGCGCGCAGGCTGAGAATCGTCGTGTCCTCGATATTGGTCCGCGTGTAGGAGGCGAGCGCGCTATTGATCCAGCCGTAGCGGCCCGGCGGCATCGAAATCTGCACTTGGCCGACTTCCTGGTCTTTCTCCAGCCGCCCGGTCACGCTGGCGACCCACGCGCGGTCGAACAGGTTGAAGAAGGAATAGCTGCCCGCGATGTAGGGCCCCGTGTCGGAGCTGTAGCCCACGCTCGCACGGGTCGACTGATAGGGGTATTCGCTGACCTTAAGCCGGACAGGCGTCAGATCGGGATGCGCGGTGTCATTGCCGATGTCGAGCGCGACACTCGCGAAATAAGGCGTCGACTGAATCTGCTTCTGGAGCTCGGCGACCCGCTGGCTCGTATAGATCTCGCCCACATTGAGCGGGTTGACGTTGCTGATGATCCAGGCGGGGTAGCGCCGGGTGCCCTCGATCTGAAGCGCGCCGAGGGTAAAGGTCGGCCCGCTGTCAAAATCGACGATCAGCGCGGCCTTGTGCGTCGCCGGGTTGATGCGTGCCTCGGCGTGCGTGATTTTCGCGCCCAGATAGCGCTCGGCCTGCAGGGCCTTGAGGGCGGAGTCCTTCGCGGCGTCCCAGCTTTGCTGGCTGAACGGGTCGCCCTCGCGCAACGTCCACGCAGCGCGGGTCGCCGCATCGCGCGCGGGCGCCTCGGTCAGCACCGGTCCTGTCATATGGATGCTAAGCGAGGTCACCACGGTGATCGGGCCGGGCGTCACATTGATATCGATCCGCCGCTTGCCATTGTCGTCGCGCTCGTCGGTCGTCACCGCCGGCGTGAAATAGCCTTGAGTTTCAAGCAGATCGGTGACCTGGCGCGGTACGGCCGACACCAGAAAGCGGTATTCATCGTCGGTCAGGTCGTCGCGATTCGCGAAACGGGCCAGATCGAGGTGGGCTTCGAGAATCTTGCGCAAGTCGCGCGGAGCGTGAATATCGACCTTGTATTTTGCCTGTGCCAATACGGGCGCAAGCGTCAGCCCAAGCAGCACGAGCCAGCACGGCAGCAGGCCGGACAGCCAGAGACGGCGGCGCGGACTGCCTGGATGGCGACGGCCTTCGGGAACGCTATCCGACAAACACACTTCTCCGTCAACGGGTGGAAGACCGGTAAAACCACGGCCGCCGTTATTTCACCACATTCACGCATCGATCCGACATCCCACAATGCACCGAATCACCGCGGTGCGCGCCCCTTCGGGCGTGTGGAGGAGGAAGTGAAGGGCGGGTGAAGAGCGAATGAAGGGTATTCCCCCGTATTTTCGGCCCCGTCCCGGGCAATCGGACCTCCAGCCGGAAAGAGACTGCGGCGCCGATTCGCAATGCGGTAAAATCCCTCTCGCGCACCCCTGCGCTTAGACGATAACCGTGCTCCGCCCAGCCATGTACCAGTCGGACATTACCCAATTCCTCAATAAGCTCAAAGCGGACAAGCCTTCGCTCGAAGAAGAACAACGCAAGGGCCGTGCGCTGCTGTGGGACAAGCAGCCCGTCGATCTCGAAGAACGCGCCGAGCAGACCGCCTCGCGCGTCGAGCAGACGCCTTACTCGTACTACCAGAATTTCTAAACAGCCGGTACGCGTGAGGCACACGCAGCTGAACGACGACGCGCTGGCCACGCCAGCCGCCGATTCGACCCCCAATGTCGTCGATGGGGTCGCGTTCGCGCGTCTTTATGGCGAGCCGCTGTTCAAGCTTCCGCAGGATCTCTACATCCCGCCTGAAGCGCTCGAGGTGTTTCTTGAAACCTTCGAGGGGCCGCTCGACCTGCTGCTCTACCTGATTCGCAAGCAAAATTTCAACGTCCTCGATATCCCGATGGCCGAAGTGACCACGCAGTATCTGGGTTACGTCGAGCAGATCCGCGGAACCAATCTCGAGCTGGCGTCGGAATATTTGCTGATGGCGGCAATGCTGATCGAGATCAAGTCGCGCATGCTGCTGCCGGTCAAGAAGGCTGACGCGGGCGACGAAGGCGAGGACCCACGTGCCGAACTCGTACGCCGGCTGCTTGAATACGAGCAGATCAAGCTCGCGGCGCGCAAGCTCGACGAGTTGCCGCAACTCGGGCGCGATTTCCTGCGGGCCGAGATCTATATCGAACAGGCGCTCGCGCCGCGTTTTCCGGATGTCGAACTCGACGAACTGCGCCTCGCCTGGGCCGATGTGATCAAGCGAGCCAAGCTCGTAGCGCATCACAAGATCAGCCGTGAAGAGCTTTCAGTGCGCGAGCACATGAGCGCGATGCTGCGCAAACTGCAAAACGCGCGTTTTATCGAATTTGGCGATCTGTTCGACGTCTCACGCGGGATGCCCGTGCTGGTGGTCAATTTCATCGCGATGCTCGAGCTCTCGCGCGAGTCGTTGATCGAGATCACTCAGGCCGAGCCGTTTGCGCCAATCTATGTCCGTCTTGCCTACTCGCCCACCTGAACGGCACCCCGCGCCGGACCTCACCCTATATCCCGAACGTGCACACCGACACTGCCTGGCGAGCTGCCGCGTGCGGTCTGCGTTCGGCTCACTCCCTTACTGAACTGCCGAAGGACACCCGACCCGATGAAAGTGATCAGCTCGATTCACGAACTGCGTGACCAGCTTCGCGGGCAGAACCGCGTGGCCTTCGTGCCGACCATGGGCAACCTCCACGACGGTCACCTCTCGCTGATGCGCCTCGCGCGCCAGCACGGCGACCCGGTCGTCGCGAGCATCTTCGTGAACCGGCTGCAATTCGGGCCGAACGAGGATTTCGACAAGTATCCGCGCACCATGGAAGCCGATATCGAGAAGCTTCAGGCGGAGAACGTCTATGTGCTGTTCGCGCCGACCGAGCGCGACCTGTATCCGGAGCCGCAGGAATATCGCGTGCATCCGCCCGCGGATCTCGGCGACATCCTCGAAGGTGAGTTCCGGCCCGGGTTCTTTCAGGGTGTCTGCACGGTCGTGACCAAGCTGTTTTCGTGCGTGCAGCCGCGTGTCGCGGTGTTCGGCAAGAAGGACTACCAGCAACTCATGATCATCCGTCGCATGGCGCAACAATTTGCGCTGCCGACAGAGGTCATCGCCGCCGAGACGGTGCGGGCCGAAGACGGGCTCGCCCTGTCGTCGCGCAATCGCTTTCTGTCGGCCGACGAGCGCGCCGAAGCGCCCCATCTCAAGGCGGTGCTCGACGATGTGCGCGCTCAGGTGCGCGACGGGCGCGGGGACCTTGAGGCCATCGAGCGCGCAGCCGTCGCGACCTTGGCCGGGCGGGGCTGGAAGCCCGACTATGTGTCGATCCGCAAGCAGTCGAATCTCAAGCCGCGAGGTGCCGACGAGGCAGACGCGCCCCTGGTCGTGCTCGCGGCGGCGAAGCTCGGGTCGACGCGACTGATCGACAACCTCGAGATCTGAGGGAAGGCGGGCCCGTGGGGAAGCCTGGGAGGTCCGGACCGTCAAGCTCGGACTGGGACGCCCGGAACCGCGAGGCCACGGAGGCCCGGCCGTCACCGTCAGAGACTTATTGCCGGGCGTCGACGAATCTCCCCAAGCCGTTCAATCCTTGCTGTCGAGCCAGTCGATGATCGGCGCCCACTGTTCGAGATCCTTCGTGACGCGGCTGGCGGTCACGTCCCAAAGGGTGAGGCCCTGTGCGGCGAGCTGCACGTAGTTCTGCGTGTCGCGAACATAACCGAGCACCGGCAGGCCCAGACCCTCGACAAATCGGTGGAGCTGGTCGGCGGACTTGGTCCGCGCATCGACTCGCATGCCGACAATGCCGATCTTGATGCCGCCCTTGCGGACGGCCTTTTCCTTGGCTAGCCGGGTCAGGAAATCACCCGTCGCCAGAATGTCGAAAATCGAAGGCTGGAGCGGCACGATCACCCGGTCGGCGAGGCCTAGGGCGATCTCGAGCCGGTTGCCGTGAACCCCTGCCGGGGTGTCGATGATGACCTGCTCGAGGCCTTTGGGCGGTTTCTGCGGCTGGTCGAGATCGATTTTCCAGGCTTCGATCGGGGGGAGCCCGGCCGGCCGGATATCGAGCCATGCATGGGCCGACTGCTGGCGGTCGAGGTCGGCCAGCGCGACCCACTCGCCGCGCGAGGCGTAAAGCCCGGCCAGGTTGGTCGACAGCGTGCTTTTACCCACGCCGCCTTTCGGATTCGCGACAACGATCACCGCCATAGGGTCTCCTGAAGCGAGGTTGAAGTCATTTCTGCGAACATCGATCTTGCATGCCGGGCCGCTCGCGGCCGCGATGCCGCGGTACTGCCCTGCGCGGTTATTATCAGCGAAAACCGTCTGCGGGCGGTGAAAGTCCCCGCCCGTCCCTCTTCTGTTGACCTTCTCCTCTATGTCACAGCGTGATTTCGAGTCGATCCCGGCTCGTACGACTTTTGTGCTCGGCGGTGCGCGCTCGGGTAAGAGCGCCCATGCCGAACAGCTCGCGGCCGCCAGCGGTTTGCCGGTCAGCTATCTCGCGACGGCCGCCTCGCCCGGACAAGCAGGCGCGGCCGAGGATAGCGAGTTTGCCGAACGGATCGCCGTGCATCGTGCACGTCGCCCGGTGCATTGGCGGACCATTGAAACCGGCATCGACCTTGCGGGCGCTTTGGTGCAGGGGGGAGAAGACTGCGTGCTGGTCGACTGCCTGACGCTGTGGCTGACCGCGCTGTTTTTCTCCGCAGAGTCGGACGGCCCACGGGCTGACTGGCGCGAACGCATCGCTGCATTCGATGAAGCACTGGGCGCCAGCAGTTCGCGCGTGATCATCGTGAGCAATGAGATCGGACTCGGCGTCGTGCCGATGGGCGCGCAGACGCGTCTGTTTGTCGACGAGTTGGGGCGCCTCAATCAACGTATCGCAGCACGGTGCGAGGAAGTGGTCATGATGGTGGCAGGCATTCCGATGAAGGTGAAACCTTGATGGGGCAGCGAGTGAAAAAGAACGGTCGCGCTAAGCGAGCCGGTTGGGCCCTCGAGAGCTTTTTGAAGACCGTTTCGACGCTTGCTTTCCAGGGAGTGCCCACCTCGGCTCTGGGTTCGTCTCTGAGCCAGTCTTTGAGTTCGTCTCTCACCTCGCTTCTACCGTTACCTTTGCTCCCGGCACTGAGCCTGATTTTGGCGTTGACCCTGCCCACACCGGCGCCCGCGGCGCCGATAAGCGTCGTCGACGATAGCGGCGCGACGGTCACACTGGATGCCCCCGCGCACCGCATCATCAGTCTCGCGCCTCATACCACTGAACTGATCTACGCCGCAGGCGGCGCGGGGGCTATCGTCGGCGCCGTCAACTACAGCGACTACCCGCCGGCCGCGCAGCAGTTGCCCCGGGTCGGCGACAATCAGGCGCTCGATCTCGAGAAAATTGCTGCGCTCAAGCCTGATTTGCTGGTCGTCTGGCGGCACGGCAACGCGCAGCGCCAGCTCGGCGCGCTACGGGCGCTGGGGATTCCGATGTTCTACAGCGAGCCCAAACAGCTGCCCGATATCGCCGCGAACCTGCACAAGCTCGGCGAACTGATGGGCACCGAAACCGCCGCCGATCAGGCCGCACAGGAATTCACCACGAAGATCGCACACCTGCGCGCGCAGTACGCGGGACGCTCCACGGTGACCGTGTTCTATCAAGTCTGGGAAACGCCGCTGATGACCCTCAACGGTAGTCATATGGTCAGCGACGTGATTCGTCTTTGCGGCGGCAGCAATGTATTCGCCTCGCTTGAGTCAGTCGCGCCTACCGTCTCGACCGAGGCGGTGATCGCCGCCAATCCCGATGCCATCATCACCGGTCGCTACGGCAATACCGACCCCGACACCTTGCCGAAGAGTCTCGACCGCTGGAAGTCGTGGACGGCGCTCACCGCCGTCGCGCATCACAATCTCTTCGCCGTCAATGCGGACTGGCTTGATCGCCCGGCCCCGCGAATTGCAGACGGCGCAGCGCAACTCTGCACGACACTCGACACGGCCCGGCAGCATCTGGGACGCTAGACGTCCTGATAATCCCAGGTCTCAAGGGTCCATTTGGAAGAGCCTTGGGCACCCTTACCGGATTGGCAAACAAACCGGCACAGGGCACCGTATCCGAGAGGACGGCGCAGGGACGCGGCAATCGGCTCGCCGAGCAGGTATGAAGCCAAGGTGCGGATCACACCACCGTGAGTGATGGCGAGCACGCCACGGTGGGCGACGGCGGCCACGCCGGGAGGCGACGGGCGTGTCGGCGACGGTGTCCCTTGCACGTCAGAGGACACCTCTCGTTTGTGCATCGACATGACCGCGTCTTGGGGCCGAGGATGGCTCTCGCCGCCGGCCGTCATTCTCTTCTCCGCGCCGGCGACCCATCGCTCGACACGCGCCGCGAGCATCGCTGCGCTCTCGCCTCCATGGGGTCGGCCGTGTTCCAGATCGGCCGCCCAGGCGTCAAGCTCCGCGCGATCCACGGTGTCCCAATTCGCCAGTTCCCACGCGCCATAGTCGAGTTCCAGCAGGTCCGTATCCTCGCGCGCGGGCAGTCCGTAGTGGGCCGCAAGCTCGGATGCGACCGACGAGCATCGGCTCAACGGACTCGTGTCGATCCACTGAACACGCGCGCCGAGTCGGTCCAGACGCGCGGGCAATGCCTTAGCAAAGTCGGCTGCCGAGCCGGCGAGCGGTACATCGCTCTGTCCGTAGCAAATACCTGCCTCGATTGCCACCGCAGGATGGCGGACCACAACGATTTCCATCAGCGCATCAGCCACGCAAGCGCGCACAAATAGCTGGCGATCTCGCAGACCTGCTGGGCCAGTCCCAGGCAGTCGCCGGTGTAGCCGCCGATGCGGCGGTTGAACCAGCGTCCCAGAGCGAAGCGCAGCACGATCAACACACCGAGCGTCACGAGCCCGAGTCGCCAGTCGGGCCAGAACAAGCAGGGCAAGCCCGTCAACACAACCAGGGCAAAGGTCGGCAGGCCGAGCTTGCGCGCCAATGGCCGGGCCTTGCCCTCGGCGCGCACATACTCGTGAGTGAACAGGAAACTGATGGCGACGGCCCGACTCGCCGCGTGAGCGGCAATCGAAATCGCCATGATCCGCAGCGGCGGCAGTGCAGAGAGCGTCTGCCATTTCAGCAACAACGCGACGATCAGTCCGATCGCACCGAACACGCCAATGCGTGAGTCGCGCATGATGCGCAGGACGTCTTCGCGCTGATACGCACCGCCGAACGCGTCGCAGCAGTCGGCAAGGCCATCTTCATGGAACGCTCCCGTCAACAGCAGCGTCGCGGCCATCGACAAGAGCACCGCGACCGGCACTGGAAACACATGGGCGGCGACCGCGAAGACTGAAGCCGCCACCGCGCCAACCAGCAAACCGATCAGCGGAAACCAGCGCGCGGCTGCATGCAGGTAGTGCGGTTCGAAGCCGACCCAGCCGGGCACGGGCACACGTGTGAAATACCCGAGCGCAGTCAGCAAATAGCGGACTTCGTCGAGCGCACGATGCCGCAGCGTGGTTGCCTCAGTCGACATGACCGGCAGGATCCGTCCGTTCGCTGACGCCGGCCGACTCGAAACTCGCCATCTCGCTGAGGAACGCCGCCGCCGCATGGACGAGGGGAATCGCCAGCGCGGCGCCGGTACCTTCGCCAAGGCGCAGACCGAGCGACAACACCGGCCGCGCACCCAGATGATTCAGCATGAGCCGATGGCCGGCCTCGTCCGAAGCATGGGCGAACACACAGTAGTCCAGCACTTGTGGTGCAAGCGCGTGAGCAGCAAGCAGTGCCGCTGTCGCAATGAAGCCGTCGACCACAATCGTCATGCGCGCCTGCGCGGCAGCGAGATAGGCTCCCGTCATCATGGCGATCTCGAAACCGCCGAAGATGGCGAGCGTGGTCAACGGATCACTCGAAGCCGGATGATGCGCGAGCGCCGCGCCGAGCACCGCGCGCTTGTGGGCCACGCCTGCATCATCGAGCCCCGTGCCACGGCCGACACACTGGTCGATCGGCAAGTCGCAAAAGCGGCTCATCAGACAAGCGGCGGCCGAAGTGTTGGCGATCCCCATCTCGCCGAAGCCGATCGTATTGGTCCCCAGCGCAGCGTGATACTTGACACGCTCCTGGCCCGCTGCCATCGCCTCGGCGAGCTCACTGGCGCTCATCGCCGGTTCGATCGAGAAGTCACGCGTGCCCGGCGCGACCGACCGAACCACCAGGCCGGACGCGTGGTCGATCGGTGTCGCAACGCCCGCATCGACGACTTCAAGTTCGATGCGCGCGGCGCGCGATAGCGCATTGATCGCTGCGCCACCGGTCAGGAAGTTCATGACCATCTGCGCGGTCACGGCCTGCGGGAACGGACTTACGCCCTGTGCGGCGATCCCGTGGTCGCCCGCGAACACGATGATGACCGGACGCCGGACCACGGGCCGCAGCGACTGCTGGATCAGCCCAATGCGCAACGCGATGTCTTCGAGCATGCCGAGACTGCCGAGCGGCTTGGTCTTCGTATCGATCGCATGCTGCAGACGCGCGACTAATGCGTCATCGCCGCCCCCCCCCAATGCGGTGAGGGTGGGAACGGAGTACGGTACAAGCGGCGTGCTGGAAGTCGACATGGAATCGGTGAAATCGCGGTTAGCGGTTAGCGGTTGCGTTGCGGTTGCGGCTTGCGCCCCAGCCAATGTCAAAGTTGCAGTGAGTCGCTCGGCTGGTCAGACGACAGACGCGGCACGAGTACCTCATGCGCGCCGTCACGCAACAGCGTCAGCGGAAAACCGAATGCACGGCTCGCATGATCGGCCGACAGGACCTCGGTCACTTCGCCCGCGATCACCGTCCCTTTGCCATCAAGCAATAAGGCATGCGTCGCAAAGCGCCGCGCCAGGTTCAGATCGTGACACGAGAGCAACACCAGCCGTTCCTCAGGCCGTTCTGCGAGCCACGCACACAACACTTCGAGGCACTCGACCTGGTGTCGCAGATCAAGGTGAGCCAAAGGTTCGTCGAGCAACAGCATCGGCGTTTGCTGGCAAAGCGCAGTCGCCAGCGCAACGCGTTGCCGCTCGCCCCCCGACAATGACGTGACGTCGCGTGCCGCGAACGCCGCGATGTCGAGCTGCTCGAGCGCGGTGCGGGCCACGGCGGTGTCCGCCTCGCTTTCCCAGCCCCAGCCTTTCAGATAAGGATAGCGCGCAATCAGCACGGTCTCGAGTACGGTGGCGCCGAACGCGTCATGCGAAGCCTGCGGCATCAAGGCGCGACGACGCGCGAGTGCATCGGCAGGCCAGTCGGCGAGCGCGCGCCCATCGATCGCTACCTGTCCCGATTCGGGCGACCGCAAGCCTGCGATCACGTCGATCAGCGTCGACTTGCCCGCACCATTGGGACCGGCAATACACCAAAGCTGTCCCGCGCCAAAACGGTAGCTGAACCCATCGACTAACACACGCCCGGCCGCCGTGAGGCGCAAGTCGCTCAAGGTCAGTGCGAGCTTCATCACCGTACCCCTCGACGACGACCCAGCAGAATATAAAGAAAAGCCGGTGCGCCGATCAACGCCGTAATCACGCCAACCGGCAGCTGCGTGGGGGCGACCACGGTGCGGGCCAGCAGATCGGCGATGGTCACCAGCGAGCCCCCTGCCAGAGCGGCGGCCGGTATCAGCATGCGTTGATCATTGCCGAACGCGAGCCGCAGCGTGTGCGGGACAATCAATCCGACAAAGCCGATGGTGCCCGCCGTCGTTACAGCAACGGCCGTCGCAAGCGAAGCAATCAGGTAGATACGCCGGCGCAACGGCGGCACGTTAACCCCCACCGTGTGCGCCAGGACATCGCCGCGCAACAGGGCATTGAGCCGGGGAGCAAGCGGCAAGACCGCCGCCATCGCTACGAGCACCGCGAGCCAGGCTGGCCATGCACGTTCGACACCATCGAGATCCCCCGACAGCCAGAACACCATGCCACGCAGACGGCCATCGGGTGCGAGGCTGAGCATCAAGGTAATCAACGCCCCCCAGCCGGCAGCGAGCACCGCCCCAGTCAGCAACAGGCGCGGTGACACATCGCGAGGTTCGGCGCGCCAGAGATCGCCGCGCGTCAACACCAGCACCAGGCCGATGGAGACCAGTGCGCCACCGAACGCGGCCGCATCGACACCCCACCACGGCAACATCAGCAACATCGCCGGCAATGCAAAAACGGCGGCGCCCCCGGAGACACCCAGCACATACGGATCAGCAAGGGGATTGCGCAGCAAGACCTGGAGCAGCGCGCCGGCCAGCGACAGCAACGCGCCGCAGGCGAAGCCCGCAAGTGCGCGCGGCAGTCGCAAAGAGAAAACGATCTGGTGGGCCAACGGATCGTCGAGTCCGCGCGGGCTGATCCACACGCTCCCGAAGCACACCGACGCGAGGAGCGCCGCGATCGCGAGCGCGGCAAGCGAGGCCCAGATGAGGCAGGCACGGCGCGCGGTCATCGGCTGCACGTCAGATCACTCCTTCAACTCGCGCGCGGGCGCCCAAAGTGCCGCCAGTGTAGGGAGCGCTCCCGGACGCGTCAAGAATCCGCGCCTCCTCAGCGAGCCCGATGTCACCGAGACACACAGCACCCCGTCATGGAGGCGCACCGCATCCGCAGCGGCAAACCGGAATGCCGTCACGCGACGCAGAGACGGTGCCCGAATCCCGCACCAAAGCCCGAATAGTTGCGTACAGAATTCGTAACCGGGCGTTTCGGACCTCTGAAGCCTTACGGATTGGAGTTAGAATGGCAAGCCTTATGAGGACGCAGCAGACATGCTTAACGAACTCGATCTTCTGTCACAGAATATCGGCCGACTGATTGCCATCAGTGGTCAGCATCAACAACGCGCACTCGATCTCGAGTCGCAACTTGCGCGCGCGCACGAAGAACGCGACAGCTTGCGCGGCGAAGCCGAAGCCCTGCGCAGCGAACGCGACGCCCTGCGTCTCGAACGCGATGCCTTGTCGTCGAAAATCGACGATGCGCAGGTGCGCCTGAATGCAATTCTCGAAAAGCTGCCGCATAGCCGCATCGACGAAAGCCAGCTCGACCTGCTCGCGCCGGTTGCCCCTGCCCCCGTTCAAGGAAATGCCGGATGAGCGCGAAACAGATCGAAGTGCAGATTCTCGGCCAGTCATACCGGCTTGCGTGCGCACCCGAAGCGGAGCCCGCATTGCGCGAAGCCGTCGCGCGTGTGGATGCCGAAATGACCAAGGCGCGCGACAACAGTGCGGTGCGCGGAACCGACCGCGTGGCCGTGCTTGCCGCACTTTCGCTGTCGTCGGAATTGCTTAAGCTACAAAAGAGCGTGCGGCACGGAGAAGCTTTTCCGGTCGAAGAAATACGGCGTACAATGACTCACATGAACCAGCAGCTAGACGCAGCGATTGGTCAGTTCGACGTCCGCCAGTAAGTGTTCTGGATGACCGTTCGAATCCGTCGGCGTGATGCTCGGGTTTCACCAGTTTGGTTGTAAAGCTTCCCTGCCTGGTTCGCCAAGGTCATAAATTCCTTGAACCAATGCCATGTGCAAGGTTGCGGAAATTGTAGCGCGGGCGTGCGCGTCACTTTGTCTGATGAGCCCAACGTGCTTCTGACTGCGACCGTCTTGAACTCCACGGTTCAGGATGCCGACCTAGCGGCCAAGGTGGGGATCTATTCGAACGGCGTTGGCTTCTGGCCAGCGCCGTTTTTCTTTGGGCAATCGGACATGCATTACTGGCTGATGAAATCCGAACCCGACGAGGCCAGCATCGACGACCTCGCCGGGGCTCCCGCGCAGACCTTGCCGTGGACCGGCGTGCGCAACTATCAGGCGCGCAATTTCATGCGCGACCAGATGAAGGTCGGCGACGGGGTTCTCTTCTATCACTCGAGCTGCGCGGTGCCCGGCATCGCCGGTATTGCGCGTGTCGCCTCGACTCCGTATCCCGATCCCACCCAGTTCGATTCAGCAAGCCCTTACTACGATCCGAAAGCGCGCGAGGAAGAACCGCGCTGGATGCTCGTCGACGTGAGCTTTGTGCGCAAGACGGCGTTGGTCACGCTGCCGATGTTGCGCGGCGAACCGCGTCTCGCAGAGATGCGCGTGCTGGCCAAGGGCAATCGCCTGTCGATCACGCCAGTCACCGCCGATGAGTGGCGCGTGATCACGAAAGACCTCGCGGCCGGCTAAGACAGCGGGCTGAGATAGAGGGCTAAGGCAGCGGACTGAGGCCGCAGACTACGACGCCCCGGTCAAGCATTTCCGGGCCGTATCGCGTATCCCGGACTTTGCTTTAGCTTTCGAAGCGGTTCCCCTGCGCACGTAAGATACGCATGCCGCTCGCCAGATGAGCGCGCGCGCTTTCGGCATCGCCGAGTCGCATCTGTTCATACGCGCGTTGTGCAACCTCGTGTGGGACGGGTTTGAGCGGCTGATGGCTGCCCATCGCCTTGAGTTGAACTTCAGCCGCCCGTTCCAGATAATACAAATCGTCCCAGGCCTCGGCGATGCTCGCGCCCGCCACCATCACGCCGTGATTCTTGAGAAACAGGATGTCGGCGTCGCCCATCGCCGAGGCAATCCGGTCACCCTCCGACTCATCGAGCGCGAGGCCGTTGTAGTGCTCGTCGACGGCCGTCCGCCCATAGAACTTGAGCGCCGTCTGGCCCAGCCAGCGCAAAGGTGGCCCTTCAAGCAGGCACAGCGCCGTAGCATTCGGCATATGCGTATGGAACACTGCCTTCACGCGCGGCATCTGACGATGCACACGCGCGTGAATAAAGAAGGCCGTCGCTTCGGGCTGACCCTCGCCCGCCAGCACATGCCCTTCCAAATCGCAGATCAACAGGCGAGAAGCCGTGATCTCGGCGAATGCATAGCCATAAGGGTTGACGAAGAACAGCTCGTCGTACCCGGGCACCACGGCCGAGAAGTGATTGCACACCCCCTCTTCGAAACCGTGCTGAGCGGCGAGCTGGAAACAGGCCGCGAGTTCGCGGCGCGCTGTCATGATGGCATCCGAATCGAGTCGACCGCCGAGCGAGGGCGCAGCCAGATCGTGAGACAGAAGCGTATGAGCCATGAGATCCACCTGAAAATTCACCAGCCGAGTGTCTTGAACAACACCGGCACCTGATCGAGCGTTGCGAGCGTTTTATCCGGCGTGTAGTCGGACAACACTGTACGTCCTGTGCCCCGATCGATCCACACACAACGAAAGCCGATGTCGCGCGCGGCTGCATGATCGAGATGCGGGCTCGCGCAGATATGCACGACCTCATTGGGCCTCACGCCCAGCGTTTCATGCGCGTAGTCGAACAGCCGGCGAGCCGGCTTATAGGCTCCTGCCTGCTGGGCCGTGATCACACGATCGATGTAGCCGCCAAGCTGCGCAACATTGCCCGCAATGATGTCGTCGTCGGTATTCGAGACAATGCACAAACGGTACCCCGCTTCCTTCAATTGCCGCAACGTCTCGACGACCTCGGGAAAAGGCGGCATCGCCGAAATGCGACGGGTCAGCACGCTTGCGTCGTGCGCGTCGACCGGCAGATTTAGTTCTTCGAGCGCGCGATGCAAGCCTTCGCCCGAGAGCTCGCGAAATGAACGAAAGGGGGGCGTTTGCTCGAGCGCATGTTCATGTCGGTCGTAGACCTCAATGAGCTTCTCAGGATCGATCCCTGCAGCCGGCGGCACATCCTTCGTTTCCAGTATCGCCTGCACGGCCGCGCGCAAGCCTTCGTCCCATTGAATCAACGTTCCGTAGCAGTCGAAAGTCAACCAGTGTGGACGACGGGTGGCAGTCAGCGACATACGTTTCTCCGCAAAAAAATCTTGATACCTATAGCGTAGAGACGATGCCGCTCATTAGGAAATTAAATTAAACTCTCACGCTCAGTCGGTATTCAAATGATCCGGGAGGCTCGCCGTGCTCGACCTTGAACTGCTTAACACGCTCGTCTGCGTCGTCGAGGAAGGGAGTTTTACGCGCGCAGGGGAACGCGTGCATCGGACTCAATCGACAGTGAGCCAGCAAATCCGCAAGCTCGAAGAAAGCGTGGGACGGCCCCTGCTGCTGCGCGACCGCACGGGCAATCAGGTGACGCCGACGGAACACGGTGAACTGTTGTCACACTATGCAAGACGGCTGCTTGCCCTGTCGCAGGAAGCACAGGACATGCTCGCCAGCGAGGTCGAACTCGAGCCGGTGCGCATTGGCATACCGGAGGACTTCGACGCGCGACGCATGTCCGCGATGCTATCGGGCTTTGTGCGCGCCAAGCCCGGTGTGCGGCTCGAAACCGTCAGCGGCATGAGCGCCGATCTGCAGCGCAAGCTCGCCGGGGGCGAGCTCGAACTGGCTTTGCTCAAGCGCGAGCCCGGCAGCAGCGAGTGCCTCGCTTCATGGCCTGAGTCCCTGGTATGGGTCAGGGGCGAGGACGTTGCCCTGACCGACGCGCCCATTCCGCTCGCACTGTTTCCGCATGGTTGCATCTACCGGCAACGTGCGATCCGCAGCCTCGACAAGGCGCATCGGCGTTGGCGAGTCGCATTCGGCAGCCACAGCCTGACGGGCATCCAGGCCGCCGTGTCATCGGGGCTTGGCGTGTCCGTATTGCCAACTACAGCGCTGCTGCCCGAGCATCGGATCTGCGAAGATCTGCCGCCCTTGCCCCCTTCGGAACTCGCACTCGTCACATCGGGGAGCCCGCTCAACACCGTTCAGCGCGCCCTTGTCGATTTTCTGCGCACGGAGATCGGGGGGAACCGATAGCGGGTTTGTCCGGTCAGTTCAACGGGGTAGCGCATGATTGCTTTTGCAGCGACAGCGCGGCGAAATCCCCCTTTCTGGTCCACGGAGCTTATTGCATGACCCTTCAGAAATCGTTCACTGGGTATGCCGCCGGCGCGCTGTTCGCGCTTGCCATATTGCACGCCCCGCACGCATCGGCACAGACGGTTGTGCCGCCGGCGGGCGTCCTCAATCTTGACGCCAACGCAAGCATCGACGTTCCGCAAGACGTGGTCCATATCACCCTGGCTTATGAACAACAATCGGACGATCCGTCGTCGCTCGCGGACGCGCTGAACCAGCGCACCGAACAGGCCCTGGCCACGGCCCGGCATCAGAGTAACGTTACAGCCCAGACCGGGGCGTTGTCGATCTATCCCTCGACCGATCGGGACGGCCATATCAGCGGCTGGCGCGGGCGGAGCGAAGTGCGGCTCGACTCGCATGATTTCGCGGCGGCCTCGAAGCTCGCTGGTGCGCTTTCGGCGCAGATGCAAGTCTCGAACGTCACGTTCTCACTCTCGCCTGAAGCGCGGGATGCCGCCCAGAAGAAACTCAGTGGGGAAGCCATTGCGGCGTTCCGCCAGAAGGCGGCGAATGCATCGGCTGCATTCGGCTTTGGTGGTTATACGATACGGGAGGTCAGTCTGTCGGGCGGAGAAAGCTCGCCGCCGCGACCCATGATGATGGCCCGCATGGCGGCCTCGTCCACTGCGAAAGTCGCCGACGTTCCGATTGAAGCCGGCGACTCGACGGTGACGGTGAACGTCAACGGCTCGGTGCAGATGACGCGTTGAGCGGCGTGCGAGCTGCGCGGCGATAGGAATACACGAGCAGCCAGACGCCCGCGATGATCATCGGCAGCGAGAGCCACTGCCCCATCGACAGCCCGAAGGTCAGCAGGCCGAGAAAATCGTCGGGTTCGCGCGCGAACTCGACGATAAAACGCGCGAGGCCATAGCCGATCAGAAACACAGCCGACACCGCGGCAAGCGGCCGCGGCTTGCGCGAGAAGAACCACATGACGAAGAACAACGCGACGCCTTCGAGCGCGATCTCATAGAGTTCCGACGGATGGCGCGGCAGCAACTGGTAGCGCAGGAACACGTCCTGCAAATGCCACGCGCTTGCCTGAGCAGGATGGGTGATCAGCCACGCGCGGTCGTCTTGCGCCGCGCCCGGGAACAACATCGCCCACGGCGAATCCGGGCTCGTCACGCGGCCCCAGAGCTCGCCATTGATGAAGTTGCCGAGACGTCCACACGCAAGACCGGCAGGCACCATCGGGGCAATGAAGTCCGTCACGCCCATCCAGGTCCGGCCATGCAGCTTCGCAAAGAGCATCATCGCGATGATCACGCCGAGAAAACCGCCGTGAAACGACATGCCGCCTTCCCACACCTTGAAGATGTCGAGCGGATGCGCGAAGTACCAGTCCGCCTTGTAGAACAGGATGTAACCGAGGCGCCCGCCGAGGATCACCCCGATCACCCCGTAGAACAGCAGGTCGTCGATGTCCTTGCCGGTCCAGCCTTGCGCGGCGACATGGGGCAGGCGCAGGCGCAGACGGCCGACCACGATCGCGAGGATAAAGGCCAGCAGGTACATCAGCCCGTACCAGCGCACGGCAAGCGGACCCAGGTGGAGTGCGATCGGATCGAATTGAGGATGAATCAGCATCGTTAAGCGGTATCCGCGATCAAATTAAAGAAGAAGCCGGCGCATCGTCGCCGGAAGCCCGCCAGCCTCGCGCGACGTCGACGAAGCCGCCGAGCACGGGGCTCACATCGTCGCTGCGCCAGAGCAAGCCGGTTTCGACGAGCGGCTGCGCGTCGCGCAGCGGCCGGTAGACCACGCCGGTGCGCCGCAGGTTACACAAGGAGCGCGGCACCAGTGCGACGCCCATGCCGGCCGACACCAGGCTGACGATCGTCTGCATCTGGATGGCCTCCTGGCCGATCCGCGGCGCGATTCCGGCACGCGCGTAGCAATCCATGATGATGTCATAAAAGGCCGGCGCCAGACGCCGGGGAAACACCACGAGCGGTAAATCGGCGAGCGCGTGAAGCGGGACGGCCTGTTCCGCCGAAGCGTCACCCTCCTTCGCAAGCCGCTCGTCGAGCAGCCGTGCCGTGTCGTCGGACATCGCCACCACCAGCGGCTCACGCATCAAAGGCAGATAACTGAGCTGACCCGCGTAGCGCGGGGGCACCGGCGGAATCATCAGGCCCGCGTCGATGCGCCCCGCGACCAGTTCCTCGACCTGAACATCGCTGGTCGACTCGACCAACTGTAGCCGGACGCCCGGATAACGCTCGGTGAAAGCGCGCATCAAGGGGGGCAGCAAGCCGTAATCGGCCGTCGAAACGAACGCGAGCGACAACTCGCCGGCCTCGCCCCGTGCGAGCGATTGCGCGAGCGCGGGCAGCCGGTCGGCCAGCGCAAGGAGCCGGCGTACTTCAGGCAGCAAGTCGCGCCCGACCGGTGTGAGCTCGACATTGCGACGATTGCGCGCAAACAGCGGCGCGCCGAGTGCCTCTTCAAGCCCCATGATCTGCTGCGACAGGGGCGGCTGGGTCATCGACAGCCGACTCGCCGCCCTCCCGAAGTGGCGCTCTTCGGCCACCGCGACGAAATAGCGAAGCTGACGCAGATCGAGTGCCACTAGGCCTCTCCTGTGAGATGTTTTTCGACTTAATCCAAGCTGAATAATATATTTGACACTCACATGGCGAAAGGCCATTCTGCGCATCTCGGTGTGGCACATGGAAGACAGCCCGGTAACGGGCAGCACAAGCCGCTAAAGCCCGCCGAGACGAATATCGCGACCCGCCCTTCCGACGAGGCGGGCGTATCTCACCCCCGAGACAACCGGAGAAATCCCCATGCCGTTCAATCGCCGCTCGAGCAACATCACCCAGGGCGTCGCGCGCTCGCCTAATCGCTCGATGTACTACGCGCTCGGCTATCAGAAAGACGACTTCGACAATCCGATGATCGGCATCGCCAATGGTCACTCGACCATCACGCCTTGCAACGCGGGCTTGCAGCGCCTGACCGATGCAGCGGTCACCGCGATCAGGGAGTCGAAGGCGAACCCGCAGACCTTCGGCACGCCGACGATCTCGGACGGCATGTCGATGGGCACCGAGGGGATGAAGTATTCGCTCGTCTCGCGCGAAGTGATCGCCGACTGTATCGAGACCGCCGTTCAAGGCCAATGGATGGATGGCGTGGTGGTGATCGGCGGCTGCGACAAGAACATGCCGGGCGGCATGATCGCGCTGGTGCGCGCCAACGTGCCGGGCATCTACGTCTACGGCGGCACGATCCGGCCGGGTAACTGGAAGGGCAAGGACCTCACGATCGTGTCGTCGTTCGAGGCCGTCGGTGAATTCACGGCGGGTCGCATGAGCGAGCAGGACTTCGAGGGTATCG
The DNA here is from genome assembly GCA_026225235.1 of Burkholderiales bacterium. GTDB lineage: Bacteria > Pseudomonadota > Gammaproteobacteria > Burkholderiales > Burkholderiaceae > Pararobbsia. The sequence continues at coordinate 104,673 of JAMFSK010000009.1, forward strand.
AAAAGAATGCGTGTCCCTCGACCGGCTCATGCGGTGGGATGTACACAGCCAACACGATGAGCTCGTCGTTCGAGGCGCTGGGGATGTCGCTGATGTATTCGTCGACGATGGCCAACCCGGACGAGGAGAAAGTCGTCTCCGCGGCCGAGTCGGCACGCGTGCTGGTCGAAGCCGTCAAGAGGGACCTCAAGCCGCGTGACATCATCACCCGGAAGTCGATCGAAAACGCCATCGCCTTGATCATGGCGACCGGTGGTTCAACCAACGCGGTGCTGCATTACCTCGCCATCTCGCATGCGGCCGAAGTCGAATGGAGCATCGACGATTTCGAACGCGTGCGTCAGCGCGTGCCGGTGATTTGCAACCTCAAGCCGTCGGGCCAGTATGTCGCAACCGATCTCCACAAGGCCGGCGGTATCCCGCAGGTCCTGAAGATCTTGCTCAACGCGGGCCTGTTGCACGGTGACTGCATCACGATCACTGGCAAGACCATCGCAGAGGAACTCGCCGACGTGCCCGATGCCCCGCGTGCCGATCAGCAAGTGATTTTCCCGATCGAGAAGGCGCTCTACAAGGAAGGCCACCTCACGATTCTCAAGGGCAATCTTGCCCCCGATGGCGCAGTGGCCAAGATCACGGGCCTCAAGAACCCGGTGATCACCGGCCCGGCGCGCGTGTTCGAAGACGAGCAAAGCGCCATGACCGCGATCCTCGCCGACAAGATCAACCCGGGCGATGTGCTCGTGCTGCGCTACCTTGGGCCGAAGGGTGGACCGGGCATGCCCGAGATGCTCGCACCGACTGGCGCACTGATCGGCAAGGGGCTCGGCGAATCCGTCGGCCTGATTACCGACGGCCGCTTCTCCGGTGGAACATGGGGCATGGTGGTGGGCCACGTCGCGCCAGAAGCCTTCGTCGGCGGCTTGATCGGGCTGGTTCATGAAGGCGATTCGATCACGATCGATGCGCATCAACTCAAGCTCGAACTCAACGTCGATGCGGCTGAGATCGAACGTCGGCGTGCCAGTTGGAAGCAACCTGCCCCGCGTTATACGCGTGGCGTGCTGGCGAAGTTTGCAGCGCTCGCGCTGCCGGCCAACCTCGGCGCGATAACGGGTTGAGCCCTCCGCGGTTCCGTATGACGCCGTACGGAACCGCGATGGCCGAGTTCTATAATGGGGTCCAGATGGTACCGTTCGCGTTGCGCTCGCGCCGGACGCAGGCCAAGAGGACTCTCATGGAAGCCACTGCATTGAGGTTGCCGTTCAGGGGATGGTTGAGGTCGCTGATGCTGGCTGCAGCGGGCGCTGTGCTCGCGCTACCTGCCGTCAGCGCCATCGCGCAGACGCCCGACGGCCAGGGACTGGCACGCAAGCTCAATTGCATGAGCTGCCATGCGATCGACCGGACCCTGCTCGGGCCGTCGTTCGCGGAAATCGCTGTACGCTATGAAGGCAAACCGGAAGCGCGCGATGCGCTTGCCCGGAAAATCCAGACAGGGGGGTCGGGGGCTTGGGGATCGGTGCCGATGCCCGCCAACACCCAGGTGGATGATGAACAGGCCCACCTGCTGGTCGACTGGATCTTGCAGATCCGTCGTTGAAGTCAGGATCCAACCACATTGAGGGTCGGCCGATGCGGTCGATCATTGCTAGTCATCGACCTACGCATCCCGCTAGCGACCGACCTACTCATCCGTTCAGCGCGGCAGTTGCCGTTTTTCCAATGCGTCGGTGAGTGCCTGCTGGACCCAGTCGCCGATCTCGCGCTCGAGTGTCGCAGCGATCTCGCGTGTGATCCGGTGCGCAAGCCACACGGCCTGCTCTTGGCAACGCGCCTCGATCAGTGCGTGGCCTTCGCTGCCCAGATAGCGCAAGGCGCGCGAACGGACATCCGACACCATGTGATCGATTTCAGCCTGCGTGGGCGCACCCACGGATGCCAGCGACCTGACGGGCTGCGGAACCGTGAGTTCCGCGGCGACCGGCTCGTGGCGGGAGAGCATCGCGGCGATGCGATCGGCCTCATCTCCGGCGATGGCGAGGCCGTGAGGCTGCGCTTCGGCAGCGAATACGGTCTCAGCTTCCGGCTCGGCTTCAGTCTCGGCGTTGACCTCAGGTGTCGCGGGTGAAAGCGCTTCTGGCAGCTCAGCCAGCGACTCTTCGGCGATCGGCTCGAACGGCACCGGATGCACGGACACCGCAGCCGGATCTGACGATTCTGGCGCAATCACTGAACGCAGTGCGGACGGCGGAATCGACGTCTCACGCTGTGCTTCCTGCGCTGACGACAAGGGCTCGGCGGGCTCAGCGGAACCATACGGCGATGGCACCTTCGCCATCGGGTAAGCCTCCGGCACCGCCGAATCGCCCGCATTGAGCGGGGTGCTCGGCGCCTCGCCCGGGAACGAGCAATAGGCGCGGAATGGTAACTCAGGGTCGAACAGATGCGCATCGACCGACGAGGTCAGCTCACTCAGGTCGACCGGCGCATGGGTCGCGGTTTGCGCGGCCATCGGCGGTTCGTGCGTCTCGGCGACAAGCTCCTGTGCGACCGGCTCGAACGCATCTTCTTGCGCGAACACATCGGTCAGCAGGGGAATCTCGTCGAGATCGAAGTCTTGAGCCTCGGCGACAGCGGGCGTTGCTTCGGCAAGCCGGGCCTCTTCGGCCGCATGCGCTTCGGCTTCAACTCGAGCTTCTTCTGCAGCACGAGCTTCGGCTTCGACCCGAGCCTCTTCGGCAGCATGCGCTTCCGCTGCAACCCGAGCTTCTTCTGCAGCATGCGCTTCCGCTGCAACCCGGGCCTCTTCTGCAGCATGAGCTTCAGCTTCAACCCGAGCCTCTTCTGCAGCATGCGCTTCAGCTTCAACCCGAGCCTCTTCTGCAGCATGAGCTTCGGCTTCAACCCGAGCTTCTTCTGCTGCGTGCGCTTCGGCTTCAACCCGAGCTTCTTCTGCTGCGTGCGCTTCAGCTTCAACCCGAGCTTCTTCAGCAGCACGCGCTTCTTCCGCGACTCGCGCTTCCTCGGCCGCATGTGCTTCCGCTTCGACCCGAGCTTG
>JAMFSK010000010.1 GCA_026225235.1 Burkholderiales bacterium
ATTCTTGCCGCGCTGATCGTGCCGAAGATCATGAGTCGTCCCGACGAGGCGCGCCGCGTCGCGGCGAAGCAGGACATCGCGACGATCATGCAGGCACTCAAGCTCTACCGGCTCGACAATGGCCGTTATCCGACTCAGGACCAGGGCCTCACGGCACTTGTGAAGAAGCCCGATAGCGAGCCGGTGCCAAATAACTGGAAGGAAGGTGGCTATCTCGAACACCTGCCCGCCGACCCGTGGGGTGCGCCCTACAACTACCTGATCCCAGGGGCGCACGACGAGATCGATGTGTTCAGTTATGGCGCGGACAGCAAGCCCGGTGGCGAGGGCAACGATGCCGATATCGGCTCCTGGCAATAACGCGAGCGTGACGTGATGGCCTGGCGGGTGGCGACGCCGCGACAGCGCGCGCGGGGTTTTACGCTGATCGAGATGCTGGTGGTGCTGGTGATCGCGGGCATTCTCGTGGCGGTGGCTTCGCTCGCATTGACGCGCAATCCACGCACGGACCTGGCCGAGGAAGCCCAGCGGCTCGCCCTCGCCTTCGAGACGGCGAGCGACGATGCGCAACTGCGTGCGGCGCCACTCGCGTGGCTGCCGGTAGCCGGCGGTTATCGATTTATTGCGCGCGAGCGCGACGGTAGTTGGCGGCCCCTCGACGACGACCCGCTGCTGAAGGCGCGCAACTGGACCACCGAGGTGTCGAAGGTGGGCATCCGTTATCCGGGCTTGCAGGATTCACAGGGGCACGATCGTGTCGTGTTCGGTGTCGAGGCGATCGATGTGCCTGTGGTGATCACCCTGTATGGTCCGTCCGCCGAAGTCAGCGTAGTGGGTTCGGGCAATGGCCGCTATGCGGTCCAGTAACTCCGGAGTGTTTGTCATGTCGCTGCGCGGTGCGCGCCGGTCGGCCGGTTTCACGATGATCGAAGTGCTCATCGCGCTCGCGATCATTGCGATCGCGCTGGGAGCGTCGCTGCGCGCGGTCGGCAGTCTGGCCACCAATTCCTCGCGTCTGCACGAGCGCATGCTGGCTGGCTGGAGCGCCGACAACACGCTAACTACGATCAAGCTCGAGCGGCGCTGGCCCGAAATTGGCACGACCGTCACGGCGTGCCCGCAGGGCGACCTGACCTTGCGATGCACGACGACGGTTCGTTCGACGCCCAACCCTTTGTTTCGCCAGGTCGAGGTCGCCGTGCGTCGCGTCGACAGCAACGATACGCTGGCGCGCATCACAACGGTGATCCCCAATGAACAGCGCCGTTCGCTCTAGGCGTGCTCCTCGCCGGGAGGCCGGCTTCACGCTGATCGAGATGCTCGTGGCGATCGCGCTGCTGGCGATCGTCGCCGTGCTTTCGTATCGCGGGCTCGATGCCATCATGCGCAGCCGCGAGACGCTCACGCAGCACATGACGAGCGAGCGTTCGCTCTCGCAGTTGTTTGCGCAGATGAGTGTCGATGTACGCAATGCCGCACGCGACGACGAACTCGGCCAGCCACCCGTGACGGTCGGCGGAGGGGTATTGCAGATCGTGCGGCATATTGAGCTGGCCGGTGGGGCGCCGCGCCTGCAAGTCGTGCGTTATCGGGATGCGGGCCATCGCGTGGTGCGCGAGATTTCACCGGGGATTTCCACCATCGGACAACTCCGCAGCGCGTTGCACGGTCCGGCAGGCGGCGACTGGCACGCACTGACGTTGGCCGATGGCGTCGAAAGCTTCGCTTCGCAAGCATGGGTACCCGATCAGGGCTTCACCACCGATATGGATGTCGCACGCAGTCAGCTGGATGCCGACGTCAAGGCGCCGGTCATCCCGCAGGCCGGTAACGGGCCCTTGCCGCGCAGCATCACGGGGGTCGCCGTCGACATCCGGTTGCATGGCCAGCCCGCGCCGATCCGGCGCATTTTGCTGGTGGGCGAATGATGATGATGCGTCGTACTGCGACCTTTTCTTCCCGGCAGCGCGGTGTCGCGATCATCAGCGCGCTGCTGGTCGTCGCGCTCTCGGCGATCCTCGTTGCGGGCATTCTGTGGCGACAGCAGGTACAGATCCGCCGCATCGAGAACCAGCGCCTGATCAATCAGTCGGAGTGGGTCGCACGAGGCACGATCGACTGGGCGCGGCTCGTGCTGCGTTCGGCGGCCGATACCTCCGCCGTCGACTATCTCGGCGGCGTGTGGGCCGTGCCGATTGCCGAGACGCGCTTGTCCGACCTGCTCGGCAAGTTCGGCGGCGCGGCGGGCGGCGATCTCGAGGACGCCAACGACACCTGGGTCTCGGGCTCGATCGAGGACTCGCAGGCCAAATTCAATCTGCGCAACCTCGCGAGCGCCAGTGCGACGACCGGGGGTGCGATCGACCCAAACGAGGTTCAGGCCTTTCAGAAACTGCTGGCGGAGCTGGGCCTCTCGACTGAACTCGCCGGGCCGGCCGCGCAATATGTGCGCGCCTCCCTGCAGTATTCACTGGGTCGCACCCGCCAGAGCGCGACCCCGGCCAATAGTGCAAGCGGGGTGCCCGCCGTGCCAAACGTGCCCGTGCCGACCAATGGCGGCGTCGACGGTCCGTTCAGCTCGAAGCCGGGTCTCGACGACAGCGATGACGACACGGCGTCGCGTCCGCTTCCGATCGATTCGGTCGGGGCGCTGCTCGACGTGTCGGGCTTCACCCCCCAGATCGTTGCACGGCTCGCACCGTTCGTGACGGTGCTGCCAACCGTCACGCCGGTCAACGTCAATACGGCGACCGCCGAGGTGATGGCGGCCGTGGTGCCGGGCTTGTCGCTCTCGAGCGCTAGGGCCTTGGTTTCGAATCGGGATCAGATATTCTTCATCTCGTCATCGGATTTTCTGAACCGCGCGACGGCTCTGATCGGGCCGGCGGCGAACCAGGTCAGCGGCACGGACATCGACGTGAGAACCAGTTACTTCATATTGCATGGGCAAATCCGGCGCGGTCGTGCGCAACTCCATCGCGACGCACTGATTTACCGAGACACCCTGACGCATGCCACTCGCATCGTCAGCGTCGATGATGCGCTCTAAGATCAATCAACCAGGGACGCGGACGTCTTGACTACGCTGATCGTTCAACTGCCACCGCGCGACCCGGCGGTGCCCGCCCAAGAGTGGCGCTTGCCGGCACTGCCTTTCATGCTGCTCGACAAGCGCGGCCGCACCATGCGCTCGGGCACCGGCACGGTCGCGCTCTTGCCGAAGGCGACCCTCGTGGTCGCGCTGGTCGCGGCACGCGACACCCTTTTGCTGCGAGCGAAGCTGCCGCCCGTCAAAGGTCTGAAGCTGCGCCAGATCCTGCCTAATGTGATCGAGGATCAGATCATCCAGGATCCGCAGACTTGCCACATTGCGGTCGACCCGGAACCTGCGGTGAACGGGGTGAAGATGCTCGCGGTCATCGATCGGGGCTGGTTTCGCTACCTGACCGAGGCGTTTGCCGAAGCGGGCCATCGCAGCCTGCGCATGGTGCCGCTCACGGCAGGCTTGCCTGCCGCGGACGATGCCGCCCTGAGCGGCGTGCCGTCGGCGAGCGCCGCACTACCCGACGAAGCGGCGCTCGCGCTCGTGGACGTCGGCCCGGCGGTGGTGCCGGGCGAGATTCCAGGCGATGTCAATGCGCCGAAAGCGGCGGTGCGCGCCGAGCGTGCGGCCGCCGAGCAGCTTGCCGCCCACGCCGCACTCGAACATGCCGTGCCGGTGGTCGCCTTGCTGCTGGGTGCGGTGGTGCCGACCGATCCACTGCTCGCGGGCGATGCGACCTTTACGCCGGGACATGCCCAGGCGCCGCGGGTCGAATTGGCCATCGCGCGCGGCCGGCTCGGCGAAGGCATGGCCGTACCGGTGGGCGCGCTCGACGCGACACTTGACGCGGTGGCAGCCGGTGCGCCGCTGACGATTTACCGCCTGACCGGAATACCGGGCGGTGAACCCGACTTCGAACCGGGTGCGGCCAACGCCAATCTGATGCCTCGCACCCATCGCGCCTTGCCCTTGCCGTTCGAGACGTTCGCGCGCGCCGCGCTGACCAGCCGCTTCGACCTCTGTCAGTTTGAATTCTCGTCGCAAGGCTGGCGGCCCGGCCGACGTGCCTGGCGCCAATGGCGCCTGCCGGTGATGTTGCTGGCGGCCACGGCGGTGGTGACGATGATCGGCATGAATATCCAGTGGCTGATGCTGGCCCATGAGCGCGACGCCATCACGAGCCAGCAGAACGAGACCCTGTTGAGCGCGTTTCCGCGGACCACGGTGATTCTCGATCCGGCTTCGCAGATGGCGCATCAGCTCGACCAGTTGCGGCTTGCTGCAGGGGAGTTGTCGCCGAGCGATTTCCTCTCCCTGTCAGCGGGCCTGTCGCGCTCGCTCGGTGCGATACCGTCGAATGGGATTGCCTCGTTGGGCTACCGCGAACGCGTGCTGAGCGTCGCGTTCAAGCCCGATGTGCGGGTCGACAAAGGGTTTGGCAGTCGGCTTAACGAGAACGGTCTCGACGGACATCTGTCGGACGGCAAATGGATGATTAAAAGCGCGACCGCGAGGAGTAATCGATGAAAGGCGCGATCGGAGCAACGACATTCGGCGCATTGGGCGACGCTCTGAGTGAGTTCTGGGACGCGCGCGAAGCGCGTGAGAAGCGGCTGTTGACGATCGGCGGCACGGTGATTGGGCTCGCGATTGTTTATAGCGTGGCCTGGGCCCCGGCCTTCGATGGGCGCCAGAAGTTGCGCGAAGAGTTGCCGCGCGAGCGTGCGGCGCTCGCCCAGATGCAGGCCGAAGCGCGTCAGGCACGCGAGTTTTCAGGTGCGGCGGCCGGTGATGCGCCATCGGGCGATACGCTGCGCCAGGCGATGACCGATTCGCTCGCGGCGCATGGGTTGCCGAGCGTGCAGGTGAGCGCTATCGGCGATTCGATGCAAGTTCGCGCGAAAAACGTCTCGTTCGGCGACTGGATCAGCTGGGTCGACGATATGCGCAAACAGAATAAGGTGCAGGTCTCCGAGGCGAACGTCACCGCGCTCGACAAAGACGGCCAGGTTGACCTGGACGCGACGCTCGCGCCCGCTGTCGCCACCCCGCATTGACCGGCCCGCGACGATGACTCGATTGGGATACCGGCTGCGCCTCGCGCTGCCGTGGCTGATGGTCGCCTTGTTCGCGGTTGGTGTGACGCTGGTGGCGATGCTGCCGGCTGGCTGGGTGACGCCGCAGTTTGCCCAGCGCACCGGTGGCCGCATTGTGCTTGCTGATCCGGCGGGTTCACTCTGGCATGGCAGCGCGACCTTGCGGCTGGCGGCGGGTGTCGATTCGGGCGAGCCGACCGAACTGCCTGGACGGCTTGAATGGCACACCGCTTTCTGGCCCTTGCTCGCAGGCCGCATCCGGATGACCCTGAGCCAGACCGAAGCCATGCCGGCCCCGGTCGAGTTGATCGCGACGCAACGTGAAGCGACGCTCGGCAGCGGCAGCCTGATGGTGCCGGCCGGTTTGCTCGATGGCCTGGGTGCGCCGTTCAATACGCTGGCGTTGCGCGGCGATGTGCGTCTTCAATGGACCGACTGGCGAATCTTTGGGCAGCGCGCGTTCGGTCACCTGACTGTGACGCTCTCGGACATCGTTTCGCGCGTCTCTCGCGTGAAACCGCTTGGGACGTTTCGCGTGGTGTTCGATGCGCAAGGGGAAGCGGGGACACTCGGGCTGAACACCCTCAAGGGCCCGCTGCTTCTGGATGGACAAGGGAGTTTGCAGGACCACCGCTTCGTCTTCTCGGGCTCGGCACGGGCTGAACCGGCTGTGGCGGAGAACCTGCGACCGCTGCTTGACCTGCTCGGGCATCAAAGTCCCGACGGAAGCTATGCGTTGACGCTCGACCGCTGAGCGCGGGCGTCATCTGTTGTCGTTGACTGCTGGTCCGGCTTAGACGATCTCGTCGTCCGAACTCGCCGAACTGCACTGGATCGCCACATCCTGCACCGCGATCCGGTTCAGTAGTTCGATCAATTGTTCGACTTCTCTCTGCGAGAACGGCGCGAGGACCTCGGTCATGACCGCGCCGCACACCGTGGGCAATTGCGCGGCGATCGCGCGGCCCGCTTCGGTGAGATTGACCTCGACCACCCGTCGGTCGAGTTCACTGCGCGTGCGCGCAATAAACCCTTTCTTTTCGAGCCGGTCGAGCATGCGGGTCATCGAGCCGCTGTCGTAGGCCAGCGCGCGCGACAATTCCTGTGGCGTGCGGGCGATGCCGAGACTCAACTGGAACATCACGCCGATCTGCTGGGGCGTCAGGCCCAGTGGGCCGACTGCTGCATCCATCCGATGCAGCAGCACGTTGCGCGCTCGGCTCAGGTGGTAGCCGACGCTACCTTCCAGGGCGACTTGCGGAAGGGCCTGCGAATCCTGGGTCATGGTGCATTCGCCTTGAAAAGCCAAACTAAATGAGGTCAGGATCGAATCCTAATTGCCTAGGCAGAAAAGTCAAGCGTTGCAGAAAAGCAAATAGCCACGGTCACTTAAGGGACGTTGCTTGAGAAATGTTTGCATAGGCAATAAGATATGCATATCGAAAACACTCAGCCATAGTAATGCGCTAGTTTGCCAGCGTCGGCCCCGCGCCAGATGCCTCCAGGACCCCAAGATGAACACGCTCAAGACCGCCGCCGCCCGCTTCGCCCTTCTCGCTCCGCAAGGACAGATGCGATGGGTAAAGCTTGCGGTCTATGCGCTGGTGTTCCTCCTGCCGTTCGGCATGGCCTTGATCGCATTGCTCGTCTATCTCGACCAGCGCAAAAGGGTGACGGCGGCCGCCCTCGCCGCCTTGCCCGCGCCGGAAACCGCTGCGCCGCCCGCGGCCGCCACGCCAGTGGCCCCGAGAACAACAAAAATGGCCGCTACTCAGGCAGTCACCCAGGTGGTCACCAAAGTTGCCGCCAAGGTGGCGACCCAGGCTGCGATCAAAGGCACGGCCAAGGTCGCCGGCAAGCTGACGGGTACCCCGTGCGCGCCGATCGTCCCGCGTACCGGCCTGTCTCATTATTGTAGTAACCCGCATTGATCGTGGGGTAGTAACAGGCAGTAACCTGTGAACCCTTTCCGGTAACTGACAGTGCGGCGCCTCGCCGCTACTCTTCCTGCTTCGAATGGGGCGGGCTGACGCATTAAGATATCGCGTTGGCCGCCCGTTCCATCCCGCTGCAGGAATTTTTGATGCCCGTTCGCCGTTCTTCCCATTTTCGTCCTTCCGTGCCTCGTTCGCAGGCCAGGGTGCTCGCTGCCGCAACGGTGATGCTTGCCGTCTCCGGGTTGCTGGCGGGCTGTGCCGTTGGCCCCGATTACAGCCGGCCGACGGCGGCGGTGCCCGCGACCTACAAGGAAGCGGCGCCCGGATGGAAGCTGGCCGATCCGTCGGATCGCGCGGATCGCGGCGACTGGTGGGCCATCTTTGGCGACGACGAACTGAATCAGCTCGAAGCCAAGGTCAACGTCTCGAACCAGAATATTGCGAGCTTCGAGGCGGCCTATCAGCAGTCACGCGCGCTGGTGGGCGAAGCCCGCGCGGCTTATTTCCCCACTGTCGGCCTCAGTGCAGGGGGCACGCGCTCGGGTTCCGGCGGTCGCGGTGCGCTGGTCAACAGCGGCACGAGCGTCTCGACGGTCAATACGGGTGGTGTCTCCAACTCTTATCAGGTCGAAGGCGATGTGAGCTGGGAGCTTGATGTGTGGGGCAAGGTGCGCCGCGAAGTCGCTTCCGAGAAGGCCGGTGAGCAGGCTGCCGCAGCCGATGTGGCCAACGCTCGGCTGTCCGCGCAGGCAACACTCGCGCAGGATTATTTCCAGTTGCGCGCCCTCGATGCGACTCAGAAGCTTCTCGACGACACGGTCGTCGCGTTCCAGAAGTCGCTCGAATTGACGCAGAATCGCTACAACCAGGGGATCGCCGCGCGTTCGGACGTCTTGCAAGCCCAGACCCAGTTGCAGTCGGCTCAGGCCAGCGCGGTGAACAACGGTATCGCGCGCGCCCAGTTTGAGCATGCGATTGCCGTGCTGGTCGGCGAACCCGCCTCGAGCTTCTCGATTGCCGTGATGCCGTTGACGGCTGAGCCGCCGTCGGTGCCGGCGCAGTTGCCGACCGCTTTGCTGGAACGGCGTCCCGATATCGCGGCCGCCGAGCGTCGCGCCGCCGCGGCGAACGAGCAGATCGGCGTAGCGATCGCCGCGTATTTTCCGACCGTTAGCCTTTCGGCGACCGGTGGCTTCCAGGGTTCTGAGCTGTCGAATCTGTTGACCGCGCCGATGCGTTTCTGGACGCTGGGCCCCCAGCTAGCGGGGACCTTGTTCGACGCGGGCCTGCGCGGCGCGCAGACCGACGCGGCGCGCGCGACCTACGACCAGCAGGTCGCGACCTATCGTCAGGCGGTGCTCACTGCGTTCCAGGACGTCGAAGACAATCTCGTCTCGTTGCGCGTGCTCGAGCGCGAGATCGTGATTCAGCAGCAAGCCGTGCAGTCGGCTCAGCAGGCGCTTGCGATCGTGACCAATCAGTACAAGGCGGGGACCTCGACCTATCTGACGGTGATCACGTCGCAGACGGCGGCCTACCAGGCTGAGCAGACCCTCGCCAACATCGCAGGCGAGCGCATGGTGTCGGCCGTTGGCCTGATCAAGGCGCTCGGCGGTGGGTGGGATGTTCAGCAGATGAACCAGGATCCGGCTGCCGTGGGGTCGACAACGGGGACGCCTGCTGGAACAGGTGCGGGAACGACTTCCCCTGCTCCGGCCAGCACGCCGGCGTCTACATCCTGATTTTCGAGATCGGGTGCCGTATCGCCGGCACCTGAACTCCAGCAATACGGGCTAGTTCGAATACCGGTTCAGGGTGAAAGCCCGATAGGCCGCCACGAAGGTATCGAAATTCCCGACTTCATCGCGTTCGATCGCCTTCTGGCGTTCGAGCGACTCTTGCGCCATCGCGTCGAAACGCGCGCGCGCTTCGGGCGCGAGCGGCCGGGCGCGGAAGCCTTCGGCAATCCGCGTGCTCTGCGCAAGATTGAAATCCGCAAACGACAGCCCGCTCTCGAGCAAGCCGCTGAGTGCGCGCGCCGACGGCGTGAGCGACAGGTCGTCGAGCTTCGCACGCTGGGCGTCGAGTGTAAGCCGGTGTGCATCGTCGTCGCGCAGCGAGTCGAGCAGTGCGGCAGCCGGTTCCATGCGTTCGAGCAACTCGTACGCCCAGTCTTTCAGCCCGACCGGCTGGCCGTCGCGTTGCAGATTCAGACCCGGGCGCCGTCCTTCGCGTGAAGCGCGACCAAAGTTATCCGAGCTTTCCGTGAGACCTGCGGGGCTCAGGCGCGGGCTGTCCTCGAGCGCGCAGCTCAGCAGGAAGATATCGAGGAAACGGACCGTCGATTCGGCAATGCCGATCGGCTCGAACGGATCGATATCGAGGCAGCGCACTTCGACATACTGGACGCCGCGGCCCGCCAGGGCCGCCAGGGCGCGTTCGCCCGGACGCGCGACGCGCTTCGGACGGATCGACGAGTAAAACTCGTTTTCGATCTGCAGCACATTCGTATTGATCTGTACCCACTCGCCATTGCGCTGGGTGCCGATTGCTTCATACGGCGGATAAGGCTGGCTGACCGCGCGTGCGAGGCTCGCGACATAGCTGTCGAGGTCGTCGTAGTTCGGCAGCAGCGCGGCCTGGGCCGAGGTGTTGTGATAGCCCAGATCACTCATCCGCAAGCTGGTGGCGTACGGCAGATAGAGCGTGTGGTCGCCGAGCGACTCGAGCGAATGCTTTGCACCGCGCACAAAACCGGCATCGAGAGCGGGCGAGGCACCGAACAAGACCATCAGCAGCCAGCTGTAACGGCGGAAGTTACGGATCAGTGCAAAGTAGCGTGCCGACTGGAAATCCTGCACGGAGCCAAGCCGAGCACTCGCGGCCTCGTTCTCACGCAGCAGGCGCCAGATATCTTCGTGAAGCGACCAGTTAAAATGGATTCCCGCAATGCACTGCATGGTCTTGCCATAGCGAATCGCGAGGCCCTGGCGATAGACATGCTTAAGGTGGCCGATATTTGAGCTGCCGAAGTTCGCGATCGGAATCTCGGGCTCGGGCGGCAGCCGGCACGGCATCGACTGGTTCCAGAGTATCTCGTCGCCCATCGCCGAGTAGACGAAGCGATGCAGGGTGTCGAGGTGTTCGAGCGAAGTAGCGCCATCGGGATCCGCCGGCGTCACAAATTCGAGCAGCGCTTCCGAATAGTCGGTGGTCAGCATCGGATGCGTCAGCGCCGCACCGAAAGTAGTGGGGTGCGGCGTCAACGCCAGCGTGCCCGCGGGAGTCACACGCAGATTTTCCTTTTCGATCCCGTGCAAGCCCTGCAACAACAGTGCGCGATTCGGTTCGAGGCCGAGCAGTGCGAGCCCTTGCGCCAGGCGATCGGGATTCGCAAGGTTCGTCGTCGTGTCGGACATCATTGCGAGATGCGCCGGCAAAGCGTGCGGCGAAGAATTTGACATGCTCGGTCGGCGGGTCGGATCGTTAAGTGACGGGCACTTTAACACTTCGCCCGTTTGCGTGCCGGAAGCGCCTCCGACCCTGCAACTTGAAGGGATTTACGGGTCGATAGGCGGTATTTGGCTACGCTGTATCGATCATTCTAGTGCGCGCCCGGCGTGGGCGATGTGCGGGATAGCCCGGCCCGGGAAACGCCTACCATCAAGGCTCTGCCGTTTCAACGCACCAAAAATGCGCGTTGGGTATATGAAACGTTGCTCGGAAACCCCACTTGCGTATTGCGGCGCAGCAGGGTTTTCGCTAATATACGTCTTGTCTCCTCCATGTCTCCTCCTGATATGGATTCAGCCCGCCTTGAAGGCGGGCTTTTTTTCGTCCAGCAAAAAGGGGCCCGGCTTACTTCACCGCGCGACCGGTTCGCGCCAGCGGTCCCATTCGACCAGCACCGGGTCGGCGACGCCGTTACCCAGCCACAATTGGCCTTCCTGAATCGTGCATTGCAGCCGCATGGTGCGCTGGGCCAGCGCAGCCAGCGCCGCGGCGCATCCGTCGTGGAGATTCAACATGGTCAGGTTGCGCACGCGGGCGACGCGTGACTCGAGCGGTTTCCACCAGACGTCCGAGGCCCTGCCGCCGTACGAGATCACGCGGACCTGCTCGGCTCGGCCCGCAGCCTTGAGGATTCGGCGCTCGTCGGGCTGGCCGACGTCGATCCACTGGATGATGGCGCCCGTGAGGTCGGTTTCCCAGAGATCGGGTTCGTCGACGTCCGACAGGCCTTTGCAGAATTCGAGCCGTTCGCTCGCAAACATCGCGAAGGCCACGAGGCGGACCATCATCCGTTCATCGGTTTCGGAAGGGTGCCGCGCGATCGTTAGCGGGTGGTCGGCGTAGTAGTGCCGGTCCATGTCGGCGATCTGCAGGTCGGCCTTGTAAATAGTCGATTTGATAGCCATCAGCGGCATCCGTCTGAATGAAAGGCGAGGCCGGATGATAACCGGCCTGCCGCCGTCGCGGCGGTTTGCGCTTAAGCGGCTCTGATACCTCAGGCTGCGGATTCAGTCGCGGGCTGCAGGCCGTTGAGCTCAGATCGCCCGGTTTATGCGGCCGGGTTTATGCCACGGTCGCTATCAACTGCGGCACCCTCACGCCAAGTGTTGCCGCGCGTGCAAGCATGAACACCATCAACGCAGCCCAAAGTCCGTGATTGCCAAACAACGGCTGAAGCACGAGCGCGACAACGATGAAGACGATCATCGCGAGCGCCATGGAGACCATCATGTCGCGCGTACGCGTGGCGCCGATAAACATCCCGTCGAGCGCGAAGCTCCAGGCCGACAGCAGAGGCGACGCCGCCGCCCACCACAAAAAGATACGCGCCGTCTCGCGCACCGCGGGTTGATCGGTGAGCCGGTCGATGATCCAGGGGCCGATCGCCACGTAGCAGAGGCTGAAGAGCGCGGCTCCCGCACCGGTCCAGATCAGCGTCACGACGATCGCCTGGCGCAGAGCGTGACGGTCGCGTGCGCCGAGCGCCGCACCGACCAGGGCCTCGGCGGCATTGGCAAAACCGTCGAGCGCGTAGGCCATGAACCACTGAAAGTTCAGCAACAAGGCGTTGGCCGCCAGCACGGTATCTCCGAGTTTTGCGCCTGCATGCGCAAACCAGCCGAAGCTCGCGAGCAGACAGGCAGTCCGCACGAAGATGTCGCGGTTGATGCCGATCACGTGGCGTATCGCCTTGCCGTCGAATACGGCGCGCCATTGCACGCGCGGCAGTCCACGCGGCCTGAGCCAGCCGAGCAGGACCAGACCGAGGACAAAACCTGTTGCGTCGGCGCTTGCGGTCGCCGCGCCGATACCGGCAATGCCCCAATGAAAAACGTAGACATAGATCAGGACGGCCAGCAGGTTCACGAGATTGACCACGAGCTGCACGAGCAGGGCGAGTCGCGCATGTTGCGCGCCGAGCAGATAACCCAGCACGACGAAGTTCGCGAGCACCAGCGGCGCCGACCAGATCCGCGCCGAACAATAGAGCACGGCATTCGTCTGCACCGCCGGACTGCCGCCGAGCAAGGTGACGACGAGGGCAATCAGGGGCAGGCGAATCACGAGCAAGACCAGGCCGATCGCCCAGGCGAGGGCCAGCGCACGCAGCACGATCGCGCGCAGCGATTCGCCGCTTGCGGCCCCAAAGGCCTGAGCAACGAGCCCGGTGGTGCTCATGCGCAAAAAGCCGAAGCCCCAGAAAACGAACGAAAAGAACAAGCCGCCG
Source organism: Burkholderiales bacterium (assembly GCA_026225235.1). Taxonomy (GTDB): domain Bacteria; phylum Pseudomonadota; class Gammaproteobacteria; order Burkholderiales; family Burkholderiaceae; genus Pararobbsia. The sequence continues at coordinate 12,817 of JAMFSK010000010.1, forward strand.
AGTGCCACGCCGCCGAGCATGGCGACATCGACCATATGGCCGGCTATCGCCGTATCGACGGCAGACAGGATCGGCTGCGAGAGGTTGGCAAGCACGATCGGCACAGAGAGGCCGAGCACTTTGCGGTGCCATTCTCGCCGCGTGGAAGGAAACGCAGTGCGCGGGGTGATGACGCTGGCCGGCTCGCTCATGGCGGGTCTGTGCGTGGGGACGGACCGCCATTATCACGGCCGTTCTGTTCGACGCCTAGCGTCGGCTCGACATGAGAGTGCACGTTATCGTCGGCTGTCTGGCCCTAATCTGGGCCGACTTCCCGCTTTTTTTCATGGTTTCACCGAACGCGGACAGGCATAGAATGTTTGTGAACCGGGCAGGCCTTGTCTTCGATCCGGTCTTCGTCACTTGAAACGGAACTATCATGCAGATCGAGATCGGCTCCATCGTTCAGACCGCTCATATTGCAGTGCCAGCCGGCGCGTTGGGTATCGTCACGCGTATCCTCGGCAATATGGCGATGGTGACCTGGTACGAGGGTCACCCGGGCGCATCGCGCAAGCTCAATACCGAACCGTTTTTCATCGAAGACCTGATCGACACCGGCGAACAACTACCTTCGCCGAGTCGTTCCGTTCACTAAACCTGTCGCGCGGGTCCGGGTCGGGCAGAATGGGGGTATGAATTCGCTCCCGCCGGTTACCGTCCCGTCCCCGTCCGATATTCCTTTCGACGGCCTGACACCCGAGTGTGTCCTCGACGCACTCGAAAGCATCGGTCTGTGGCCCGACGGGCGACTGCTTGCGCTCAATAGCTACGAAAATCGTGTCTATCAGGTCGGCATCGACAGCGAGGCGCCGGTCATCGCGAAGTTCTACCGACCCGGCCGCTGGAGCGATGTGGCGATTCTCGAAGAACATGCGTTTGTGGCCGAACTCGTCGAACTCGAGATTCCGGCGGTCCCCGCCCGCACGGTCAATGAGCGCACGCTGCATGAACACGCCGGCTTCCGCTTCTCCGTGTTCGAACGACGCGGCGGCCGGGCGCCCGAACTGGAAGACCCCGACACGCTGACCTGGCTCGGTCGCTTTCTCGGCCGCATTCATGCTGTCGGTGTGTTGCGCCCCTATGTCGCGCGACCGGTGCTCGACATTCAGACGTTCGGGTTTGAGCCGAGTGCCTTCGTGCTGAGCCATGAATTCGTCCCACCGGATGTGCGCGCGGCCTATCAGACCGTGGTGGGCATGGCCCTCGAGGCGATCGAGCGCGCTTTCGAGCGGGCGGGCGATGTGCGCGGGATCCGGCTGCATGGCGACTGCCACGCAGGCAATGTGCTCTGGACCGATGCCGGCCCGCATTTCGTCGACTTTGACGACAGCCGCACCGGGCCCGCGATCCAGGATCTCTGGATGCTTTTGCCGGCAGGACGCATTGAGCAGTCACGCGCGCTCGCCGAGTTGCTGGCGGGCTATGAAGATTTCTGCGACTTTGATCCGCGTGAACTGTATCTGGTCGAAGCCTTGCGCACGCTGCGCCTGATTCACTACTCCGCGTGGCTTGCACGGCGTTGGGATGACCCGGCGTTCCCCGCCGCATTCCCCTGGTTCAACACGCAACGCTACTGGGAAGACCGCATCCTCGAGCTGCGCGAACAGGTGGCCCTGATGGCCGAACCGCCGCTCTGGCCGGTGTGAACGGGCAATAGAAAACTCGCGGGACAATATGAGAAAAAACGCGCGCACCCCCCTGGAGAAGAGATGCGCGCGCCAAATACCCCCTGCCAGGGGTGAGCAAAAACCGTCCTAGTTTCTCAATGCGAGTCGCGCGGCACCGCCGCACCCGATCCGCCTACGAGGAAATCGAAGTCCGCGCCCTGGTCGGCTTGCTGCACGTGCTCGACGTAGAGCTTGTAGTACCCGCGAGCCGGTGCTTCCGGCTTGACCCATGCATTGCGCCGGCGTTCGAGTTCTTCGTCCGACACATCGAGATGCAGGCGTCGCGCCTCGACATCGAGTTCGATCATGTCGCCGGTTTGCACGAAGGCGAGCGGGCCACCCGCGGCCGCTTCAGGCGAGACATGCAGCACCACGGCGCCATAGGCCGTGCCGCTCATGCGGCCATCCGAAATCCGCACCATGTCCGTAATACCCTTGCGCAGCACCTTGGCCGGCAGCGGCATATTGCCCACTTCGGCGAAGCCCGGATAACCCCTCGGCCCCGCGCCCTTGAGTACCATCACGCAGGTTTCATCGATATCGAGCGACTCGTCGTCGACCTTCTCATGCAACTCTTCGACGTTCTCGAACACGACGGCACGGCCGCGATGCTTGAGCAGGCTGGCGGTCGCGGCGGACGGTTTGATCACGGCGCCATTCGGCGCGAGATTGCCCTTGAGCACGGCGATGCCGGCCTTGGGCTTGAACGGTGCGTCAAAGCGCGTGATGACTTTCTCGTCGTAGTTCGGCGCGTCTTTGACGTTGTCCCAGATCGCCTTGCCGTTCACGGTCAGCGCGTCCTTGTGCAGCAGGCCGTTTTCGCCGAGCTGGCGCAACACGGCCGGCAACCCGCCTGCGTAATACAAGTCTTCCATCAGGTACTCGCCTGAGGGCTGCAGGTTCACGAGGCACGGGACGTCCGAACCCAGTTCCCAGTCTTCGAGCGACAGTTCGACACCGATGCGTCGCGCGAGCGCGATTAGGTGAACCACGGCATTGGTGGAGCCGCCGATCGCCGCATTGGTGCGGATCGCGTTTTCGAACGCTTCGCGCGTGAGGATCTTGTCCATCGTCAGGTCTTCCCTGACCATCTCGACGATGCGTCGCCCGGCCATATGCGCGAGCACCTGGCGGCGTGCGTCGACCGCGGGAATCGCCGCGTTGTGCGGCAGGCCCATGCCGATCGACTCGACCATCGAGGCCATCGTCGAAGCCGTGCCCATCGTCATGCAGTGGCCGCGCGAGCGGTTCATGCACGACTCGGCTTCCGTGAATTCTTCCTGGCTCATGGTGCCCGCGCGCACTTCTTCCGACATCTGCCAGACGCCCGTGCCCGAGCCGATATGCTTGCCACGGAAGCGCCCGTTGAGCATCGGGCCACCCGAGACGGCGAGCGCCGGCAGATTGCACGAGGCTGCACCCATCAGCAAGGCGGGCGTGGTCTTGTCGCAACCCACCATCAGGATCACGCCGTCCATCGGATTGGCGCGGATCGATTCCTCGACGTCCATCGAGGCGAGGTTGCGGAACATCATCGCGGTCGGTCGCAGATTGGTCTCGCCGAGCGACATCACCGGGAATTCGAGCGGCAGGCCCCCGGCTTCGCGCACACCGCGCTTCACGTACTCTGCGAGCTCGCGAAAGTGAGCATTGCAGGGCGTGAGTTCCGACCACGTGTTACAGATGCCGATCACCGGCCGGCCATCGAAGTTGTCGTGCGGAATGCCCTGGTTCTTCATCCACGAGCGATGCAGGAAACCGTCCTTGCCCTCGATGCCAAACCAGGCGGCACTGCGCAAAGGTTTGCTCTTTTTGTTGTCGTCCGAATTGTCGCTGCTCATTCCGTCTTCTCCGTGTCCTTCAGCCATTCCTGCGTGATGTCATCGTTGCCCGTCCGCGCACCGCGCGGAACGTGGCGCGTTCCCTGGCGACATTCACGAGCCCACGAGCGTAGAGCCCACTCTGCTCGCCGTCTAATGAAATGTCGGCCGTCAGCCATACAATAATTGATATAGTTCGCGCGTCATTCCTGATCTTGCCGGAAGCCCCCACATCGTGATGGATCCCGCCCCTTCCCTGAGCAAACCCCAGCGCCGCTTGCGGCTTCAGCAACTGCGCCTGCTCGTCAGCCTTGACGAGACACATAATATGGCGCGCTCGGCCGAGGTGCTCGGCATGTCGCAGCCGGCCGCGTCGCGCGTGCTGCGCGAGCTCGAGGAGCTGATGGGCATCCCCTTGTTTGAGCGGCTGCCGCGCGGACTCCAGCCGACCTGGTTTGGCGACAGCATGATCCGTCATGCGCGCACCGCACTGTCGGCCGTTGACCATGCATTCTCCGAGATCGCGGCGATGAAGTCGGGGCTGACCGGCGTGGTCAGGATCGGCACGATCATGTCGCCCGCGACGGCGCTGATTCCCGACGCCGTGGTCCGCGTCAAGCAACGCTTTCCCGATGTGCGGCTGATCGTGCGCATGGAGTCGAGCGATACCTTGTTCCCGATGCTGCGCCAGGGTGACCTCGACATCGTGATTGCGCGTCCGCTCGAGGAACACGACAACGCCGATATCGAGTTCGAGCCGCTCGGTGGCGAGGAGGTCTGCGCGATGGTGCGCGTGGGCCACCCGCTGGTGAACGCCGCGAATGTCACGCTTGGCGACCTGACGCGCTGGCCTTGGGTCGTGCCCGAGGCGGGCTCGGTGTTGCGCCGGCGTTTCGACCAGCTGTTTCGCGTGAGCCGCGTGAGTCCGCCGGCCGACTTCGTCGAGACCGGTGCGCAGTTGCTGATCACCAGTCTCGTCGGCCGTTCGGACACGGTGGCACTGCTGCCTCGCGAAGTGACCGAGTATTACGTGAGCCATGGTATCGGTGCCCAGGTGCCGATCATGCTTGATTGCCGGATGGATCCGTTCGGTATCGCGACACTGCGCGAAGCACCGCTGTCGCCAGCCGCATTCGCGGTGCTTGAGACGATTCGCGAACGCGCGTCGGAACTGTATCCCGCCAAGCCGGGCTGACACCGTCGGTACTTGCAGGGGCGGCAGCGATTTCAACCGCGCTTGCTGCCGCATCTGCTGCCCTATTGCCGGTCGTGCTTCTTGTCAGGGCCCCCGTTACATTTCCCGCCGCGCTGCCCGACACACTGGCGGCCGAGGGCGTCTTCGCGGCCGGCCCTTCGACATGGCGTGCCCGACCGCCTTCAGCCGTGCCGCCCGTGCGCCTATCGGCGCGCGCATGACGTTCGATCACACGCTGGAGCAGGCAGAAGATGCAGAGCAGCGCACCGATGAAGATCCGTGTCCACCACGAGCTCAGCGTCCCGTCGAAGGTGATCAGCGTCTGAATCGTGCCGAGGATGCCGACGCCGAACAGGGTCCCGACCACATAGCCGACACCGCCCGTCAGCAGCGTGCCGCCAATCACACTGGCAGCGATCGCATCGAGTTCCATGCCCTGCGCCTGAAGCCCATAGCCGGACAGCACATAGAAGGTGAAGGCCACACCGCCGAGCGCCGAGCAGAAGCCCGACACGGCGTAGACGCCGACCTTGGTCGAGGCAACCGGCAAGCCCATCAGCAAGGCTGAGCGCTCATTGCCGCCGATTGCATAGACGTTGCGGCCGAATCGCGAATAGTGCGCAACATAGACGGCGACCAGGAGGGTCACCACCGCGATCAGGACATTGGTGCTGACCGATGCCGAGCCGAGCGGTACTCGCAGGCCGGCAATGGCCTTGAAGGTCGGGTCAGTGATCGGAATCGAATCGAGCGAAATCAGGAAACAGACGCCGCGCGCGACGAACATCCCCGCCAGCGTGATCACGAACGGCTGCAGCTTGAAGAAGTAAATCAGCGCACCCTGCGCTGCCCCGAACGCCGTGCCGATCAACAGCACCAGGGGCACGATGACCCACACCGGCCAGTGCCAATGCTCGGCCATCACGGCTTCGGCGATGGTGGTGAACGCGACCACGGAGCCGACCGACAAATCGATCCCGCCCGACAGGATCACAAAGGTCACGCCGATCGAGACGATCAACAGGAAGGCGTTGTCCACGAGCAGGTCGAGCAGCACCTGCAGCGAGAAAAATCCGGTGTACATCACCGAGCCGAAACCGAAGAGCGCGACAAACAGAACGATTGTTACGGTCAGCGGCAAGGTGCGGGGATCCGTCAGCGGACGGATCAGAGTGCCAAGCATCGAACGAGTGTTCATCAGGCGATACTCCGCTTGCCGAATGCATGCATCAGGTAGAACCGCGCGATCGGCGACTGGATCACGCTGACAATCAACACGACGGCGGCCTTGACCACGAGGTTGGCCTCGGGTGGCACGCCGATCGAATAGGTCGTATAGGTCAGGGTCTGGATGATCAGTGCGCCGAGCACGGTGCCCATCAGGCTGAAGCGGCCGCCGAGGAGCGAGGTGCCCCCGAGCGTGACGGCGAGGATCGCATCGAGCTCGAGCAGCAGGCCCGCATTGTTGCCATCGGCACTGCGCACGTTGGAGCTGATCAGCACGCCCGCGAGCGAGGCCGTGAGGCCCGAGAACACGTAGACGAGAAACACGATCGCCTTCATGCGCAAGCCGACAAAACGCGTCGCCGTGGGGTTGACGCCGATCGCACGGATGAACAGGCCCAGGGCCGTGCCTTCCATTAGTGCGAACGTACCGATCACGACGACCACCGCGACCCAGACCGAGAACGGCATGCCGAGCAGATAGCCCCCGCCGAGGAACAGGTAGGACGGTGTCGAGATCGGGATGATCTGGCCGGCAGTCAGCAACTGGGCGACACCGCGGCCCGCCACCATCAGGATGAGCGTGGCAATGATCGGCTGCATGCCGACCAGCGAGACCAGCGTGCCGTTCCAGATGCCGCTGAGCAGGCCGACCACCAGTGCCGCCATCACGGCGACGACGACCGGATAGCCGCTCGAATGGAGTGTCGGGGCGAGCAGCGTGGCAGCCATGGCGCCCGCGATCGCGACGACAGCGCCGACCGAGATATCGATCCCGCGCGTGGCGATCACGAGTGTCATGCCGAGCGAGACCAGAGTGAGCGGCGCGGCACGATTCAAGATATCGATGGGTGCGCCGAACATATGGCCGTTGAGCATCCGGATGCCGAGGAAAGCCGGATGGAAGGCGAGGTTCAACGCAATCAGCAACACGAGCGTCAGCGCGGGCCAGATCAGTGCGCTGTGAAAGGGTCGGGTCCACGTTGCGCGCTTGCGAGCGCGCTCGGACGTACCCCCGGACGAACCGCTGGACGAATTATTGGACGAGTCGCCGCTTGTCATTCCGAGGCTCCCGAGATCAGTCGATAAATATTCTCGTCAGTCGCTTCGCGGCCACTGAGTTCGGCGATCTTGCTGCGGTCGCGCAACACGGCAACGCGATGGCTCATCCGCGTGACCTCGCTGACTTCCGACGAGATGAATAGAATGCCGAGACCCTTCGCGCAGAGCGCGAGCATCTGGTCCATGATTTCAAACTTAGCAGCGACATCGATGCCGCGCGTGGGTTCATCGAGAATCAGCAGTTGAGGTTCCGTCGCGAGCCAGCGCGCAAGCAACACCTTCTGCTGGTTGCCGCCCGAGAGCAGGCCGATCGGCTGCTCGGCGTCCGACGCCTTGATGCCGAGGCGCTTGATATAGTCGTCGGCAATCGCCCGCTGTTCCTTGCGACGGATAAAACGACGCCAGCCGAGCTTGGCTTGCAACGCGAGCACGATATTCTCGCGAATCGACAACTCGGCGACGATGCCTTCGCGCTTGCGGTCTTCGGGGCAATAGCCAATGCCCTGGCCGACCGCATCGTGCGGCGAACGCAGCCTGACCGGTGCACCATCGAACGCGACATCGCCGGTATCGGCCCGGTCGACACCGAACAGCAAGCGTGCGGTCTCCGTGCGGCCCGAACCGAGCAGCCCGGCGAGGCCGAGTATCTCGCCACGCCGGATCTCGATGTCCACCGGCTGCATCTGCCCGCGCCGGCCCATGCCTCGCATCTCGACAAAAGCCGGCTGTGCTGCGCCCGTGGCGCCTTCCTTTCGTTCGAGTTGTTCGGCGAGTTGAGCGGCGGTCTCCTCGAGACGTTTGCCGACCCCTTCGTGCCCCACCATGCGCGCCACCAGTTGTGCGGGGCTCAGATCGCGTGCGAGATATTCGCCCACGCGTTCGCCATTGCGCATCACCGTGATGCGATCCGAGATCGCATAGGTCTGTTCAAGAAAGTGCGTGACGAACAGGATCGCGATCTGGCTTTGCTTGAGCTGCCGAAGCACTGCGAACAGCCGTGCGACTTCATCTTCATCGAGACTCGAGGTCGGTTCGTCGAGGATCAGCACGCGCGCATCGACACTGATCGCGCGCGCGATGGCGACCATTTGCTGGATCGCGATCGGGTAATAGTCGAGCGACTTGTCGACATCGAGCGCGATATTGAGCCGCGCGAGCGCTGCCTGCGCGCCTTCGCGCATCGCTGGCCAGTCGATCTTGCCGTGGCGGATCGGCTGGCGACCCGCATAAATATTTTCACTGACCGACAGGTTCGGGCAGAGGTTCACTTCCTGGTACAGGGTGCGCACGCCATACGACTCAGCCTGTTTGGGCGAAGCGAAGCGCACGGGGGTCCCGTCGAGTACGATCTCGCCGCTATCCGGTGCTAGCACGCCCGTGAGCACATTGATCAGGGTCGATTTGCCGGCACCGTTCTGGCCCATCAGCGTATGGACTTCGCCCGGCAGCAAACGGAAGTCGACTTGCTTGAGCGCGTGCACGCCGGGAAAGCGCTTGTCGATCCCGGTCATCTGGAGGATCGCTGTGGGCTCGGACTGCGTGTGTTCTTGCGTCATGATCGCGAGGAAAGAGGCCGGTTCAGGTGAGGCTTCACCAAACGCCGCGCCGGACCCAGCAAGGGTCCGGCGCGGTGGGATGCAGCAAGGCGTGGCGTGGCTTTAAGCGGCGCAACGTCCCGCGCACCCGATCTCAGTCGCTCAATACTTGCGAGTCGGCATGATCTTCGCCGCGTCGGCCTGCGTGAACACGGTTTCTTCGGTCTTGATGCGGCGCGGCAGCGTCTTGCCTGCGACCACATCCTTGGCAGCCTGCATCAGTTGCGGTCCGAGCAGCGGGCTGCATTCGACGTCGACATTGATCTTGCCGTCGACCATCGCCTGGAAGCCACCATGAGTCGCATCGAACGACACCACCACCGGGTCTTTGCCCGGGTGCATGCCGGCTTCTTCCATGGCCTGGATCGCGCCGAGGGCCATATCGTCGTTATGCGCGTAGACCACGTTGATCTTGCTGCCGTAGGTCTTCGCGAACGCTTCCATGACCTGCTTGCCGCCGGCAAGCGTGAAGTCACCCGATTGCGAAGCGATGATCTTGAACTTCGGGTCGTCCTTGATGACTTCGATCAGGCCGGCATGACGGTCGTTGGCCGGTGCGGAGCCCACGGTGCCCTGGAGTTCGACGATATTGATCGGACCCTTGTCGTTCTTGTAGTGTTCTTCGAGCCAGTGGCCGCCACGGCGCCCTTCCTCGAGGAAGTCCGAGCCGATCATCGTCACGTAGAGCGAGGTGTCTTTGACGTCGATATTGCGGTCAGTCAGGATCACGGGGATCTTCGCAGCCTTGGCTTCCTGCAGGATCGGTTCCCAGCCGGACTCGACCACCGGTGAGAAGGCGATCACATCGACCTTCTGGGCGATATACGAACGGATTGCCTTGATCTGGTTTTCCTGTTTCTGCTGGGCGTCGGCGAACTTGAGGTTGATGCCGGCGGCGGGCGCCGCGCTCTTGACCGATTCCGTGTTCGCGGTGCGCCATGCGCTTTCGGCGCCGACCTGCGAGAAACCGAGGGTGATTTCCTTGTCGGCAGCCTGGGCGCCGAAACTCGCCGTCATCAATAATGCAGCAGCAACGAGGGCGCGCACGCCGGCCCGCTTCACATCAGCCATGTCTGTCTCCTGAATTCGTTTTTTTGATCGGTCAGACGCCGGTGCATCCAACTCTCTTTTGAGCGTAGCAACGGCGGGGGTGAGCGTCTAATCTCATTTCTTGGCGCTGTCATATCGAAAGCGATATGTGCGGGCCGCACAGCCATACTGCACCGGGCACGGGGGCTGACAGCCGTTTGAGGCGATGCGCCAGGTGCGCGGGAATTCCCTGATTGCCGAAGACCCGCGCTCAGCCTGCGCTTAGCGTGCGCACGCGTACATACGGCAGGCACGCGCTTCCTTATCCTCGGCTTCAACTAGAACAGCATCGCCACAGCAGACGCCTTCTGTCCGGAAGCGGCGAGCGATGCGACTGGAGCGTCGCCGGGAACCAATGACGCTACGAGGGTAAGGCCGCTATGAACTGGACGTGCAAAACATTCGCCGAGTTGACTTCGCTGGAGCTCTATCACATCTTGCGTGCGCGTAGCGCCGTGTTCGTGGTGGAGCAATCCTGTGTGCGACTCGATATCGACGGCAAGGACGAACGCGCGGTGCATCTGTTTGCCCACGAGTCCGGCCCGATGCCGATCGCCGCCTACGCGCGGCTGAGCATCAATGAAGACGAAGAACCCGAGGTGCTGGTGGACCGCCTGTTCACGAACGCGCAGCGACGCGGCGACGGCACGGCCGAGACGCTACTCGAGCATCTGCAGCGCGAAGTCGCACTGCGCTGGCCAAGTCATATGGTCCGGTTGAGCGCGCCAACCTTTCTGAAAGCCTTCTACGAACAATTCCGCTTCAAGAAGGTCGACGGCCCGTATCTCGATCACGGTATTCCGCATATCGGCATGAGTTGGCGCGCTCCGGCGAGCCTCGATGCCGCCGTGCAACCCGCGCGCGCAGGGCATTTATTGCGGCGGGCACCGAGCAGCATGGGCATGCTGTAAGCCAGGTCCGGCGGGCCGGGGAGACACGGCCAGATCGAACCAGAGCGCGCGAAGGATGAAAATAGGTGTACTCACCCGAGCCTTTCGCGTTGCTTTCCATTCGGTGGCGACCTAGTATTTTGAGAAAAACCACCCCTTTGGAGGCATCTTGGCACTCGACGCGTTTTCGCAGCGAATCCTGCGCCTCTTGCAACTCGACGCCCGGCGCTCAGTCCAGGAGATTTCGGACCAGGTCGGATTGTCGAGTACGCCATGCTGGCGTCGCATCAAGGACATGGAGCAATCCGGGGTCATCCAGCGCTATACCGCGCTACTCGATCGCGAAAAGCTCGGCCTGCACGTCTGCGCGCTCGCGCATATCCACCTGATCCGGCATACCGAAGGCGGCGCCGAAGCATTCGAGCGCGAGATTTCCGCCTATCCCGAAGTCACGGAGTGCTACAGCACGACGGGCGAGGCCGACTACATCCTCAAAATCGTCGCGACCGACATCAAGGCCTACGACAGTTTCCTGCACGAGCGAATCTTCAAAATCCCGGCGGTCGCCCAGGTCAGGACGAGCGTGGTGCTACGCGAGATCAAGTTCGATACGCAGTTGCCACTCTGAGCGCATCGCCGCTCGGTGTGGTCAGCCGCTGGAGCAGGCGGATGTGGCGTACCTGCAACTTGCCGGCCAGCGCAGTGAGGTCGGGCTCCATCGCGCGTGCGCGCACGGCGGTGTGAGCCGCGTCTTCCTCCGGGTGCGCCGACAGCAGATAGATGTCGAGATCCACCGTGCCCTCGAGGTAGTGGAGATTCACGGTGTCTAGCGCCATCTCATAGACTTCCAGCGCTTGCCGGATCGCCGGCAGTAACTGGTCGCGGGTAGGCGGCGTGTGCGGCGTGAGGTTGGCAGCAGGCTGAATCGTCGCCGGGGCCTTCAGTTCGTCAGCCTTGCTACGGCTGTCAGTGAGCTTGCCGGTAGCGCCTTTGACGGCGCTGGTCGACGCGCCTCGGCGGGACGCATCCGTTTTCAAATAGACGCCCGCAGGCGGTTCGAGCTGATCGCGTTCAGGATCGACGTGAATCAACGCGTCGAGCACCCGCGAGTCCTGAAGCGCGCGCAGCCGCGCACTCTCCGCAATGAAATGCCCCTCCGAAACGCTGATCATCGGGTCGACGAGAATATGCGCGTCGACCAGCGCGTAGTCGCCCATCTTGCGTGTACGCAATTCATGCACTTCGCGCACGCCGGGCGTGCTTAAGACCAGCGCGCGAATGTGTTCGGCCGCGTCGGTGTCGAGCGCGCGGTCCGACAGATCCTGCAAGGCATCCCACGCGAAATTGAAACCCATCTTGCCGACCATGAAACCGACGATCGATGCCGCGACGGGGTCGAGCACCGGCGCACCGAGCAGGCTGCCGATAATGCCGAGTCCGACGACCAGCGAAGACGCGGCGTCCGAACGCGCGTGCCACGCGTTGGCAATCAGCATGGCGGAGCGCACCCGCTCGGCCGCGCGCAGCATGTAGCGAAACAGGGTTTCCTTGGCGATCAGCGCGATCACAGCGACCGGTAGCGCGACCAGCTTGACCGGCGCGATGTCTTGCAGCTCGGCGATGCGCAGCCCCGCGCGCCAGAGCATGCCGGCGCTCACCGCAAGCAGCAAGGCGCCGAGCAGTAGCGAGACGACCGTTTCGTAGCGACTGTGACCGTAGTTATGGTCGTCGTCGGGAGCGGCGTCGCTGTGCCGGTTGGCAATTAGCACCAGAAAATCGGCAATCAGATCCGAAAGCGAATGCACGCCGTCGGCGATGAGTGCCTGTGAATGCGCCAGGAAACCGACCACAATTTGAACCGCCGTCATGCCGATATTGACCACGATGCTGACCCGCGTGGTCTGACGTGCAACTCGCTTCTTTTCGCTGCTGGTAATAGCCATGAATCCCGATTCTCGATGAGAATAGTGCCTATGTGTGCGCCGAGTTCTCGGTCGTGTTCGGAGCAAACTCCCTATGCTGACAGTGTACGGTGACACCTCTGAGGTGGGTGTGTGATTTGCCATGTAGGAGGATCAGACAAGCGAGAGCTAAACACAAATCGAGTCGAATACTTACCGCGCTTTACCTGGATGAAAGCTTTCGACGAAGTTGACCGAGTGGAGAGATTCAGCGTTATTACGTTATTCATCAGACTTAATCGCGCGTTGGTTCAGACTTTCCTGATGCGAAGTGACTGTATGACTTTTGTCGATAACGTTAACGCAAAACGCCGTTCCCCTTGCATTTCGCAACGGGAACGGCGAATCGGCCGATATGTCAGCGCTGACAGGTCGGTATAGAAAAAAGATCGGATGTGTCTAAAGCATGGCCAAACCCGTCACGCGTAGCCAAACCCGCTACTTCACGTGATGGATCAGGATGTCTGGTCGGCCCGTCTAATGACCCGACAATTTTCTTGCAGGAAATCGGATGTTACTTCTGGATCAGGAACTGATCGCGATTCTGTCCCGCAATCCACTTCGGCGGTTTGCCGCGGCCTGACCACGTGCTGCCGCTATTCGGATCGCGATATTTCGGCGCCACGCCAGCACGCGCGCGGACCTTGCCGAACTTGCCACGGCCGGATGCAATACCCAGGTCGGCAAGCGTCACACCGTAATCCGCCATTTTCTGCTTGATGTCGTCCACCACGGCCGTGAACTCACGTTCCTTGGCTTCTTCGATCTGCTTCTCCAGCTTCTCGCGTTGCGCGAGCAGTTCCTTGTATGAAGACATTGCGATTCCTTTTTGTGTTTAGGTCCAACCAAGCTGTGGTGAAGGCCGCGTGCAATCACCGGCGTTGCATTTAGGCTAGTCCGAATAATACATGAGCGTTTCCGGGAAAGGAAAGGTTTCTCGGGTAATCACGGTGTTATCGATTATTAAACTTTTTCCTCAATTGTCGGAAGAATTTACGTGCATCCAAGTACGTCATTGATCCGTAGGACGCGCATGGCTGATTCGCTCACACGTATGCAGCAGATGCAGAATGGCACACGCGCTGGGTTGGCTTGCCTTGTCGGCAGATGATTCAGGGTGATGCGCGCCAATCTTGATTAGCCAAATGACTATCGTATGAAGATTGGTTTGGGCGCTTTAAATTCTACTTACAAAACTGAAATAATTGGCCGGATTATCGGTTGATCGATTCATGCAAATGCGACGTTCTGCCGCAGTGCTTGGGTCATCTCGCCGCAGATGAATTGCCATTGATTGTTCGCATTGCGGGCTCGATTGCGGCTTCAAGTGCGGCGCGATCCGCGCATGGCGCGGCAAAGGTTTGGCGGCGGCGAGTGCCTTCGCTTGCGTAATCGATGCCATGACGGTCGATGCCGAGTAGCCGAATGCCGTCATTCAGCAGGGGCGTGATTGCGTCGAGCAGCGCGCTTTCCTCGGCGTCGTCGAGTGGCGCGATGGGGTTTAGTTCGTGTGCGTCGATCCAGCCCATCGCACCGAAGCCACCGATATGGCGCAGTCTGGCCGGGACAAAGGTGAAAAATGAAAAATCGCCGAGCTGGAGATAACGCTCGGCGTCGGGGTGATAGCGCAGATAGCGGCGCGCGGGCGAGCCGGCGCCCGAGCCCGTGCACTCGCTGGGTACAGCCCGGCCGGTCAAGGTGGTGCGCGGACTGGCGAGCACATCGGCCGCGCAGCCGTCAAACAGCAGAAAGCCAGCATGGGCGTCAGCCTGGAGGTTACGCGTGTGCTCGGCGAGCCGGCTGACGAGCATGACGGGTCGGTGACGCGCGTCGGGCGCGAACGGCAGCACGGTCGGATACGGGCAGCCGTCCTCGCGCGAGCGCGTCGCAAGCGAGCCGAAGCGGGCGGTGTGAAGCAACTGGAGCGGTTCGTCGAGGGCAATGTTCACGTCGAGTCATTCCTGCAAGCGCTTTTCAGACGCCAAGCGTAACAAAGCAAGAGCAAGTGTGCTCCGTTAGAATGGGCGCCCGCCTGAGCTGAGCTTTCTAATCTTACGGAGCACCGCCCGCCTGTGTCCGCCACGACCCCTCCGATTACCGCTGCCAGAGCCGCCCGTGCCCGCCTTGCCACCATGGGGCTGTTCTTTACCGCGGGCTGGGTGTTCGCTTCCTGGGGCGTGCATGTACCGACCGTGAAGGAAAAGTTCGGTCTCGACGACGCGCAATTGTCGGTGGCGCTGTTTGCGGTGGCGGGCGGCTCGATCGCGGCGATGCCGTTCATCGGCAAATGGGCGGCGCGCGTCGGCACCCGCACCGCCTGCACGGTTGGCGGCATCAGTGCGTGTTTCATCACCTCGTTGCTGTTGCTCGTGCCGTCGTACTGGGTGGTGGTCGCCCTGCTCGCGCTTTATGGCGCAACAGGCGCCGCGCTCGACGTCTCGATGAATACCGAGGCGGCCGACGTCGAGGCCGCGATCGGCCGCCCGATCGTCTCCTCGCTGCACGGCATGTTCAGCCTCGGGGGGCTCGCAGGCGCGGCGCTCGGTGGCCTCGCGCTCTCGCATGGGATGCGACCCGAAGTTCACTTCGCTCTCGCGAGCGCGGTGGGTGCTTCGATCATCATGGCCTCGCGCCCCTTCCTGCTTCCCCACACCGCGCCCGCCGTACTGGACGCCGCGGGCCATGCGAACAAACAAAGGTTGCGTCGCGGCCTGTTCGCTTTGGGCGCGCTGGCGCTTGTCGCACTGATCGCCGAGGGCGCGATGTACGACTGGTCGACGGTGTATATGCGTGATGTGGTTCACGCCAGCACCGGGATGTCGAGTGCGGCCTATGCGGCCTTTTCGGGTGGCATGGCGCTCGGCCGGTTTTCGGGCGACGCGGTGCGCGCGCATGTCGACGACGGCCGGCTGGTGGTCGGTAGCGGCGTGCTCGCAAGCGCGGGCATGCTACTCGGGCTGCTTGTGCCGTTGCCGTTGGTGGCTCTGATCGGCTTTGGGCTGATGGGGCTGGGCTTGGCCAATATGATGCCGGTGATGTTCCTCGCGGCGGCGCGCGTGCCGGGCTTGCATGCGGCCGAAGGCGTGGCGCGGGTCGCTGCGATGGCCTACGTGGGCCTGCTGATCGGTCCGGTGCTGATCGGCCTCACCTCACATGCGACGAACCTGCCGATCGGCATGTCCGTGGTGATCGCTTGCGCGGCGCTCGTTGCGATCGCCGGCCCCCGGGTGCTGCGCCCGAAGCCCGGCGTGAACTGATCGGCGCTGTGGCGAACATGCGGGCCGCGCGCGGGCGGACGACAATCGCGGGAGTGTTGGCAGCACCGCTGCCGCGGGCGTTCGCAGCCGCAGCCGCATCCGCTTGTGCAGGATGTCGTCGGGCCGGGGTTGCCGGTGCCGTGCGTGACTTCTTATGACTTCTTATTCGCTTGAGCCGACAGTGACCTGCCTGCCGTTGGGTGCGAGCAATCGCTCGCTGATCTGAGCGGCGTCGAGGGGCGATGCGACCAGGAAGCCCTGGATTGCGTCGCAATCGACCATCCGCAGAAAATCGAACTGTGCGCGTGTCTCCACCCCTTCCGCGATGCAACGCAGCCCGAGCGCACTGCTCATCGCAACGATCGCCTCGGCGATCGACATCGCGTCGCGATCGCCCGGCACGCGCCGGATAAACGACTGGTCAATCTTCAGCGTCGAGATCGGAAAGCGCAGCAGGTAAGACAGCGATGCGTAGCCCGTGCCGAAGTCGTCGATCGCAAGCTGAATCCCCATTTCGCGCAAGCGCGAGATATTGCGGGCGAGCGTGGTGGAGTCCTGCAGTAACAAGCTTTCGGTGAGCTCGAATTCGAGTCGGCGCGGCAGCGCGCCGGTCGCGGCGAGCGCGCGCTCGACCGTATTGGCGAGGTCCGACCAGAGTAACTGGCGCGCTGACACATTCAGAGCGACACGCAACGGCGGCCGCATCACTTCGCCGACCTGCAGCGATGCAATCTGCGCCGCCTGGATCGCCTGCCATTCGGCCGCTTGTGCAAACACCGTGCGCATCGCCCACTCGCCGATCGGCACGATCAGCCCGGTGTCTTCCGCAAGCGCGATGAACTCGCTGGGCGCAATGTCGCCGAGTTCGGGTGAATGCCAGCGCAAAAGTGCCTCAACGCCGGTCATCTCCAGCGAGCGCAAATCGATCACGGGCTGATAGATGATGCTGAGTTCATTGCGATCGAGCGCCTGGCGCAAGCCCGCGTCGAGCCGCGCGCGTCGCTCGAGGTGGGCGTTCATCGCGGGATTGAAGATCTCTGCCTGACGCCGGCCATGTTCCTTCGCGCGATACATCGCGGTATCGGCGTGCCGCAGCAGCGTGGCCGTATCAGTGCCATGTTCGGGCGCAAACGCGATACCGATCGAAGCACCGATGCTCAACAGCAGCGACTCGACTTCGCACGGCTCTCCCGCCGCGTCGATCAGCCTTTGTGCCACCGCGAGGGCGTGGGTGGCATCGTCGAGCAGCACGAGGAATTCGTCGCCACCCCAGCGGGCCAGCTGACCGGCTGAGCCGATGATTTTCTCGAAACGCCGCGCGAGATGCTGGAGCAAATTGTCGCCGACCGTGTGGCCGAGCGAATCGTTGATGCTCTTGAAGCGGTCGAGATCGATATACAGCAGCGCAAACTGGCCGCCACGGCGCGCCACGCGCAACAACGCGGTGGCCATGGTTTCCTCGAAGGCGCCGCGGTTGAGCAGGCCCGTGAGCGAATCGTGCGTGGCGAGGTAGCGCACGCGGCGGCGCGCTTCGCGGACCTCGGTCACGTCCTCGAACGAAATCATCACGCTATGCGGCGTGGCCGCGCCTTCGGCGCTCAGCGGCTGGCAGGTCGCGACGAGCCAGCGCACGCTGTCGTCGCGCACATTGACCAGGCCCAGGATCTGGTCGCGCACGCGCTCGCCAGAACGCAGCGCGCGTGCATCAGGCCAGTCGCGGCGGCGCATGCGGCGCCCCTGGTCATTGAGCAGGGTCTTGATCAGCCTGGGTGGCGTGGCGTCGAGCAACGCCGCGCGGGACGTGCCTAGGATCCGCGCGGCCGCCTCGTTCGCATAGATGATCTTGCCGTTGGCGAGCCTCAGGAGCACCCCTTCCGCGAGCGCTTCCACAAGGCCCAGCAAGGGCGTCATGTATTCGGCCTCGATCTGCCGCGCGTGCTGCACTTGCATGGTTCCTCCGTGGGGGCGGTCTCATGGCTTGCGATGGAGACGTTACGGTCCGTTCGTAACGGCATCAGGCGTTACATCGGGGGCCGCCCGGCGAAATGTGGCTGCGCGCAAATCGACCCAGCCCCGATTCTAGGGGCTGCGCAGCGCCTGACTGTGCGGCGGAGCGCTTAGTGGCAATTGGTACAGGAGTTGCAGAAAGGCTTCCCGCTACACACACTCGGGGAGCAAAAATCATGAAACACGTTTATAAGCCTGGTGCGATCGCGGTGAGCGTCGCCTTACTGGTTTCGATGTATGGCTGTGCGAACGACGCGCCGGGGCCGCGCAAGGGGACCACGATCCCGACGACGGGCGCGGGTTCAACCGGCGGGACGGCGGCAACGGGCAGCGGCGGGACAGCAGGCACTGGAAGTACAGGTGCAACGGGTAGTACCGGCGGGACAGGAGGGAGCGGAGGGATTGGAAGCTCGGGAAGCACCGGTGGGACAGGTGCGACGGGTTCGACAGGTGCCACGGGTGCGACGGGTGCGACAGGTGCGACAGGTGCGACAGGCGCAACAGGTGCGACAGGTGCGACAGGTGCGACAGGTGCAACAGGTGCGACAGGTGCGACAGGTGCAACAGGTGCAACAGGTGCAACAGGTGCAACAGGTGCGACCGGGGCCACAGGTGCCACGGGTCCGCAAGGCCCGGCCGGTCCGCAGGGGCCCGGCGGTTCGCCGTTCCCTCCCTTGGTCAACGGCGTCGCGCCAATCGTCGGCGACGGCGGCAACCTGCTCACCTCCACCGGGCAAACCGTCAGCGCCATCGGCTCTCAGATCGGCGCGACGTCGATCCCCGGCGCCAATCCCGCGACCTCGACTGCGCTTGGCGGCGTTGTGTCAAACACTGGCGACGCGGTCACGACACTTGGCACCGGAGTCGCGTTGGGCCTCGGCGAACTCGGCACGGCGATCAATCCGGTGGGCATCACGGTCGCAAGCACGGGCAACGTCGTCACCGATGCCGGTGACGCGGTGAACAGCGCCGGGCAACTCGTCACGAGCCTCGGCGCCGGTCCGCTCTCGCCGCTGGCGCCTTTGACCACGCCCCTTGGCAGCGCGGTGTCGACGCTTGGCACAGCTATCGCTAACGGCGGCACGCAGCTCGGCGACGCGCTGTCGAGCGCGCCGGTGGTAGCGCTGACTCAGTCGCTAAGCAATGTGATCGTGCCGATCACTTCGACGGTCACCGGCACGACCGAGACGCTCGGCGGGGCGACCGGAGTGGGCAGTGCGCTTGCCGGTGTGCTCGATACGGTCGGAAACGGCGTGATCGCGGCGGGCCAGCAGGTCTCGAATGCCACAGGCAACGCGATCGGCCAGAACCTCGGGCATGTCGTCAGCGAGGTCGGTGCGACGGTCGATGGTGTCGGCGGCTTGCTGACCTATCCCGGCACCACCAGTCCGCTGGCGCCGCTCACCGGTCTGTTGTCGAACGGCGTGGGTGGCCTGTCTGGCCTGGGCGGTCTCGGTGGTTTGGGCGGCGGCACGGGCAGCGACCCGCTCGGGCCGCTCAAGGGTGTGCTCGGTTCGCTCGCCGGCGGATCGGGAGGCACCGACCCGCTGGGCCCGATCAGCGGTGCGCTGAGTGCGCTCACGGGTAGTCTCGGTGGCCTGGGCGGATCGACCGGCGGCCAGAATCCGCTTGCACCGGTGGCCGGCGTGCTGAGCACGGTGAGTAGCACCGTGAACGGCGTTGTTGCAGGCGTGGGCTCATCGGCGGGTGGAGGCAGCACGGGCGGTGCCGGCAGCGCGTTGTCTCCGGTGACCGGCCTGCTCAGTTCGGTGACGACCACCGTCTCGGCTTCGCTGTCGGGCTCGATCACCGCGACGTCGACCGGCTCGGGCAGCAACGCCGGCGGCAACTCCGGCAGTGGCCCCTCAGGTCTTGGCGGCCTGCTCGCTCCAGTCGCGAGCCTGCTCGGTGGTGTGACCCACAAGTAGTCGTCTGTCTCCGTATGTCGCGCGCTCTGTAACCGCCCGGCATACGGACAAAAAAAGCGCACAGGGTGCAAACCCTGTGCGCTTTTTGATTGCGGCGCTCGTTTCCGAAGAAGCGAAGCGCGGCAAGTGGCTTTACATCTTGACGATATCGAGCAGCGTCTTCGTGCCGTTCTTGTAGTCATACAGCGAGATCACCGGCGACTTCAGGTCACCATGTGAGTCGAACTGCGTTTCACCGATCACGCCCTTGTAGTCGGTCGCCGGCATCGCAGCGAGGATCTTCGCCGGATCGGTCGAGTTCGAACGCTTCATGGCGTCAACAATGATGTACACAGCGTCATACGTGAACGGTGCGTAGATCTGGATCGGTTGATTGAAACGCTTTTGGTACTTGGCCGAGAATTCAGCACCGCCAGCCATCTTTTCGAGCGCCATGCCGGCTTGCGAGCAGATCACGTTGTCTGCTGCGTCGCCTGCCAGCTTCGACAAGTCTTCGGTACAGACGCCGTCACCGGCCAGCACCTTGGCGCTGATCGCGAGTTGCTTGGCTTGCTTGGCGAACGGACCACCCGTTGCATCCATGCCGCCGTACATGATCGCGTCCGGCTTCTCACCCTTGATCTTGGTCAGAATGGCGCGGAAGTCGACCGCCTTGTCGTTGGTCGCATCGTGCGAAACGACGGTCAGGCCGAGGGCCTTGGCGGTCTTTTCGAACTCGTTGGCCAGACCTTCGCCGTAAGCGGTCGCATCATCGACGATGGCGACGCTCTTGACCTTCAGGGTCTTGGCGGCGAAGTTCGCCAGTGCCGGACCTTGTTGCGCATCGGTCGCAACGACGCGATAGGTCGTCTTGAAGCCTTGTTGCGTGTACGTCGGGTTGGTCGCAGACGGCGAGATCTGAACGATGCCTGCATCGCTATAGATCTTCGACGCCGGGATCGAGGTGCCCGAGTTCAAGTGACCGACCACGCCCACGACCTTGTCGTCGACCAGACGCTGTGCGACCTGGGTCGCCTGACGCGGATCGGCTGCATCGTCTTGCGGGTCGAGTTGCAGCGTGACCTTCTGACCGTTGATCGTCAGGCCCTTGGCGTTGATTTCCTCGACTGCGAGGCGCGCGCCGTTTTCATTGTCCTTGCCCAGGTGGGCGATACCGCCGGTGAGCGGCGCGACGTGACCGATCTTGACGACTTCATCGGCCGATGCGCCCGTGGCGAACGTGGCATAGAGAACCGCTGCTGCGGCGATCGGCAACACTTTTTGCAGCTTGTGCTTCATGTAAGTCTCCAGTTCAGGTCAAAAATCTGCCGCACCCGTCAGGCGTCATGCGTGATGCCTGGCGTTTCCCCCGTGACGACTGCGCAGCATGCATCGTAATGCACAGTTCAAGGCCGCTTTCCCGTTCGTTTGTGGCGCCAGGGCCCTGCGGAACTTGGGCCTGAGTGTAGTGCGTTTCAAAAAGATTTTGTGTTGGTTTTTCGAACAGTTCCAGGCTTGACTCGCTGCAATTACGGTATCACACGCAGGGTTTAGGAGATCTCGGGATTCACGCCGAGTATTCCTGAAGCGCTGAGTCCATCCCATCGCACGGCCCGCCGTCCCGTCCGTGCCGGCCGTCGGCCAGGGGGAGCGGCCCGCCACGCGGCTTCGCGCTTCGGGACCTTCTCACACTGGTTGTAGCCGGAACGGGCCGGCCAGCGAAACGGTTGACAGTCTAGGGTGATACCCGCAATCGCCGCAGCGCGGCCGTTGCGCGTCAGGCCTTCTTCGAATAGGCGTTGCACCAGCCGTTTGCATCCACCAGTTTGCCGCCGAACATCGGGCACGGGCCCGACTTCGAACCCGCGGCACCCTGATACAAGGCGCAATTGCTGCACTTCATGCCGGCCGTGTACCGCGCGAACTTGGCCTTGTCCACCTTGCTTGCATCGGCCTTGTAGCCGAGCGCCTGGGCAGTCGGATCGGTTTCCGGCAACGGGTCGGCTGCATTGGCCGTGCGCGCGAGCGCAAGAGCCGATACCACGCCGGCACTACGAATCAGGAAGGAGCGACGCGTATTGTTCATGAGACTGTCCTGTTTGCGCTTTATTGTGGGGGGACCACTCTGGGGTGGTCGAGGCGAGCATAACAAGATGCGGCGCGCGAGTCAGGGCTGTTCAAGGAGGGCCGCGACATGGCAGGCGATGGCCAGCGAGGCGGTCAGGCCCGGTGACTCGATGCCGAACAGATTGATCAGGCCGGCAATGCCATGATGCGCCGGGCCGTCGATCGCAAAGTCGGCCGGTGCCTTGCCAGGGCCTACGAGCTTCGGCCGGATACCCGCGTAGGCCGGTTGCAGCGCGCCGTCGGCAAGCCCGGGCCAGTACTCGCGCACGGCCGAATAGAAACCGTCGGCACGTGCCGGGTCGACGTTATAGGCGATCTGGTCGACCCATTCGACATCGGGGCCGAACTTCGCCTGGCCGCCGAGATCGAGCGTGAGGTGCACGCCGAGTCCCGCCTCGTTGGGCATGGGATAGATCAGATGCGAGAACGGCGTGCGCTGCGCGAGGCTGAAATAGTTGCCGCGCGCAAACCATTGCCGCCGCACGCACTGGGCGGGCAAGCCGCGAAACCGCGCGGCCACGGCCGAGGCTTCGAGCCCGGCCGCGTTGATCACGCAGCGTGCGTGCAGGGCGAGCGGCGCAAGCGGGTCGTCGCCCGCGTGGATCACGAATCCATCGTCGCGGATCTCGGCCGATTCGAACGGCGAGCGCACGGCCAGCAGTGCCCCGTCGCGTTCGGCGTCGCCGAGCAGGGCGAGCATCAATTGATGGCTGTCGATAATGCCCGTAGAGGGCGAGAGCAATGCGGCACGACAGGTCAGTTCGGGTTCGAACTCGGCGATCTCGGCAGCATCGAGTCGCCGCAGATCGTCAATGCCATTGAGTCGAGCCCGCTCGGCGAGTGCGTCGAGTTGGCCGATCTGGGCGTCGCTTGTGGCGACGAGCAGCTTGCCGCATCGTTTGAAAGGGATCTGATGGAGCTCGCAGTAGGCATAAAGGCGCCGTCGGCCTTCGATGCACAAGCGTGTCTTGAGCCAGTCGGGCGGTGCATAAAGCCCGGCATGAATCACCTCGCTGTTGCGCGAGCTAGTCTGGGTGCCGATCGACTCGGCGCGCTCGAGGATCAGCACCTCCTTGCCACGCGCTGCGAGTTCCCGGGCGATCGCCAGGCCCACTACACCGG
This sequence comes from Burkholderiales bacterium, assembly GCA_026225235.1. Lineage (GTDB taxonomy): Bacteria > Pseudomonadota > Gammaproteobacteria > Burkholderiales > Burkholderiaceae > Pararobbsia. The sequence goes on from JAMFSK010000010.1 coordinate 35,782, forward strand.
CGCCGATCACCACGCATTCGATCCGTTCCATCGATCTCCTCCGTCATTGTGAGGCGGCCGGTATCGTTGAGCGTTCAGGCGGCGGTATGTTCCGTCTTGTTGCGCGAGGCGGGTGCGTCGTTGCCTAGAAGCCGATGGCCCGACGTTTTGCGACTCGATCTGCCTCGACGTCATCGGCACCGACGACGTCGCGCCCTGCCAGCCGCGCATTGCCGAACGCATGCAGCACGGCCCGGCGAATCTCGCGCGGCTTCATGGCGGCAAGCCGATCGAGCGGCGCCGGTTCGAGCCGTTCGGGAAAACGCGCACCCCATGCATGCGCGCTGCGGATCTCAGTGTAAATGGTTTGGGCGATGCGCAGCGCGCCGGCGTGATCGGGCGCCGGGATCTCGTAGACGTTCATCCGGTTCAGCAGCGGCTCGGGGATGCCGCGCGCATCATTCGCTGTGGCGATCCAGACCACGCTTGCCGCATCGATCGGCACTTCGGCGAACTCGTCGGTAAAGCTTGAAGCCGTGTCATGTTCGAGCAGCGCGTAGAGCGAACCCAGCGGATCGTAGTTCGCGTCGCCGCTCGCCTTGTCGATCTCGTCGATGATGATCACGGGGTTGGCATAGCTGCCATGCACGAGCGCTTCGAAGACCTTGCCCGGCTTGGCGTTCTTCCACTGCGACGAAGCGCCCGAGAGGATCCAGCCCGCGGTCAGCGAGCTCATCGCGACATAGTGGCAGGCGGTGCCGAGCAGCCGGGCGAGATGCTTGGCGAAGTGAGTCTTGCCGATGCCGGGTTCGCCGAGCAGCAGCATCGGTACGAGTTCAAGACGGTCTTCGGTCTCACTACACAAGGCGATCTGTCGACGCACGTCGTCCAGCGGTTCGCCGAAGTTCGGCAGTTCCGCGGCGATCTGTTCGAACGTGGGCATCCGATTGGGTTTTACGCAGAAGCGCAGGCCCCCGGTGCGCAACATCTTCTCGTAGGTCGCGCGTAACGCGTCGTTCGAGTTGTCATTGAGCTCGCCGAGTGCCGCCTCGACTGCGCCCACGTCGTAGACCTTTTTAAAGGCCGCGACGGCCAATTCCTGCCTGACCACTGCTGTCGATGTCATGACGATCACCCCGCTTGAGCGTTCATGCCAGTGTATCGGCGGACATAAAGGACGCAAGCTAGCAGACCGGTGCGCCTGCTGCCAAAACAGGCCGCACGCGTCGATTCCGGGGGGATGGCGAGGCGTCGCGCGGCACGACGCGGGGCTCTCTTCAGACCTTGCCGCGGCACAGTCTTGTGCCGCGGCTGCCCGCTGAGCCTGCCTCACACGGATTGCGCGCCGATGCCGGCCGGCACCCGACATGTGCTGATGAATGTCCGTCGATGTGTCGCGACGCCCCGCACAGAGTCTTGGCGGAGGCTGCAAGTCGCGCGCGCGTTGCAGCCCCTGCGCAACAGTCCCCGATACCGCGCTCAAGTCGCTCGCCTGCCTGCCGTTAACAGGACGATGAGGGGATGAGCGCTGCGCGGGTCCCGCCACCATCACTATGAACAGCACCTATAACCCACCTTTGGTCATGATGTCGCTGCTGGTCGCCGTGCTCGCGTCGTTCGCGGCGCTCGACCTGGTGGCGCGCCTCGCGAGTCCCGTTCACGACACGCGCCGCTCGCGCTGGTTGTTGGGCGGCGCGCTGTCGATGGGCGTGGGGATCTGGGCGATGCACTTCATCGGCATGCTCGCCTTCGAACTGCCCATCAGACTCGGCTATAACGTGTGGATCACGATGGTGTCGCTGCTGGTGTCGATCGCCGTGTCCAACTTCGCGCTGCGAATCGTATCGGTTTCGCAGCTTTCGAACAGGCGGCTGATCATCGGCGGCGTCGTGATGGGCTTCGGCATCGCCGCGATGCACTACCTCGGCATGGCGGCGATACTGATGTCGCCGTCAATCGCGTATGACCCGTTGCGCGTCACGCTGTCCTTGGTTGTCGCCATCGGCGCATCGCTCACGGCCTTGTGGATCGCACATCGCCTGCGCCGCGACGATAGTCCGCTCGCGGTGTACAAGCGCCTGGGTGCGGCCGTGATCATGGGCGTCGCGATCTGCGGCATGCACTACACGGGCATGTCGGCCGCTTCTTTCGCGCCCGGCGCGGTCTGCGGGGCGGCCAATGATCTCGACGGCAACTGGCTGGCCGTCACGATTGGCATCTTCACCCTGGCACTGCTCTCCACCACCCTGATCCTGTCGGCAACCGAACGTCATTTCCAGCACCGAGCCCTTCAGATGTCAGCCTCGCTGACAACGGCCAATCGCCAGCTATTGCGTCTTGCCACGGTCGACACGCTCACCGAACTGCCCAACCGCGCCACTCTCGTGCAGCGCGTGGCACGTGCCATCACCCGGTCGCAGCGCACGGGCGTGCCGTTTGCCGTGCTGTTCATGGATCTCGATGGCTTCAAGACTATCAACGACTCCTTGGGCCACTCAGTGGGCGATGGCGTATTGCAGGCCTTCGCCCAACGGCTGCGCCAGGCCGTGCGCCGCCACGGCACGATCGCGCGGATCGGCGGTGACGAGTTCGTCGTGGTGATCGAGAATCTCGATTCGCCCCAGGATGCCTCGGTGATCGCCTCGCTGATCCTCACCCATATGGAAGAGGACCTCGTGGTCGACGGCGTGCCGTTGCAGGTGACGCCCAGCATCGGCATCGCCATGCATCCGCGCGATGGCTTGACGGTCGAAGAGCTGCTCAAGAATGCCGATGCGGCCATGTACGGGGCCAAGCAGAACGGGCGCAACACCTTCCGCATGTTCGAACCCGAGATGACCGAGACCGCGACACGCGTGCTCAATATTCAGCGCGGTTTGCAAGAAGCGCTCACGCACGGGTATCTGTCGCTGCACTTCCAGCCCAAGTTCAACGGGAGCGTCGAGAAGCTGGTCGGCGCTGAGGCGTTGTTGCGCTGGAACGATCCGAAACTCGGCTCGGTCGCCCCGCTCGAGTTCATTCCGGTAGCGGAACGATCAGGCCAGATCCTGCAGATCGGCTATTGGGTACTCGCCGAGACCTGCCGGCAACTGGCCGAGTGGGACCGCGACGGGCTGCC
>JAMFSK010000055.1 GCA_026225235.1 Burkholderiales bacterium
CTGAATAGCACCGTGCCATACCCGACCGCGGTGATTGCAATGGCCACGTTGGCGATCACGAGCGAGAGCCCATACGTGTAGTTCGCCATGTAGTTGCCGGCCTTGCCAAATGCGTATTCCGCATAGCCGCCCATGCCGCCCGGCTTTCGGCTGAGCATGCCGCACCGGGCAAACGCATAAGCGAGGGCGAGCGAGCCGCCGGCCGTGATGACCCACGAGAAGATCGAGATCGTACCGACCTCGGCGAGCTTGGAGGGCAGCAAGATGATGCCGGAGCCCATCATGTTGACGGCTGTCAAAATGGTCAGCTGCCACACGGACATTTTGTTCTTCGTTGCACTCATCTCAATCCCCTCAGCAAAAGCGCAGTCAGATTGCAACTGCGACGATAGGTGGCTGCAACCGGATCAAACTCGCGTCTGGCAGTAGACGCGGTACACGCCGTCTTCAACTTCCACGCCGTGGGTGTCATGCGTAAAACCGGGAAAACGCTGGTCATAGGCCTCGAGCGATTTGAGGTAGCCGAGAATCGGACCGTCGGCGGGCCCCGCGTTCTCGCCCGGCATCAGCAGTGGAATGCCGGGCGGATAAGGAACCACACCGGTGGCGACCGTGCGTCCAGCCAGCTCATTGAGTGTCACCTGCTCGACCTGGCCGCGCACCAGCCTTTCATAGGCGCGCACCGGGCTCATCTCGGGATGCGGCAGCTCAGAGAAACCCTCGGACATCATCTGCGTGGTCTTGAGCTCTTTCATCGCCGAGAACATCGTGTCGGCGAGATCTTTGAGGCCCATGCCTGCGTACCGGTCGCCGTGGTCCTCGATCAGTGCCGGGATCGCGCGTTCAAGCGACAGATTGACGTCGTAGTCGCGCTTGAAGTCGCATAGTGCGCTGACCAGCGAGCCCCACTTGCCCTTGGTGATGCCGATCGAGAACAGGACCAGGATCGTGAAGTCGGTGGTCTTCTCGACGACGATGCCACGCGAATCGAGATAAGCCGTGACGAGGCTCGCCGGAATGCCCACCGGCATCAGGCCGCCACGTGGGGCGACGCCGGGCGTCACGATGGAGACCTTGATCGGATCGAGCATGCAGTAGCCGTCTTCAATCTCGCCAAAGCCGTGCCACTGCGCGCCTGGTTTCAGCACCCAGCACGAGGGATAGGTCGTGAGCGCTTCTGCCGAGGCTTCATAAAACGGGAGCGTGCGCCCGGTCTTCGGATCGATGACCGTGTCGGGCTGCCAGCAATCGAAGAACCATTCGCCCTTGTCGCCGAACTCGTTGTTCAGCCGCGAAATCATCTGCCGGAAGGCAACCGCTTCCTCAATCGATTCGCCCGTCAACGCTTCGCCTCCCGGTCCATCCATCATGGCCGCCGAGACGTCGTTAGACGCGATGATCGCGTAGTTCGGCGAGGTCGACGCGTGCATCATGAACGTCTCGTTGAAGAGGCCGTGCGGGATCGGGTTCTTGCCATCGCGCACATGAATGAACGAGGCTTGCGAGAGCGCGTTGAGCAGCTTGTGGGTGGACTGCGTTGCAAACACGGTGGGCTTGTTCGCGGAGTGGTCACCAGGGTCGCCGTGCATCGCATGTCGATCGCGGTACATCGGATTGAATCGCGCGTAGCCGTACCAGGCTTCGTCGAAATGCAGACGGTCGACGCTGGCGCCCAGCAATTCCTCAACCCGTGTCACGTTGTAGCAAAGGCCGTCGTACGTGGAGTTCGTGATGATCGCGTGCTTGGGCTCGCGATCTTCAATACCAGCCGCGAGCGGGTTGGAATCGATCAGCTTGCGGATCGCCACCCGGGTCAGGCGTTCGGACGGAATGGGGCCGATGATGCCGTAGTGATTGCGCATTGGCACAAGGTAAGTCGGGATCGCGCCCGACATTGTCATCGCATGCTCGGCCGACTTGTGACAGTTGCGGTCACACAGTGCGATCTGGTCGCGACTGACGCTCGCCATCAGGATGATGCGGTTCGAGGTCGATGAGCCGTTCGTTACGTGATACGAGCGATGGGAGCCAAAGACACGGGCTGCATATTTCTCGCTGGCACCGATCGGTCCCGAGTGGTCGAGAAGCGAGCCGAGCTCGCCGACCGAAATGGACAGGTCTGAACGGAACAGGGGCTCGCCGAAGAATTCAAAAAACGCGCGACCTACCGTCGACTTCAGAAACCCTGTGCCACCCGTATGTCCGGGCGTGTGCCATGAATATTCGTGAACCTGGGAGAACTTCGCCAAGGCGGCGAACATGGGCGGCAGCACGGTTGACCGGTAACGGTCGATCGCCGCGAGAATGCGTCCGCCGACAAAATCCGTCGTGTCTTCCAGCAGCCAGACGAAATCGTCAATCTGACCCATGACTGCGGCCGGCACCGTGGACGCCACACTACGATCGGCCAGCAGAAAGATCGGCACGGTGCCGCTGCGGTGGCGCACGGCATCGACCACAGCGATCGACAGGTCGTGTCCTTCGGGTCCCAGATCCCAGTCGAGCAGAATGCATTGCAACGAAGGGTCTGAGCGGATGACCAAGGCCGCGTCTTCAGATGAGGTCGCTGTCACGACACTGATATCGCGCCGCTCGAGTTCCGCGATTAGCGAGCGCACCGCTCGCCCGGCCGCACTTTCTTCTGCAATCTCGTCGTCGACGATCAAAGCCCGTCTTCCGAGTCGCTGATGACCGCTGTTCGGTGAATTCATGAGCCAACCCTCTTTGTCTGAGCGCTGCCGACTGACGCAGCGCAGATCGCCTTCCCATACCGGATGTTGATGGTGCTCATCGGGGTGCTCCCTGGGTGGATGAAGTCCTTTTAGGTCACGACGAGGTGAAGACGAGGTCAAGACGGGATCACAACGTGACCGTATGCGTGTTTCTTGCCGTCGGGTCCGGTCTGCAGATACACACCCTGGATTTCGGGTTCGAAACCGGGCAGGCAGTTGATGCCCTCTTCCAGTGCTCGGAAATAGCTCAGTGCCGGGCCGCCCCATACTTCTCCAGGCACGACGCACAACACGCCGGGCGGGTAGGGCAACGCACCTTCGGCCGCGATGCGCCCTTCGATGTCGGTCAGTGAAACCAGTTCGACGTCATTACGGACCAGTGCGGTATTGGCCTGTGACGGCAACATGGCTTGCTTCGGGAAATGCGCTTTGCGGAACATCTCCTTCTGCAGGCGCTTCATGTCGTGACTTCGATAGAAATCATGCATCTGGTGACACAGTTCGCGAATCGTCTTGCCCTCGTAGTAGTCGCGATGCCGCGCATAGATCGAAGGCAGGACTTCCTGCATCGGGCTGTCGTTGTCGATGTGCTTTTCGAACCGGCAGATGAACGCGATCAGGTGCTGAAGCTTGGCAAGGTTTTCCGAGGGCGTGAGCAGGAACAGAATCGAGTTCAGGTCGGCCTTTTCCGGGATCAGGCCGTTCTCGCGCAGATAGTTCGCCAGTATCGAAGCGGGAATGCCATACGGGCCGTACTCACCGGTCCGAATGTCGATGCCGGGCGTCGTCAGCAGCAGCTTGCAGGGGTCGACAAAGTACTGGTCTTCCGCATAGCCCTCGAACGCGTGCCATGACTCCTTGGGGTTGAATTTGAAGAAGCGCAGGTCGTCGACGATCATCTCCGTCGGATAGTCGTCCCAGGGGCGGCCATCGACCGTATGCGGAATGAATGGCTTGATGTATTTGCAGCTGCGTAATAGCAACTTGCGCGCTTCGACACCGATGTGCACGCAGTCGCGCCACAGCTTTCTGCCCGCCGCGCCCGCATGCATCTGCGCGTTGACGTCCAGCGCGGCAAACAGCGGATAGAAGGGGCTGGTGGAAGCATGCATCATGTACGCGTTGTTCAGGCGTTTGTGACTGCAGTACCGCTTTTGTCCCTTGATATGACGATCCTTCTTGTGGATCTGGGAGGTCTGGGAAAAGCCGGCTTGCTGTTTGTGCACAGATTGCGTGACAAAGATTCCCGGGTCGTTTTCGCCCAGTTCGAGCAAGAGCGGTGAACTCGCCTGCATCATCGGGATGAATTGCTCGTAGCCGACCCACGCCGAGTCGAACAGAATGTAATCGCACAGGTGACCGATGCGCTGCACCACCTGTCGTGCGTTATAGATGGTGCCGTCGTAGGTCCCGAGCTGGATGATCGCGAGCCGCAGCGGGCGCGCTTCGTCTGCTCGCTCGGGCGCCACTTCTCGGATCGCCTCGCGGATATATCGCTCGTCAAAGCAATGCGCGTCGATGCCGCCGATAAAGCCGTAGCCATTGCGCGCGGTCTCGAGGTAGACCGGAATCGCTCCCGACAGCACCATTGCGCCCAGATGGTTCGATTTGTGATTGTTGCGGTCGAACAGCACGAGATCGTCCTTCGCCAGCAAGGCACTCGTCACGACCTTGTTCGAAGTGGACGTCCCGTTCAGGACGAAATAGGTCTTATCCGCGTTGTAGATACGCGCCGCGTTTTTCTGCGCATCGGCGGCCGGCCCTTCGTGGATCAGCAGATCGCCGAGCTTGACGTCCGCGTTGCACAGATCCGAGCGAAACAGCGTTTCGCCGTAGAAATCGAAGAACTGGCGACCCAGCGGATGATTGGAGAAGAACTGGCCACCCTGGTGGCCCGGGCAATCAAACGCCACGTAGCCGCGCTGGACGTAGTCTTTCAGCATTTTGAAAAACGGCGGAAATAAATCTTCCGTGTATTTATCGGCGGCAGTGGCAATCTGCTTGCCGTAATAGTGACGGTTTCCTCTGCCGATTTCGAAAACGCCGGTTAATTGTGCCGCAATACCGTCGGGGATATCCTCGCCGGGATTCAATGCCAAAAAGAATGGGACATTAAAACCGGTATCGTGGATTTTGGAGAGAATGGCCGCTGCCTCGCCGCCCGTTGCCACGGCCGCCGCCACGTTGGTGAAGTCTGTTCCGTTGATACCGATCGTCTCGTAATCCATAACGAAACAATCTCTGAGCGATTGAGATATCGCAACGTTCAGCCGTTTCATTAAGGCCTCAGCGGAAAATATGACTCAAAAATCATAACAGGCGAGTGGCGTCGTATCAACCGTTCGCGGACGGCATTGCCGAGTATTCATTAACCCGCTTATCAAGCGTCGGCTAATGAATGGCGCGCTATCAATAAGATGGATGGCAAACGGGGATTTTTAACGGGGACCGTGATGAGGAAGGGGGCGATCACAACGGCACCGTAAAGCAAAAAGACGCGGCGCCTACCTGCCAGACTGCTCAGGTAGGCGCCGCGTCACAGACTGACTTTTACAGCTTGAACTCGCTCACCACATCACGAAGGGCCATCGTCTGGTCCTCCATCGATAGCGCTGAGGCCGCCACTTGTTCGACCAGTGCAGCATTCTGTTGCGTGGTCGTATCGAGTTGCGTGATCGCCTGATTGACCTGCTCGATCCCGCGTGTCTGCTCGTTACTCGCCGACATGATTTCGCCCATGATCGTCGCCACGCTTGCGGTCGTCTCGATGATGCTATTCATCGTCGTGCCCGCATGTTCCACCAAGGCGCTGCCCGACTGGACCTTCGCGGCGGAGTCGGCAATCAAACCCTTGATGTCTTTCGCTGCGGCAGCCGCCCGCTGCGCGAGATTGCGCACTTCGCTTGCTACGACTGCGAAACCGCGACCTTGTTCACCTGCCCGTGCGGCTTCGACCGAAGCATTGAGCGCAAGAATATTGGTCTGGAACGCAATCCCATCGATCACCCCGATGATGTCGACAATCTTCTTTGACGAGGCGCTGATCGAAGCCATGGTATTCACGACATCGCCAATTACCTTGCCGCCTTGCGAAGCGACGTTCGATGCATTGGTGGCGAGCTGATTCGCGTGGTTTGCGTTGTCCGCGTTCTGTTTCACCGTTCCCGTGATTTCTTCCATCGAAGCGGCGGTTTCTTGCAATGAAGCTGCTTGTCCTTCCGTGCGTGCTGACAGATCCTTGTTGCCGCTCGAAATTTCACGCGATGCCTCGGCAAGCGAAGTCGAACCGGACGATACCTGGCGAAGCACATTCTGCAGACGCGCGATAAACGCGTTGAAGCTATGTGCGACTTCACTGAATTCCTTGCCACCGGTTTCAGGCAAACGTCGCGTCAGATCGGCCTCGCCAGCCGAGAGCTCATCGATATTGCCTTTGAGCACCGCCAAGCGGAGCATGAACACGCGGATCCCGTAGATCATCAGGACGAGCAGCAGTGCCGCCATCGGCAACTGAATCGCGGCGAGTTTGGTCAGGATGCGTGTGCTGTTCGTCGCGAGCAGCGACGAGGGGATAGCCGTGGCGATAAACCACGGGCTGCCGGGGATGGGTTTCAGGAAGAGCGTCTGCGCACCGTCGGGTCCGGAGAATGTGCCTTCTGCCGCGGCTCCCGTTTGAACTTCAGGCAGAAGCTGTTGAATCTCCGTGGCCATCGGCGAAGTCGACGCGATATCCGAAACGTTCTTCAGCACGATATTGCTGCTGATTTTCGAGGTGTTGCTGACGATTTTGCCGTCACCCTCGACGATCAGGATCTGGCCGTGGACCTTGTCTTCCATATCGGCGACCAGGCGATTGAAGAACCCGAGCGTTACGTCAATCGTCGCCACGCCATAGAGCTCGTCGCCCTTGTAGATCGCCATCGCGCAATTCGTACGAGGTTGCGGGCTGGCATCGTCCTGATAGGCCTTCGCCCATTTGCAATGGCCCTTGGGTGCCGTCTTGCCGTTTTCGTACCAGGGCTGTTCCCAATATTTCAAGGATTCGGGCGAGTTCCAATGCGTGTTGACGACCAGGTTGTTGGTCGACGCATCCCGCGCAAAAAACGTACTGAATTTGTCGCGGCCCTGCTCGCGTTTGTTGGGCAAGGGCCAGATTCCGCCGCCGAATACATTCGGGTCACCGTATTGATCGACCAGGCCCGGCAGCAATTTGTCAATCTGATCGCTGTCGAGCAAGGCCACCGTCTGTGTGATGCTGCGCTGCTGAGCCTCGACTTGACGCAGTTGTTCGCTGATGCGGATCGAAATTTGATCGACTTCGCTGCCGATCACCTTGCCTTCGACATTGGCGAGATCGGGTGTGACAAAAAACTTGATGACGACGAAGGTGCCGACGAGCATCGCCAAAAAGAAACCGCAGATGAGCAGGGTGAACCGTGTTTGCGTCGACGTGGGAGCGTTCATTGGGACATGGCCATGGTTGCCTGAAGGATTAGTGCTTAACGGCATAATCCCCGGCCGACTTGATTTCTTGTCCGAAATAGTTAGTCGATATTCAGAGTCTCCTTGGCGCCTGGGCCAGTCCCGTATTATTCAGACATTTGCTGGCGGCGGTAGCAGCGTAATGCCGAATTGCGGTGCGGCGGCGCGCATCCGGGCTTTGGCGGTTTCGCTTGGCGCTTGGGGATCGAGCGGCCCACTTAGTACGTCTGCACAAGCGTCGACGAAACGGTCGAAGCCGGCAGGGGCACAGATCACCAGATAGTGTGCGGTCTGGTCGCTCCGATTCACGAGCTGATGCGTGGTGCCGCGTCGCAGAAGCACGGTGTCTCCCGCACGCAGGCGATGCGGTGTGCCTTCGATGTTGACGTCGAGTTCACCATTGAGCATGAGCACCGTCTCGTCTTCGTGTTGATGTCGATGTGTCGGCGTGGCGCGGCCGGCGGGAGAAAAGAATTCGAGCATGCAATAGGCGCCGTCAGAATGCTCGCCTGAAACGAGTAGTTTTGCGCGTGAGCCTCCAAAGTCATACTCGGTGGGGGTACGGTTGATCACAAACATGGCAGGTCCTCATGGTTTGGGGTGCGTCGATGACGCACTGGCCATGTCCGAATTTACGTGAGGTTTGGCATCTGTTTGGTCGATGCCGAGCCGTGTCTTTGATGACAGTTTGTCGGGAATGTCGGTATGAAGAATCTCAGCCAGTTCGTCAATTTCTCAGCCGTTGCGCGGCATGGAAGTTTTGCGCAGGCGGCGCGGGAGTTAGGGCTTGCGCCCTCGTCGGTGGCCAAAAGCGTGGCGCGGCTCGAAAACGAGTTGGGAGCGCGATTGTTTCATCGCACGACACGGTCGGTGCAACTGACGGCGGAAGGGCAGGTGTTGTTTGAGAAGAGTTCGCGTCTGCTGGAGGAAATTGAAGCGCTCGATCTGAGCAGCGTGAAGGACGATGATGAGCCTGGAGGAATATTGCGGATTGGTGCGCCCATTGGGTATGGGGTGCGGGTCTTGCTGCCTGTGCTGACACGTCTGCAGCAGCGGTTTTCCGCGCTTGAGATTGATTTGCGTCTTTCTGATGAACGCGTGACTTTGCTGGATGAAGGTCTTGATGCGGCGGTTCGTTTTGGCCAGTTAGAGGACTCGACACTGATTGCGCGGCAGATTGATTCGCAGGCTTTGATGTTGTGTGCGAGTCCGGCTTATCTGGCGGGGCGGTCGAAGATTCGATCGGTGAAGGATCTTGAACAGCATCCGGTCGTTGCGTTTCGTTTGCCGACGACGGGGCGCGAGCGGTCGTTAGAGTTCAGTGATCGGGGCGAGAAAGTTGTGGTCGCTGCGAGTTCGCGGTTTCGAATTAGCCACGGGGAAGCACTCGCGGAAGCTGCCGCGCTGGGCGCAGGACTCGCGCAGGTTCCCGAATTTATGGCGCGGCCTTATTTGAGTAGGGGGGCGCTGGTGGAAGTGCTGGCGAAGTGTCGGCCCTCGGCGCTGCCGGTGTTTTTGGTGCTGCCTGGATCGCGCGTTCGGCCGGCGCGGGTGCGGGTTCTCGTAGAAGCCCTTGCGAGCCGGCTCGGTGCCAAAGTTTGAGGTCAAGGCTCACCGAGCTTTCTCGAGACGTCTTCCTTTGAACGGAGCGCAGGACATCAAGGATGTCGTTTTTCGCAGACGCAAGAAAAACCACTCGATACGTTATTCGGCCCGGTCTAGCTCCGCGAACGCGCCTTCAGCGTCTCGGAATCCCACCTGTTGAATCTCTTTCGAGCCGATTGCGAGAATCTTCAAGAGGGCCATGGTTTGTGCTTGCTCCTCGTAGCAATGCACATCCATAGCCGCCAGTTTTGCCTCGCCATTTTGGGTGATGAGCAGCGGCAGCCGGCTCTCGGTGATCTCCCTCTGCGCCGCATGTTTCTTGAGATAGCTGATCGGCTTGACCTGAGAAGCAAATTTTGCACGGTTCCACGCATCGAGGAGTCGGACTGATTTAGGTTCGAATCCGGTCTCGTTTTCAGCAAGGCCTCGCTTTTTTGAGCAGGTAGGAGGGGCTCTGGAGTGCTCACTTCTGCGTGAGGTTAATGAACGGGATGGGAGTGCCAGAGACTTGCGTTGGCAACACGCCGTTCCACTTCTTGATCGCCTCGAGCGCGATGAACTTGTCGCCGCCTTGGTTCTCGACCGCTGCTGCCTGGATCGCGATGGCCTTGGCGTTGCCTTCGGCCTCCACCACCTTCTGCTCGGTCGCGATACGCGCAGTTTCCAATGCCTGCTCGGCAGTCAGTCGATTCTGGCCTGCGACGACCTTTCGGCGTACGGCTTCGGCGAACTGTGGATCGAAATGAAAGTTCTGAACGTTGATGTCGGACACGATGATCCGGTACTTCGACAGCTTGGCTTGTAACGTCTTGACGATCGATAGCGAGACCGCGCTTCGCTGTGTCACGAGTTGCTCGGCGGTGTAGCCCGACGTTACCGCTTTGAACGATTCGTAGAGCGCTGGGACGATGAACTTGGCCTCGATGTCCTCGTCGTCTCCGAAGTTGTTGTAGACGTAGGGTGCGTGCGCCGGGTCATAGCCGTAGTTCACGGTGATGTCCTCGAACACTTCCTGAAGATCCGCTGTGCCTCCCTCGGCTTTGCTGGCCGTCGCGCTCTGGAATCGCACATTGAAGTCCACCACTCGGGCGAGTGGATTGAGAAAGTGGATGCCCTCTTGGAGCGGTTCGTCTTGCACGTCACCAAACATCTTGACGACGCCTCGATGGCCTGCTGGCACGACGTGCACGCTCGTGACAAAGAGTACCAAGGCAACAAACACTGCAAGCCCCGCGGCGACTAAGCTTTTCATCTTGTTTTCCCGTTGCGTGATTGACCACATTTCCAAGTGCTTCTTGAGCTCGACTCGGCACCGGACACGTCTTGGCCGGGGCTCGTCGACGACATCTTAGATGGCCCGAAGAGGGAAGACAAACAGCGACAATTTGGCGCAGGGAAGACACGGAAAAAAGCACGGGATAGGAGCAGAGAGGGCAGCGAAGAAGGCACAGGGAAGCCGCAGCGATGGGCTGCATGGGCGGCGCCAGAGTCATGAAGATGGGAAGGCCCTAAGGCGCGGCTTCTCAGTCGATGTCCAAGCGCTTGAGTTGTCTCAAGCACGAAGCGTCAAGTCGCCCAGGCGTTGATATCAAGAACCGCGCTGGCGAAGGCTTCTGGTGCCTCTTGGGGAAGGTTGTGACCTGCATTCGGTACGACACGGTTCTCATGGCGGCCACTGAACCGCTTTAAGCTTGCCTGTCTTCCTCCAGGTGGCGACACGCCGTCGGCATCCCCGTCGAGTGTGATCGTGGGCACCGTGATTGACGGCATGGCCGACAAGCGGCGTTCCATCTCTTCGAACTGAGGATCGCCGCCCACAAGCCCGAAACGGTGGCGATACGAATGGATCACAACGTCGACGAATTCCGGATTGTCAAACGCGGTTGCCGAGCGTGCGTAAGTGGCGTCGTCGAAGCGCCAGGTCGGTGACCATAGTGACCATAAGAGGCGGCAAAACTCGCGCCGGTTCTCAGTCAGTCCAGCCCGGCCGCGCTCGCTGTGAAAGTAGTATTGGTACCAGTATCGATACTCCTTTTCCGGGCTGTCCGGCCGCATGGCGGTGGATATGTTCTGGATGTTGTAGCCGTTGACCGAGACCAGCCCCCGCGCTCTCGCCGGATACAGCGCTGCGACGATGCATGCTGCGCGGCCGCCCCAGTCATATCCGCCCAGCACGGCTTGTTCAATTTGAAGTGCGTCGAGCAGCGATAACAGGTCTGCTCCGAGCGCGGCCTGCTGGCCCGATCGAGGGGTTGTCGATGCAAGAAAACGCGTGGGTCCGTATCCCCGGAGATAAGGTGCGATCACCCGAGCGCCTTGAGATATCAAGTGCGGCGTCACCGCGTCGTACGTGTGAATATCGTAGGGAAAACCATGCAGCAGGACGACGGGCCATCCGCCGATATCACCCTGTTCGTCATAGGCGACGTCTAGCAGCTCGGTTTCAATGTGTTTAAGCATGACGCCGTCCTCAGTGTGAAAGGGTTCAGCCGGCCGACCGCGGTGGATTGATGTCGGGAAAGGGTCTGGCGGCGAGAGCTAGAAGACCCGCAGATGCCTTCCCGTGCTATGAGTGTAGTGGCCAGCAGCGGTGGTGTGCTGGGGAGGATATCTATCTGATGGCCGGCCTCGCAAACCAGATAAATTGAGACTTCGCGTTAGAGGAACTCTTGCGAATGATGATAGCTCTCGCACGCCGCACGCCGCACGCCGCACGCCGCACGCCGCATGCCGCACGCCGAACGCCGCACGCAGTTACGCGTCTGGGTGTGTTGTACTGCGGCGAGGCAATCACTACCGGTACTTAGTCGAATGCCTCCTCAGTGATTCTGTGGGAAGAGCGCCCGGCGTGTTTCGTCGTCCATTTCGGTTTTCAGCTTAAGCGTGGTTTTGAGCGCATGCGCTCTTGTCACCGCCGGGCGAGCCGACACTTCGTCAACCAGGCGCTTGACGTTCGGATAGTCCGCGAGTCCGCGTTCGCCGAAGATGTAGCCGGCAGAGTTTGCCCAGCCCCACAAGGCCATATCTGCGATTGAGTACTCATGGCCGGCAAGGTACGGAGATCGGGACAGGCGTTCATCGAGTACGCGGTAATGGCGTTCGACTTCCTTCATATATCGATTCTGCGCATACGGCACGGGCTCGGGCGCGTAGTGCAGGAAATGCACCGCCTGGCCCGAAAACGGTGACAGCCCTGTGGCGACAAACTGCAGCCACGACAACATCGCAGCACGCTCCGCAGGCTGCGAGGGCACGAATTGCCCATGCTTTTCTGCGAGGTACAGCAAGATGGCATGAGAGTCGAAGAGCGTGACGTCATCGTCGATAAGGGCAGGGACCTTTCCATTCGGATTGATCTTCAGAAACTCGGGTGCATGTTGTTGCCCTTTGAAGATATCGACCACACCCAACTCGAACGGGAGCTGCAGTTCTTCAAGCAGGAGCGCGACTTTCATCGGATTGGGAGAGGGGTGGAAGTACAGCTTCAGCATATTGGTTTTCCTTGGTGATGTTCTGACGGGTCGTATCGACACATCAAGCAAATGCGATCCGGCGAGGTAAGGCCTGATCGCGTGGCTGTCCTGAGCGCGTTCGCCGGCGCTACTCACTAAGCCGGTACAGCATCCTGAGATTCGTCTTCTTGCATAAAGCCGATCAAAGCGTCGAAGGCCTGTCGCCGGTTCTTCTCCAGCATCAGCATGTGCGTCGCCTCGCCAAGCTCGAGCCACCGCTTGTACGGCGCGCCGCTCAAGCGGAGGAAGTAGGCTTGGGCCAGCTCGATCGGTACATCGATGTCCCACTCGCCGTGAACGAGGAGGACCGGCACTTCAATTTGCGCGGGGTCATATAAGGGTTTGCCAATCGCCCAGAAATCGCGAATATCCTGGATCGGGCCATTACCCGCGCGCAGGGACTTGCTTGCGCGCAATGCGTCGTCGGGCTCCGTTCGAACCGTGTTCTCGAGCCACGCATCGAAGCCGCCAGCGGGGATCAGACTGTCCTGCTTGGAGGCTGGCGCGGCGCTGATCCAGCGTTCCCGCGCGGCGGATGCAAGAACGATCCGGTAGGCGCCGAGCGCACCGCCTGAGTCGAGCGCAATGGGTCTGTCGCTGATCCATTGCGGCGCAATCAAGCCGAGCTTTCGGACTTGATGCCCATTGCGCGCAGTAAAGGCTCCGGTGACGGATCCGCCCCACGACATGCCAATCACATTCAGCCGCGCAATGGCCGCGCTATTCAGGACGAACTTCACTGCCGAGGCGAAGTCGCGGATCCCGGTCTCCGTGCGCACCAACGGCGGGTTCTGTGAGGGGGGAAGATCCATTTCGAGCGGGCGCGACGAATCTCCGCAGCCACGCACGTCTACCGCATAGACGTTGAACCCGGCTCGCGCCAGATAGTCCATGAACGAGTAGCCGCCTATCGCCGTATCGTAGAGACTGCCCGACGAGTAGGTGGCGCCGTGCATCAGCAGAACGGTCCGGGCTTCGTCGAAGTGGGACTGCCCCGCTGGGCGTTTGTTGCGGATGTGCAGTTCGATCCCCGGTGTGTCGCTGGGAATCATGAAGTCCCGCGTGCGGATCTCACGCGAGGCGTGCGGGTGGGTGTCGCTTGAATGAATCAGCACGGAAGCCATGCGAAACCTTCTCCTTTACGTTCGACCAGGCCGGCCGATGTACCTGGGAAATGACTACTGAAAAAATGGGCCTGGCGCTGCGCTGCGAAATCGAGTGCCCAGCGGCGGGACAGGCGGGCTTCTTCCTGAAACTCACAGAAGACGGAATTCCACTCCGGCATCGCGACCTGTATCGGGTGATGCATCACATCCCCACTGAACAGTGCCGTCTGTCCTTGCGACTCGAGGCTGATCGACAAGTGGTCGTAGCTATGCCCTTTGGTGCTATGAAACTTGAGACCTTCGAGCAACGTGGGCGAGTCGGCGTCGATCAAAATTGCCAGCCCGGCGTCGATCACCGGTTTCACACTGTCTTCGAACACGCCCGCGCTCGGTGTCTGCACATTCGCCGGGTCGGCATAAAACTCGTATTCGGCTTTGGAGAACACATATTTCGCGTTGGGGAACGTCGGTACCCATCGATCCCCTTCGTGGACCGTGTTCCAGCCGACGTGATCGACATGCAGATGGGTGATCAGGACAAAGTCGACGTCTTCTCGAGCGACGCCGGCGGCTTCAAGGCGCGAGAGATACGGCGTATCGAGATGGTGAAAAATTGCGTTGAGCGGGCGGTCCTTGCCGTTGCCGGCGCCGGTATCGATTACGATCGTGTGCTGGTCCGTTCTGACGACCCAGCTATGGACGCTCAATGCCAAGGTCTGACCATCCGACGAGACGCTCCGGGGATCCAGGCAGTCCAGATCGTGTTGCATGATGGCGGGGTCCCATTCGGGGAAAAGGAAGGTCGTGGGAATTGCCGGAAGCAAGAGTTCGGTGACGCGGTTAATCGTGGCCCGGCCTACCTGGTAACGCCGAATATCTTCCATTACAGTGTTCGTCCATCAAGTGTTGGCCCATACGAATGGCAGGGAGCGATGCGGATACTGCCTGTTCCGAGCTCAGCGATGAAGTGGCCTGGCGCGAAAGCATCATTGCTCGAAGGCGAACAATGAACAACGCGTCGACGGACGATGTACGACGTTTGAAGGAGCGGTCCGATGGATAAGTTCGAGGCGATGCAGGCCCTGGTCAGCGTCGTCAACGCCGGCACATTCACGCGTGCTGCCAATCTGATGAATGTGCCGACGTCGACCGTCACGCGATTGGTCCAGACGCTGGAGAAGGAACTCGGCGTCAAGTTGCTCCACCGCACGAGTCGGCAGCTCACCCTGACGCAGGAAGGGGCGGCTTACTACGAAGGCGCAGTGCGCGTGCTCGAAGAGATCAACGCGCTGGATTCGAGTGTGACGAGCGCTTCAAAGAGCCCGCGTGGAAGGATCAAGGTGGAGCTTTCGGGCTCCGCGGCGTACAACCTGATTATCCCGAAGCTCCCGGATTTTTTTGCACGCTATCCAGACGTTCAGGTCGAGATGAATATCGGGAATCGTGCGGTCGATCTGATTGCTGAAAATGTGGATTGCGTGCTTCGTCTCGGGCCGCTATTGAGCGACACACTGATTGCCCGACCCCTTGGGGTGTTGCCGCTGATCACCTGCGCATCGCCCGCTTATCTCGAGAGGCACGGCACGCCGCAACATCCTGAAACGCTCGAAAAAAGTCACACCGTCATACGCATGACCTCGCCACGCTCCGGACGCGATTTCACTTTCGAATTGCGGCGTGACGGCGTGCTGGTCGAAGTGAAGGGCGGCCATCAGCTATCGGTCAACGATTCGACCGCCGCGCTTGCGGCGGGGCTGGCGGGGCTCGGCGTGGTGACGACCTATGCCTTCATGATTCATCCGCATGTCGTGTCCGGGGCGCTGTGCCGCCTTTTCCCCGACTGGGAGGGCGACAACATACCTGTTCACATCGCCTATCCGGTGAACCGGCATCTCGCACAGAAGGTGAGAGTTTTTATCGATTGGGTCGCGAGCCTCTTTCCACTGGTCGGATAGAACTCGTCGGAGTCAATGCCCGCGATTCAGTGCCCGCGATAGAGGTTGTTGATCGCTGGATTACTCGGGGCCTGGTTCCCCGCAGGAGATCCGAACCGCTCCAAAATGTGCTTCACGCTGGCTTGAACTTCGACTCCGGCATCTATCGCTTTGGCGGGCGGAGGGGTTAGCTTCGCGTTGGATTGAACGGTCACGCTTCGGTTTGCGAGCTTTGTCAGCAATTCTTCGATGGAAGAGCCCGTGCTTAGCGCGTCAATCGTCGTGACAAATGTGTGCAGGGCGGTTTGAAGGTCGTTGGGTTCCAATGATTGCGCTAGTTGCTTATCGGCGTCGCTTATGACCGGCGTCGGCACTGGCAGTGCGAGCGGGAGATGATTCGGGTCGAAGGGTGCGTTGAGCGCAGCTGACACGTCGGGTGCCGACGCTTCACGCGCTGAAAGCGGACTCGCAATGCCAAAGCACTTTCTCACGGTTCGAATGATCGAGGTATGGTCGAACGGTGGTCCGCCTGCGGGCGCACGGAGCACCGTCGCAGGCTGGGTGTAGGGAGAAATGATGAGCGCTGGAACCCTGACACCATAGCTGTCGAATTTGAAGTGGCCTTGACGAGGCGGCCCAGGCGGCACAGCAGAAGGTGGCGGAACATGGTCATAGCAACCACCGTGTTCATCGAACGTCACTATCAAGAGGGTGTTGTTCCAGTTTGGAGACGCGCGCACGGCGTTGTACACCTGAGCGACAAGCGCATCCCCCAGTTGAACGATGTGCGGTGGGTGCATGTCGTTGGGTAGCCGCACATCAGTCGGGGGAATAGCCGGTATGGGGTAATACTGGGGTTCGATAAACGAGTAGCTTGGCAGCTTGCCGGCAGCGGCGTCCTGATAGAACTTGTCCATGAACTGGAAGTTGGCGAGGTGTGACCAAAGCCGGGTCAATAGCATCGCCTGCGGCATATCGTGGAAGTAGATGTTCCACGAAGCGTTGTCAGGGAGATCATTGAAAATGGTCTGCATCAAGTACGGGGCGCCGTCCATCGTGTTGTTTTCGTAGCCGTCTGCCGTGCCCGTGTGGACAAAGAAACGATTCGGCCAGGTCTGGCAGGGGGCCGAAGCAAACCACATGTCAGAGACAGCGTAGTGGTCCGCGAGTGTGCTGAGAGCCGGGAGCTCACTTCTTGGAAAGCAGTGCATGATGTCTTCGGCTTGCCCCTGATTGGCAGCGTAATTTGCCGTGAAGCCCGACATCGTCGGTGTGGCACCATCCCCGAAAATCTGTGTCTTGATGTCCGCGAAACCTTCACCCGGATCAGGGTTCGGCATCCGGCTGCAATCGGTATTGGGCTTGGTCGTCCATGGCGCGATGCCGTTGTTGTCGAGATTGGGCGAAGGATTGCCGTCCAAGCCCTCGAACTGATTTGCCGCCCACGGACGTAGGTAACCAAACACATTGTCAAACGAACGGTTCTCAAGCATGAGAACAACGATGTGCTTGATGTTCGAGAGGTCTGGCATTTTCTTTTCCTCGATGCCCAACGTTCGGCCCGCAAGGGCGGCGACACGTCAGGAGAACGCGGGTGCGCGAGTTAAGTGCTTTGCTTTTCCACAACTGTTTGCGCAACTGAATAGATGCGGCGTGTGCATCCAATCTTGCTCGAATCCATGATGGCTGTCGAGGTCGAGACACCGGATGGCACCGCTGGGCCTGCCGACTTTGCTGCAAATAGACTACGCCTAGTTTGACGCAGTCGGTGGGTCGCGGACGCTTTTCCCGTCAGGGGTGTGAGTCACCGCGCGCCCTCGACGTCGCGCGGTGTTCTTTTAGTTCGCAGCGAGTGCGGGGTGCTTGAGCAGAAGGGCGGCGGCAGCAGCCGAGGAGGCAGGGTTTTGTCCCGTGATCAGCAGGCCATCGCTGACGATGTACGACGCCCAGTCTTCGATCTTCGAATAAATGCCACCCTTGGCCTTGAGTTCGTCTTCCACGAGGAACGGCACGATATCGGTCAGTCCAACCGCGGCTTCTTCGGAGTTGGTGAAGCCGGTGACTTTCTTGCCCTTGACCAGTGGCTCGCCATCCGGCGTGCGGACGTGGCG
Organism: Burkholderiales bacterium; assembly: GCA_026225235.1. Lineage (GTDB taxonomy): Bacteria > Pseudomonadota > Gammaproteobacteria > Burkholderiales > Burkholderiaceae > Pararobbsia. The sequence continues at coordinate 17,483 of JAMFSK010000055.1, forward strand.
CAGCACGCCAGGCGCGTGGCAGACCAGCGCGACGGGCTTGCCGGCTGCGAAAAAGGATTCGATCAAGGTGATCGAGTTCTTGTCTTCGGCGAGATCCCACAGGGGACCATGACCGCCCGGGTAGAAGACCGTGTCGAAGTCCGCTTGCGAGACGCTGTCGAGCCGCACCGTAGTGGCAAGCTGCGCCGTAGCTTGTGAGTCGAGTTCAAAGCGGCGTGTCATTTCGGTTTGATTGGCCGGCTCGTTACTCTTCGGATCGAGCGGGGGTTGGCCGCCCTTGGGCGATGCCAGCACGATTTCCGCTCCGGCATCCTTGAAGGCATAGTAGGGCGCAGCCAGTTCTTCGAGCCAGAAACCTGTCTTGCGACCCGTGTTGCCCAGTTGGTCATGCGAGGTCAGAACCATCAGTACTTTCATTTTGTTTCTCCGTCGGGTGAGTGGGGGTGAGTGAATCGGTGAGTCATCGCTCGGTTATAGTAGACCAGTCGTCTAGAGCCAAGGCCTAAAAAAGCACTTCCGAAGAAGTGCACTTGCCGCCCCGCTCTCAGGGAGCGAGGTGGAGTATCTGCTGCGTTGTCGCCATCGCCATTTCAAAGGGCTGCATGTTGCGCACGATCTTGACCATGATGCTGGCGCCCAGCCAAAGCTGGTAAAGGCTCTGGGCGACGGTTTGCGGCTTGCCCTCGATAGAAAGCGAAAGCTCGGTCACGCCAGTTTCGATCGCGCTCGCCAGCCGGCTGACGATTCCCGCCGTGCCGCGATTTAAAGAGGCGCGCATGGCTTCCGACATGTCCGCCACTTCGGCGCCCAGTTTGACCGCAAGACATTTACCTTGGCAGTTGTAGAACGACTGGGTTTCCTGCCAGATCCGCAAGTAATTCATCAGCCGCTGGGCCATGTTCAAACCGGGCTGAGCAAGCGTTTGGTCGAGGTCGTGCAGATACTCCTCGAAGTAACTCTCGAGTAGCGCTACGCCGAACGCATCTTTTGAGCCGAAGTAGTGGTAGAACGAACCCTTCGGCACGCCAGCCTCCGACAGAATCTCATTCAGGCCAACGGCGGAAAAGCCTTTGGCGCCGATCAGCCGTTGGCCAACAGCAATGATGTTCTCGCGGACGTCGGTGGTTTCAGATGTGTGTGCGGTAGCCATGAACGGACTTTAGTCTATAGTAGACCAGTCGTCTAGTTGAATTTTCAGTGGATCGGTTAGCGACGTCGCGCCCATGGCGGTTGGACTACCGGAGCAGTCCTGCTCCCGCGTATCCTTGCGAGTCTGGTGTACTCCCCCTCCCCGCTCGACATAGACATTCGATGCAAGCAAAACTCAGAGTTGCCCGGCCTGTCTCCCACATTTCGCGCTCAGAAAGCATGTATTGCGCGGGTCTCAACCTGGAAGTCTTGGCGCGATTTCAGGATCACCAAGGGTTCGATGGCGTGATGCTCGGACGTCGCGGAATGGACTATCACTTCGAGTTTACTCAGTGCCGGGACGACCCTGTAGTTGCCTCCCCGACGCATGACGATTTGCTCGTGTTCTACGTTCCAAACCGTGAAGAATGGGAGTCGGCGTGTGCTCGTCTCGTCGCCAATGGATTCGTTCGCGTCGCATCGTTTAACCCATATTGGGACGTGTTAGGGCAAACGTTCGCTGACCCCGATGGGTACCGGGTCGTCATGCAAAACGCGGCGTGGTCCTATTGAGGCAGGGGCTTTCCCCCTGCCACATGAAGCGGTGCTCGCCGGCAACCTCCCTATTTAATCGACTGTATCTGCGCCTGGCTCAATTCCCAAATGTGCGGCGGCAAGGCAATGAAGTGCGCCGCATTCAGCCATGCCCCGTTATCTTCCGACGGCACGATCGTCCAGAGCAGGAAGCGACGAATTGCGGCGGCGGTCGCCGCATCGGACTGTTTGGTGGAGATTGCCGCGTACTCGTAGTTCACGAGCGGATATGAGCCGCTGGCGGGCGAGAACACCAGCGTGAGGCGCTCGTCAGCCGGCGTACGCGCGCCCAGCGAAGCGGCGCCCGTCATGATCGCGTCCTGGGTGGGCAAGACAAACTCTCCCGCACCATTTTTCAACGCCGCAGTGCCGATCTTCGCCTGGGCAATGCTGTCGCTATAGCTCAACCCGACATAACCGATTGAATAGTCCGTCGACTGAAGCGCCTTCACCATCCCGGTATTGCCCACGGCCGCCGTGCTTCCGGGCACGTCAGGCCAGGAGATCGTCGTGCCATATCCACGGTCGTTCTCCCACGAAGGCGTCGAGAACGTGAGGAACTGCGTGAACACAAAGGTATCGCCGGATCCCTCCGCACGGCGGATCGGCACGATCGCGTGGTGCGGCAGCGAAACACCTTGATTGAGCGCCGCGATTTGTGGCGCATCCCACGAGCGCACGACTCCCGAATAAATGTCCGCGAGCGTGGGGCCATCCAGTTTCAGATGAATCGCGTTCAGGCCTGGCACGTTGTAATTGATCGTCTGCGCAGCGATCGCCAACGGCACATTGATTATCTGCGGACTTCGCCTGATTTCCGCATCCGACATGTAGGCGTCCGACGCCCCGATATTCACCTTGCCTGCGATCGTCTGCTGGATGCCAGCCTCGGAACCGGTTGCGCCGATGTTGATGCGAACACCGGGATGCGTTTTGGTGTATTGCGCGACCCACGTGACGAACATCGGATAAAGCAGGGTCGAACCTGTCTCGTTGAGCGTCGTCTCCTGTGCGAAGCTAGGCACGCTCACTAGCATCGCGATTGCAGCCATGCTAAAAGTGCGTCCATCAAACTTGCACCACCGTAGCCAGAATAGCGGGCTTCTACGCGGGTAAGCCATTTGAGTCTCCGTCGCCTTATTGGGAAACCGTTGTGTCAAGTGAGTGCCTCACGACGGCGCGCTTGCGATCAGCGGCCGATCTGGTCGAGGTTCACGCCATTGGTTTCGATGCGGAATATCCAGGTGACCACGGCGCCGAGGATCGATGTGCCGACGAGGATATAAAGAAGCGGCCCGGTGCCGATGCTGATCAGCAGGATCGGAAACAGAAAGGCTGTCGCGACAGCACCGATCTTGCCGACAGCCGCAGCCACGCCTGCGCCGGTGCCGCGAATCGCGGTGGGGAAGACTTCGCCGGCCAGCAAATAGGTTTGCGCGTTTGGCCCGAGATTCGTCATGAAGTTGAAAATCATGAAGCCGGCAAAAATCATCGTGGTTTTCATCGTGCCGTCGAAACCGTCTGAGAGCGACGCAATCAGCAGTCCGACCGCGCAGCCAATGAAGCCAACAACCTGGAGCCAGATCCGCCCGAACTTGTCCGCAAGGGCGACGGCAAACATGATGCCGATGATCAGCAAGGTCGTGATCAGGGCGGCTCCTTTCGCTGCGAGAATGTCGTTAAGAATCAGGTCAGAGATGCTGCGCACGTGATCGGCTTTGGCGCCCAGCGCTGCTGCGAGAATCGTCGGCGTGAAGATACCGATGCCATACGTGCCCAGATCCTGGAGGAACCAGGGCACTGAGGCGAAGATCGTCGCGCGCAGGTTTTTCTTTTCGAACAGAGCAAGGAAACTGCCTTTTTCGTGCTCGCCCTTGCCGTCCGCGGCGAGCGCGCGCGCAAGGATAATCTGGGCGGGATATTGCGGAAAACGAACCAGTAGCCGGCGAGCGGCCATCTCCGCACGCTCGGTCGCGCCGCGCACGTGCAGCCAGTTAGGACTCTCGGTAATGAAGAATCGACCGATGGTGACCAGCAAGGCCGGGAAAATCGCCGTTCCGTACATCCATCGCCACGCGTCAAGGGTTGGCGACATCGACAGCACCAGAAAGCCAACCCCAGTGCCCACAAGCGCGCCGACGGCCTGAAACGCGAACGCCGCAAGCACTAGCTTGCCTCGGCTCGTGCTCGGAATGCTCTCGGAGATGATCATGTGCGCGGTCGGATAGTCGCAGCCGAGCGCGACGCCCAGACCGAACAGGCAAACCACGAGCGAAATGAAATTGGTGCAGAAAACCAGCAGGATGAGAAACGCGACGAAGATGATCATCTCGACGATGAACATGCGCTTGCGTCCGAAGTAATCGGACATACCGCCGAGTCCCACCGCGCCGACGAGAATGCCGCAGAGACTCGCCGCACCGATGAAGCCGTTCTGTGCCGCACCGATGCCGAACTCGCGTGAGATCAGCGGCAACGCGACCCCGGTCATGAACACGACGAAGCCTTCAAAGAACTTTCCGGCTGCCGCAAGCGACCAGATGCGCCACTGCATGCTCGTCATCGGGATGGAAGGAAGGCGCGTACCGTCCTGCCACATCGGGTGTTCGTCGATGTAGTCCTGAACCGATTTGGGCGTTGTGTTTTGCGAATCGTCCGTAGCCGCCATGTCTTGCATATGAAAGCTCCTTGTTAGGGGATTGCCATTGCATCGGCGATTGCCGTGTGACCTGTTGGCGGAACACACAACGATGCAGTACAGAGAACGCGCATGCCGAGTGCAGGCGCTTATTCAAGGCGACGTGGATAGCGGCCCCCGGAGAGCTCGCTCTGAGAGGTGAAAGCTCGGCGCGGCGTGACTCCTTGACGGTATGGTGACGCCCGCCGGAGTCGGTTGGATGACAAGCGCCGCGGAAACTGGGCTCTTCGTCAAATTCCGATTTGTTCCCGCTCGGCAAGACAGTTGTGTCACATGGGGGCGTTCGAAATCCGGGTCAATCGCCTACATTTTCCTTAATTGGAGTTGTCGGGGCGATCGGCGTCAAAGCGAAGCGACCCGTGTTCGACGACGTGAGAAGGCGTGGCGTGGGCAGCGTCCGCGTCCCCCGAAAAGGAGAAGGTATGAGTGAAGCAGATCAAGGTGCTGTGCGCGACCTGAGTCATTTCATCAATGGCCAACGCGCTGCGGGTGCGAGCGGGCGATTCGGCAACGTATTCGATCCGGCGCAAGGCCGGGTAGCGGCCCGCGTACCAGTCGCGAACGCGGCGGAGGTCAACGCCGCCGTCGCCGCCGCGAAAGCCGCGTTCGTGTCCTGGAGCGAAACCGCGCCGCTTACGCGCGCTCGTTTGATGTTCAAGTACAAGGAGCTTCTCGAGTCACATCAAGACGAACTCGCTGAGCTCATAACGCGCGACCACGGCAAGCTGTTTTCAGATGCGAAAGGCGAGGTGA
>JAMFSK010000056.1 GCA_026225235.1 Burkholderiales bacterium
AAGGCCGGTCAGAACGACTGCGCAGCCGGCGCACATAGCTGCGCCGGACAGTCGAAAGTCGACAATGACAAGAGCGACTTCAAGACGGTTCCGAAGGGTACCTGCGACAAGATGGGCGGCAAGGTCGGCGCCTAGGCCTCTGGCTTCTTTCCGTATCGTCGGCACCCGTTCTTCAAGCCAGGCCGCCCTTCATGCATGCGAACCCGTCCCGTCCTCGTGCGCCGTCAGGCGCAGGTATCGGGCTGCGGCACGCGCATCATCGTGCATTCCTGGCTGCCGTGCCTGCGGTTGACTGGATTGAGGTACACAGCGAGAACTACTTCGGCGACGGGGGTTACGACCTCCATGTGCTCGACACCGTGCGGCGCGAGCTTCCCGTCAGTCTGCATGGCGTGGGTCTCGGGCTCGGATCGGCAACGCCGCTTGATCTCGATCACCTTCGCAAACTAAAGCGACTCGTTGAGCGTGTCGAACCCGGGCTCGTTTCCGAGCATCTTTGCTGGGGTGCGGTACCCGGGGGCCACCTCAATGATCTGTTGCCCCTGCCACTGAGCAATGCCACGCTTGATCTGCTCTGTGCTCGTGTGAGCCAAGTGCAAGATGCGCTGGCTCGGCCGATCCTGCTTGAGAACGTGTCAACCTATGTGCGGTTCCGCGGCGATCAGTACGGAGAGACGGCGTTCCTCGCCGAGCTCGCACGGCGCACGGGCTGCGGCGTGCTCCTCGACGTCAACAACCTCTATGTGAACCAGTGCAATCACGGAGAAGATGCTGTCGCGGCGATGGAGGCACTGCCGCGTGAACTGGTCGGTGAGATTCATCTTGCCGGACACAGTGTGACTGAGGTGGCAGTGATCGATGATCACGGCTCACGCGTCACCCCGCAGGTTTGGGCGCTATACGACTATGCCCTGCAGCGCTTCGGCAAGGTGCCCACGTTGATCGAATGGGACACACACATTCCTGCGCTCGACATCCTCCTTGATGAAGCACGATTGGCGAAAGAGAAACTCGACGCCCTAACGGGCGGCGCCAGGGAAATGAGCGCCGGCGAGTGGGCGAAGATGAACAATGCCCATGCCATCTGAGGCAGTGCATTCGCAACCGGCGTCGCTTCAAATGAGCTTCGCCGAGGCGCTCAATAACGTAGAGCGAGAAAAGTCGTTGATCGACTCGCTTGTCGCGTCGGAAACAACAAGCGAACGAATCGGTCTCTATCGCGGCAATGTGCATGCGAACTGGCGCAGTGCTTTAAGTGGTACTTATCCGGTTCTGCATGCACTCGTCGGTGACGATTACTTCGATGCACTGGCTCGCGCGTATGCTCCCGCGCATCCGTCACAAAGCGGAGATCTGAACCGGTTCGGTGACGCTATGCCCGCGTTTGTCGAGCAATATGAGCGCGACACGCGCTTTGCGTATTTCGGTGATATCGCGCGTCTTGAATGGGCTTTGCATCTCGCGCACTTTGCGGCGGACGTCGTGCCGTTTTCGGCGCAGGACTGGATTGCCCTTGGTGATGAACGCTTGCTCGATGCGAGCATGCGTATTCATCCCGCTTGCGTCGCGATTTCGTCACCATACGCGATCGCCGATGTCTGGCTCGCCCATCGGCCGGATGGTGTTTTCCCCTCGCAAATCGAAGCGCCCTCTCACGTACTCGTGGTACGGCAGCAATGGCAAGCAAGCTTGCTCATTCAGTCCGCTGCTGCACACGCGGCGTTTGTCGCGCTTGGCGACGGTCGCTCTTTGAATGACGCACTCGACGTCGCCTTCGAGGTGGATCACGACTTCGACTTTGCGAGGCAGTGGCAAGCGTGGCTTTCGGCATCAGCGATCACGGGCGTTTTGACAGCGCGCCGGTAATCCGCGGCTCGACCCGCAGGATGTACCGCCCGGTCGGGGCGCGATGGCTGTGCGCGCCGGTCGACGCGCTGACCATGGTAACTGCAGGGCCAGCCGTAGAAGCCCGCTTCCTGCCCGAGGAATTCGCCTCGTGTCAGGGCACCGCCCCCTCGGGTTGATCCAATTCGGGCCACGCGGGGTATGAAAATTGCTATCCGCCCTTGTGCTTAACCGTATTCCGCACCGACAAGGCAACCAACATGGCAAAGCAATCCACTGGGTCTCGCGCGGTCCGCGTCCTGACACTTCTATTCGCCGCGGTGAGCGCGCTGTATCTCGTTGTGGGCGGTGTGTGGCTCGTAGCGATCGGCGGTTCCCCGTATTACGTGGTCGCCGGAGTGCTGGTCGCGGTATTCACGTGGCTGTTTTTCGTGCGTCGGCCAGGCGCGCTTGCTGTCTATGCGTTGTTGCTCGTCGGCACAGCGTGCTGGGCGGTCTACGAGTCCGGGTTTGATTTCTGGGCGCTGACGCCCCGCTCCGACGTGCTCGTGATCTTCGGGGTCTGGCTCGCGCTCGCGAGTGCATACCAGTTCGACAGCCGACGCGCGCCCGCCATGACTGCGCTTGTCGCGTCACTCGTCGTCTGGGCCGGGGTCCTCGGCTATGCGGCCTTCCACGATCCACAGGAAGTCAACGGCGTATTGCAGGCGGACTCATCAGCGGCGCCGACACCGGTGCCCGGCATCGCGAACGCCGACTGGCCGGCCTACGGGCGCACTCAGGCAGGCACGCGCTATTCGCCACTCGCCCAGATCACGCCCGACAATGTTCAGCATCTGCAACTCGCCTGGTCCTTCGAGACCGGCGACAAAAAGGGACCGCAAGATCCCGTCGAAATTACCAACGAAGTGACACCGATCAAGATCGGCGACCTGCTCTACCTGTGCTCGCCGCATCAGATTCTCTTTGCGCTCGATGCGCGAAGCGGTGCGCTCAAGTGGAAGTTCGACCCCGCTCTCAAGCCCGATCCGTCGTTTCAGCACGTGACTTGCCGGGGCGTGTCGTACGCCGACCTCTCAGCGTCTTCATCGACCGCATCGTCCGCACCGAGCGCGTCGACCACAAACGCCGCGACAAGCGAGCCCGCCTCCTTGCCTGCTCCGTCGAGCACCGACGCATCGGCATCGGCCGCCTCATGCACGCGCCGTATCTATCTGCCTGTCAACGACGGCCATCTGTATGCGCTCGACGCACAGACTGGACAGCGCTGCGCCGAGTTCGCCAACAATGGCGATCTCGATCTTCAACATGATCAACCGGTCACCACGCCCGGCATGTATGAGCCCACCTCGCCGCCGATCATCACGAACAAGGTCATCATCATCGCCGGAGCCGTTGAAGATAACTTCTCGACACGGTCGCCATCGGGCGTGATCCGCGGCTTTGACGTGCGTACAGGCAAGCTCCTCTGGAACTTTGATCCCGGCGCACCGGACCCGAACGCGGTGCCCGGCCCCGGCGAACATTACACGCTGAGTTCGCCCAATTCCTGGGCGCCGTCGGCCTATGACCCAAAGCTCGACATCGTCTATCTTCCGATGGGCGTGACCACCCCCGACATCTGGGGTGGCCATCGGACCGTGCTTCAGGAGCGCTACGCGAGCGGGATCCTTGCGCTGCAGGCATCGACCGGCAAACTCGCGTGGTTCTATCAAAGCGTTCACCACGACCTGTGGGACATGGACCAGCCTTCCCAGCCGACGCTCGCTGACATCCGCGACAAGAACGGCGACACGGTGCCGGTGGTCTATGCGCCCGCAAAGACAGGCAATCTGTTCGTGCTTGACCGGCGAACCGGTGCGTTAGTCGTGCCAGCGCCAGAACGGCCCGTACCTCAGGGCGCCGCTCCTGGCGACCACGTATCGCCAACACAACCATTTTCGGATCTCACATTCCGGCCATCGAATCCATTGACCGATGCCGACATGTGGGGCGCGACGATGTATGACCAGCTCGTGTGCCGCGTGATGTTCCATCGGCTCCGGTATGAAGGGACGTTCACGCCACCGTCCGAACAGGGCACGCTCGTGTTCCCGGGCAATCTGGGCATGTTCGAGTGGGGCGGTATCGCGGTCGACACCGATCGTCAGATCGCGATTTCGAACCCGATCGCCCTGCCCTTCGTATCGCGGCTGATCCCGCGTGGTCCGCACAACCCGATCGAACCGGTGTCGGGCGCCAAAGGCTCCGGCACCGAAGCGGGCATTCAGCCGCAATACGGTGTGCCCTTCGGCGTCACGATCAACGCCTTCCTGTCGCCCTTCGGGCTGCCCTGCAAGCAGCCCGCCTGGGGCTATATGTCGGCGATCGATCTCAAGACAAACCAGATCATCTGGAAAAAGCGCATCGGTACGGTCCGCGACAGTTCGCCGATTCCATTGCCGTTCAAGCTTGGCATGCCGATGCTGGGCGGTCCGATCGTGACGGCAGGTGGCGTGGCCTTTATTGGTGCGACGGCCGATAACTATCTGCGCGGCTTCAACGTCAACACGGGCGAGCAAGTGTGGCAGGCTCGCTTGCCTGCAGGTGGACAGGCCACGCCGATGACCTATGCGATTGACGGCAGGCAATACATCGTCATCGCAGCGGGCGGACACGGATCGTTCGGCACCAAACTCGGCGACTACGTGATGGCTTACGCATTGCCCAAGGACTAGGCCAAACGCTTGCCTATCGAACTCAAATCGTTCCCGAGCCGGCCTGCCCGGCTCGGCTTGGCCCGACTCGGTGGGACTCGACCCAACGGGATCCAACTCGATGGGGCGCAGCCCGGCAGGGTGCGATTTGGCCGCTTCCGCGTCGGCTGGGGTCCCACAGCCTCGAGGCCGCGCCGTCGCAATGCTCTGTGCATGCTTGCAATGGCATCGATCGGCGCCGCACTCGGGGCGCCCTCGCCGAGCGCACGTGCCGACAGCGCGGTCACGCTCTATGGCACGTTCGACACCAGCATTGAGGTCACGAACCCCGGTGCTGGCTGGGTCGCCCGCATGGACTCGGGGGCGTATCGCGGTTCACGCTTTGGCGTGCGCGGGGAAGAGGACATCGGCGATGGCATGGCCATCATTTTCGATCTCGAAAACGGCTTCGGGTCCAACGATGGCAGCTTCGCAGTCGATGGTTCGCTGTTCAACCGTCAAGCCTGGGTGGGCCTCGATGCGCCATGGGGCACCTTGCGCTTCGGGCGCCAGTATTCGCCTATCTATATTCCATTCAAAGGCCAGCTCGACGCGTTCGGTGCGGGCACGATCGCTTCGGGGCTCGACAACCTGTCGAAGATCACGCCCTACGAAAGCAACGCTTTGACGTGGATCTCGCCCGAGTTCTATGGCTTTTCGACGACATTGATGGCGGCGCTGCGCGACCCGAGCGATGCCGATGGCAACGGACTTGGCGCACAGATCGAAACCTTCGCCTGGCGCAACGAGTCCCTGCGACTGTCGTTCGCGCACCAGCAAACGCATGGGGACGGCGCACTGCGCGCGAATCTCGGTGGGCTCTCTTATGCACTAGGTGCAGTGACCAGCTACCTCTCGTTTTTCAACGGCGATGGCGGCACGCCGAGATACCACGACGACGGCGCGTCGGTATCGACTCAATACGCATGGAGCGCGCGTGTGCGCGCGTCGCTCGGCTACACCTTTGTGCGCGATCGATCGGGCGGTGACAACGACGCCGACCAGTTCAGCGCTGCCTGCGAATACGATCTGTCGAAACACGTCATGTTGTATGCCAGCGCAGGCTGGCTGAGCAACCGTGCCAACGCGACTTTCACCTTGCGCGGCGTCAACGTAACGGGCCTCCCTCCCTCATGGCCCGGTGCACCGGTGCGCGGGGTGCAACTCGGCATGATCGACCGATTCTGAGTGCGGCACGATCGACCCGATCAGGGGATGCGCAGCATGCCAAGCCGGACGGAACGCTCAAGGCCCATTAGCCTCGCGAGCGTCGGTTCAAGAAGGAACTCGGGCGAGGCGCGGCGCTGGTGTAAAACGCCGATCACAGCCGTTGTTGCAAAGCCGGCGGGCAGAAACGTCTGCGGTAGTCAGAGGGCGTGAGGCCCATCACTTTGCGGAACACCCGGCGAAACCCTTCGACATCGCGATAGCCGAGATTCCACGAAATTTCTTCCACGCTAGCCTGCGAAAACTCAAGCATCTCGCGCGCTCTGGTCACCCTTAGCCGTTGCTGGTATTCACTTGGTTTCATCCCGGTGGCTGCAATGAAGCGGCGCAGAAATGTCCGCGCTTCAAGATCCGCATACTGCGCCATATCCACGACGCTGACCGGACGCTCGCGCTGAGTGGACAGCCAGTTCTGCACCCTCAATATCGCCTCATCGCCATGCTTCGTTCGTGGATCGAATTCGCTGTAATAGCGCTGTTCGCGTCCCGGCGGGTCTACGAGCATGTAGCGTGCTGTTTCCAGCATCACGGCTGTGCCTAGAAACCGCTCGGTCAGCCTGAGCCCAAGGTCGGCCCAGGCAAGAACGCCCCCGGCCGTGACGACATCGCCGTAGTCGATCACCATGTGATCGGTTTCTGTCAGCACATCTGGAAATTGCTGGGCGAACAGCTCATTGAATGACCAATGTGTCGTCGCCTGTCGGCCAGCGAGCAAACCCGTTCTAGCCAGGATGAAGACACCGCCACATACGCCTGCGAGGACGACGCCTTCGGCATGTCTGCCACGAAGCCAGTGCACAAGCGGGCTATCTGTGTCGGTCTGCTCGGGCGCTCGGACATTACCCGGAATCACGAGCAACGAAAGCGCGTGCGGCGAACCCGGGCAACTGTCATAGGTGCAGCGAACCTCTGCCACGGGATCGTCCGCTCGCCAGTGGGAAATACGCACACTTGGCCGCGTGGGGTCGCCATGGCGCTTCCCGGCAAATTCTCCGGCATAGGTAAACAGGTCGGTGAGGCCATGGATACCCGTGTTTGAAGAGCCCGCATCGCAAGCCAGTCCGATCTCGATCTGTGGAACCGAAGCCCGTGCCGTTTTTGCCATGTTTTTTGTCAGATTCGTCCGTTGTGATGTTAGGGCGCCCCGAATACTCTGACGACGGCAGACAGCGTTCGACACACGTCGGACAGCGTGGCCCGGGGATTCGTGCGCCGAAGTTCTCTGGCGATCAACGCGACGCGTTCCGCGCTCTCAGGTTTACCCGAATTCTGGAAGTGCGGTCCGCCCTCCTGTGCGTTTGTCCCTTCAACAAAACCGACCCTAAGGATACGAGATGGAAGCGAATACCGGAAGTTCGTACCTCACCACCGCGGATGGAACTCGGATTTTCTACAAGGACTGGGGCACGGGCAAGCCCTTGGTGTTTCATCATGGGTGGCCGCTCTCCGCCGACGACTGGGATGCGCAATTGATGTTTTTCCTGGACCGCGGATACCGGGTGATTGCTCATGATCGTCGGGGTCACGGGCGTTCGACACAAACTGTGCGCGGCAATGACATGGACACCTATGCGGCCGACGTCGCAGAGCTAGTCAAGGCGCTTGACCTCAAAGACGCGGTGCACATCGGTCACTCCACGGGCGGCGGCGAAGTGACGCGTTATGTTGCCCGGCACGGCACGGGCAATGGCCGTGTATCGAAAGCGGTTCTGATCAGCGCCATTCCGCCGCTCTTTATCAAGTCGGAAAAGAATCCCGATGGCGTTCCCAAGGAAGCGGTTGACCAAATCCGCAATGGCACAGCGAACCATCGTGCCCAGTTCTACCAGGACATCACAATTCCATTCTATGGATTCAATCGCCCGGGGGCGACGGTTTCCGAAGGCATTCGCGAGAACTGGTGGCGGCAAGGCATGATGGGCGGCATCAAGGCCCAATACGATTGCGTCAAAGTGCTCTCGGAAACGGAGTTCTACGACGATCTGGCGATCATCGATGTTCCGGTACTGGTGATGCACGGCGAGGACGATCAGATCTGCCCCTTCCCCACCACGGGAGCAAAGTCCGTCAAGCTTTTGAAGCACGGAACGCTAAAATCCTATCCAGGACTTCCGCACGGGATGCCGACCACGCATGCGGAACAAATCAACGCCGACTTGCTGGCGTTCATCGAGTCCTAGTCTCGCGCGACGACCCAAGACAGGGGAACCCTCAACCTCTGATTGAAGGCAGGGCGACTGTATTTTTCTGCGAACCCTTGTTGCAAGAGCAGTCGCCCGACTCGAAGCCGTCGAGATGCGATGGCATCCGTCTCCATACGAAATCCTGCATTCAGATCTCAGGCCCTGACGATTTTTTCAGTGCAACATGTCGATCTTCGAACTCGCCGATCGTCGTATGTGCGAACACCATGGGCAGGAGCCTTGCATTGCCGGCTTACCCAAGTCCCGCCCGCGATCGCAATCTGATTCAGGAGAAAACACCGTGGACACGCTCAGCAATCCGATCCTCCGGGTCCTGGAGGACTACAAAGCTGCGGTACTCGCGAAAGACCTTGAGGCGTTCGTCGCGCTGTACGACCAGGACGTGCAAGTCTTCGATATGTGGGGGGTGTGGGTGTACCGCGGCATTGCCGCTTGGCGGGAAATGGCGGCCAGTTGGTTTAGCTCCTTAGGTAGCGAGCGCGTCATTGTGGAATTTAATAGCCCACACTCGATCGTCACGCAGGACCTCGCCGTGATTCATGTCTTCGTGACATTCACGGCCGTGACTGCGGAAGGGGTCGTTTTACGCTCGCTGGACAATCGACTGACCATGACGCTCAAGCAGAGAAGTGGCGAATGGAAAGTCGTTCATGAACACACCTCCTCGCCAATCGACTTCGACACAACGAAGGCCATCTTCAAACGGTGAAGGTGCACGCGCAATCGATGGTGAGTCGATCAGCGGTAAATCGTCGTCGAAGACTGCAGCTTCGTCAGCACGCCGCGTTGGAATCGGAACCAACCTTGAGAGCCTTGCATCACGACTTCATCGCGTTGCCAGAACACGCGCTTGACCGTCATGCGCTTACCCAGGCGAAGCACCACTGGCGGACGGCGACTGAAGTCGTACAGCACCGGGCCGGCATCGGTCTCCACGAGCATGCGCGTGACAGTGTCATTTGTGTCGCCCACGTCATCGAAATGCGTGAGCGTGTTCGCATCGAAGCGATCGAAGAGAGTCTTGTCGAGCATCGCGACGAAATCGTGGTCGGCGCGCTCGAATTGAAGTTCGCCCGAGGGCGTAACGATCGGGCCCACCTCGTCGCTTTGCGCATGAACGCACGTCGCGAATGAGGTGGCCGCGAGTGCGGCGAGGAACAGTCGCTTCATGTTTCGTTCCGAGTCAGTGCCGAGATAGGTTGTCGAGCAGCATTCACGATGCTACGCCACTAAGCGTGCGCGCTCGCTTAGACATTCGCGTATCGCTTCAACAAAGACCCGCACCTTCGGTAAGACCTGACGCCTTGTCGGGTACACAGCCCAAATCTCCAGGTCCTTGGGGCGGGCGTCCTCAAGATCGATCTGCACCAGCTTGCCCGATGCGATATCGGAGTCAGCGTGCCAGGTTGAGAGGACCGCAAGACCCGCCCCGGCCACACACGCATCGAAAACACCATCGATGCTGCTGATCGTGACGCGACCGGCAATGCGGATCGCTCGATCCTCACCGTTTGCGTCGAACTGCCAGTGCAATGTGCCCGTGGGTGCAATGCAATCGTGGCCAGCAAGGTCACTCAGTCGGCGAGGAATTCCACGCCGCGAAAGATAGGTCGGCGACGCACAGAGGATTCGCTTGTTGACCCCGAGCGAAGTGGCAACGAGGCTTGAATCCTTCAATTCGCCAATCCGGACTGCTACGTCCACCCCGGTCGATACGATGTCGACGACGGTATCCGTGAGCAACATGTCTATGCGCAAGCCCGGGTTTTCGTCCAGCAGCCGGGCAATGAGCGGCATGATCACCGCTCGACCGATGGACCCGCAGGCGGTTACGCGCAGCAGACCGGCCGCGCCGTTTTGCGACGGCGAAATGACTGCGCGGCCTGCTTCCGCCGCTTCAAGGATGGTGGAGGCGAAGGGGAGAAACGCCTCGCCCTCGGCGGTCAAAGACACCGAACGCGTGGTTCGCTGCATGAGGCGCACGCCCAGGCTATCTTCCAGCGCGGCGAGGCGCCGCGTTGCGGCCATGGGTGCAATACCCAAGCGCCTCGCCGCGGCAGAAAGACTGCCGGCTGCAGCCGCGTTCAAAAACACGGCGACGCCACCCAGGTCGACTTTGTCGGCATCCATCTCGGTTCCTTCACGAAAGGTTATGAGCCGTGTACGGCTGCAGCTGCTCGGGAATTATATCGAAAAACGATATGCCAGATGCTTGAGACGAGCACCTACTCGCACAGAGATATAATTGATAGGCTCTCGCTTCGATCCCTGCTGGAGCGCAACCGTGCGACCCGACCCCCTTTTCACCCCGCTTAAGGTGGGTGCCCTGGAACTGAAGCACCGCATAATCATGGCCCCCATGACCAGAATGCGCTCAGCTCAACCGGGTGATAACCCACACGCGCTGAACGCCGAGTATTACGGGCAACGCGCCAGCGAAGGCGGCTTGCTCATTACCGAAGCGACTGACATTTCGCCGCAAGCACACGGCTACTGGGCCACGCCTGGCGTCTACACCCCGGCACAGATAGCCGGTTGGCGTGCGGTGAGCGACGCGGTTCACGCGAAAGACGGATTCATCTTCATGCAAATCTGGCATGTAGGTCGCATTTCGCATTCGTCGCTGCAACCTGGCGGCGCGCTGCCTGTCGCGCCTTCCGCGGTTCGCCCTGCCGGCAACCACACCAACGCGTCCGGGCAGCCTGTCGCTTTTGAAACACCGCGCGCGCTCGAACAAGCGGAGCTCGGCGGTATCGTTTCGGATTTCGTCGCAGCCGCGCGTAATGCGCAAGAGGCCGGCTTCGACGGGGTCGAGGTTCACGGCGCAAACGGCTATCTGCTCGATCAGTTCCTGCGCAACGGAACCAACAAACGCACAGACCGATATGGTGGGTCGATCGAGAATCGAGCGCGCTTGCTACTCGAAGTGGTCGATGGCGTAATCGCCGCACTGGGAGCGCAGCGAGTCGGTGTTCGCCTGTCGCCTTGGAACCGGTTCAATGATATGTCCGATAGCGATGGAGCAGCCCTGTGGGACTACGTCGCTTTCGAGCTGAACAAGCGTGAGCTCGCCTATCTGCATGTGGTCGAACCTCGTGCGGACTTCACCACCGATTTACCGCTCGATGCGGACGCTCCGGACGCAGCGGCTCAATTCAAATCCGTCTTCACTGGGCCGCTTATCTCTGCGGGGGGATATGTCGCTGACTCGGCTCGCGCTGCGGTAGCAGATGCGCGTGCGGATGCCATCGCATTTGGGCGCCCCTTTATCAGCAATCCGGACTTGCCTGAGCGCATGCGAATCGGGGCAACCCTGGCGTGGCACGAACGCGCAACGTTCTATGGCGGCGACCACCGGGGCTACACCGATTACGCAGCGCTGGCGGACGCAGGCGAAGCCCGCGGCGCCTGATCGCCAACACGCAGCCGGTACTTATCGAGCGCGCAGACAACGCAAAGGGTCAGCCGGCTTGCTCAGTTTCAGCGGGGCCGGCTTCACCGCGCCGGTCACGGCCAACTGGTCAAATGCCACTTGTTGGAGCGCTGCCACCTGCGTGGTCGAGAGGCCCAGCTCGTAGCCCGAACATTCGTTCTCGCCGAGCGAGCGTGGGTCTAACCCTGTGACACTACCAAAGACGACAAGCGCCTCCAGGTAATAGCCGAAGCTGCTGGCGTGGTAGTTGTCGTACGACCAGAGATCGATCTTGCCGGCATCGATGCCGTCGTATGGGTTGGCATCGGCCACGCCCGTCTGAATCGCGCGCAGCCATGATTCACCGACCGGTATGACCGGCTTTAATCCCGGCGTCGCCGCAGCCGCCTGGTCATAGCCCGCGCGTACATCATGTGCCATCGCGTCGATCGGCTTGCCGTACCACGCGCCTTTCGGATCGAAAGTCTGATCGGCACGCGGCCAGGTAGCCATCACCCTGATCTCGACCGCCGGGTTGCGGGCTCGCAGTAGCTCCGACATACGGTGGACCGTGTCGACCAAAACCGCGGGATCTCCGGGTTTTTTCGGATCGAGCGTGCTGTAGCCATGCATCACCACGCTGTCCCACGGCCGCTGACCAATGACACCAGTCTTATGGTCCAGGTGCCAGTCGATTCCCACACCGGGTTCGGTTTCGAGGAACACGTCGTAATTCAAACCAGCCTGAGTCGTAAATGATTTGAATAGCGCTGGCATGCCGCCAATGCCTTCGCTATTCAGATCGGTGACCGTGTCGGCTCGGTAAAAATGCACTGGCGATTTGTCTGCAAAGGTAAAGCTGTTGCCGATAAAGAGGATGCTGCCGGCAACGGCGTGTGCTGCCGCCACGAGCAATCCTGCGGCTAAAGCGACGGCGCGCCACCTGGAGGATGCGTACCGGTATTTCCGCTGCGAAACTGCGAAAGGCATTAGAGTCAAAGCTGTCTCCCGTTTATATGCGCGATGTCAGTGAGCACTTTACCGATCGGAGAATCCGCGTGTGTACGCGACTCCTTCTGCCACTGCAACGCATGCCGCACATAATGCCTCAAACGCACCCATGCTGAGTTCAGTTCATGTTGGACATGGCGGCAAGCGAGGCCGATCGGAATAGGTTGCTTGCGCCATGTTGCTTCACCTTTGAACGGGCACTCAGTCCTTGGCCCAAGCCGCAACCGTAGCCACCACAAAATCGCGATAAGACCG
>JAMFSK010000057.1 GCA_026225235.1 Burkholderiales bacterium
TACGCGCTTCGAGCGCTTCCAGCGCTGCCTGACGATAAGCTGGAATGCGGATGACATTCGCTGCGGCGCGTCCTTTGATCACATACCCTGCAGCCTGCTTGTTGACTGGAATTTCGAAAGCCCATTTTCCGTCGACACGCACGAGTTTTAGTGAGTTTCCAAAACGTTTCTGTGCAGATTTGATGCCTTGATTACCACCTTTATTGGCCCACGAGATAAGCTTCTGCTTTGTGGACTCGGGAATGTCGATCAGTTGCGAAGTGGGTGCTTTCGAGACCAGGGACACTGCAGCACCTGTCGCGGTCGCCAATGTCGCGCCAACATTTGAAGGTGCATAAAGCGCGTTAAGAAAATCCCCCGTCAAGCCCGGAACGCCCTGCGCTTCTTTGTACAGCTTGCCAAATTCAGTCTTATTAACTGTGGTTTCGGCATCGCGAAGCGCTTGTTGCAATTGCGCCAGATCGTTGAGACGTTCCTGTGGACTGAGCTTGTCGTCGTATTTCAGTTCGGCAATCAGGTAGCGCGCGGCCGTTGCGCAGTCTGCCGGATAGAGCTTGCCGCCGAGGTTCAGCGTCAGCGGTGCAACCTCCGAGCCATAAGACCCCGTTGCGCCTAGCCACGGTGAATTCCCGGGTCCCAGCAGACCGTAATGTCCAGTAAGCGTACTTGGATCATCGGCGGTACAAGCGTAGAAATCCGTATCGCTCATGGTTGCCTGTGCGGTTGAATTGGAATAAGCCCGGAATATTTTACCTGTCTATGCAATTCGAATAGAACCAGAAAATATTGCCACATCACTGCTCATGACCGCATGAACAAATCGTTAATTTTTGTCGAGAGCGGTTATTGCCTTCGACACGCAATATAATCCCGAGGCAGATTTCGTCATACCTTTCAGGTCTTCGACATTGTATGCGCATAACTGACTAGCTGGAAATGGGGGAACGTCATGCAGATGTCCGATGTAACAAGCTTCTTTGGGCTGCAGAACAGCAGGCTCTTTTCGATTGACACCCCGCTGTCCGGGCAGTCCCAGTTGCTGGTTAGCGACTTCAGCTGTAGTGACGAGTTGTCCCAGCTTTTCAATATTGAGGTTGGACTGGTTTCCCAGGACGCAACCATCGAGCTGAAACAACTGATCGCCCAGCAAGTTTCAATCGAATTGGAAGTTACTGACGGATCGACACGATATTTTAACGGTTATGTCACGCGATTTATTCACCTTGGAACTGACGGCGGTCTGTCGACCTACTCGGCGACTGTACGTCCGTGGATGTGGATGCTAGGTCGGCGCTTCGACACCCGCATTTTTCAGGACAAAACCGTAGAGGACATACTCAGCGATGTCTTCTCGCAATACTCGAAGCTCGCGTCCTATGAATTTCGTGTTCGCAAGGACCCGAAGCCCTACAGCTATTGCACCCAGTATCGCGAGTCAGACCTGAACTTTGTACGCAGGTTGCTTGAGCAAGAAGGACTCTACTTCTATTTCGAGCACACGAAGGACGGTCACAAACTCATCATTACGGACGACTCGCAGGGGGCCAAGCCGATCGATGGCGACTCAACGTTGCGATATGCGACGGGCGAGATGCTCGACAACGAGAGCGTGGTGACAAACTGGCGCGCTGACCGGCAACTCGAGTCCGGCCGCATCAGCATGAAAACGTTCGACTACAAGGCACCGGGTGCGCGTCGCTTTGTGTCAGCGGACACGACCACCGACCAGGGCAATGCCGAACGCTACGAGATTTACGATTACGTCGGCGTGCACGGATTTGAGTCAACAGATCGCGGCGAAGAGTTGACCCGCTTTCGCCTGGAGGCGCTGGAGGCAGCGGGCAAGGTTTTCATCGGATCGAGCAATTGCCGAACGCTCAGCCCTGGCCGCTTTTTCCAGTTGACCGGGCATTACGACCATGATTCCGGCACGCAAGAGGACAGCCAGTTCTTGATATTGTCCGTAAGCCATCACGGAACGAATAACTATCAGTCGCACGAGGGTTCGGCAACGTACTCGAACAGCTTCGTGTGCATCCGCAAGAAGATTCCATTCCGGCCTTCGCTGAGCACCCAGAAGCCGATGATACTTGGCCCGCAGACCGCCTTCGTGGTCGGCCCGAAGGGCGAGGAAATCTACACTGACTCGTTGGGTCGCGTGAAGGTGCAGTTCCACTGGGATAGGCTCGGCCAGAGGGATCATCGCAGTTCGTGCTGGGTGCGCGTGGGTCAGCCTTGGGCGGGTGGAGGATTCGGCGCAGTCCAAATTCCGCGCATCGGCGATGAGGTGGTCGTTTCATTCCTCGATGGAAATCCGGACAGGCCGCTCATCACCTCGCGCGTGTACAACGCGCAGAACATGCCGCCGTGGGCCCTACCCGCCAACGCGACCCAAAGCGGCTTTCTCACCCGTTCGAGCAAGGGAGCAACGGCAGCCAACGCCAATGCAATCCGCTTCGAAGATCGTAAGGGCCAGGAAGAGGTGTGGATTCATGCGGAGAAGGACCAGCGCATCGAGGTCGAGAACAACGAGTCCCATACGGTGGGCAATGACCGCACCAAGACCGTCGATCACGACGAGACCGTTCAGGTGAATCACGACCGCACGGAAACGGTCGGCAACAACGAGACGATCACGGTCGGCGTGAACCGCACCGAGCAGGTTGGCAGCAATGAGACGCTTTCGGTCGGTGGCAATCGCAATGAGACCATCAGCGGGATGGAAAACCTTGTGGTTGCGCTGACGTCGACTGAGACGGTGGGCCTTGCGAAGGCGTTGACTGTCGGCGGGGCCTATACGGTGACCGTAGCCGGTGCGATGAATTCTGCGGCCGGTTTGGCCAGTGCCGAAGAAGTCGGGCTGTCCAAAACCACCATGGTTGGCAAGAGCTACACGATCACTGCCGGAGATCGGATCGAGCTCAAGACCGGCAGCGCCGTCCTGATTCTCGAAAGCAACGGACACATCACGCTGCGCGGCACTCAGTTGCTGATCGAAGGCTCCGGGCCGGTTCAGATCAACGGCAAAGACGTCGACATCAACTGAGCGGCCGGCGATGGAATTCTCCAATCACACGCCCTTTCCGGCGCTGGCGTTCGAGTCGGTTATGCCCGACGGTGCGGCATTTCACACCATCGTACTGCGGCAAACCTTCGAACTGCACGACGGCTCGCTCGTCCTTGCACAAGCGCAGAAACCGCTCGCGACCTCGGATCGCTTCTATGGCGAACCCAACCGGTCCAGCGTAGCGGAGGAAAGCGATCTTGCGCCCTACAAGCCGCTTTGCGACGTAGTGATCGTCGGCACTGCGCATGCTCCGTCAGGTCGTGCAGTACCGCGGTTTGCTGTACGCGCGCAGATCATCGGATCGTCTGCCGCCCCGGGGCAGATGGGTGCTTCAGCGCCGCAGGTTCTGCTGGATCGCCGCCTTGCGATCACTGGGCCGCGAGAGCTTGTGCGGCGCTCGGGACTTGTGCGGCGAGCTAGCCAACTGATGACGCTGTGCACCCTTGGCCTCGTTCGCCTCCCTGCGTGGAAATTGACATCGCCTGAGCCGATAGCTGAACTGCCGGTCCGATACGAATATGCATGGGGTGGGCAATGCCTCGTCACCGCAGATGATCCTGCGGCGAAGCGCGTACCGAAAGAATTTCTTCTGAACGATCAGCAGTCGGCGGAGCATACCGACCAGGGCGATAGTCCGGTTGCGCACACGGTCTGTGAGGACAATCCGGTCGGAATCGGCTTTACCGAGCCGTGGTTCCTGAAGGCGGTCAAGCCGGAGAGGATTCGCGCGCCGCAAATCGAGGCGGATAGTGCTCCGGTTACCGCACAAGCATGGATCGATAGCCTACGGGGGCAACCGCCCCGTGCTCTGCAACCGGTGGCGTTCGGCGTCGTCGGCAAAGCGTGGTCCCCGCGACGTGCACTTGCCGGTACATACGATGAGCACTGGTTGGCGGAACGCCATCCGGGATTGCCCGACGACTTCCAGTTCGGCTACTGGAACAGTGCACCTGAGCAGATGCAAACACCCCATCTGAAGGGTGACGAAGCGATCCTGCTGACTAATCTCCTGCCCGCAGGCACAACCGGCACTGACAGCGATGCCGAGGGCAACACGTTGTTGCGCATCCA
>JAMFSK010000058.1 GCA_026225235.1 Burkholderiales bacterium
AGCCGATAACCCAGCTCCCTCTTCAGTCTGACATTGTCGATCTGCCGCGACTCGCGCATGAAACTCAGCAAGTTCGCATCGAGCACACGCTCGGCCTCCTCGCGCGTGATACGTACCGGCCGGGGCAGCCCCTTGCGATCGGCGACCCGGTCGAAATAATCGGCCATGCGCAAGCGCGTGTCGTCGGACGCCAGGTACAGGCGTTGCGATCGTCCAGCCTGGAGTGCACGGATCATGATCGCGGCAAGATCGTCGGCATGGATATGGCTCGTAAAAACATCATCCTCGGCTGCCAGGGCAGGCGTGCCCTTGCGCAGCCGTTCGACCGGCAGGCGGTCGGCCGCATAGATGCCCGGAATCCGGACAATCCGCACGCTCAGCGACGCACTTGCGCCCGCCGCGCGCCAGGCTCGCTCGGCCGACACGCGTCGCACCGCGCGCGGATTGGCCGGGCGCACCGGCCGCGTCTCGTCGACACAGGCGCCGCCGCAGTCGCCGTAGACGCCGGTCGTGCTCGCATACACGACGGTCGGCCGGCGGCGCTCGGGTACAATGAGCCCCCGTCTGCGGGACCGTGCGAGCGCCGCAATCAGCGCCTGCGAGCGCGGGTCGCGAGTCCCCTGCGAGGGGGGCGGCGCGAGGTCCAGCACGGCGGGCGCGAGCGCGCCGATCCGGCGCAGGCTTGCACGCGAGTCGAGGTCGCCGCGGACCGGCACAGCGCCCGCGCGGCGCAGTTCGGCAAGACGCTTAGGGTCGCTATCGCGACTCAGCGCAAAGACACGGTAGCGCGCGCGCAACAACGCGATGCAGCGCAGGCCGACATTGCCCGCGCCGACGACGAGGATGCGCGGACGGCGCAGTTTTCGAGTTCGGATCATGGTCCGGCATTGTACTTTCACCCTTTACGACGTAACTGACTGACGCGTTATGGCATTCAATGTGACGATCCGGCAAAGCGGCCGGCAATTCCAGGTCGAGGCCGATGAGCCGGTGCTGAGCGCTGCGATCCGGCAGGGTATCGGCCTGCCCTACGGCTGCAAGAACGGCGCTTGCGGTTCATGCAAGGGCGCGGTTATCGCGGGTGAAATCGAACAGGGCACCCACTCGTCGACGGCGCTCGCCAACGACGAAAAGACCCGCGGCATGGCGCTGTTCTGCTGCGCGACCGCGAAGTCCGACCTCGAGATCGATATTCGCGAAGTGTCGGGCGTGGGCGATATGGCGGTCAAGAAACTGCCCTGTCGCGTCAATGCGCTCGAACGCGTAGCCGACGATGTCGTCGTCCTCAAGCTCCAGTTGCCCGCGAGCGAACGCCTGCAGTACCTCGCCGGCCAATACATCGAGTTCCTGCTGAAGGACGGCAAGCGCCGCAGCTACTCGATGGCGAGCCCGCCGCACCATGAAGGCCCGCTCGAACTGCACATTCGCCATATGCCCGGCGGCGTGTTCACCGACCATGTGTTCGGCGCCATGAAAGAGCGTGACATCCTGCGTTTCGAGGGCCCGCTTGGTACCTTCTTCCTGCGTGAAGACTCCGACAAGCCGATCGTGCTGCTCGCCTCGGGCACCGGCTTTGCACCGATCAAGGCGATCATCGAACATGCGATCCACAGCGGGGTCAAACGGCCGATGGCGCTTTACTGGGGCGCGCGCAGCAAGAAGGATATTTACTTGGCCTCGTTGGCAGAAAAGTGGGCCGCCGAACTGCCACACTTCCGCTTCGTTCCCGTGCTGTCCGAGCCGGTCGAAGCCGATGCCTGGACAGGCCGTACTGGCTTTGTTCATCGTGCCGTCATCGAGGACCTGCCAGACTTGTCGAATTATCAGGTCTACGCATGTGGCGCTCCGGTCATGGTTGAATCGGCGCATCGGGATTTCAGCGCGCACCACGGTCTGCCGGCCGAGGAATTTTTCGCGGATTCGTTCACCAGTGCAGCAGACCTGGTCAACGCTGTTTGAAGGAGTAAGCCGAGCATGAAGTTCAACGACTATCCGATCGATTCGCTGATGTACATCACGAACCGTCCCGACATCGTATTCACGCGCGGTGAAGGCTCGTGGATCTTCGACAACAACGGCAAACGCTATCTGGACTTCATCCAGGGCTGGGCGGTCAATTGTCTTGGCCACTGCAATCCGGGCATGATCGCCGCGCTCGAGCAGCAGGCGCGCAAGCTGATCAACCCGAGCCCGGCGTTCTATAACGAGCCGATGGCGCGGCTGGCCAACCTGCTCACGGCGAACAGCTGCTTTCAGAAGGTCTTCTTCACGAACAGCGGCGCCGAAGCCAATGAAGGCGCGATCAAGCTCGCCCGCAAATGGGGCCGCAAGAACAAGGGCGGCGCCTACGAGATCATCACGTTCGATCACAGCTTCCATGGCCGCACGCTCGCCACCATGTCCGCGAGCGGCAAGCCCGGCTGGGACACGATGTATGCGCCCCAGGTGCCGGGTTTTCCGAAGGCCGATCTCAACGACATCGCATCCGTCGAAGCGCTGATCACCGACAAGACCGTGGCCGTCATGCTCGAACCCATCCAGGGTGAAGGCGGCGTGATTCCGGCCACGCGTGAATTCATGCAGGCACTGCGCGAGCTCACCCGCGAGCACAATCTCCTGCTGATCGTCGATGAAGTGCAGACGGGCTGTGGCCGCGCGGGCACGCTGTTCGCCTACGAACTGTCGGGCGTCGAGCCGGACATCATGACGCTGGGCAAAGGCATCGGCGGCGGCGTGCCGCTCGCTGCCCTGCTGGCGCGGGAAAGCGTGGCGGTGTTCGAGGCGGGCGACCAGGGCGGCACCTATAACGGCAATCCGTTGATGACGGCGGTCGGGCTGTCGGTGATCGAACAGCTCACGGCGCCGGGCTTTCTCGAATCCGTGCGCGAACGCGGCGAATACCTGAAAGCCGGGCTGCTGCAGATCTCGGCCGACTACAAGATGAATGGCGAGCGCGGTGAAGGCTTGCTGCGCGCCCTGTTGCTCGACAAGGACAACGGCAATCAGATCGTCGAGAAGGCACGCGAACTTCAACCGGATGGGGTGCTGCTCAACGCGGCCCGCCCGAACCTGCTGCGCTTCATGCCGGCGCTCAACGTCTCGCATGGCGAGATCGATCATGCGCTGACGGCGCTGCGCACGGTCCTGAACGAGCTCGCCTGAGGTTGAAGCGGAAGCGACGTTGAATACGGTGGATGGGTGGTAAAAAAAGGGCGATCTCATTGAGATCGCCCTTTCTTCATTCAGTCGCGGCACCTTCGATCAAGCTGAAGGCATCGCATCCGTTTTCGCCCGCTTATTCGCCGAGATAGGCCGCGCGCACCTTCGGGTCGTCGAGCATCTGCTTTGCATCGCCCGACATCGTCACGAGGCCCGAGTCCATCACGTAACCGCGCGTCGCCGCCTGCAAGGCGAGCCGTGCGTTCTGTTCGACCAGCAGCACGGTGAGCCCTTCCTTCGAGATCTCGCGGACCACTTCGAAGATCTTCTCGACCATGATCGGCGAGAGGCCCATCGAGGGTTCGTCGAGCAACAGCAACTTGGGCCGGCTGATGATCGCGCGCGCCATCGCCAGCATCTGCTGCTCGCCACCCGACAAGGTGCCGGCGTATTGCGCGGCACGTTCCTTGAGCCGCGGGAAGAAGCCGAACATCCGGTCGACGTCCTTCTGAATACCCTCGGTGTCGTTACGCAGATAAGCGCCCATCTGCATGTTCTCGAGAATCGTCATGCGCGAGAAAATGCCACGGCCTTCCGGCACCATCGCCAGTCCGCGCTTGAGCAGCTCATGCGGCGGCACGCCCTTGATCGACTCGCCGCGGTACAGAATGTCGCCGCCGCTGATCGCCTTGAGGCCCGTGATCGCCTTCATCGTGGTCGTCTTGCCTGCGCCGTTCGCGCCGATCAGCGTGACGAGTTCACCTTCGCGAACTTCGAGATCCACACCCTTGACCGCCTGAATGCCGCCGTAAGCGACCTTCAGTCCGGTAATTGTCAGCATCGCTGAACCGTTCGTCGTCATTAGTGGCCTCCACCGCCAAGGTAGGCTTCAATCACCTTCGGGTCTTTCTGCACGTCGTGCGGCAGACCTTCGGCGATCACCTTGCCGTAGTCGAGCACCGTCATCCGGTTGCACAAGCCCATCACCAGTTTCACATCGTGTTCGATCAGCAGAATCGTCTTGCCGTCCGAACGGATCTTGTCGAGCAACCCCGTCAGCTCGACCTTCTCGGTCGCGTTCATGCCCGCAGCCGGTTCGTCGAGCGCAAGCAGCTTCGGATCGGTTGCCAGCGCCCGCGCGATCTCCAGCCGGCGCTGGTGGCCGTACGAGAGGTTGCGTGCCGTGTAGTCGGCGTATTGCGTCACGCCGACGTACTCGAGCAGGTCCATCGAACGCTCCTTGATCTCCTTCTCTTCGCGGCGTTCGGACGGCGTTCGCAGCACCGCGCCGATGAGCCCGTGCTTGGTGCGCACATGGCGCCCCACCATCACGTTTTCGAGAGCGGTCATGCCGCCGAACAGGCGGATGTTCTGGAACGTGCGCGCGATACCGGTCTTGGCGACCTCGTGCACGGCGGTCGGTTTGTAGGACTCGCCGTCGAGAACGAATTCGCCCGAGTCGGGTTCGTAGAGCCCTGTGATCACATTGAAGAACGTGGTCTTGCCTGCGCCGTTCGGACCGATCAGGCCGTAAATCTGCCCTTCCTCGATCTGCAGGCCCACATCAGAGAGCGCCTGCAAGCCACCGAAGCGCTTGTTGACGCCAGTGACGGAGAGTCGAATGTTTTTACTCATGTTTCTGGTTTCCCCGTGCGTTTAGGCGCGAACCGGCTTGTTGCGACGATTGGCTTTCAGGACCTTGTCCTCATGCTTCGGAGACGGCCACAAGCCTGCGGGGCGGTACAGCATGATCACGACCATCGCGAGGCCGTAGAGCAGCTGGCGAATCACTTCGGTATCGAGAATCTGATGGCCGAACAGCATGTTCTGCAGCGGACCCATCGTCGAGCGCAGGAATTCGGGGAACACGGACAGCATGATCGCACCGAGGATCACACCCGGGATGTGGCCCATGCCGCCTAGAACGACGCAGGCGAGCACCACGACCGATTCCCAGAAGGTGAACGACTCAGGCGACACGAAGCCCTGGAACGCACCGAACATCGCGCCGGACAAGCCGCCGAACGAGGCGCCCATCGCAAACGCGAGCAACTTGACGTTACGAGTGTTGATGCCCATCGCCTTGGCAGCAATCTCGTCCTCGCGGATCGCGGCCCATGCACGGCCGATTCGCGAATGCTGGAGCCGCACGCTCACGAAGATCACAAACAGCGCGCAGAGCACGAACAGGTAGTAATACAGGTAGACCGAGGGCAGCGAGATGCCGAGGAAGCTGTGCGTCTGCGCGAAGCTATAACCGCCGATCGACACCGGGTCGACCGCGGTGATGCCCTTCGGACCGTTGGTGATATTCACCGGCCGGTCGAGGTTGTTCATGAACAACCGCACGATTTCCCCGAAGCCGAGCGTGACGATCGCGAGATAGTCGCCGCGCAGGCGCAGGGTCGGCGCACCGAGCAGGATGCCGAAGATCGCCGCGACCGCCATCGCGAGCGGCACGATCACATAGATCGGCACATGCAGCCCGTTGGGGAACATCGCCGCGATCCAGGCGAACTGCGTCGTCAGGTGAGGCGACGACAGCAGCGCCGCGATATACGCGCCCACCGCGTAGAACGCGATATAGCCCAGGTCGAGCAGGCCGGCAAAGCCCACCACGATGTTCAGGCCCAGCGCGAGCATCACGTAGAGCATCGCGAAGTCGAGCACGCGGACCCAGTAGTTGCCGCCCGCCGCGCCGATGATCATCGGCGCGAGCAGGATGCCGACCGCGATCAGCACCATGCCGACATACTGCTTCGGGGTCTTCTTGGTTTCGATGATGGCCGTGGACGGCTCAATCGGTTGAATGGAAGTCATGTCGATATCCCCGTAGTCTTAGGCGCGGTCGGCCACACGTTCGCCGAGCAGGCCGGACGGGCGGAACACCAACACGACGATCAGCACGATGAAGGCGAACACGTCCTGATAGTTCGACCCGAACACCCCACCGGTGAAGTCTCCAATATAGCCCGCACCGAGCTGCTCGATGATACCGAGCAACACGCCGCCGACCATCGCGCCGCCGAGGTTGCCGATACCGCCGAGCACCGCCGCAGTGAAGGCCTTCAGGCCGGGGATGAAACCCATGTAGAAGTGGGCGTTGCCGTATTCGGAGGCGATCATCACGCCAGCCAGGGCAGCCAGCGCCGAGCCGATCATGAAGGTCGCCGAAATCACGAAGTTCGGATTCACACCCATGAGTCCAGCGACCGCACGGTTTTCAGCCGTGGCGCGCATCGCGCGGCCAAGCCGCGTCTTGTGGACCAGCAACAGGAGGCCACCCATTGTCAGGAACGCGACCAGGATGATGATCAGTTCCGTTATTGAGATGACGGCACCCGGGTGATCGCCTCGGGGGGTGATCACATTGAGCGGCTCGGTCGGCAGCAATTGCGGGAAGTTCAGCGGGCTGCGGCCCCAGATCATCATCGCGATGGTCTGCAGCAGGATCGACACGCCGATCGCAGTGATCAGCGGCGCGAGCCGTGGCGCATTGCGCAGGGGGCGGTAGGCCACCCGTTCGATCGTGTAGCCAACCAGTGAACAGACAATCGCCGCAACAATCAGGGCGATGACCAGCGTAGGTACCATGCCGAGTCCGGGAAAGTGCGCCTGGAGCACATTGATCGCGGAAAGCGCGACCATGGCGCCGATCATCAGCACATCGCCGTGGGCGAAGTTGATGATCCCCAGGATCCCGTACACCATCGTATAGCCGAGCGCGATGATCGCGTACACGCTCCCAAGTACCAGCCCATTAATGAGCTGCTGGATAAAGATATCCATCTGAGACTCCTTTGCCCGTGCATCCGGTTTGCCGTGAGGACCGAGCGGATGAGCCCGGACTCCGACAGTGTGCGACGGAACTGCTGTAGAAAAAAATAACCGGTAGGGTCGGCATCACCGACATGGCGTAAACCATGTCCTGACCGGCCCGATGCTTGCGGCAACGAGGACGAACAGCCGAAAACGCGCGAATTTTACAGCCACACGGCGAGGCGGCAATATTCGGCGTGATGGGGTTTGCCTGCATTGTCTTCAAAATTGATGAGCTTGGGTGCTACCGGCATCGCAACCGGGTTGCACTTATGCATTTCACTTTCCGTCGCAAGGTTGCGCCAGACTCAAGCGTGGCGTCAATGCGGGGCTGCCCGGAGGCGCGTGGAGAGTCGAAATCCAAACATGCGTCTGGTCGACTGCAAAAAAATAAACGCCGGGCAAGCCTCGCTTGTCCGGCGTTGTTTTTTGACCGCTGTGCCCTTCGATGATCGCTGGACGATCCTCGACGACGCCTGGACAGCGCTTAGACCGCGCTTACGGTCAGCCCACGGGGCAAGGGGAACGTAACGTTCTCCTGCACGCCATCGAGCGGTCGAACCGACGATGCACCCAACTCACGCAACCGGCCGATCACCGCCTGGGCGAGCGCCTCAGGGGCCGAGGCCCCGGCGGTGATGCCGACGCGACGTTTGCCGATAATCCAATCCGGATCGATTTGCGCGGGATCGTCGACCATATAGGACGGAATCCCATAGCGCTCGGCAACTTCACGCAAGCGATTGGAGTTTGAACTGTTGGGGCTGCCGACCACGATGACGAGATCGCACTTAGGCGCCATGAACTTGACTGCGTCCTGGCGGTTCTGCGTCGCGTAGCAGATGTCCTGCTTCTTCGGCTCGCGAATCGATGGGAAACGGGCACGCAGGGCGGCAAGCACCTGCGAGGCATCGTCGACCGACAGCGTGGTCTGCGTCACAACGGCCAGCTTGTCGGGACTCACGACCTTGAGACGGTCCACGTCGCCAACGTCCTCGACCAGATGCATGCCCTCGCCCGACTGGCCCATGGTGCCTTCGACCTCGGGGTGTCCCTTGTGGCCGACCATGATGATCTCGAAGCCGTCGGCGCGCATCTTCGCCACTTCGATATGCACCTTCGTCACGAGCGGACAGGTCGCATCGAACACGCGCAGGCCGCGCCCTTGCGCTTCGCCGCGAATCGCCTGCGATACGCCGTGGGCAGAAAAAATCACCGTGGCGCCTTCGGGCACTTCGTCGAGCTGCTCGACGAAGATCGCGCCCTTGCGTCGCAGATCGCTGACCACATACGCGTTATGCACGATCTCGTGGCGCACGTAGATCGGCGCCCCGTACAGACTCAACGCGCGCTCGACGATTTCGATCGCGCGATCCACCCCGGCGCAAAAGCCCCGGGGCTGGGCGAGAAGAATCTCAAAATCCGACATGCCGACCTCTCGGAGCTCAGAGAATGCCGATGACTTTCGCCTCGAACGTCAAACTCTGCCCCGCTAGCGGGTGATTGAAATCAAACAGGGCGTAGGTGTCGCCAATTTCCTTGAGCACGCCCGCGTACCGCCCGCCGCTTGGCGCATTGAACTCGACCACATCGCCCGGTACATAAGTGTCGCCAAGCGCCGACTGCTTGCGCAGCGTTTCGAGTGACAGCTTCTGAATGAGTTCCGGATTCCTTTCACCAAACCCCTCAGCCGGCGTTAGCCGAACGGTCGAGTGGTCGCCCCTCGCCATCCCGATCAGAATCTGTTCGAGCGAGGGTGCGATCTGGCCCGCGCCGATCAGTAAGGTGGCAGGTTTGTCGGCAAACGTATTGGCGATGTCCGCGCCTTCCGCGAGCGACAGGCGGTAGTGGAGCGTGACATGGGAGCCAGGTTGAATTCGTACAGTGTCGATAACAGTCATGCAGGGCTCGGCGAAAACGCGGCGTGCCAGCGGCGCGCCAAACCCCCATTGTAAGCGAGCGGCCGCGAGACCGTTTGGAGTTCGGATGAGAAGGTGGCAATCATGAATACGATCACTTCCGCGCCGGCAAGACGCGCACCGGCGGCCGGCTGGCCCGTGGGGTTGCCGGTTCCACGCGGCGCACCGGCACCTGCGGCCACATCAGGGGTTGAGCGTTCAACCGCCCCCACGTGCACCCCCCGCTCCGGCACGCAGAACACCACGTCGGGCGAAGCGCCCCTCGACCTTTGCCGGCTTTTCCGCGACGCGCGCCAACATGCCGCGCGAACGCCTGGCCACGGTGGGCGCGCAGGGCCTGAGCGACAGCGAGTTGCTGGCGATTTTTCTCGGTACCGGTGTCGCGGGCAAAAGCGCGACCGGTCTGGGCGAGACGCTGCTCGAGCATTCCGGTTCGTTGCGGGGCGTACTCAAACCACCGCCCGCGGCATTGCGCCGGGTCCGCGGCATCGGGCCGGCCAAGATGTCGTTGTTGCAGGCGATCGGCGCGGCCGCGCAACGCTCGCTTCTCGAAGAGATGCGCTCGGGGCCGGCCGCCCTCACGCCCGAGACGGTCGCCGACCTCATGCGGCTCTGGATCGGCGGCCGCACGCTTGAAGTCTTCGTCTGCCTCTATCTCGACGTGCAGAACCGCCTCCTCAATCGAGAGGAGTGTTCGCGCGGCTCGCTGACTCATACGGCCGTTTATCCGCGCGAACTCGCGCGCAATGCACTCGACTGGAACGCGGCCGCGGTCATCATCGGGCATAATCACCCCTCGGGCGACCCCGAGCCAAGTCCGGCCAACCGGTCGCTCACGCTTGAATTGCAGAAAACGCTGGCATCGATCGAAGTGCGCCTGCTCGATCATCTCGTCGTCAGCCAGGCGGCAGTGGTATCGTTCAACGAACGAGGCTGGCTTGCCTGAAGGCCAGCGCGGCGGTTCCCGGAAAGGCCAAAGAAAAAAGCAAAATCGGTTTGATTTCCTTGCTGTTTTGCCGCTATACTCCCGGTCTGCCTGTTACCAACCCATTCATGGCGTTCGCCCGGTAGTAAGATTGTTCGACGGGGCGTGCGCGTAACACCTAAGAATTCAAGCTAGGAGTGCTTCATGGCACGCGTATGTCAAGTGACCGGGAAAGCGCCGATGGTCGGCAACAATATTTCCCACGCCAACAACAAGACCAAGCGCCGTTTTCTGCCTAACCTGCAAAACCGCCGTTTCTGGGTGGAAAGCGAAAACCGCTGGGTGCGTCTGCGTCTTTCGAACGCCGGCCTGCGCCTGATCGACAAGAACGGTATCGACGTTGTGCTCGCAGATTTGCGTGCACGCGGCGAAGTCTAAGGAGTATCAGCATGGCCAAGGGCATCCGCGACAAGATCAAGCTGGAATCGACCGCTGGCACGGGTCACTTCTACACGACGACGAAGAACAAGCGCACCACGCCGGAAAAGATGTCGATCAGCAAGTTTGATCCCGTCGTCCGCAAGCACGTCGAGTACAAGGAAACGAAGATCAAGTAAGACCCTCGGCCCGTTCGGTCGAGCGATACAAAGAACCCCGCCCATGCGGGGTTTTTTGTTATGGATCGCAGCGATGGGGCGTAGACTGCCTCAGCTTTGACACACAGACAAACGATGAACTTCGACGTAGCGATCGTAGGAAGCGGGCTGGCCGGCATGTCGGTCGCGTTGAATCTGGCCGAGACTCGCAAGGTCGTGATCCTCGCGAAACGCTCGTTGACCGAAGGGGCAAGTGACTGGGCACAAGGCGGCATCGCCGCCGTGCTCGACTCCACCGACAGTGTCGAGAACCACGTGCGCGACACGCTGATTGCGGGGGGCGGGCTCTGTGACGAGACGGCCACGCGCTTCATCGTTGAACATGGCCGCGCCGCGATCGAATGGCTGATCAGCCAGGGCGTGCCCTTTACGCGTGACGATGCAGCCGAACTCGGCTTCCATCTCACACGAGAAGGGGGCCATAGCCATCGCCGGATCATCCACGCGGCCGATGCAACGGGTCATGCCGTCGTGACCACGCTCAACGAGCGTGTACGCACCCATCCGAACATCACCATCCTCGAAGATCATTACGCGATCGACCTGATCACGTCTGATCGGCTCGGCCTCAAGGGTCGTCGCTGCCACGGTCTCTATGCGCTCGACCTCAAGCGCGGCCGCACCGTCACGATCGATGCGCCGCACACCGTGCTGGCCACCGGTGGCGCGGGCAAGGTCTATCTCTACACGACCAATCCTGACACTGCGACCGGCGACGGCATCGCGATGGCCTGGCGTGCGGGCTGCCGGATCTCGAACATGGAATTCATCCAGTTCCATCCGACCTGCCTGTACCACCCGTATGCGAAGTCCTTCCTGATCAGCGAAGCGGTGCGTGGTGAAGGCGGCTTGCTCAAGCTGCCGGACGGCACACGCTTCATGCCGAATCACGATGAGCGCGCCGAACTCGCGCCGCGCGACATCGTCGCGCGCGCGATCGACTTCGAGATCAAGAAGCGCGGGATCGACTGCGTCTACCTCGACATCAGCCATCAGTCACCCGAGTTTCTCAACGAGCACTTTCCGACGATTCTTGCGCGCTGCCTCGAATTCGGTATCGACATCACGAAGGAACCCATCCCCGTCGTGCCCGCTGCGCACTACACGTGCGGCGGCGTGGTGACCGACCTTAGCGGGCGGACTGATCTCGCCGGCCTGTATGCGGTCGGGGAAACGGCTTGCACGGGCTTGCACGGAGCGAACCGGCTCGCGAGTAATTCACTGCTCGAATGTCTCGTGATCGGTCGCTCCGCGGCGCAATCGATCATCGCCGACACCGAAGCGATGCCGGTGGGGCCGCATCTGCCCGAGTGGGATGAAAGCCGCGTCTCGGACCCCGATGAAGAAGTCGTGGTCGCCCACAACTGGGATGAGTTGCGCCGGCTGATGTGGAACTACGTGGGCATCGTGCGGACCGACAAACGGCTTGCGCGCGCGCGCCATCGGATCTCGCTGTTGCGTGATGAGATTCACGAGTACTACGCGCATACGAAGATCAGCCGCGACTTGCTCGAACTGCGCAACCTGGTCGATGTCGCCTCGTTGATCGTCGAGAGTGCGCGGGGTCGCCGCGAGAGTCGTGGATTGCACTTCAGCCAGGACTGGCCGACCCCGTTGCCCAAGGCCCTGCCTTCGGTACTCGCGCCGCGCCGGATGCGCAACAAGCCCCTCTGAGCAGACCTCGCCAGACCACCCGGACTGATCGGTCCGGGTCGAACCCTATAGCGCCGTCGTCTTAATCCAGGCCTCGTCGGGCTGCCCGGACTCATTCGTCCGGGGGATGCCGATCGCGCCTTCTTCTTAGTCGACGATCCGCATTGAGAAGTCGGTTGCCTTGACGTCCTTCGTCAATGCGCCTGACGAGATGCGGTCAACGCCCGTCGCCGCAATTTCCTTGACCGAGTCCAGCGTCACACCGCCCGATACTTCGAGCACCGCGCGACCCTCGGTCAAGGCCACGGCCTCACGCATCTTTTCGAAGCTGAAGTTGTCGAGCAGGATCGACTTCGCGCCGTGGGAGAGCGCCTCGAGCAACTGCGCGATCGTTTCGACTTCGACTTGCAGCGAAACACCTGCGCGCAGCGCAAGCGCCGCATCGACGGCGGCACCGACACCGCCCGCCGCCGCGATGTGGTTTTCCTTGATCAGGATCCCGTCGTACAGCGCGAGACGCTGGTTCTCACCGCCCCCCACCCGTACCGCGTATTTCTGTGCGAGCCGCAAGCCGGGCATCGTCTTGCGCGTGTCGAGGATGCGTGAACGGCTTCCCGCGATCGCGTCGGCATAACGTCGCGTCACACTCGCTACGCCGGACAGCAGTTGCAGGAAGTTGAGCGCCGGGCGCTCCGCCGTCAAAAGCGAGCGCGCAGGGCCGGTGATTTCACAGACGACGTCGTTGGGCGCCATGCGCTCACCGTCGTGCTTATGCCACTCGATGCGAATCGCAGGGTCCACCGAACGCATGACTTCGCTGAACCAGGGCGTGCCGCACAACACGGCCTCTTCCCGCACGATCACGCGTGCTCGACGCGGCGGGCCATCGGGCACGAGCTGGCCTGTCAGGTCACCACTACCGACGTCTTCAGCCAATGCATCTGCGACATTCCGCGCGAGCGCTTCATCGAGTGCCGCGCCGTATTGCGCGTGCACTTCTTCCCATCGGTTACCCATGCTGGTTCCTTGCTGCCGTGCGGTATGCAACGCGCCGGGCGGGCCGACCAAGACCACGCGATGGCACGCTGCAGGGTTGTCTCATGAACGGGCCGGACAGGCGCCGGCCGCTTCCCTGTCTTACTTAGGCCGGTCCGACGTTCGCAAACAACGTCCCATCGCGCGCGAGGTCGCCGCTTGCCTTGACCACCTTGTTGCGGTTTGCCGCGAAGTCGAGCATCCGGTCGATCGGCAGGCGAGCGCGCAGACCGAGTTGCGGGTCGACGTGAATTTCATTGCTACCCGCTTCGAGCGTCTCGGCAAGGTTGCGCAAGCCGTTCATCGCCATCCACGGGCAATGCGCGCAGCTCTTGCAGCTTGCACTGTTGCCGGCCGTCGGCGCCTCGATAAACACCTTGCCCGGGGCAGCCGCGCGCATCTTGTGAAGGATGCCGAGGTCGGTCGCGACGATAAACTCCTTCGCGTCGAGCTCCTGTGCCGCGCGAATCAGTTGGGTCGTCGAGCCAACGACATCGGCCAGCGCCACGACAGCCTCAGGTGACTCGGGATGGACCAGGATCTTCGCGCCCGGATGCGCATCACGCAGCAGTTCAAGTTCGACGCCCTTGAACTCATCATGCACAAGGCAGGAACCCTGCCACAGCAACATGTCTGCGCCGGTTTGGCGTTGAATATACGAGCCGAGATGGCGGTCCGGCGCCCAGATCAGCTTTTCGCCGCGAGCATGCAATTCACGCACGATATCGAGGCCGATCGATGAGGTGACCATCCAATCGGCCCGTGCCTTGACGGCCGCACTTGTGTTCGCATAAACCACGACCGTCCGATCAGGATGGGCATCGCAGAACGCCGAGAAATCGTCGATCGGGCAGCCCAGGTCGAGCGAGCAAGTCGCGTCGAGGTCCGGCATCAGCACGCGTTTCTCGGGGCTCAGGATCTTCGCCGTCTCGCCCATGAAACGTACGCCGGCCACCACCAGCGTCTGCGCCGGGTTGTCGCGGCCGAAGCGCGCCATTTCAAGCGAATCGGCCACACAGCCGCCGGTTTCTTCAGCGAGATCCTGAAGATCGCCATCCACATAATAATGGGCCACCAACACGGCCTTCTCGCGCACGAGCAGATCGCGGATGCGCGCTTTCAACGCGGCGCGCTCATCGATCGATGGCGTGTCGGGCACCTTGGCCCACGCTTGACCGACACCGCAAACGAGACCCTGTGCAACAGGACGATCGAATTCGATCGTTTTCAATGACTGTTCCAACATGAGATGTCCTCTGACGCCGCGGACGGCATGCTTGCCCATTCGCGACACAATGCCAAAAAACAAAAAACCCCGCGTCGGCGGGGTCTTTTTGTGGGTGGCCAAAGCTTTATTTTGCTCACATCGCCAGCGTTGGCCCGCTGGCGATGGGTAATTCGACGACGTATCCGAAGTGTAGCGGAAACCTGCTTCAGGCGTAGCGGCGCAGCCGCACGGCGAAGTCGCGCAACGCCACGATGCCGCTCTGCTCCGCCCGATGGCACCACGACTGCAGTTGCTGCAGAAGCTGCTCGCGCGAGGTGTTCGAACGTTCCCAGATCGCTGCAAGTTCGCAACGCAGTTCGTAATACGTCTTCAACGCGCTGCTCTGCTCGAGAATGCCAGGCAGTTGCAGCTTCTGCGGTTCAGGCAGGTCCGATGCGTCCTTGTGGAACCAGCCGCGAGCGTTCTTCAGCATCAGGTACTTCTCACGCGCGCCAAATTCCTTCAGATGCGCGAGTTCCTGGCGGTACGCACGCTTGACCGTCTTCGCGTAGCTCGCCATCACTTCATAGCGGTTCGCAAGGACGACCTGCAACGTATCGAGATCAACCAGCGCCTTGCCCGCGCCAAGCTTCGGCGTCGGTGCGACCTTCTTGACCTTCGCGAGCTTCACGGCCGACAGCATGCGGATATACATCCAGCCGATATCGAACTCGTACCACTTGTTCGACAGCTTGGCCGAGGTCGCGTACGTGTGGTGATTGTTGTGCAATTCTTCGCCGCCGATCAGGATGCCCCAGGGAATCAGGTTCGTGCTGGCATCGTCCGAATCGAAATTGCGATAGCCCCAGAAGTGACCGAAGCCATTCACGACACCCGCCGCCCAGAAAGGGATCCAGGCCATCTGTACGGCCCACACGCTCAGGCCGACAATGCCGAACAACGAGACGTCGAGCACCATCATCAGGCTAATGCCGAGGATCGGGTAACGCGTGTAGATATTGCGTTCGAGCCAGTCGTCCGGCGTGCCGTGGCCGTAGCGGCGCATCGTGTCTTCGTTCTTCGCTTCGACACGATAGAGCTCGGCGCCTTCGAGGAATACCTTGCGGATGCCGCGCGTCTGCGGGCTATGCGGATCTTCTTCGGTCTCGCACTTTGCATGGTGCTTACGGTGGATCGCCGCCCACTGGCCTGTCAACATGCCGGTGGTGGTCCAAAGCCAGAAACGGAAGAAGTGCGACGCGATCGGATGCAGTTCCAGGGCGCGGTGCGCCTGGCAACGATGCAGGTAGATCGTCACGCCGGCAATGGTCACATGTGTGACGGCCAGCGTGAACAGAACGATCTGCCACCACGTGAAGTGGAGCAGCCCGTTCGAAAGGAAATCGGTAACGGCGTAGACCAAAATGGTGCCTCAGTCGGAGAGCAGCTCGGTTCGGTCATCCTTGCCTGAAAGACCGGGCGCACGACGCGTGGCGATGGCTGCTCGACATCGCGGGTTCTGATTTTACAGGATCGCCTTACGTTTAAGCTTAGAAAAAAGTGATAAAAATTAGGTATTTCCGTGCGACCGAATGCCGCAGGGCAAGTTCCCTATTAGGGCACTATTCTATTGACTGTAATTTATACCGATAATCGAAATTAGGCATTTACCTGCCATCCTGCGCCGTTTTCCATCGATTAAAACGTCGCCCGAGAGGCATTGGCGCCTATAC
>JAMFSK010000059.1 GCA_026225235.1 Burkholderiales bacterium
ACGACGCCGCGCTCCTTGTCGCCCTTGCCTTCCCAACGAATCTCGATGCCGACATGGCGTGCCGCCAGATCGACGAATTCGCGCACGCTGTGCTGCTTGCCCGTGGCGATCACGAAGTCTTCCGGCTTGTCTTGCTGGAGCATCAGCCATTGCATCTCGACATAGTCGCGTGCATGACCCCAGTCACGCAGCGAATCGAGGTTACCCAGGTAGAGGCGGTCTTGCAGGCCCAGCGAGATGCGGGCGAGCGCGCGGGTGATCTTGCGCGTCACGAAGGTCTCACCGCGCAGGGGCGATTCGTGGTTGAACAGGATCCCGTTGCAGGCATACATGTCGTAGGCCTCGCGATAGTTCACCGTCATCCAGTACGCGTACATCTTCGCGACCGCATACGGGCTGCGCGGATAGAACGGGGTGGTCTCCTTCTGCGGAATTTCCTGGACCTTCCCGTACAGCTCCGAGGTCGATGCCTGGTAGAAGCGTGTTTTCTTCGTCAGGCCCAGCAGGCGGATCGCTTCGAGGATCCGCAGGGTGCCAAGGCCGTCGGCGTTGCCCGTGTATTCAGGTTCTTCGAACGACACCGCAACGTGGCTTTGCGCGGCGAGGTTGTAGATCTCATCAGGCTGCACAGCCTGGATGATGCGGATCAGACTCGACGAATCGGTCATGTCGCCATGGTGCAGGATGAAACGGCGATCCGTTTCCTGCGGGTCCTGGTACAGATGGTCGATACGTTCCGTATTGAACAGCGAGGTGCGCCGCTTGATACCGTGAACGACATAACCCTTGGACAGGAGGAATTCCGCCAGGTAGGAACCGTCCTGGCCAGTAATACCTGTAATCAAAGCGGTCTTCGGCATGGGGGGTCTCGCAAGTGGTGAGGGAGAGTACGTAGTCGCAGTAAAGCGCCCCAAGGAAACTCTGCGCAAGCCGATTCAATTTTTTGGCGGACAACAACGGTAGTTTGGCGCGTCAACACTGCTCGAAAACCCGATGCGCAAGATTGGCGGTTCACGGCGAGATCCTGGCGGGTCGTTGCGATGCAGCAAGGGCAAGATGCCATCAATACGCAATGCGTCTTGCGTCGACACATCGCGAGGTCCCGTCCCATGAAGATTCTTGTGTACGGCATCAACTACGCGCCAGAGCTGACAGGAATTGGCCGCTATACCGCTGATATGGCCGCGTCGCTCGCCGCTGCAGGTCACGACGTGCGCGTCGTGTGCGCGCCGCCCTACTATCCGGCCTGGCAA
The DNA here is from genome assembly GCA_026225235.1 of Burkholderiales bacterium. GTDB lineage: Bacteria > Pseudomonadota > Gammaproteobacteria > Burkholderiales > Burkholderiaceae > Pararobbsia. Next base: position 1,254 of record JAMFSK010000059.1, read on the forward strand.
GTCTCGAAGGGGTTCTCCTCATCGCGCTATGCCACTGAACAAAGCGACGGTGTAGGTATCTGGCGTGCGCCGCTGTGGGTGCCTTCGCGTCCGAAGGGCGCGCGTCGTCTGGTGCATCTGGCGAGCTTCGCCCTCTCGAGCTTTCCCGTGTTATTGCGCCATCTTGCCTGGCGTCCGCAAGCGGTCCTCAGCATTGCGCCGAGCCTGCTCAACGCCCCCGCAGGCTGGCTGGTTGCCCGTCTGAGCGGCGCCCACGCCTGGCTGCATGTGCAGGATTACGAAGTCGATGCCGCGTTCAAGCTCGGCATGCTCAAGGGCTCGTGGAAGAAGAAAATGGCGCTCGCTTTCGAGCGTCATTTGCTGCGCCGCTTCGATACGGTTTCAACCATCTCCGCGAAGATGATCGAGCACGCGCTTAACAAGGGTGTGCGGCGAGACAAGGTCGTGCACTTTGCGAACTGGGTCGACACGTCGGCGATTCACCCGCTCGATCGGCGCAGCCAGCTCAAGGCCGAACTCAAGATCCCGGCCGAGGCGACCGTGGTGCTCTATTCGGGGAATATGGGCGCCAAGCAAGGGCTCGAGGTGCTCGCCACCGCCGCCGCCTCGCTCGCCGAACGTCGTGACCTCGTGTTTGTGTTCTGCGGCGAAGGTCCCGTCAAAGTCGCCCTCCATGCCATGTGCGGTGAGCTGCCGAATTGCCGCTTCATCCCTCTGCAGCCGATGGACAAGCTCAACGAGCTACTGAACCTCGCCGATATCCACGTGCTCCCACAGCGTGTCGACGCCGCCGATCTCGTGATGCCGTCCAAGCTCACCGGCATGCTCGCCAGCGGCCGCGCAGTGATCGCGATGGCGCACGAAGGCACCGAGCTGTTCCATACCGTGTCGCCGCGCGGGGTTGTCGTGCCGCCCGAGGCCATCGAGACGCTGATCGAAGCGATCGAATCGCTGGCCGCCGATCCGGCGCGCCGTGAACGCCTCGGCCGCGCGGGCCGCGAATTCGCGCTGGCGGCGCTGTCGCGCGAGAGCGTGCTCGGCGAATTCGAATCGACGCTGCGCGCCCGCTGTGCAGACCCCGGTACTCAGTCGAACGACGCTGAACGCGCTCCTGCACTCGACCTGCAAGAGCACGACCTCTGATTCACGGCTTCCCCGCTTTTTTACAAGGTATCTCATGAAGATCACGATCGTTGGCACTGGCTATGTCGGTCTCGTTACCGGCGCCTGTCTCGCGGAAATCGGCAATGACGTGTTTTGCCTCGATGTCGATCAGCGCAAGATCGATATTCTCAACGGCGGCGGCATTCCCATTCACGAACCGGGCCTCAAGGAAATCATCGACCGCAGCCGCGCTGCCGGACGACTGACGTTCTCGACCGACGTCGAAGCCAGCGTCGCGCATGGCGACATTCAATTCATCGCCGTGGGCACGCCGCCCAGCGAAGATGGCTCCGCCGACCTCAACTATGTGCTGGCGGCCGCACGCGATATCGGTCGTTATATGACCGGCTTCAAGATCATCGTCGACAAGTCGACCGTGCCGGTCGGTACCGCTCAACGCGTACGCGACACGATGGCTCAGGAACTCACGCGGCGCGGTGTGCGTCACGAGTTCTCGGTGGTCTCCAATCCGGAATTCCTGAAGGAAGGCGCGGCCGTCGACGACTTCATGCGCCCCGACCGCATCGTGCTCGGCAGCGATAGCGACGAACCGGGCCAACGCGCACGCGAGATGATGAAGCGTCTCTATGCACCGTTCAATCGCAACCACGACCGCACGCTCAATATGGACGTGCGCTCGGCGGAGTTCACCAAGTACGCCGCCAACGCCATGCTCGCGACGCGGATCTCGTTTATGAACGAACTCGCGAATCTGGCTGACAGCGTCGGCGCCGATATCGAAGCCGTACGACGCGGCATCGGCTCGGACCCACGCATCGGCTACGACTTCCTGTACGCGGGCGCCGGCTACGGCGGCTCGTGTTTCCCGAAGGACGTGCGCGCACTGATTCAGACCGGTTCCGAATACGGCCGCAAGCTGCGTATCCTCGACGCGGTTGAAGCGGTCAACGATGCACAGAAACAAGTGCTGATCGAAAAGATCACCGATCGCTTCGGGGAAGACCTGTCGGGTCACACCTTCGCGGTCTGGGGCCTTGCCTTCAAGCCGAACACCGACGATATGCGTGAAGCACCGAGCCGCACGCTGATCGGCGCGCTGCTCCAGCGCGGCGCGACGGTGAAAGCTTATGACCCGGTGGCGATCGACGCCGCACGCGGCGCCTTCGCACTCGATCTCAAGGACGACCCGGCCGCGCATTCGCGACTCTCGTTCGCGAAGAGCGAGAACGAGGCGCTGCCCGGCGCCGACGCCCTGCTGATCGTCACCGAATGGAAGGCTTTCAAGAGCCCCGATTTTGGTGCGCTCAAGGCAGCCCTGAAAGCGCCGATCGTCTTCGACGGCCGCAATCTGTACGAGCCGTCGTCGATGTTCGAACTGGGCTTTGAGTATCACGCGATTGGCCGTTCGCTCCAGCATGCGAACCGCCGCGCACAGATGCGCATTGCCCAAGCCTAGGCCTTGACGGGCCCGGCTATTCGATGAATACGACGACACTAAACATGCGGAGCATCGCGCCGGTCACACGCCGGCCGTCTCCGTTCACGACACCGATGACCCTGTTAGCAGGGCCGTTCGTGCTGGCCGCGTTGCTGCTCTCGTTGGTTTTGATGGCATTCAACCTGTGGCCAACCTTCAACCGCATGAGCGAATGGGGCGACTGAGATGAATATTCGGCATTCGATTTTCGACGTCAGCAGCGACGCGATCAACACCAACCTGCAAGTGCAGGCCGTGATTCCCGCGGGCGGATCGGGCACGCGCCTGTGGCCGCTGTCGCGCAAGGAATTTCCGAAGCAACTGATCGGTCTGCTCGGCGACGACTCGCTGCTCCAGTTGACCGCCAAGCGGCTGACAGGACTCAAGGCCAGCCATCCGCTGTCGGCCGAGAGCCTGGTGATCTGCGGTGAAGAACATCGCTTCATGATTGCCGAACAGATGCGCAAGGCCGGCATCCGCACGCGCATCATCCTCGAGCCGGCGGCACGCAACACGGCGCCTGCCCTCACGCTTGCCGCTCTGTCGCTGGTGGAAAAGGGTGAGGACGCGATCATGGTCGTGATGCCTGCCGACCATGCGATCCCCGATCAGGAAGCCTTCCAGGCCAGCGTGGCGACCGCGATCCGCTATGCGGGCGATGGGCGCATCGTGGCGCTCGGCATTGTGCCGACGCGCGCTGAAACCGGTTATGGCTATATCAAGGTCGGCATCGGCCTCGACGAGCATGGCGGTCATCGTCTCGATGGCTTTGTCGAAAAGCCCGAACGTGAGCTCGCCGAGCAGTATCTGGCCTCAGGCGCGTATTGGTGGAACAGCGGCCTGTTCGTCGTGCGCGCCTCGGTCTGGCTCAGCGCGATCGAAAAGTATGAGCCCGCGATCCATGCCGCCTGCCTCGATGCATTCGACGGCAAGACGGCCGATGCGGACTTCCAGCGGGTTGACGCCGCGCGCTTCGAGGCCTGCCCTTCGCAATCGATCGACTATGCCGTGATGGAACGGGTCGTCCATCCGGATTCCGGTTTCCCGACCGCGGTGGTGCCGCTGTCGGCGGGCTGGTCCGATGTCGGTTCATGGGATGCCGTCTGGGATGTGATGCCCAAGGACGAGAACGGCAACGTCTCGCATGGCCGCGTCATGCACGAGGGTTCGACCAACACCTTTGCTCACTCGGATTCGCGCCTGGTCGCGTGCGTGGGTACCGATGACCTGATCGTCGTCGAGACTCCGGATGCGGTGCTGGTTGCAAAGAAATCGGCTGTGCAGGACGTCAAGGCAGTGGTGGCGCGAATCCGTGCCGAAGCCGGCACCGAGGCGACCTACCATCGCAAGGTCTATCGTCCCTGGGGCTATTACGACTCAATCGACAGCGACACCAACTTCCAGGTCAAGCGCATCGTCGTGAAGCCGGGCGGGGTCTTGTCCCTGCAGATGCACCATCACCGCGCCGAACACTGGATCGTCGTCAAGGGCACCGCACGCGTGACGCGCGGCACGGAAACGTTTCTGCTCTGCGAAAACCAGTCGACCTATATCCCGCTCGGTGAAGTCCACCGGCTCGAGAACCCGGGCAAGACACCGCTCGCGATGATCGAGGTGCAGTCGGGCTCGTATCTCGGCGAAGACGATATCGTGCGCTTCGAGGATACGTACGGACGGACTTGAGCAGGTTCATGGCAGCTTCATGAACGCGCAGGGAACGGCGAGGCGCGTGTCGCAGATCAGGGGGGTATTTTGACCTGCGGTACGATGCGCCGTCTCCTGCGCAAAACAGGTCTATCGAAAGCAGGACCGCGGCCGAAGGAGTCACGATGTCTAAACTCAGCAACACGGATTTCCTGGCGGTCGTGTCACACACCCCGTTGATCTCGATCGACCTGATCGTGCACGACGGACAGGGTCGCTTCCTGCTCGGGCGACGCGTGAACAAGCCCGCGCAAGGTTCGTGGTTTGTGCCTGGCGGCCGAGTCCGCAAAGACGAAAGCCTCGACGATGCCTTCGCCCGTCTGATCCATGAAGAACTCGGCCTGACCGAACTCGTCAGGACAGAGGCCGATATGCTCGGCGTCTACGAACACTTCTATGACGACAACTTCAGCGGCACGAACGGCGTCTCGACTCACTATGTCGTGCTTGGCTACCGTCTGAGGCAAGCGCAACGGCTGCCGCATCTGCCGCTTGACCAGCACTCAGACTATCGCTGGGCGAGTGCGGATGAGATCCTCCTCGACGAAACCGTACACGACAATAGTCGCGCCTACTTCGTGAACGAAGCAGTCACCGCCTGAAGCTTTCGGAATGCCTACAAAGGGTGTCGCCAAACGGTGACACCCTTTTCTTTTTCGCGTTTGAAATGTGCGGCGGCTTCGTATACTGGACAGCTATTCTCGGGGCTATCTGGCATTGCGAATTTTATGAATCTCATCGACCTTAGCCCGTCGGATATCGTGCTGGGCCAACCGCTCAAGCACTCGGTCTTTGACCGCGACGGGAATCTGCTGCTCGCTCAAGGCAATCTGGTCAACAACCACGCGCTGCTCGAGAAACTTCAGCGCCTGGGGGCCTACAAGCTATTGCTCGGCGACCCGCCGACCCTCATGCTCGCGCCACCCGAGGAGTCGCTGCCCGAGAAATCCGAGGTCTCCCCGTCGCTCGCGGACCATTCGGCTACAAGCGCACAGTCGGTCCGGGCGCGGCCCTCGCGGACCCTCAACGACGACTCCACACGCGTCATCGTCGGCACGGGCGCCATCACCTCGGCCGCGCTGTTCCGGGGCTGGGTCGACTTCATGCACATGACGGATACGTATACCGACGCGCCCGTCTCTTGTCGCCTTTCTCTCCTCGGCGTGATCGACGAAACGAGCCTGATGGTCACGAGCCCGACGCTCGAGCGTGACTGGATCGACATGGAAGAAGGCCGGCGCTTCGACGCGACCATCTTCAACGGGCGTCGGATCTATACGTTCGAGACGACGATCCTGCGCCGTTGCGACGAACCCTTCCGATACCTGCACCTCGCGTTTCCGCAAAGCGTCGCTGAACGGCCGGTGCGCCGTCACCTGCGCGCGGCCGTCTCGCTTGAGGCTACGCTGCTGCATGACGGCGAGCTCTCTCGCGAATCGACCAGCGCGACGATTGTCGACCTGGGCATGATTAGCGCCGGCCTGCGCAGCGCCAATCTGCGCCTGCAGGTCGGTAGCTCAGCTTCGCTGATGTTCCACCTCGAAGGTGACGAAAGGGGCACCATGCAGTTCCGCCTGCCTTCGGTCGTGCGGCGCGTGCATATCGATGCGCGGACCGCGACGGCAACATACGGTGTGGAATTTGTCTCGATGGCGGAGACCGAGCGGCAACGCCTGCAAGCCTACGTATTGCGTGCGGCCGGGGCGAACTGATCGCGTTGCGCGTCAGCCGCTTTCAAGCGGGTCGCCTTGTTTAGTCGATGCGACCCGCTTGTGCATCATGCGCCGGTAAACACCAGCTTTGCATTGGTCAACTCGCGTGCACCGAGCGCACCTAACTCACGTCCGAAGCCCGAACCCTTGACCCCGCCAAACGGGGCACGCGGATCCGAGCGCACGAAGTCGTTGATAAACACGGCGCCAGCCTGAATCGATCCCGCCACCCGGTTGGCCCGCTCCGAGTCGCTACTCCAGACGGCCGCGCCGAGGCCAAACTCGGTCGCATTGGCGAGTTCGATCGCCTCTTCTTCCGTCTTGAAACTAAACAGCAGCGCGACCGGCCCGAAGATTTCCTCCTGCACGATCTTTGCATCCGGCTTGAGTCCACCGATGACGGTCGCCGGATAGAAGTTGCCCGGACCATCGGGCATCGTGCCGCCCGCCAGCAGTTTGCCGCCCTGCCCTAAGGCCGCCTGGACCTGGGCATGGACCGTCTCGCGCAGATCGGCGCGCGCCAGAGGTCCGAGCTGCGTCTCGGCCTTGAGCGGATCGCCCACGCGCAATGCCGAGGCCCGCTCGACGAAGGCCTTCTCGAATTTCTCGGCGATCGACTCGGCAACGAAGATCCGCTTGGCGGCGATACAGCTCTGCGCATTGTTCGAGTAGCGCGACGTGACTGCGCACTGCACGGCGCGGTCGAAATCCGCGTCTTCGAACACCACAAAAGGATCCGAACCACCCAGCTCGAGCACCGCTTTCTTGCCGTGCTGACCCGCTGCCTCGGCAACGGCACGCCCGGCCTGGACGCTGCCCGTCACGGTAACGCAGGCCACTCGCGGATCGGCCACAATCGCGGCCACCGCATCGCGCCGCACCGCGAGGTTCAAATAGAGCCCCTCAGGAGCGCCCGCATCGAGCACCAGTTGCTCCAGCGCACGCGCGCAGCCCTGCACCGTCTCCGCATGTTTGACGAGCACGGTGTTGCCCGCCAGCGCAGTGGGGATAAAGAAGCGCAGCACCTGCCAGAACGGCAAGTTCCAGGGCATCACGGCGAACACCGGTCCCAGCGAGTAATAGGCGACACGTGCGTTCAGCCCGTCGATCGGCATCGGCGCGAGATAACCCGGGCCTTTCTCGGCAAAGTGGCGTGCGCCGGCGGCGGCTTTCTTGACCTCGCCCACGGCTTCGCTAAGCGGCTTACCCATCTCGAGCGTGATCAGCCGGCCATAGGTATCGGCGCGCTGCTCGAGCAACTCGGCGAGGCGAACCAGAAAGGCGGCCCGTTCCTCGATCGGCTTCACCGACCAGCTTTTCCAGGTCGACCACGACTGCGCGAGGCGCGCTTCGATATCGGCGCTTTCATGGCCCGCGTAGGTGTCGAGCACCTCGCCGGTGGTCGGATTGCGTGACTGAAAACTCATGACTTGTCTCCTTGTCTTGTGTATTTCAACATACGGTATTGAAGCGTTCGATGCATGTCGACAACACCTCGCCGCCTGGCCGCTTCCACCAGTTCTGCGACGAAAAAATCTCGACTTCCTGCGGCCCCTTGTAACCTGCCGCCTCGATTGAAGCGCGGATTCGGCGCAGATCGATGACGCCATCGCCCATCATGCCCCGGTCGAGCAGCAAGTCGCGCGTCGGCACCAGCCAGTCACAGATATGATGCGCGAAAATTCGCCCATCCCGCCCCGCGCGGGCGATCTGCTCCTCGAGCTTCGGGTCCCACCAGGTGTGGTACACATCGACCGCGACGCCGATGCCATCACCCAACAAGTCGCAGATATCGAGTGCCTGCTCGAGCGTGTTGACGCAGGCTCGGTCGGCGGCATACATCGGATGCAACGGCTCGATCGCGAGCGGCACGCCATTCGCTTTTGCATAGGGCAAGAGGGCAGCGATTCCGTCGGCAACCATCTCGCGTGCGGCCGCAATATCGTGCGAGCCTTCGGGCAAACCGCCGACCACCAGAACGAGGCAGTCAGCGCCGAGGGCGGCTGCTTCATCGACGGCACGCCGGTTGTCGTCAATCGCCGCTGCACGGCGTGCCGGATCGCCGGCCGGGAACATCCCGCCGCGGCAAAGCCCGGTCACCTGAATCGCATTCGATTCGACGATGCGCGCGGCAGCATCGAGGCCGATCTGCGCGACCTGATCGCGCCACGGTGCGATGGCCCGAATGCCCTGGGCCAGACAGTGGTCGACCGCCTGCGCAAAATCGAACTGCTCGCGCACGGTCGCAAGATTGATCGAAAGTCCTTCAATAGTCATGGTGTCTCGTATCCGGTGCGGGAGCGTTATTGGACGACGCCGCCGAGCGTGAGCAGCACGCGCATGCGCGCTGCCGCCAGCTCGGGGTCGCGCAGCACGCGTGCCGTGTCGGCTAGCCGGAAGAGTTCGGCAAAGTGCAACAGCGAGCGCGCGCTCTGCTGGCCACCGACCATCTGGAAATGATTCTGCAACCCGTTCAGATATGCGAGGAACACCACACCGGTCTTGTAGAAGCGCGTCGGCGCCTTGAAGATGTGGCGCGACAGCGGCACTGTCGGTGCAAGCGTCTGGTGGAAGGTATCGGCATCGCCCTTCGCCAAAGCCGCGAGTGCCACGGCGGCCGCGGGCGCGATGGCATCGAAAATCCCAAGCAGCGCATGCGAATAGCCGAGGTCATCGCCGGCGATCAGCTCCGCGTAGTTGAAATCGTCGCCCGTGTACATTTTTACGCTCGGTGGCAGGCGCCGGCGCATCGCGATTTCTTTCTCGCTCGAGAGCAGCGAGATCTTGATGCCATCGATCTTCGACGCATGAGCCTCGATGATCGACAGGCAGATATCCATCGACTGCTCGTGGTCACGGCCACCCCAATAGCCTTCGAGGGCGGGGTCGAACATCTCGCCGAGCCAGTGCAGGATCACCGGCTCGCGGACTTGTTCGAGAATGCGGCCGTAGACCCGCGCATAGTCGTCGGGACCGCGGGCCACCTGAGCAAGCGCGCGGCTGGCCATCAGGATGATGCGCCCGCCGAGCGACTCGATCAGCTCGACCTGCTCCTCGTAGGCGTGGATCACGTCGTCGAGTGTCACCGCCGGACCCGGCATCAGTTGATCGGTCCCTGCACCGCAGGCGATCAATGCGCCGGGGCGGCTACGCGCGGCTTCGAGCGAGTGGCGGATCAGCTCTTGCGCATGCGGCCATTGAAGACCCATGCCGCGTTGCGCGGTGTCCATCGCTTCCGCCACGCCGAAGCCCAAGTCCCACAGATAGTGGCGAAACGCGAGCGTCTGATCCCAGTCGATCGCCACATCGATTGCGGGGTCGATGTTCGCGAGGGGATTGGTGACGACGTGCGCAGCCGCATAGGCGACGCGGTTGAATACCGGCACCGTCGTGGCATCGTCGAGGGCGGTGCCCTCCGATGCGGCCGCGCCTGCGCCCTCATGCAGACTCGCGTGGCTCGTCGCACGCGCGTGATTCGAGACAGGTGAGGGCAGCGGCACGTTACGCACCGTATAACGCTCGATGCGGCCATCGCCGAAGGGGAGTAAGAGCGACTGCCCGCTCATGCCGCGCTCCGCACGGCAGGCTCGGCTTCGAGGCTGGGGACGTCGAGCCAGCGACGCTCGGCCCAGCTCTTCAGGCCGAGTTCGGCGAGTTGCACGCCCTTCGCGCCTTCCATCAGGTCGAAGCGCCACGGCGTGCCCGCAACCACGTGACGGATAAAGTCTTCCCACTGGATCTTGAAGCCGTTGTCATACACCTGGTTGTCAGGCACGGGCTCCCACTGCGAGGCGAAATCCATCGTCTGGGGCTGGTCCGGGTTCCACACCGGGCGCGGCGTGTTCACGCGATGTTGCGTGTAGCAGCGGGTCAGCCCCGCAACGGCCGAACCCAGGGTGCCGTCGACATGAAAGGTCACGAGGTCATCGCGCTTGACCCGCGTCGTCCACGAGGAATTGATCTGCGCGATCGCGCCGCCTTCGAGCTCGAAGGTCGCGTACGCGGCATCGTCGGCGTCGGCCACATAGGTCTGGCCCTTCTCGTCGACACGCTGCGGAATATGGGTCGCACCGAGGCAGCTCACCGCCTTGACGTTGCCGAACAGGTTGTCGAGCACATAGCGCCAGTGGCACAACATATCGAGAATGATGCCGCCGCCGTCTTTCTTCCGGTAGTTCCAGCTCGGACGTTGCGCGGTCTGCCAGTCGCCTTCGAACACCCAGTAGCCGAATTCGATTCGCACCGACAGGATGCGGCCAAAAAACCCTGAATTGCGCAGCATCTCGATCTTGCGCAGGCCCGGCAGCGCGAGCTTGTCTTGCACTACGCCATTGCACACGCCACGTTCGCGCGCGAGCCGCGCAACACCAAGCGCGTCGGCCAGCGTTTCGGCGATCGGCTTTTCGCAATAGATGTGTTTGCCCGCTTCGATCGCCTGGGTCAGCAAGGCGGTGCGCATCTGCGTCGAACCCGCATCGAAGAACAGCGTGTCGCCGGGGTTCGCAAGCGCGGCTGCGAGGTCCGTGGTGGTGCGTTCAATACCGTGCTGGCTCGCGATGCGCGCGATCTTCTCGGCGTCGCGGCCCACCAGGATCGGGTCGGGCATGACCCGGTCGCCGTTCGGAAGGAGCACCCCGCCCTGCGCGCGAATCGCGCAGATCGAGCGCACCAGATGTTGGTTGTATCCCATGCGGCCCGTCACGCCATGCATGATCAAACCCAGTCGTTGCGTTGCCATCTGCCTTGTCTCCGCTTTTAAGTTTCTTATGAATTCGATAACTTCATTGCTTGTAACCAAACAGTTACTATGAAAGCATAACGATCCGGGCAGCGTCAAGCGCCGCTTCATGGGTTCAGACGGGTTTCAGAAGCGTTTCAGACCTTCAGGTAGGCGAGGATGACGTCGGCCACATGGTCGCCCCAGCGCGCCAGTTCCTTCTTCTCGCCGAGGTCGCGGCGGAACGTGGTGGTCAGCGTGTAGCGGTTCGACAGATAGAAAAAACACATGCCGGCGATGCTCAGATACACGTCGAGCGCGTCTTGATCGGGCTTGAACTGGCCGTCGGCTTTGCCGCGCTGCAACAGATCGGAGAGCGTGGCGATCAGCGGCGAATTGAGGTCGAAGATACGCGCCGAGCGCTTGAGAAACTTGGCCTTGAGCAGGTTCTCGGTGCCGAGCAGGCTTAGGAATTCCGGGTGTTCCTGGTAGTAGCGCCAGGTGAACAACACCAGCTCGCGCACGCCCTGTGCGGGGTCGAGATCGGCCAGGTGCAGACGCGTCTCGGCGGTCCGGATCGCAATGTAGGCGCCTTCGAGCACCGCGAGATAGAGCGCGTCCTTGTCGCCGAAGTAGTGGTAAAGCATGCGCTTGTTGATGTTCGCGCGCTTGGCGATGGCGTCGATCCGCGCACCGCCATAGCCGTGCTCCTTGAACTCCTTGACCGCCGCCGCGAGGATCGCCGCGCTGGTGCGCTCGGGGTCACGCGTGGCCGACGTACGCGGCGCGCGCTTCGCCGCCACCACGGGCGCCGCTTCGGTCACCTCTTCGACCGTCTCTTCGCCCGTCTCTTCGGACATCGCCTCAGACACGTCTTCGGGCGCGCCCTCGGGTGCGCTCGCCACCTTGGCGCGGGTCGTACGCGGTCGTGTTGCCATAGTTCAGGAGCCTGGGAAAAAGTCGGATTCTAATCGTCCGTGGAGATCGCCAAAACCAGCATAGCCTCTCGCGTCGCAGATGGCCTTGTTCCGATCATTGGGATTTCCGAGTGCTTGACGTTCCAAAAATCGCACGTATAGTATGTAACCAAACGGTTATAAAAACCACAAAACGCGGTCCCCGACGACCGCGCAGGAGACATCTTGATGACGAGCCTGGAGCGCAGCGCAGATGGAGGGACGCCCCCGCCACTGCGGCTGGAAATGCGAAGCATCGGCAAGGCGTTCGGTCCGGTCGTCGTGCTCGACGACGTCGGCCTGAGTTGCGCGGCCGGCGAAGTCCATGCGATCTGTGGCGAAAACGGGGCGGGCAAGTCGACGCTGATGAAAGTGCTCGGCGGTGTCTATACCCCCGAGCGCGGCGAAATTCTGATCGACGGCAAGGTGGTGCGCTTCGCCCATCCGGCCGAAGCCCGTGAAGCCGGCATCGGCATCATTCATCAGGAATTGAGCCTGCTGCCCTACCGGAGTGTCGCCGAGAACATCTTCGTCGGGCGCGAACCGAACCGCAGCGGTGTGATCGACCGGGCCGCCCTGCGCGCCCAAACCCTTGAAATACTGGCCCGCGTCGGCTCGTCGATCGATCCAGACGTCGAATGCGCCCGCCTGTCGGTCGCCGAACAACAGGTCGTCGAGATCGCCAAGGCGCTGTCGTTAAACGCACGCATCCTCGTGCTCGACGAACCGACTGCCCCGCTCGACAGCGTCGAGTCCGCCAAGCTGTTCAAGCTGATCGACGAGTTGCGACGCAAAGGCGTCGCGTTGCTCTATATCTCGCACCGGATGGCCGAAGTCTTCGATATTGCGGACCGCATTACCGTGCTGAAAGACGGACGCCGCATGGCCGTGCTACCGGCCGCCGAGGCCGATGTCGACACCGTGGTGCGTTTCATGGTCGGCCGCGACGTCAGCGATTTTTACCCGCCGCGCGCGCAGACGCTGCCGGGCGAACCGGTCATTGTCCTCGAACAAGCCGGCAACGAAGAACTCGACGGCGTCGACCTGACGATTCGTGCGGGCGAGATCGTGGGTGTCGCGGGCCTCGAAAGCTCAGGCAAGATCGCGTTGGCTCGCGCCATCTTTGGCGACCTGCCCTTCACGCGCGGCACCGTCCGTTTCGCCGATGGTCGTGGTGCGCCGCGCAGCCCACGCGAAGCCACGCGTCGCGGCATCGGCTATCTGCCCGACGATCGCAAGCGCGACGGCCTGGGCCTGCGTCAATCGCTGCGCGACAACGCCGCACTCACGTTGCGCGCGATGGCCGGTGCTTTTATGAGCCCGACCCGGCAGGCCCGCAGTCATGCGCACATCGACGCCTTGCTGCTGCGCGTCGACGTGCGCGCCGCCAGTTTCGATCTGCCCGTCGAAGCACTGTCAGGCGGCAATCAGCAGAAGGTCGTGATCGCCCGCTGGCTGGCGCTCAAGCCGCGGCTCTGGGTCGTCTGCGAACCTACGCGGGGCATCGATGTGGTCGCCAAGGCCGCGGTCTACCGGATCTTGCGCGACTACGCGAACGCAGGAGGCGCCGTGTTGATGGTCTCGTCGGATGTCACCGAAGTCATTGGCCTGAGCGACCGGATCTGCGTCATGGCCGCCGGCCGTCTGGTCGCGCAGTTGGCAGCCGACGCCTCAGAAGAAACCGTGATCGCTCACGCGTTACAGAGCCACCGCACGCTCGGTGAACCAGAGGCCATGCAATGAGTACCCCAGCCAATAGGCCCTCCCACTCGCCTTCCAACGCGCCAATCGTGCCGATGCGCGCCGCGCATGCGCGACGTGCACGCGGCATCTGGTTGCCTGCCACGCTGATCGGCGTCTCGGCACTTGTCTACGCGGCGGCGGCGATCTATACCGGTCAACTCGCGCAGCTGTCATTTAACGGCGTGATGGGCTTGCTTCAGCGCATGGTGGCGCTCGGACTGGTCGCGATCGGCCAGAACTTCGTGATCCTCGCGGGCTCGATCGACCTGTCGGTCGCCAACCTGATCAGTGTCTGCGCCGTGATCGCGTCATATGTCATGCAGGGCGACGCGCATGCGATGTTCTATGGCGTCGTCGCCACGCTGGTGCTCGCTGCTCTCGTCGGCGTGATCAATGGCCTGCTGGTGACACGCCTGTCCGTCAGCCCTCTGATTGCGACCCTGGGCGTCGGCATGGTGTTACAGGGCATTCTGTCGGTCGCCTTCACCAATCTGCGCGGCGCCGTGCCCAAGTCCTTCCAGGTCATCGCCTACGGCAACATCGCGCAGATCCCCTTTGCCGTGTTGTTGCTCGCCGTCGCGCTCGGGGTGGCGGGCTTTGTGCTCACACGCACCGTCTCCGGCGCGCGGCTCTATACCGTTGGGGGCAATGCCAACAGCGCTCGCCTGGCCGGCATCCGGACGGGTCGAGTCATCGTGGGGGCGCATGTGATCGGCAGCCTGATGGCGGGCGTCGGCGGCCTCTATCTCGCCAGTTGGCTCGGCGCCGGCACACCGTGGGTCGGCCGCGATGGCGGCTACGGCCTCGACTCGATCGCGGTCGTCGTGATCGGGGGCACCCTGCTCGCGGGTGGCCGCGGCGGCGTTGCCGGGACGATTGCGGGCGTGTTCGTGTTCGCCACGCTCGACGCCGTGTTCAACATGTTGCAGATCGACGCCTTCCTCAGTCAGGTACTGCGGGGCGCGATCGTGATCCTGTCGGTCGGCGCCTATACCTTCCGTAGCAAAGGACATATCGCATGATCTCGCTCGTTCGCCTCGCACCTGAAGACCGGCGACGCCCCGCGCTATGGCGACGGGTCAGCCCGTCTGCCCTGGTGCTGCTTGCCCTGCTAATTGCGATCTGTTCGATCAGCCCGCTTTATCGCACGCCTGCGGGCCTGATGGCCTTCCTCCAGCGTGCTTCGCCGCTGATCGTGCTCACCTGCGGGCAGACCTTTGTGCTGATCACCGGCGGCTTTGACCTCTCGGTCGGCTCGCTCGTGACGCTTGTCGTGATCGGCAGCGCGATGATCGCAAACGGCGATGCCGCGCTGACCTGGCCCGCCATTGCGATCGCCTATGTCATCGGCATCGCCGCGGGTCTGCTCAATGGTCTCGTCGTCGCACGCCTCAAGGTCCCCTCGATCATCGCGACACTCGGCACGCTCCTGTCGATCAAGGGCGCCGCGATGATGTGGTCGGGCGGCGCGCCCTCGGGCTACTTGCCGCCGAACTTCCGCTATCTCGGCCGCGGCGTGTTGCGTGGGTTGCCCGGCATTGAGACGCTGCCGATCGCCGTGATCATTCTTGTGGTGTTCGTCGCGCTCTGCGGCTGGCTCCTGCATCGAACCAATTTCGGTCGCCTGGTCGTGATGATCGGCGACAACCCGAATGCCGCCGCGCTTGCCGGCGCACCGGTCAGACGCGTGCGAGTCGCCGCGTTTGTGTTGTCTGCGTTATCGGCTGTGACGGCCGGGGTACTGCTGGGTGGCTTCTCCGGTGTGTCGGTCGATGCCGGGACTGGCTACGAATTGCAGGCGATCGCGGCCGCGGTCGTTGGGGGTGTCGTGCTGCTCGGCGGCAGTGGTTCGATTGCCGGCGCGACGATCGGCGCCCTCACGCTCTATGCGCTTTTCACGTTGTTGAATCTGGTGGGCTTTCCCGAACCGCTGCGCGTCGCCGTGCAGGGGGTGATTCTGATCGGCGCCGCAGCGCTCAGCGCACGGCGTCATGCACGGCGCATCTGATACTCGAACACTGACGAAGTTAAACAAGGAGGAGACTATGAAGTTCCCGACATGGCTCAAACTCGCGATGCAGGGCGGCATGGCCGTCGTCTTCGTCGCCACCCACACGCTCGCGGCACACGCCGCTGACTTCGACGACCAGAAGGAATACGACGCCGAAGCCAAGATGATGACCGAAACGCCGCAGGGCCCCGCGGGTCAGCCGTGGATCCAGCATCTCGGCAGCGGCACTGTCAACACGGCCAAATACAAGAAGGCCGGCCCGTACCATGTGTGCTTCTCGAACGCGAGCACCAACAACCCGTGGCGGGTGGTCGGCTGGACCACCATGCAAGCCGAACGCGATCTCCACAAGCAGGACATCGCGAGTTTCGACTATGCGGATGCGCAGGGTAAGGACGACAAGCAGATCTCCGACATCCGTTCCTTCGTCAACAGCGGCAAGTGCGACGTGTTGATCGTTTCGCCAAACACCACCGCGGCGCTCACCCCGGTTGTCGAAGAGGCGTGCCAGAAACTGCCGGTCGTCACCTTCGATCGTTTTGTCGATACGAACTGCCCGGTTACCGCAGTGCGTACCATTGGCGGTTACGCATGGGGCATGGTCGGGGCGAAGTTTGTCGCCGCGAATATCCCCAAGGGCGGCAAGGTGCTGGTGCTGCGTACGGCGCCGGGTATCGACGTGTTCGAGACACGATGGTCGGCGGCTAAACGCGTCTTCGACCAGGCGGGGATCAAGCCGATCGGTGTCGAGTTCACAGGGGCGGATCGCGCCAAGAGCAAAGCCATCGTGGCCGACTACCTGAGCCGTGCCGGCAAGATCGACGCCGTCTGGGTCGACTTCGGCGCCATGTCGGTCGCCGTGGCCGAAGCGTTCGAGGATGCGGGCCTGCCCTACCCCGTGATCACTGGCGAAGACCAGGAAGACTATCTGCAGGCCTGGAAGAAGGAAGGCTTCAAGGGGATTGCGCCGACCTATCCGGCCTATCAGTGGCGCACCGCACTGATCGCCGCGCTGTCGATCGTCAAGGGTGAAACCGTGCCGGGTCCTGTCTGGACGCTGCCGCAACCCGTGATCACCGACAAGAACCTGTCGCAATACGTGAACGACAACATGCCGCCGCTGCACTATGCGACCTGCGGTTGCGACAAGATGCCCGGCTACCCGCAACGTTGGGGCGGCAAGTAAGGCGTAGAGTCGAGGACATGCCCGGGGTGCGCTGCTTGATCAGTAGCACGGCGCTCACCGGGCATGCACGCGACTCGTCCTGGCTGGCAATAAACAGGCAAATATGATGATTGACTATCTGATCCTCGGTGGCGGCACGGCAGGCTGCGCGCTCGCCGCGCGACTCTCGGAAGATCCGGACAAGGCCGTGGTGCTGATTGAGGCCGGGCGAGATCTGCGCTCCGATGCGATGGCCGACAATATCCGTACACGGTATCCGGGCCTTGCCTATCTCGACGCCCAGAACTTGTGGACCGATTTGAGCGTGACTGTCAGCGGTGCGGCAACACGCGAGCCCAACCGTACGCCACGACGCTATGAGCAAGCTCGAGTGCTTGGCGGCGGCTCCGCCATTAACGCGATGGTCGCGAATCGTGGGGCGCCGGGCGACTATGATGAATGGGGTGCGCTGGGCGCCGAGGGCTGGAGCGGCGAGGTCGCACTCAAGTATTTTCGCAAGCTCGAACGCGACTGCGATATCGACGATCAGTGGCATGGCAAGAGCGGCCCGATCCCGGTGCGGCGCCACAATCCCGAACGGACCTCGCCTTTTATCGCAGCGGTTTGCCGCTCGCTCGTTGCGAAGGGCTACCCGATGCGCGCCGACCAGAACGGCGAATGGGCCGACGGCGTGTTCCCGGCGGTCATTGCCACGACTGACGACGGTGAACGGATTCCCGCCTCGATCGCTTACCTGACGCCTGAAGTTCGGCGCAGATCGAACTTGCGGATCATTACCGATACGCAGGCCGATGTCTTGTTGTTCGACGGTGGCCGCGTAGTGGGCGCATCGCTGGTGCCGAGTGTCGGGGCCGGTGACGCGGATCGTGCTCAGGGGGCGGCCTCTGCATCTGCATCCCAATCCGTATCAGGTTCGGCGAGCTCCGCTTCAGGATCGGATCGCGCGAACGCTCGCCCTGATCGCCTGCTTGCTGCGCAGACGATCGTCTGCTGCGGGGGCATTCATTCATCGGCGTTGTTGATGCGTAGTGGTATCGGTGCGGCGGCCGAGCTCACCAAGCTCGGCATTCCCGTTCACGCGAACCTGCGTGGGGTTGGGCAGAACCTGATGGAACACCCGCTGACCGCGGTGTCGACTTATCTGCCGCCGGCTTCGCGTATCCGCGACTTACGCGAGCATCACGACCAGGCACTCCTGCGGTATTCGTCGAAGCTCGGCGATGCGCCAGCGGGTGACATGCATATTGCGATGATTGGTCGCACCGCATGGCACTCCGTTGGACAGCGTATGGGGACCTTGCTGATCTGGGTCAACAAATCCTATTCGCGGGGGAATGTGACATTGCGCTCGGCCGATTACCGCGCCGAGCCTGTGGTCGATTTCAAATTGCTGTCGGATGAGCGGGATTTCGAGCGGCTTAAGCAAGGGTTCCGACTCGCGGCCGGGATCCTGCGCGATCCTGCGCTCGATAAAGTTCGCGGCTCGGTGTTCCCGACCAGCTACTCCGAACGCGTTCGCAAGGTCTCGGCACCTGGTGCTGTGAATGCGTTGCAGATGAACCTGCTCGGCAAGATGCTCGACTACGCGGGCGGCATGCGCGACTCACTCGTTCATCAAGTGATCACGCTTGGACTGCGCGTGGATGATCTGCTTGCGGACGAGGCCAAGCTTCACGAGTTCATTGGTAATTCGGTGGCTGGCGTGTGGCATGCATCAGGGACGTGCAAGATGGGTGCAGCCGGCGATCCGATGGCCGTCACCGATGGTGCGGGGCGCGTGCACGGCGTGGCAGGTCTTCGCGTCTGCGACTCGTCGATCATGCCGAGCATTCCGCGTGCGAACACGAATATGCCCACCTTGATGCTGACGGAGCGGATTGCGGATCTGATCAAGGAAGAAGCAGCGCAGCGGGTCAGGGAGGTGGCGACCAGCTAGGCGCCAGACGAAGTCGCAGAGCGCCGGTGCCCTATCAAATGGGGTCACCGGCTTTTTTTTGGTCGGCGGGCGCGGGGGGCTTTCCGTGGCCTTTGGCACCCTGTCCTGAACGGCTGCGTCGCTCGCCCCAGTGCGCGAAGGACGGTGACCTTCAAGTTTGTTTAGTCGTGGCCGTTAACACGGGTGACCAGACCTCGAATGCTGACCGCGCGGGCCGCGACCGCGTCCACGGTTCAGAAACCCCGCGACCGTCTTCCCGACCGAATATCGCTATGAGCGCACAAATCTTTTCTGGATGGATCGACAAGGCTGACCCTGACATCATCTGCGGCTGGGCCGCCAATACGACGTCGCCCGATCGCCCCGTCAACCTCGCCTTCCATATCAACGGAGCCCGAGTCGCCGTCGCCGCCTGTGCGGACCTACGGCCCGATGCGGTTGCGGCCGGCTACCCTGGCGCGCGTCAGTTCGCAATGAGCCTCAAGCCCTGGCTCAAGCCGGGCCAGAACCTGATTGAAGTCAATTTCGAATCGTCCGGCCAGAGCCTGCCCAATGGCAGGCAACTGATTTCGATCGGGCATAACAACGAAACAGGCGATCACTGGTCAGGCCAATACGGCAAGAAAAGCACCCTGGTCACCCGATGGTGGGAAAGTGACTACATCATCCGGCGCATCAACCGCCGTGTTTGTGGTGAGTCCCTACCCGGCATGACTTCGGGATTGCATCAACTCGCCCTGCAGCGATTCGCCGGCCAGGTCCCGTTCGAGCATGGTGTCTCGATCGGCTGCGGAACCGGTCTGAAAGAGCGATCTGTCATTCGCAGTGGGCTTGTCGACCACTTCACGCTGTTCGAGTTGTCGTCAGTCGGCATCGAGCGCGGCCGCAAGGAAGCCGCGGAAGCCGGCTTGGCGGACAAGATGAACTTCCGTATGGAAGACGGCTTGCTCGCGGAAACACGCGAAGGCGTGTACGACGTGGTGTACTGGAACAATGCGCTTCACCATATGTTTGACGTCAAGGCCGCGCTGGAATGGAGCTGGCGCGTGCTGCGCAAGGGCGGCGTGTTGCTGATGGACGATTTTGTGGGGCCTACCCGCATGCAATGGTCCGACCGGCTACTCGCGATCAACACCTCGATGCGCAAAGCCCTGCCGCCCGAATATCTACGCAATCCGTGGCAGCCGAATCAGATGTTGCCGACCACAGTCGGACGACACTCAGTTGAGACCATCATGGCCGGCGACCCGTCCGAATGTGCGGACTCCGTCAATATCCTGCCCGAACTGACGAGGATTTTCCCGGACGCTTGGGTGCAGAAGACCGGTGGCGGCATCTACCACCTCGGACTTAGCGACGTATTGCACAACATCATTGCGGCGGAAAACTACGAGATGCTCGAGAAAATTCTCGAGTTCGACGATGAATGTGC
>JAMFSK010000060.1 GCA_026225235.1 Burkholderiales bacterium
CTGAGGCCCCCACTGAGGCTGCCGAGCCAGCGCGGGCTTACCGGGAGATCGGCGACACGCTCTTCGCGCTCGACGATGTTCCGTTGGAGCTCAAGTTGCTCGCGCAACACCGTTTTGGGACCCCCCTTCGAATGGCCACGCCGCGTGAAAACGGAGGCCCTTACCGAGGCGAGGTCTTGAACACCGAGCGATATCTGATTCAGGAAGTGTCCGAGCGCAGCGTCGTCTTTCACGCGAAGGATCGCCTGGAGTTTGTGTCGGACCGCTTGAGGTGGATGGACGAGCACCAACGCATGAACGGCGCGGACCTGCAGATCGGCTACGAGGGCGACCGGCCGAAGGCGTATCCGTGGGATCGCATGCGAGACCAGCTCGAGCGCACCGTCTCGTCGCTGAAGACCTCCGCGCGTGAGGTGGGCTTCGGTTCCGATTTGGATGACACGCTCGATCAGTTGCAGGCGAGCTCGTGGACCCGTATTCGGGAGGCACGCGCTACCGCGCTCGCGCAGTCAAAGGAACGCTTGGCCCGTGAGACGAACCCTGAACCAGACCGATAGGGTCTCGGGCTCCGAGGACCCAGCGCGTCGTCCCGTCGTGTGCTGCCGACGTCATCTGAGCGCGCGTCGTCCGATCGATCATCCTGCGAGCGCGCCGACATCAGCCCGGGGGCTCAGGCTCAACCACTTTGAATCCTTTCGAGGTCGCACCATGAAGCAATCCATGACAGCTCCTTTTGAAATCACCACCCCGCAGCGCGTGCTCGATGTTGACCAAGCGAAGCGCCCGAGATCGACCTACTCGACCCGCCCGCCCGCCTCGACCCACCCGCCCGCCTCGACCCACCCGCCCACCTCTGCCCGCTCGGCGCAGGCAGTGCCTCGCGATGGGTCAACGAAGGCGGAACGGTCCGTCGCTGTGTCGCAAACTCACCGGCGCCTGCATCTTGCAGTGCTCGCCGGCGCGATGCGTGTGCAACGGTTCAGCGAGCGGTCCATTGACCGTGCTCAGCGGCATGTCGCTCATATGCTCGACGTGTTCCAGGCACAAGGCGTTCAGGTTCCCGCACCGAAGGTCTTCGATCCGGCAGCGCCTTCCTTGCGCGCGCGCGTCTCTTTGGGTGCACCCGATCGATCGGCGGCCCGCGAGATCGAGCGGACCCCGTGCCAGCCCATCGTCTTCTCTCGCTGAGGTCTAGCCGTGAAAGTGCACGCACATCTGCGCATTGAACTCGGGGAGCTCAAGCCTTGCTGGGACAAGTGGTGCGCGCAGCGTGGTCTAAGGCCGCAAGAAGCCGCGCGGCAACTGATGCTTGATGCTCTTCGGGGAGATGTCAGTTTGCACGATCCGGTGGTAGGAGCCGCAATGGGCCCACCGGACATTGAAGAGCGTCAGGACTTCCGAATCCGGTTGACTCCCACCGAACGCTCGGCTGTCCGGCTACGCGCCTCCGCATCGGGTTTCAGCGGCAATCGTTGGGTCGTCGCTCTGATTAGGGCGCATCTAGCAAACGAGCCGCAGTTCGAAGAAGCGGAATTGCAAGTCGTCGCGGCATCGAACCAGCAACTCGCAGGCCTTGTCCGGTTGCTGGCAGGACACGCGCGCGCCTGTGAGCAGGAGGCGGGCAGTGAACAAACCTCGCGACGTGACGCGGTGGTCAGTCGGCAGCAGTTTGAGGAATTGAAGCAAACGCTCGATGCGCATCTGCGCGCAGTAGCCGCACTCATTCGGGCCAACCTAGATCGATGGAGTCTCTAGTTGGTGGAGTTCTTAACATGGCGTATCCGAAAATCTACATCGACGCGATGCTCCTGAACTGGGGCGATCGGCTCTTTCATGAAGGGCTACGGCACGTGCGAGCGCCGCAACTGTCGAATGCACGTCTGGCGGATGAGGCTTCACGTATGCGCGCGCAGCTCGCGCGCACGCTCAAGCATGCACCGGAGGTCATGGTCCGGATTGTCAACCCGGCGTCCGGCTCGCAGGGCATGGGTGCTGTGCGCCGGCATTTTCGCTATATCTCACGCCATGGAGCCGTGGCGCTGGAGGATCAGGACGGTCGACACGTGCTCGGTTTGGACGCGTTGCGTGATCTGACTGACGCTTGGAAGTGGGGGGGATGGGGGATTCCGGAGAAGAGTGCACACCGTGAGGTCTTCAATCTGGTGCTTTCCATGCCCGCGGGTACCGATCGCGAAGCGGTGTTTGGCGCGGCGAGGGATTTCGCCTCTCAGGAATTTGGCGATGGTCGTGCCTACGTGTTTGCCGCGCATGACGACGAGCCTCACCCTCACGTGCATCTGAGTGTCCAGGCAAGAGGGCTGGACGGCCGGCGCTTGCAGTTACACCGGTACGATCCGCAGCGCTGGAGGGAACGCTTTGCCGAACAGTTGCGCACGCGCGGCGTGGAGGCGAACGCGACGTCACGGTTCACTCGGGGACAGACGCAGCGGGTCCCAAAGCCTACTGTTGCGCACATGCTCGCTCGTGGTGAGACGCCTCGTTACTGGCGCGCCGTGGCCGACGACAAAGAACGGCTTGCCAGATGGCACGCCCAGGGTGGTGTCTTCGCGGCGTGGCGCGAGCTCGCGCGCACGATGGCGCTCTCCCCCTCACTGGACGACCGCAAGACAGCCCTTGAGATCGTGGACTTCGTGGAGGGGATGCCTGTTCAACAAGACAGGCCGAAGACGGAACGGTCCCCCATGGACGCGAGCAAGGCATTTGAGCGGCCGGTGTCGAAGGACGGGTCAAGACCTGAGGAGCCGGATCCCGACGTTGAACGGTGAGGCGCGAGGAGGGTTTTCTGGCTTGACCGGATTGGGCAGTGCGCGGCCCCCTCAAGGTTCGTGGAATCTCGCGGGTTTCTTGTCTCGCCTCACAAAGCGCCTGACGTTTAAACGTGTTGAAACCTTCTGCGTGTCCGTCTATACTTGTTTATACGTCCAAAAGGAGGTTGGCATCATGGCAAAAACAGCGACACTCACGATCCAGCAGTGGGGGAACAGCCTTGCTGTCCGCATTCCCGCAGCCGTTGCACGCTCGGCGCATTTCGAGGTCGGTCAGGAGGTCGAGGTGACGACGGAGGAAGTTGGCGTGACGGTCAAGCCGGTTGGCCCACGTAAGCTCACGCTCGCGGAGAAACTGGCGCAGTTTGATCCGACAAAGCATGGCGGTGAGGCGATGGCAACGGCCCGTGTCGGTGCAGAGGTGTTCTGATGGCGGTAGCGTTGTGGGCGCCTGACCGTCGCGACATTATTTGGATTGACTGCAATCCGCAGGTCGGTCGCGAAATGAAGGATATGCACCCGATGCTGGTCCTATCACCGAAGCCATTCAACGAACGAACCGGCATCGTCATCGGACTCCCGATGACGACTGCCGAGTTTAACGACACGAATCCGTTTGCCATCAAGTTTCAGGGACCGAAAAACGTCACGAGCTACGTGCTTGGACACCAGCCCAAGTCCTTTGACTGGCGCGCGCGGGGAGCAAAGGCGCATCCGTGGAAGCGTGTGCCGGATGACGTGTTCGCGGCCGCATGCGAGCAGTTGAATCAAATTATTGCGATTGGCGAGTAGAAAGAGCGTGCAAGCAGAAAGCGGAATCCAAGATGGCACGCCGTACAAGCAGGACTTTGTTGATCGGTCGCGATTGATCCGGCTGCAAGTGAAGATGAGCAGGGGTAATGCCGGGCCTAATTTCTTCAGGATTATTCTCGACCGCCAGTAAACAGGACCTTTATTATGTGCCCGTGATTGGAGGGGCACATGACCTGCAAGACCTTCACCATCGCCGACCTGCGAGCGCTGCTAGCGGCCCTGTGCATAGTTTGCGGGCATGCAATCCTCGACTCCCTTGAAACACATGGAACGCTCGTCGCGGCGCTCGTGCTCGGCTGGAAGCGTTTCGCACACCCGAGACTGCGTTCGGTCGTGATTTCATCCTCGCGCGGCCGCGACATCGGCGGTTTGATTATGTGTTCGGGGAATATAACGAAAACGGGAGCGCTGCGCGGTTTTTTGGTCCAGACGTCTTCGGCCGTCCCATCGTGAAAGAGCACGGGCTCCCGCGCAAAGCGCCTGACGTTTAAACGCGCTGAGACTTTCCATGTGTCTGTCTACAACGGGGCGGTCACATTCTGAGTGAGGAAACAAGCGTGAAGGTATAACGGCTTGCATCGGGGCACAGAAGGTTTGCCCCGATGCGGCCCACGAGTGCGCCGCATCGACTGTCTCGGCCATGCCCAGATCAGTAGCCCGGGTAAGGTGCGACTAACACCGGGGGTGGCGCGTAGTACCGCGGAGCGGGCATCACGTATACCGGCTGCGGAGCGTACATCGGCACCTGCGGCTGCGAAATCGTGTTGCCTTTCGACGTCATGCACTGGGCGTAAGCAGCGTCATATCTGGCCTGCATGCCCATGGCCGAATACTGAGCACCGTTCGCGCCAGCGGAACCGCCGAGCAACAAACCACTGCCTGCACCGATTGCCGCACCCGCACCCGCGTTACCCGCGGCGGCACCGATCAGAGCACCGATGGCGGCGCCGCCCACGGTGCCCAAAGCAGCACTGTTTACGCTATTTGTGGTGGCATTTTGTGCGGCACCGGAGGCGTCAGTGGAGCGGTAGGCGTAGTCACGGCAGCCATAGTCGTCCTGCTGAAACTGGCCCAAAGGTTTGCCACTTCGCGGTAACGCAACAATGCTTGGACCGCTCGGCGGCGCGACGGCGCAGCCGCCCAATGCAAGCACAACGAGACCGACTGGAATTGCTAGGCTGAGGGGTTGCATTCTGGAGATCATGTTTACATGGGTTGGGACAGCGATCCTTTAAGCTACGGCAATCGACGCGTAACTTGGTTACTGAATGGTTACCGGAAATTTTTGACCTCGCGGTTTCAAGCATGAAGTGCGACACCGCGAACAAGATCCAAGCTCAGCATTGAGAAGATTTCTTGGGATGAGGGGGGGGCAGGATCTGACGATCGGCAGGGATTCGCGAGTCGGGCAATTTCGCTACACGCCCTTCTAACATGGTATCCAAAGGCGCGTTTGATCCGTGCGATCGTGGTGGGGGCTTGTAGGGGAGCTCGTTTTGCGTGTGTACAGCCATCGTGGCATTGGCTTTGAACACGACGACGAGTCCTCGACGGCTGAGCGGTCGATGCCTATCAGTCAGGCCAAGTGCGTCGAGTATCGCCCAACAACACTATGTTGACGCTCGTGGAAAATCGAATGCGAACGAGCTCTTGGCGAATTGCGCGTGGTGCACGTTGGAGATTTGAGCGGGCTGATCGTTCTACGCCTTTAACGATGGGTTGGCCATCGACGCGGGCTCGTTGCCAAATATCATCCTTCGCTCAGGGATATGTCGCCACATAGCTACATTGACAAACCGGGGGCATCATGACGATCCGCACCTTTTCGAGCAGAGAATTCAATCAGTTGGTCGGTGAGGCCAAGCGGGCCGCGAACGACGGTCCGGTGCTTATTACCGAGGGGGGCGAGCCTGCTTACGCCTTGCTCAGCATCAAAGACTACTACCAACTTCAGGGAAAACGCATCTCGCTCGCCGATGCGCTCGCTCAGGACGACGGGGACGCGGATTTCGACTTTGATGCGCCTAGCGCCCACATAACGATCAACCCGGCAGACCTCTCGTAAATTTACCTACTTGATACCGGCGTGGTCTCGGAGCTGCGACGTCGAAAAAAAGCGCATGCCGATGTTACCGCTTGGGCTCGGGCGGTGTCGACGCATCCGGCATCACAGTGCCACCGAAATCGCAAGGGCATTGGCTCTCTAACGAAGTCGCCCTGTTGAGCATGCAGGGTGATAGATCGAAGTTTGATTTCGGGTCCAAGAGATACCCACTGCATTGATTGCCCACGAAAACGACCGGATCGTGGACGAGGTTTCCGACGATCGGGTTCTAACGTCTCGTGTGATCGATCTCAAATCAAACCCGGATAACTCCCGCCGTCGAGCTGGAGGTTCTGGCCCGAAATGAAGCCCGCCTGGGCGCTACATAGAAAAGCGCAAGCATCGCCAAATTCCGCCGGGGTACCGAACCGTTTGGCAGCCACGGTTTCGGTAATGCGTCGGCGCGCTTCGTCCATATCAATGTTCTGGGCTTTCATCATGCGTTCTGCCATGAATCGTTGGCGACCCGTATCAATGCGTTCAGGAAGAAGGTTGTTGATGGTCACGTTATCGACCGCCGATTCCAGCGCCATCGCCTTTGAAAATGCCGTCAGTCCCGTTCGCGCTGTCGTTGACAACGCCATATGCGGCCGCGGACTTTTGACCATCGCCGAGGTGATGTTGATGATGCGGCCAAATTTCCTCTCGCGCATGCCGGGCAACAGCGCCCGAATCAGCAGAATCGGCGCAAGCATATTCGCCTCGAGTGCGCCGAGCCACGCTGCGTGATCCCAATCCGACAACGATCCGGGCGGAGGCCCAGCGTTGTTGTTGACGAGGATATCGGCGTGCGCGCATGCCTGAACGAACGCCGCACGTCCGCTCTCCGTGCTGATGTCGGCGACGACCGTCGCGACGTCGACCCCTGTCGCATCCTTGATCGATTGCCGCGCGATATCGAGTCGATCAAGATCACGCCCGTTGATCGTCACGACACAGCCTTCTCGAGCAAGCGCTGTCGCGCAGGCAAGCCCAAGCCCTGACGACGAGGCCGCGACGAGTGCCTTGCGCGAGCGAATTCCCAAATCCATGGTGGTCCTCTTTAGTCATTGTGCCCGGCGCACGCGCGCGAGCCACGCTCATTGAACGGCCGACAACGGCCGATAGGGCTGGCGATCATTCGGCAACGATCGTGTTACGCAGTACACCGATCGCATCGACCTCGACTTCGACCCGGTCCCCGGGCCTCAACCAGACGGGCGGCGTGCGCCGCGATCCGACGCCACCCGGCGTGCCAGTGACGATGACGTCGCCCGCGGCAAGTGGCATAAACGTTGAGATATGGGCAATGAGCCGCGGGATGCTATGAATCAGCTTGTCGGTGGTCGAGCGCTGCATTTCCTCGCCGTTGAGTCGCGTGACGAGTGTCATCACCTGATCGTCGGGAATCTCGTCGCGACTGACCATCCACGGGCCGAAGCCACCTGTGCGAGCGAAATTCTTTCCGGCCGTCCATTGCGATGTCGCGAGCTGCCAGTCGCGCACGCTCGCATCGTTGTAACAGGTGTAGCCGGCAATATATTCGTAGGCCGTGGTCTCACTGATGCGCCGCCCTCCTTTGCCAATCACCAGGGCGATCTCGCCCTCGTAGTCTAGCTTCGTCGATTCAAGCGGCAACACGATGGCGTCGTCATGCGGGACCTGAGATTCGGGCACTCTCAGAAAGAGGGTGGGCTGATCAGTCACTTCCCGATTGCTCTCACGAACGTGTTCGCCGTAGTTCAGCCCCACGCAAACA
>JAMFSK010000061.1 GCA_026225235.1 Burkholderiales bacterium
AGCGCGACCGCTGCCTTCATGAGTTGCTGGAGCACGGCTGCACGCGTCGCGACTTCGGCCGGCGGCAGGCCAGGGCACACTGCAGCGAGGATCGCACCGATCTCGCTGCGCAGGCGCTCGCGCACCCCTGCGAGCACGGGCAACGCAGTGCCATGAGTCTCGACCAACGTCGCGAAAGCCGGATGCGCGTCGCGGAAGCGCACCAACGCCCGCGTCACGCGACTCGCAAGCGTATCGAGATCCAGCGTCGGCGCCGCGTCACGCAAGGTCTGCAGGTGAGCCACGAGGATCTCGACATAGCTCGTGAGCAAAGCGTTCGCGACCTGGTCCTTGGTCGGGAAAAACTGATACAGCGAGCCGATCGATGAACCTGCACGCGCCGCGATGGCCGTCATGGTCGCCGCTTCATAGCCTTTTTCGGCGAACTCGAGGCCGGCGGCTTCCAGAAGGGCGGCCACGCGCGCGCGTCCCCGTTCGCGCTGGGGCATCTTGGCCCGAGCCAACGAGCCGTCGTCGAGAGTGTCACTTGCGTTTTGTGAGGACATGCTCATATACTTAAACGTGAGGCAACCCTCACATTAAACCTGATTTCCGTTTCGAATCCAAAGCAAAGGCAAAGGCGATGCAAAAACTTGATCCTCGCACAACCGCACTCGTACTGATCGATCTGCAAGAAGGCATTCTGGGCTTTGCCAAAGGTCCGCGCAGCGCAGAGCCGGTTCTCGAGGCCTCAGCTCGGCTTGCGAAGCAGTTCCGCGCCGCCGGTGCACCCGTCGTGCTGGTGCGGGTCGGCTGGCATGCCGACTTTGCCGATGCACTCAAGCAGCCCGTCGACCTTTCCGCTCCCCTTCCCCCCGGTGGTCTGCCGGCCAACTGGTGGACCTTCCCCACTGCGCTCGACGTCAGCGAGTCGGACTTGCAGATCGTCAAGCGCCAGTGGAATGCGTTCTACGGCACCGAGCTCGATCTGCAACTGCGCCGGCGCGGTATCCAGACCATCGTGCTGGCGGGAATCTCGACCAACATCGGCGTCGAATCGACGGCACGCGCAGGTTATGAACTCGGCTATGCCCTAGTGCTGGTCGAAGATGCGATGAGCAGCGGCGCGACCGAACATCATGAGGCTTCGGTCAAATACATCTTCCCGCGGCTGGGCTTGGTCCGCTCGACAGCCGACGTGCTCGCGGCGTTCGCCGACTGAGCGCAGGCAAACCGAAGCGTCTGCCTAGATCGAGCATGCGTTTGAGGGGCAGCCGCCAAGGTACGATAGCCGTCCCTGACCCCTCGCGAGTGCGGCTGACGATGATCACTGTCCATCACCTGAACAACTCGCGCTCGCAGCGCGTTCTGTGGTTTCTCGAAGAACTCGGCCTGGAGTATGAGATCAAGTTTTACCAGCGCGACCGCAAGACCATGCTCGCGCCGGCCGAACTGCGGGCGATCCACCCGCTCGGCAAATCGCCGGTGATCACCGACAACGGTCTGACCATCGCTGAGTCGGGTGCGATCATCGAATACCTGAGCGACACCTATGGCAGCGACAGGTTCAGGCCGGAGCCCGGCACGCCTGAGTCCCTGAAGCTGCGCTACTGGCTGCACTATGCCGAAGGCTCGGCGATGCCCTTGCTGCTGCTCAAGCTCGTCGCGCTGCGCATCGCCACGCTGCCGATGCCGTTTTTCGCGCGGCCGATTGCCCGGAAGATCTCCGCGGGGCTGCTTAAACAGTTCATTGATCCGCAGTTGGCCATCCACCTTAAGTTCATCGAAGGCGAGCTTGCCCCGACCGGCTGGTTTGTGGGTAGCGGCCTGAGCATTGCCGATATCCAGATGAGCTTTCCGCTTGAGGCCGCCGCCGCGCGCGGCGGCATGAACGATCGCTTTCCAGGGATCCATGGGTTTCTTGAACGCATTCACGCGCGCCCCGCTTACCAGCGCGCGCTCGAAAAAGGCGGCAAGTACGAGCTGGCGAGCTGAGACGGTGTGCTGGATGGGCTTGCTGGACGGGCTTGCTGGGTGGCCTTGCTGAGTGGGCGGCCATTGTCGACGGGCAGCGTCGCGCGCGCACTTGCAGGTTGTACCGGGACCGACTGATTCAACAGGGCGGCCAAGCGGATCCCCGCCCGCGCTAGCCGGGGCGCGATCGTTGGGTTTGCGTGCCGGGCGTACCCCGCGGTGAGCTGATAAACGCCGCGGGCGTCCGGTTTGCGAAGCCGGCCATCGGCGTCGCGTCTGGCCAGCGCGTGGGCCTCGAGGGCCCACGCGTCAGGGTCGCTGTCGACCGTTCGACCCTATTCGCATCGCGGATTGTCGCGCACCAGGCGCGGACAGGGCATTCGCCAGCGCATACGCATCGGCGCGTTCTAGCCGGGCAACACCCTTCTCGCGTCGATGGCCCCGGCGCTCGCCGCTGCCGCAAGCGGGAGCGATCGTATCCATCGATCTCGAGTTGTTTTTCGCCTGTGCGTCCCGATTGCCTTGCAGGGCGCGATTCAAAGCAGCAGGGTCGGGCCGCTCAACCAGTCTGTGTCCCTGTCGTGATGAAGCGAGCCCGCAGGCAGGCCTTTCAATCTGACGCGCCGGTCCGTTGCCGCCCGTCTCGCTGTCGTCACACACCTGCAAGAGCGGGTCAACGTCCCCGACCAAGTGAATGAGAAACTGCAACACCCGCAGCCGGCGGGGATCCCGCGCTGCGGGCTCGCCAAGCGCCAGCTTCACCGCTTTCACACATCGCTCAGGGCTTCGTGGGCTTCGTTCTGCCTCTCGCCGCTCGGCTTGCTTTCTCCATGGCGCTGCGTTATGATTGAGTGAACACTCATTAATAAACAAGCGGTTTTCCCGCCTTCCCATGGCCCGACCAAAGAGCGAAGACAAGCGTAATGCCATCTTGAATGCGGCCACCCGCGTGTTCGCGGAACGGGGGCTCGCTCACGCGCCGACCTCCGCTATTTCAAAAGCCGCAGGCGTCGCGGAAGGCTCGCTGTTCAGCTATTTCAGGACGAAGGACGTCCTGATCAACGAGTTGTACTGTGAGATCAAGCGCCAGATGGCCGAGATCATGCTGGCTGGCTTTCCGGACAAGGGCGACGTGCGGGCACGACTCGAGCACCTATGGAATACCTATGTCGATTGGGGCCTGGCCAATCCGGCCCAGCGAAAGGTGATCGGCCAGTTGCAGACCTCGACCCTCGTGACCGAAGTATCCCGCCTCGAAAGCGAACGCCGTTTTGCCGCGATTCACGAACTGGCGCACGATGCCACAACAGAGCACATCGCTCTCTCGTATCCGAAACCTTTCGTGGCCGCCGCACTGAATGCGCTGGCTAACACCACCATCGAATTCGTGGAACTGGACCCTGCCCATGCTGCCGACTATCGGCGCGCCGGGTTCTTGATGTTCTGGAATGGCCTGTCAAAAGACTAGTGTACGCGTCGCGCTCCAAGCGACGCCAGCATTTATTGAGTGATTACTCGCACAAAATCACATCATCACCTTCGACGCAATTTCAATTCAACGCACCGCAACGAGGATCTCCTATGCCCCAAGCCTGGACTACCCGTGACATTCCCGCGCAGACGGGCCGCCTTGCCTTGGTTACCGGCGCCGGCGGTCTGGGTTTCGAAACGGCACTTGCACTCGCCCAAGCGGGCGCAGAGGTCATCGTGGCCGGCCGCAACGAAGAAAAAGGGCAGGCCGCGGTCCGCGACATCCTGCAGCGTGCGCCCCGCCGCGCGAACGTGCGTTTCGAACCGCTTGATCTCGCGAGCATGGCTTCCATCGCGGCTTGCGCCGCACGGCTGAACGCCGCAGGACAACCGCTCGACCTGCTCATCAACAACGCGGGTGTCATGACGCCACCGACCCGGCAGACGACGGCCGATGGTTTCGAACTGCAGTTCAGTACCAACTATCTCGGCCACTTCGCCCTCACGGGCCGCCTCATGCCACTGCTGGAGAACGCGCCCGCAGCGCGTGTGGTCAACCTGAGCAGCCTTGCGCATCGCAGCGGCCAGATTCATTTCGATGATTTGCAGTCGCTGCGCAGCTACAGCCCCTGGCGCGCCTACGGGCAGTCAAAGCTGGCGATGCTGATGTTCGCCTTCGAGCTTCAGCGGCGTGCCGAGGCGAATAGCTGGCCGGTCATCAGCAATGCCGCCCACCCGGGCTACGCGCGCACCGACCTGATTGCCAATGGCCCGGGCGAGCGCGGCGTGCTCTGGCAGATCAACCGGGCAATGCAGCCCTTCGTCAGCCATTCGGCGGCCGAGGGCGCGCTGCCAACCCTGTTCGCGGCCACGTCCCCTGATGCTCACGGGGGTGAGTATTTTGGCCCGAACGGATTCTATGAATTGAAGGGCCCGCCGCGGCGCGCACACGTCGCCGCTCAGGCCAAAGACGCCGAAGTCGCGGCTAAGCTCTGGAAAGTTTCATGTGAGCTGACTTCGACCTCATGGCCAAAAGGGAAATGATCGATCGGGAAAACGATCCTAGAAAACCGCCCGAAGCCTTGCCGGACGGTCATCTCAGACATTTCCCCCGGCGTCGCCAGAGAGGTCCGTGCCAGACTCTGTTGCGAATTCCTGAACAGTGATTACCGGAATAGGCCATTTATCCCGGCGCTCTCGCGCGAGACAATCCGTGCCATAGATCAAAATCAATAGCAATAGGTGTCGCCATGAATGCTACCTTGTACTGCCCCCTACCCCGCCACGACGGTCAGACGACCGCAGGCAAGCAAAATTCCGAGCCGTCACGCCAGCCGCGTCCGGCCCGCCAACCCGAGCCGAAGCACCACGAAGCCGCCCAGGAGCACGCGAGCCCGTTCCCGTCGCGCCTGATGCTCGGCGTCACGGCGACGCTGCTGGTCGTGTTCCTCGGCATCGTGAGCGCCATCATGCTCGACGACGCCGTCAAGGGCACCTCGTTCTCGACCGAGCCGGCCGCTGTCGCCACCGATGGCGCACTGCCGGTGGCCGAAGCCATGGCCAACTGGGTCGATTCCGATCCGGTCGCGCAGAACGCCACCCGTGCAGTGCTGGTCACCTACGCTCGCTGATCGATGCGTTCGACCGCGCGGCACCTCGTTCGGCTTTACCGTAGCTCCGCACTGACCCCGGCCTGACCCACGCGACTGCGTGCGCCAGGCCGCGGCTCTGCCCGCCTGAGAATCGCGCAAGACTCGTCACCCCGCACTGCCCCTCCAAGCTACCGTCCGTACTGCCCTTCATTTCCCCGCGCATTTCCCTTCTGTATCGCTGCAAACTGGTTCCGCACCGACGCTCAGAGCAATTGCACCGCGACAGGTGACACTTTCCAGATCTTATCGGCGTAGTCCTGAATCGACCGGTCTGATGAGAACTTGCCCGACCGCGCAACGTTGAGCACCGACATCCGCGTCCAGCGTGCCTTGTCCCGATACGCCCGATCGACTTCAAGCTGACAATCGGAATACGACGCATAGTCGGCCGCGAGCATATAGGTATCGTGCCCGACCAGCGCGTCGACGATCGGCCTGAACAGTTCGGTGTCACCGCGCGAAAACAAGCCGTTGCGAATCAGCTCGATCACCGCATGGAGCTCAGGATTCGCATCGATAAACTCGCGCGGGTCATATCCCGCACGCCGGCGTTGATCGACCTCGGCGGCGGTCATGCCGAACGTGAAGAAGTTCTCGGTGCCGACTTCCTCGCAGATCTCGATGTTCGCCCCGTCCATCGTGCCGATCGTCAGTGCGCCGTTCATTGCAAACTTCATGTTGCCGGTGCCCGACGCCTCCTTGCCCGCGAGCGAGATCTGCTCCGACAGGTCGGCGCCCGGATAGATGCGCTGCCCCGTGGTGACGCTGAAGTTCGGCATGAAGACCACCTTGAGCCGGCCACGGACTTCCGGGTCATAGTTGATCACATCACCCACCGCCGTAATCATCCGGATCATCAGCTTGGCCATGAAATAGCCGGGCGCCGCCTTGCCGCTGAAAATAAAGGTGCGTGGCAGGATCGCGGCCTCCGGGTCGGACTTGAGCCGGTGATACATCGCGATGATCTGCAACACAGCCAGATGCTGACGCTTGTATTCGTGGATCCGCTTCACCTGCACATCGAACATCGATTCCGGGTCGACCTCGATGCCGGTGCGCTGCACGATGAGGTCGGCCAACTGCCGCTTGTTGCCGAGCTTGATCTCGCGCCAGCGCTCACCGAACGCCGCATCGTCGGCATAGCCTTCCAGTTCGCGCAGCTTGTCGAGATTCTTGGGCCAGCTGTCGCCAATCGTGTCGTGAAACAGTTCGCACAGGCGCGGGTTGGCCAGTGCAAGCCAGCGACGCGGCGTCACACCATTGGTTACCGAGTGAAACTTCTCCGGAGACAGTTCATAGAAGTCCGCGAGCACATCCTGCTTGAGCAGCTCTGAGTGCAGGGTCGCAACACCGTTGACCGCGTGACTGCCGACCGTCGCCAGATGCGCCATGCGCACGTAACGCTCGCCCGCTTCGTCGATGAGCGAGAGCGCCCGCACCTTCGACTCGTCTCCGAGGAAGGCGACGCGCACATCGTGAAGGAAGCGGTCGTTGATCTCGAAGATCAGTTCGAGATGGCGTGGCAACACGCGCTTGAACATCTCGAGCGGCCAGCGTTCGAGCGCTTCGGGCAGGAGCGTGTGGTTGGTGTAACCAAAGGTTTGCGTGGTGATCGACCAGGCGTCGGTCCATGGCAGCAGATAGTCGTCCACCAGGATGCGCATCAGTTCCGCGACGCCAATCGCCGGGTGCGTGTCGTTCAGCTGGACCGCAAACTTCTCGTGGAAACGCTCGATCGAGACGCCCTGACCCTTGAGAATGCGCAGCATGTCCTGCAGGGAACACGCGACGAAGAAGTACTGCTGCTCAAGGCGCAACTCCTTGCCCTGCGGAGTTTCGTCGTTCGGGTAAAGAATCTTGGTGAGATTCTCGGAGGTGACCTTCTTGTTGACTGCGCCCAGATAGTCGCCGCGGTTGAACACCTCGAAGTCGAACGATTGGGTCGCTTCAGCGCTCCACAGGCGCAAGGTGTTTGCCGTGTTGACGCGATAGCCGAGGATCGGTGAGTCGAACGGCACGCCGACGACCGTCTTCGCGGGGACCCAGCGCACGCGGTGACGATCTTCCGCATCGATGTAAGTCTCGGTATAGCCGCCGATCTTGACCTCGACGGACCACTCCGGCCGGCGGATTTCCCACGGATTGCCGTAACGCAGCCAGTTGTCGGTGTTCTCGACTTGCCAGCCATCGACAATGGTTTGGTAAAAAATACCATGCTCGTACCGAATTCCATAGCCGAGCGCGGGGAGCTCCAGCGTGGCGAGTGAGTCGATAAAGCAGGCAGCAAGCCGGCCCAGGCCGCCATTGCCCAGGCCCGGTTCGGCCTCCTGCTCGAGCAGATCGTTGAGATCGAGACCGAGCTCGGCAACCGCTTGCCGGACTTCCTCGAGGATCCCGAGATTGATCAGGTTGTTGCCGAGGGAGGGCCCCATCAGGAACTCGGCCGACAAATAACTGACGGTACGCGAGGCGTGATCGGTATAGGCCGTCGCTGTGCTGACCCAGCGGTATAGCAGCCGGTCACGCACGGTGTAGGCGAGGGCCTGGTAATAATCCTTGTGCGTGGCGACCTGCAGGAACTTGCCCTGGGTATAGAACAGGTTGTCGAGAAACGCGCGCTTGAAGGAATCCTTGCTCAGGGACGTACGGTCATTCTCGCTGACGTGCATGAGGTCTGCCGACAATTCGGTAGGGCTCATCGTGGGTCTCCTGCGAAGTGTGAAATCGGGGGACGGCGCTGACGCCATCTATCCTAGCTCGTCATATTCGGTAACGTCGAATTTCCTGGTCTCTATCCGCCGGACAGGGCAGGAACCGCAATTGCTTGGAACCAAAAGGCTTTTCGCGTCATAGCGTCATCTGAGAGTGCAACACTTGTAACGCCCGTCAACGCTACCGGTGCCCAAAGCGTCAATCGGCACAAGGAGCGCAGCATGCTGAGCCCCCTGGTTGGCTGCGAATGGTTGAAACCCGATGGTTGTACCCGGGTCTGTCACATCGGGCACCTCGACGTTGTCTTTCCATTCGCGTACTGCACCCCGGCCGCTTGATGCAGCCGGTCGCAGACCACATTGAAGAACACCACCGAAGGAGAATCGATGAAACTGGTACTCGCCACCCTCGCTACCGCCACCTCCCTGGCCTTCGCTTCCGGCGCTTTTGCGCAAACCGCAGCGAGCGCACCCGCCGCGTCAAGCGCCATGTCGGCCAAGGCCGCCAAGGCCGACAAGCGTCTCGAGGAGCGCATCACGCAATTGCACACCGAGCTCCAGATTACGCCTCAACAGGAACCGCTGTGGAGCAAGGTCGCTGACACGATGCGCTCGAACGCGCAAAGCATGCACGATGCGTACGATCAGCGCATGTCGAAGACCGATTCGTTCACCGCGGTCGATGATCTGAAATCTTACGGCGACCTTGCGCAGGCGCATGCAGACAGCGTGAAGAACCTCGAAACCGCTTTCGAGCCCTTGTACGCGGCATTGTCGGACACGCAGAAGAAGGCCGCTGACGACGCGTTCCGCAATGGCCCGGGCAAGCCGCATTTGGGCAAGGGCAAAGCCAAGCGTTCGGCGCCGATCGACCCGGCATCGGACACCTATAAGGGCAAGTAATACCCGGCGAGGATGTCAGCGGGCCGTCGGGCCTGCTGCGTCCCGACACCCTTCATAGGAGATCACATCATGAAGATGAATAAATTGATTGTACTGGGACTGGCCGGCATCGCCGCGGCCAGCGCCAGTTTCGCGGCCTCGGCACGCGTCGACCTGAGCATCGGTATCGGTGTGCCGGGCTATATCGGTGCGCCCCCGCCGGTCGTGTATGCCCCGCCGGTCTATCAACAGCCGCCGGTCGTCTACTACGGTGGAGATCGCTGGCACCGCCCGCCTCCGCCGCGTCATTGGGATCATGGGCATGGCGGCTACGGCCACGACGACCATCATCGTTAATACGACGGCACGGCGCCGCGTGCGCTAATCGATCAGAGGATGCGCACGCGATAGTTCCGACAGCTCGAAGACCGACCCGGCTTTGAGCTTTTTTCATCCAGCGCCTCTTGTACGTATTGAGCGTCCCGTACGTATTGAGCGTCCTGTACGTGTCGAGCGTCTTGTCGCTGACGAGCAAACGGTCGGCAATATCCTTGTTGTTGAATCCTCGCGACCCGTACGCTGTACTTCAGGTTGGCGCTGCGACCGTCCTCTTCGCCTCTTCGCCTCATCGTTTTTGTCGCCTCTTCACAGTGAGCCGCACGCCCGAGCGATTCGAATTCTCGCTGCGCTCGGAGTTCGTAGGCGAGCTTGAGGCGAACGAGGGATGCTCCTCGCGACCAAATCGAGACACGAGACGGCAACTCAGACAACCCGACCCTGCCCAGGCGCAAAGGCGTAACGATCCGGCACGCTGGCTTGGGCGCAAGCGACGATGCCCTTCCCTCGTTTACCCTGATCGTTCGGCTTTTTGAGTCAGATCGCTTTTTGTTGCATCGCGATTGGGGATACCGTGGCGCCTTCCCCTGTGCAATGAACGCTGCGCGCTTAACAATGCAGGCGAGCGCAGTTTTGCTTAGACGCAAATATTCTCGGTAAGCGCTTGCGGCGCTGCTACGATGAAAACCTTCACCGTGCGCGGCCCGCGCTCCTGTCTTGCCTTTCCATGATCAACCATTCCATCAGTGAGTTGCTTGAACTCGCCGCCTCCCATCCGCAACTCGCGGGTGCGATGCATGAGACTGCTGACGGCGTCGAGGCGCACGCGCACGGCGTCGGCATGAGCAGTGAATACCTCGCGATCTACGACCTCGCTTCGTATGCCGCGGGCGCGCCCGCGATGTCGGGCGTGGGCGAGTTCGGCGACGAAGTCGGCTTTGAAGCGAAGCTGCGCGTGAAGGACGATGCAACCGGTCAGATCCTTTCCCTACCCGACCTGTTCGCGACCCTGCGCGATGATCAGCAACTCGTCTCGCTCGACCGCCTCGCCCGCGCGCTTCATGCCATCAATTTCTTCGGCGCCCATCGCAACGGCTTGCTATTTCTCAACGTCCATGAACGCCTGCTCAAAAGCGTGCGGTATGACCATGGACGCTTTTTCTCGCTCGTTCTGCTCTCGTTCGGCTTGAACCCGGGCCGCATCGTGATCGAGATCCCCGAAGCCGCGTCGGCGCACAAGACCTTTCTCGGTTATCTGACCAAAAGCTATCAAAGCTATGGTTTCAAGGTCGCGGGTAATCTCTCAAACGCCGGCCAGATTCTTTCGGCTGCCGAGAGCCGGCTCGACTTCGTGAAGATCGATACGAGCGCGGCCATTCGCGACTCGATGGTCAAGCCGCTGGTCGGCTATGCGAACCGACTCAAGGTGCCGCTGATCTTCAAGCGCATTCGCGACGAAGCGCAGTTGCGCATGCTGCGTCAATACGATGTGCGCTACATCGAAGGCGATTACCTCACCGCGCTCACGGCCGACAATCAGAGCCCCGACGATCTGAGCGAATGGCTCTAAATACGGGTTAGCCCGCTTGGCTTGGTTGAATTGGCTCAGCACACTGGAGCCCGGCGGGCAAAGCAAGCCGGCGGCCTTCTATCCGAAGATCGATATACCCGGAATTTGACCGGATGGCGCGCGCCTTGCTTTGCCTTCGCGGCCGGTTGCGACGTGCCAGGCGGGCATCGCACCGCGGCGATTGGGGCGTGAGCGTCCCTCGCCATTCGATATACATCACACGACCGGAGATCGGAATGACAAGAAAGCTGCACAAGATGCTCGGGGCCGTTGGGGCTGCCTTCGCGTTCGGGGCCATGACCCTCGCACCGGCCGCCAGCGCGGCCCCGGTGGGGATCGCCTTCGTCTATCTGGGCAACCCCGGCGACGCAGGCTGGACCTACGCGCACGAACAGGGTGTCAAGGAAGTCGAGAAGAAATTCGGCGACAAGATCAAGGTCACGCGTGTTGAGAACGTGCCTGAATCCGCCGACTCGGAACGCGTGTTCCGCGATCTCGCCACCAAGGACAACAAGATCATCTTCGGCACGAGCTTCGGTTTCCAGGACTTCGAACTCAAGGTTGCGCAGGACTTTCCGGATCAGGTGTTCCTGCATGCAACGGGCTACAAGAAGGCACCGAACTTCGGCACGTATGACGTGCGCACTTATCAGATCGCCTATCTCGCGGGCGTAGTGGCGGGCTACACGACCAAGAGCAATGTGCTCGGCTTCGTCGCCTCGGTGCCGGTGCCGGAAGTGGTACGCAATATCAATGCGTTCACGCTCGGCGCGCGTTCGGTGAACCCGAAGATCACGACCAAGCTGGTGTGGATCAATAGCTGGTTCGATCCGGGCAAGGAGAAACAAGCCGCGGAAACGCTAATCGGCCAGGGCGCCGACGTGCTGATCCAGAACACCGACTCGACAGCGACGATGCAGACCGCCGAAGAAAAGAAGGTCCACGCGATCGGCTGGGATTCCGACATGAAGAAGTTCGGCCCGCACGCTCAGTTGGGTGCCTGCGTGAGCGAATGGGGGGTCTACTACACCTGGGCGATCGACCAGGTGCTCAGCGGCAAGTGGAAGAACACGCCGGTCTGGTGGGGCCTCAAGGAAAAGGCGCTCGACTTTGAAGACGTGAACACGGACGCCGTCTCACCCGAGGCGCAGAAGGCCCTGGCTGCCAAGCGCATCGAGATCGCCACTGGCAAGTTCGATCCGTTCGCGGGCCCGATCAAGGATCAGACGGGTGCCGTGAAGATCGCCCAGGGCGCGACCCTGGCCGATCCGGAACTGCAACGTCTGAACTGGTTCGTCGAAGGCGTCGACGGATCGCTGCCGAAGTAAGCCGCTCAGCGCTTGAGCACCGCTTGATTGAGCGCGTGCCACACGTCGCTTCC
>JAMFSK010000062.1 GCA_026225235.1 Burkholderiales bacterium
GAGCTGACGCTTCTCGGCGCGGCAGGCAGCCTTGTGTTCGGCCATCTTGCGCTCGCCATGCAGCTTGTGCGAAAGGCACCGCTACGCTGGGCCGCACGGCTCTATATCAGCTTCATGCGCGGCACGCCTGCGCTCGTGCAATTGTTCGTGTTGTTCTTCGCCCTACCGCAGATCGGACTCGGCGGCAGGCCAATGCTGGCTGCGGCACTCACGCTCGGTTTGAACAGCGGCGCTTACACGGCGGAGATCCTGCGCGGCAACCTGCGCGTGGTGACGAGCGGTCAGATCGAAGCCGCCGTCGCGCTCGGCATGCCGCCGTGGCGCATCGCATTGCGTATTGGACTGCCACAGATACTGAAATCCAGTCTGCCTGCGTTGATCAACGAATTTACGATTCTGCTGAAGACGACGCCACTTGCGTCGGTCGTGGCCGTCACTGAGCTGACGTATGCCGGTCAGATGGTGATTGCCCGCACTTACACCTCGTCGCAGGTGATGTTGCTGGTCAGCGCAGGGTATCTGGCGGTTGCGTTGCCGGTCATTTATCTCGGCCGCCGTGCCCATGGCGCCCCGCCTACTGCACGACGTGCCGTCGGAGCCGCACGATGAAATTCGATCTGAGTGTGATCTCCGGCTATGGGCCCGCGCTCGCCAGAGGGTTCGGCGGCACGATCTGGCTCTGTCTCGCGGGCGCGCTGATGGCCGGGATACTCGGAATCATGCTGACCGTGGGCCAACGGCGTGGCGGCCCTTTGCTGAGCAAGTTGATTCGCGCTTATACGGCACTGACGCTCGGCTTGCCGCTGCTGGTACTGCTGTATGTCATGTTCTTTGTGTTGCCGGAATTCGGCGTGCTCTTGCCTGCTCCTCTGGTCGGTACGCTCACGCTGGCGATCTACTACGGCCCCTATGTGGCGGAAGTCATCCTGGCCGCGATTGCAGCGGTGCCAGCAGGTACTGTGGAGGCCGGCGTGGCTATCGGTATGTCGCCGTTTTCGATCGCCCGTCGCATCATCGCACCGCAGGCACTGCCCCTGCTGCTGCCGACACTCACGGGTCTGATGATTGGCCTCCTCAAGGACTCCGCGCTGCTCTCCGTCATCTCCGTGCACGAATTCATGTTCGCGGCGAAGGAGGTCGTGTCCGAGACCTACGCGCCGCTCGAAGTCTATTTCGTCGTTGCGCTGGTGTACTGGGCCGCAACCTCCGTCATCCACTTCTCGACTCGCCACTGGGAACGCCGCCTTGGGCGTGCTCATGGGGTCGCACTGCCTCGGTGATCCGCATGAATAGCATGGACAGCGGCGCCCCGGTCGCGTTGAAAGCGAGCGGCATCGTCAAGTCGTTCGGCGTCAATCGCATACTCGATGGTGTCAGCCTCACCGTCACGCGCGGCGAAGTCGTCTGTGTGCTCGGCCCGTCGGGCTCAGGCAAGTCGACGCTGTTGCGTTGTCTGAACTGGCTCGCACCGCCCGATGAAGGTGCGGTGTGGATCGGCGACGAGCGCGTGGGGATGCGCGAGACCTCTGGCGGAGCGACGAGCCCCCGTCCGGATCGGGAGATACGTGCCCAGCGCAGCCGGATCGGCATGGTGTTTCAAAGCTTCAACCTGTGGCCGCATATGACCGTGCTCGAGAACGTCATGGAAGGCCTGCTGTCCGTGAAGCGCATGGCACGCCTCGAGGCCAGCGATCTCGCGATCGACGCGCTGCGCAACGTGGGTTTGAGTGGCAAGCACACGGCCACTCCCGCGAATTTGTCGGGCGGTCAACAGCAGCGCGTGGCGATCGCACGGACGCTCGCGATGGCGCCCGAGGTGATTCTCTTTGATGAGCCCACGAGCGCGCTCGATCCCGAACTCGTCGGCGAAGTCCTCACCAGCATGCGCGAGCTTGCGTCTCGTCAGACCACAATGATCGTCGTCACCCATGAGATCGGTTTTGCGCGCGACGTGGCCGATCGCGTGATCTTCATGGACGGCGGACGCATCGTTGAAGAGGGACCGCCTGCGCAGATCCTCGATCACCCATCGTCGACGCGACTGCGTCAATTTCTCTCTCGATTCACTCCAGAAAACCTTGCTCATGACTGAACCCACTCCCCCCATTCACCCGACACTGACCGTGCCCGCGGGGCACGGCAAAGCAGTCCGCCTGACAGCCGGACAAGCCGTGCGCGTCATCAACACCCATGGCACGCAAGTGGTCGACTGCTGGGCCTGGAACGCCTATGACCTCGACGAATACATGTGCATGGAGACCACGCGCGTCTGGAACCAGCATCTGAACCCGGTGGTCGGCGACAGCTTCGTGACCAACAAGCGGCATCCGGTGCTCACGGTTGTCGAAGACACGACGCCTGGCGTGCATGACACGTTCATGGCGGCCTGTGACCGCAAGCGCTATGAGTTGCTCGGTGTGCGCGGCTACCACCGCAATTGCTGCGACAATATGTTCGAAGGCATGTTCGAACTCGGCGTCACGCCACCGCGTGCCAACCTTGCGTCGTTCAACATCTTCATGAACATCCGCGTGCAGCCTGACGGCATCACGCTGCATACATTGCCTACCGTCACAAAGCCAGGCCAATACATCACCCTGCGTGCGGAGATGGATTGCTTTGTGGCGTTTTCCGCGTGTCCGCAGGACATCGTCAAGATCCAGGGCCAGGGCGACAACACACCGAAGCCCGTCGATGTGGCCGTGCTCGATCACGTCGCCTCAGACTTGCAGGGCACGCAGTCCTGGGTGCCGCAAAACTAAGCGCCCGAGCGCATCGGTTCTCTGCCTATCACTGACGCTGTCCCGCCGAGCGTGTTCCTTTTCTTGCATCGATAAACCACATGGCCCTATCCGCTTTCGAAGCCGACGCACCCGCCTTTGCGCGCACCGGCATCAACCTCGCTGACCCGCGCCTCGGCGCGCGGGCAATTGCCACGAGCGACGATTTTTTTGCGCCCATGGCGCGCATGCTCAACCCTGAGCCCGCGGTTTTCATTCCAGGGAAATACGACGATCACGGCAAGTGGATGGACGGCTGGGAATCTCGGCGCAAGCGTGTGAACGGTCACGACTTTTGCGTCGTCAAACTCGGCGTAGCGGGGACGCTCACCGGCGTCGACATCGATACTAGCCACTTCACGGGGAATTTTCCGCCTGCTGCCTCGCTTGAGGCATGCCGCTCGTCAACCGACATTCCACCGGGCGACGCAGGCTGGACCGAAGTCCTGGCTGCTACTTCTCTGAAGGGTAATGCACATCACTTTCGGGCCATTGAAGCCGGCCAGGATGATGTCTTCACACACATTCGGTTGAATATCTATCCCGATGGCGGCATCGCGCGTTTACGCATTTTTGGCAAGCCACGTCCGGAACTTGTGCCGGGCGCTGAAATGGACCTCGCAGCGGCAATGAACGGTGCGCGCATCGTTGCAGCGAACAATCAGCACTATGGATTTGCATCGAATATGTTGCTGCCCACACCGGCGGCGAACATCGGTGAAGGTTGGGAGACGCGTCGCCGGCGAGAGCCGGGCAACGACTGGTGCATCATCAAACTGGCGACACCGGGTGAGATCGACGGGATTGTCGTCGACACCGCGCATTTCAAGGGCAACTACGCCGATCAGTGCTCAGTACAGGGGGCATTCGTGAGCGGAGGCACGGATGACTCGCTGGTTACGCAGTCGATGTTCTGGCCTGTTCTGCTGAGCCAGCAGAAGTTGCAGATGGATCATCTGCATGAGTTTGCGCCGGAGCGGGTTGTGCCGGTCACCCATGTGCGCTTCAACATTTACCCGGACGGTGGGGTATCGAGACTCAGATTGAGAGGCCGCGCGCTGGGGTAGGTCCTGGCGTCGTCGCGCAATGATATGCGCCGGAAAAAACAAAAGCCCTGAATTGCTCAGGGCTTTGTCGATACTACTGCGTTCTGCAAATTTCTTGGTGGAGGTAAGCGGGATCGAACCGCTGACCTCTTGCATGCCATGCAAGCGCTCTCCCAGCTGAGCTATACCCCCCGTGCAGAGAAACGAGATATTAAAGAACCCTCGCCTCCTTGTAAATACCCCGCCCCAAGAAATTTGCTCAAACTTGCGCGAGCCGCGATAGCACGACCTCGCGGCCGAACAACTGGAGCACGGCATCAATCGACGGTGTATGCGTGGTGCCGGCAACGAGCAACCGCACAGGCATCGCAAGCTGGGGCATCTTGAGCTTGTGGGCGCCGAGCGTAGCCTTAAAGGCGGCGCTGATCGCTTCACGTGTCCATTCGACTTCACGCAAGGCCGCCGCAAGGTCCGCGACCACGGGCTTGATCGCATCGGTCAGATGCTGCTCGCGTGAAGCCGCATCGGGTGCCGGTATCGCATAGAACATCGTCGCGCTCTCAGCCAGTTCCTTGACGGTGTGCGCGCGGTCCTTGAACAGGCCGACCACCTGTTCGAGCGCCGGCCCCTTCGACCAGTCGATATCCAGCGCCTTGAGAAACGGCTCAGCGAGCGTGGCCAGACGCGCGTTGTCCGCTTCCTTCAGGTATTGGTTGTTGAGCCACTTAAGCTTGTCGGGATCGTAAGCAGCCGGCGACGTGCCGAGGTGCTCGAGATCGAACCATTCAACGAATTGATCCCGCGAAAAAATTTCGGCGTCGCCATGTGCCCAGCCGAGTCGTGCGAGATAGTTGAGCACGGCCTCAGGCAGGAAACCCTCGTCGCGATACTGCATCACGCTCATCGCGCCATTGCGCTTGGACATCTTCTCGCCGGCTTCGTTAAGCACCGTCGGCAAGTGGGCATAGACCGGCGTTTCATAGCCGAGCGCGCGCAAGATGTTGATCTGGCGTGGAGTGTTATTGACGTGGTCGTCGCCCCGGATCACATGGGTGATCTTCATGTCGAGGTCGTCGATGACCACGCAGAAATTGTAGGTCGGTGTGCCGTCCTGGCGCGCGATCACGAGGTCGTCGAGCTCTTCATTGGAGATCTCGATATGACCCTTGACGGCGTCGTCCCACGCCACGATACCGGTCAGCGGGTTGCGGAAGCGAATCACGGGCGCTACGCCCGCTGGCGGCGTCGGCAGCACCTTATCCGGCTCCGGGCGCCAGGTGCCGTCAT
Source organism: Burkholderiales bacterium (assembly GCA_026225235.1). Taxonomy (GTDB): domain Bacteria; phylum Pseudomonadota; class Gammaproteobacteria; order Burkholderiales; family Burkholderiaceae; genus Pararobbsia. The sequence goes on from JAMFSK010000062.1 coordinate 5,114, forward strand.
AGCGAGGCTTTTCGCCACGCACACGCTGGGCTTCGCGCAGGGCGTCGAGTTCTTCGGTCGACATGTAGCAGTGATAGGCGAGGCCTTTGTCCATCATGTCGCGCAACGCGTCGCGATAGCGATCCATGCGTTGCATCTGATAGAACGGCCCCTCGTCGATATCGAGTCCGAGCCATTCCATGCCCTCGAGAATCACATCGACCGCTTCCTGGCTCGAGCGCTCGACGTCCGTGTCTTCGATGCGCAGGATGAAGGAGCCCTTGTTATGGCGCGCAAAGGCCCAGGGATAGAGCGCCGAGCGGATGTTGCCGAGGTGGATGAAACCGGTCGGGCTGGGGGCAAAGCGGGTACGGACGGGTGTGGTCATGGGGTCGACGGGCAGGTCTCGTGCGGCGGATGCGTTCGACGGACGACAGACGAATGTCAGGGAATAAGCATGAAATTATATCAGCCACCTGCGGTCGAACCGGGTCGGCGGTGCGGGTGCTGTGCCTGTGCCGATGTCGCCTGCGAGGCAGAGCGAGGCTAACCGCAGTGCGTTTCGCTTTGGCTCGTCTCGCAGACGGCCCTTCCTCCACACCACGACGCGTCGCATGATTCGCATGACGCGAATCGCAACCCTCGCCAGCGTCGAGACAATTTGTCACCAGATGAATCGACTTGCCGCGATGCTTCAGCGCCTCACGACTCTATAATTGCCCCGCACTGCTGCCGGAGAAGTTCTTTGATGCCGTATCCCGACCACGACGCGATTGAAGCGTCTGCCGCCCGAATCACCCCCTCGAACCTTTCAAACCCTGCAACGCCGCGCCTGCGCGGAGCAGCAACGCCCGCCATTTCGCTCAGCCGCTGGATTCGTTCGAGTGCGATCGCCCTCAGCCTCGTGCTCGGCGCCTGCGCGAGCAGCCCGCCTTCGCTCAGGACCACGACGCCGATCACAAGTGGCACGGTCGGCACCATCGTCGCGCCAGGCACACCCAATGCAGCTGGCGGCGCAGAAGTAGGCAACGCAGCGGGCTCGCCAGCCGCACCCGGTTCACCTCTCGCCCCCTCGCCCGTGCCACCCCTGAGCCAGGCGCGGCCGCGCGAGATCCGCATCGGGCTCGCGCTCGGCGGCGGTGCGGCCAGAGGTTTTGCGCATATCGGGGTCATCAAGGCGCTCGAGGCGCATGGCATTCACCCTGATCTCGTTGCAGGCACCAGCGCGGGCTCCGTCGTAGCCGCGCTGTATGCGTCGGGCATGAGCGGCCTGCAGATGAACAAGGCGGCGCTCAAGCTCGACGAAGCCTCGATCAGTGACTGGGCGATGCCGTTTCGCTCACGCGGATTTCTCAAAGGCGTTGCGCTTGAGAACTACCTGAACACCACGCTGAACAACCGCAAAATCGAGCAGCTCAAGATGCCGCTTGGCATTGTTGCGACCGACCTGCGCACTGGCGAGCCGATCCTGTTCCAGCGTGGCAACACCGGGCAGGCTGTGCGAGCCTCCTGCAGCGTGCCGTCGATTTTTGAACCGGTGACCATCGGGGGTCACGAGTATGTCGATGGAGGTCTGGTGAGCCCGGTTCCTGCGGCTTTCGCGCACAAGATGGGCGCTGACTTCGTGATTGCGGTCGATATCTCGTCGCGCCCAGAAAGCGGCGTCACGGTGAGCTCGCTCGATATGCTGATGCAGACCTTCACGATCATGGGTCAGACGATCAAGGCCTACGAACTGGACAAGTACGCCAACGTGGTGATCCGGCCGAACCTGGCCAAGATGGGCGGGGCGGACTTTGCCGACCGCAATGCGGCGATTCTCGCGGGCGAGGAAGCGGTCCAGACGGCATGGCCGGAGATCGAGCGCAAGCTGGCCGCGGCACGTCTGGCGCCCGCCGATGTAACCAGCTCACGCTGAGGGCGAGTACGCCGGTAGCGGACGCCGTTCCAGGCGGATTGGCTACAGCGGCCGCCCTGCGGCGCTCGTGCACCCAACGTCTCCGCGGCCCAGACTTACCCCACGGAAATGCAAAGAGCCCCTGCCGGTCGATGACCTCAGGGGCTCTTTGCTTAAACCTTCATGACAGCGCGCCGTAGCGTCCTGTCCGATTCCATCCAACGACTTATTCCGCGTCCGCGCTGCCAGCCAGACTGTTCACACTGGCCTTAATATCGGCGGGACTACCCGTGAACGATGCTTCGACACGGCGGGCGCCCGTAAAGCGCTTTTCCCAATAGCCGTCATCAAGCTCATCGACGCGGATCTTGCTGCCGGTCGACGGCGAATGCACGAACTTGTTGTCGCCGATATAGATCCCGACGTGCGAGAAGGTGCGGCGCATCGTATTAAAGAACACAAGGTCGCCCGGCTTAAGGTCTGTCATCTTGACCTTTTCGCCCATCTGGCTCATCTCTTCGGCACGTCGCGGCAGGGTCATGCCGAGCGTGTCACGAAACACGTAGCGCACGAAACCCGAGCAATCGAGTCCGGAATCCGGTGAATTGCCGCCCCACTGGTAGCGCACGCCGATCATGTTGAGTGCACCAACGACGACCGTACCGGCTTTCGAGGCGACACCCGACAGGAAGGACTGCGTGCTACGCGAAACCGCAGACGTCGAACTATCGGCGGCCGGTGTAGGCGTTTCAGTGACTGCGCCAAAGGCATTGGCAGTGATTGCGCTTGCAGTCGAGCTTATGGTGCCGGCTTCGTCTGCGATCGCTACGTTCGCACCAGCGATGATCGCAGTTGTGAAAGCAGCAATCAGCGCGCGCTCACAAAACTTTCTCGTTTTTCGGTGATGCATCGGTCGGTAATGTTGACTCAGGCTGCCAGGCTTGTGGCCCGGGGGTTGCGTAAAGTTTGGGGGATACTAGCTAGATACTATTTCTGTGTCAAAACAAAAAGCAGTAAACGCTCACCGTCTTGGTGCTGTTTAGCGCCGTATCCCTTGCCGCGCAAAGCTTTGCGCCCTACCAAACGAATGCTTCGAACGAATGTATTTGTAAGCTTTAGAGAATCAGGCACTATTTTAATGCCTGAACTCGCTCGCCAACCCGCCCTGCCCGGCCAATCAAGCACCGCCGTGGCGCGCCCCCGTGCGCTGCCGCACGCAAATCCCTCGTTGTTATCTTTCATTACGGCAAGCTGCGAGAGAACTTGAGAGGCGCCTGCACTAAACACGCTCACGACCCTCAAACGCGGCTGCGAGCAGTTTCTGGGTGTAGGGGTGCCGGGGGGAGGTAATGAGCGTCTCTGCGTCGCCCTGCTCGACGATGACGCCGTCCTGCATTACGGCGATCCGGTGCGCCATCGCGCGGATCACGTCGAGGTCATGGCTGATAAAGAGGTATCCCAGGTTGTACTTCTGCTGAAGCCCTACCAACAGCTTCAGCACCTGCTGCTGGATCGATACATCGAGCGCGCTGGTCGGCTCGTCCAGAACGAGAATCTGCGGTCCGAGCACCAACGCACGGGCGATAGCGATGCGTTGCCGCTGCCCTCCGGAGAACTCGTGCGGATAACGCTGCAGCAGGGTCCGGTCGAGCCCCACATCTCGTAGCCCCCCGATCACACGCTCACGCAAAGCCGACGCCGACAGTGCCGGCTGGTGCAAGGCCAGACCTTCGCCCACGATCTGCTCGATGGTCTGACGCGGGGACAGCGAACCGTAGGGGTCCTGGAACACCACCTGCACCTGCCCCCGAAACGCCTTCTCCCGGGCTCCGCGAAACGTCGTCAGCGACTCACCATGAAACGATACCGAGCCGCCTGAGAGCGCCTGGAGGCCCAGCATCGCCATGGCGAGCGTCGACTTGCCGCTGCCCGACTCACCGACGATACCGACCGTCTCACCCTGACGGAGCTCGATGTTGACGCCTTTCACGGCGTCAAAGCGGTCGCGGCCAAACCAGCCGGCCAGCCCCGGCCGGTTGGTCGAATAAGAGACGCTGAGGTCTTGCGTGGAGAGCAGCACCGGCGCGATCGGCAACACGGAAAGCAACGCGCGCTCGGGACGGCTCGCGATTAGTTTTTGCGTATATGGATGCTCGGGATGGCCGAAGACGCGCTCGACCGTACCGGACTCCACCACGGCGCCGCGCTCCATCACGGCCACACGATGCGCAAAACGCCGCACGAGGTTCAGGTCGTGGGTGATCATCAAGATCGCCATGCCGCGTTGACGCGCCTCCTCTCGCTGGAGGTCGAGCAACAAGTCGAGGATCTGGGCGCGCACCGTCACGTCGAGCGCGGTCGTCGGTTCATCGGCAATCAACAGGCGCGGCCGGCACGCAAGCGCCATAGCAATCATCGCCCGTTGACGCTGGCCGCCCGACAACTGATGCGGGAAGTGATCAATGCGTCGCTCCGCGTCGGCGATCCCCGTGCGGTCGAGCAGCTTGAGCGCACGCCGCCGCGCGTCCGCACGTGACACCTGATCGTGCTGGATCACGGCCTCGGCGATTTGTTCGCCGATCGAGAACAGCGGATTGAGCGCTGTCATCGGCTCCTGAAAGATCATCGCAATGTCGGCACCGCGGATGCCGCGCATTGCGCGTTCGCTTTTCTGGAGCAGGTCTTCCCCTGCAAAACGGATCGAACCTGTGACCTGGGCATCGGCGAGCAGACGCAGGATGGCCAGCGCGGTCACGCTTTTGCCCGAGCCCGACTCACCCACCAGCGCAACACGTTCGCCGGGCTGAATCTGCAAGTCGAGCTGATCGACCGCGACCGTCGAACCAAATCGCACAGAAAGCTTCTCGATCGAGAGCAGATCGGTCGAATCGGTCATTGTCCGCCTCCGGCCTTCGCCGTCTCGGCGACCCGTGTATCGAGCGCATCGCGCAGCGCATCGCCGATAAAGGTCAGCAGAAGCAGCGTGAGCACCAGGACAATAAACGTCGACAGCGAGATCCACCACGCATCGAGGTTGGCTTTGCCCTGTGCAAGCAACTCGCCGAGTGATGGCGTCGTCGAAGGCACCCCGAGGCCGAGAAAATCGAGGCTCGTCAGCGCAAGAATCGCCCCGCTCATCCGGAACGGCAGAAATGCGATCACTGGCGTCATGCTGTTGGGCAAGATGTGACGCCACATGATTTGCGCATTCGACAAACCGATCGCGCGCGCCGCTTTCACATAGTCTTGCGCGCGGTTACGGTAGAACTCGGCGCGCACATAGTCTGCGAGCCCCATCCAGCCAAACAACGACAGCAGCACGACGAGCAGCAAGAGACTCGGTTCGAAGACCGAGGCAAAGATGATCAACAGATAGAGCTCGGGCAACGCACCCCAAACCTCGATCAGACGTTGCGTGGTCAGGTCGAGCCGGCCGCCGAAGTACCCTTGCACCGCACCCGCAGCGATGCCCACGACTGTCCCGATCACGGTCAGCACGAGCGCGAACAGCACCGACACCTGGAAGCCGTATAACAGCCTCGCAAACACATCGCGTCCCCGGTCGTCGGTGCCGAGCCAGTTTGCACGCGACGGCGGCGCAGGATTCGGCACCTCAGAAAAATAGCTGATCGTGTCGTACGAATTCCGATTCAGCGCGTAGAGCACGAAGTTGTCGTTGCGCTTCAGCGTGTCCTTGATAAACGGATCGGTGTAGTCGGTTGGCGTTGGAAAGTCGCCCCCGAAAGTGGTCTCGGGATAGTTGTGCGTGATCGGAAAATACCAATGCCCCTCGTAACGGACCGCGAGCGGCTTGTCGTTCGACCACAGCACGGCGACGAGACTGAGCCCGAACAGCACCATAAACACCCACAAGCTCCAGCACCCCAGCCGATGCTGGCGAAAGCGCCGCCAGATACGCTGGCGCGGCGTCGGCGAGACAAGCGGGGCCACTTCATCGAGATCGACCGCAATACTCATCTCATCACTCCAGGCTTTCAAAACGAATCCGCGGATCGACCCAGACATAGCAAAGGTCCGATAGCAGCTTGGTGGCGAGTCCGATCAGTGTGAACAGATACAGCGTGCCGAGCACCACCGGGTAATCACGTTTGAGTACGGAGTCATAAGACAGCAGGCCGAGACCGTCGAGCGAAAACAGCGTCTCGATCAGCAGACTGCCCGAGAAGAAGGCACCCACGAAAGCAGAAGGAAACCCCACCACCAACGGCAGCATCGCATTGCGGAACACATGCTTGAACAACACCCGCCGCTCGGGCAAACCCTTGGCGCGCGCGGTCAAAACATACTGGCGGCGAATCTGGTCGAGAAACGAGTGCTTGGTCAGCATCGTGATCACCGCAAAGCTGCCGACGACCGAGGCCGTCACAGGCAAGGTGATATGCCAGAGATAGTCGGCGATCTTGCCACCGAGGCTCAGCTGAGAGAAGTTGTCGGACACGAGATGACGCAGCGGAAACAGATGCCAGAACGACCCGCCACCGAACAACACAAGGAGCGCCACACCGAGCACAAACCCTGGAATCGCATACCCGATCAACACCACGACACTGGTCACGAGATCGAAGGTCGAGCCATGCCAGAGCGCCTTCAGAATGCCAAGCGGCACCGAGATCAGATAGGTGATCAGAAAAGTCCAGACACCGATCGAGATCGACACCGGCAGCTTCGAGACGATCAGCGACCAAACGCTCTGGTGGCGAAAGTAACTGTCGCCCAAGTTGAAGCGCGCAAAGTCCCCGAGCATCATGAAGTAGCGCGTGACAGGGGGCTTATCGAAACCATACTGGACTCGCAACTCGGCAATCTGCTGCGGATCGACGCCGGCATTCCCGCGGTAGGTCATCCCCGCGACGGCGCCTTGCTCGCTCGCCTTGCGCAGGTCGTGGACGATCTGTTCGACCGGTCCACCCGGCACGAACTGGATCACGATGAAAGTCACCGTCAGCACACCGATCAAGGTCGGGATCATCAACAGCAGGCGCTTGAGGATATAGCTGAACACGATCGAGGCGCTCCGGTTATTTCAAGGGCGCGGACACGCGCGCGGAAGCGGCATCCCACCAGGACGAGACAATCCAGCTGTCGGACGAGTAATACAGCGGTGGCGATGCCGGATGCGCGAGCGTGCGCCGATAGGCGACATTGAAGTTCGGCGAATACCAGTTCGGCACGATATAGCAGCCGCTTACCAGCACACGGTCGAGCGCATGCGAGGCCGCCGTCAGGTCTTCCAGTGTATGCGCCGAGGCCACCGCATCCGCCAGCACGTCGACCGCATGCGACTTGATGCCGATGAAATTCTCCGAACCCGGTGTGTCGGCCGCTTTGCTACCCCAGCGGCCAATCTGCTCGGTGCCGGGCATCTGGACCGCAGGCAACACAAGCGTCGTCATGTCAAAGTTGAAGTTGTCGAGGCGCTGTTCATACAATGCCGGGTCGGTCGAACGAAACGTCAGCGTGATGCCGAGTTTCTGCAAATTTCGTTGATAGACCGATGCCACCTGTTGCATCACCGCTGAACCCGTATCGAGTAACTCGAAGCGAAACGGCACCCCGGCGGCATTGCGAAGTGCGCCGTCACGATAGGTCCAGCCAGCCTGGGCTAGTAGCTCACGTGCCTGGCGCAGGTTATCGCGCAGCGAGTGAGGCGGGGTCGTCACGGGCTGGCGCGTCATGGGGCCGAACACCGACGGATCGAGTTCCTTGCGCAAGGGCTCGAGCAGCTTGAGCTCAGCGGGTGACGGCATGCCGGTCGCCTCGAAATCGGTGTTCATGAAATAACTTTCGAGCCGGTCGTAGAGCTTGTAGAACAGCATCCGGTCGGCCCATTCGAAATCGAAGGCCAGATTCAGCGCCGCGCGCACCCGGCGATCCTGGAACTGTGGCCGGCGCAGGTTCATAAAGAACGCCTGGATATTCGCGCCGTTGTGGTTGGGAAATTCGCGCTTGATGATCGTGCCGTTGTCGAATTGCTCGCCTGTATAGGAGCGAACCCAGTTGCGTGCCCGGTTTTCGGATACCGCGTCGAACTCCCCTGCCTTGAAGGCCTCGAGCCGTGCCACATCATCGCTGTAGAGCTTGAGCACGATCCGCTCGAAGTTGTACATGCCGCGACGGGTCGGCAGATCTTTGGCCCAATAGTGGGGATCGCGCTTGTAGCTGATGTCGCGGCCCGGACTGTACTGATCGATGAGGTAAGGTCCGGTTGCGATCGGTTGTTCGAAGCCGAGCTTGTCGAAGTCGACGCGCGTTCCGTCGGCGCGGGCGCCCCATTTGGGCGAGAACACCGGCAAGCCGCCAGCGATATACGGCAGGTCGCCGTTATGCCGGGCAAATGTGAACCGCACGGTCGCAGAGTCAACCACATCCAGCTTCACGATGTCCTGGAACGCAACACGGAAAGCCGGATTGCCATGCTTGCCAAGCAAGGTGTCGTACGAATACTTGACGTCGGCCGCGGTGACCTTGTCGCCATTCGAGAAACGAGCGGCCTGGTTGAGGTGGAACGTCACCGACATGCCATCGGAGGCAATCCGGATATCGTCGGCCAGCAGGCCGTAAGCACTATTCGGCTCGTCGCTGCTATTGGTGATCAATGTCTCGAACATCAGCTCGCCGATCCGCGGCGCCGCGACACCCCGCAAGGTTAGCGGGTTGAATTTGTCGAAACCCGAGCCGAAGGTGGCCAGCGTGAGTGTGCCGCCCTTGGGCGCGTCGGGGTTCACATAGTCGAAGTGGGCAAAGCCGTCCGGGTACTTGGGCGTGCCGTACTGGGCAATCGATGCGGCGGCCCGTGCCACGGGCACGCTGACCAAGGTGCAAAGCATGCACGCGAGGGCGAAGGATGACGCGATGCGACGCAAGGCTACGGTCATAGAGTCCTGAGCGGCCGGTTCGAACGGGCGATGTGCGAGAATTCTACCTTTACCGATACTCGCGAATATAAGCGAACTACCGAAACGGAGCACACATGGGTTTTCTCGCTGGCAAACGAATTCTGCTGACTGGTGTCTTGTCGAGCCGCTCGATCGCATACGGGATTGCACAGGCATGCAAGCGCGAAGGCGCTGAACTGGCCTTCACCTACGTGGGCGAGCGCTTCAAGGACCGCGTCGGCGAATTCGCCGCCGAGTTCGGCAGCGACATCGTCCTGCCGTGCGATGTGGCTGAAGACGCCCAGATCGACGGCGCCATCGCGGCATTGCGCGAACACTGGGACACACTCGACGGCCTGGTCCACTCAATCGGCTTCGCGCCACGCGAGGCGATCGCCGGCGATTTCCTCGAAGGCTTGTCGCGCGAGGGGTTCCGGATTGCACACGACATCTCGTCGTACAGCTTCGCGGCGCTTGCCAAGGCCGCCCTGCCGATGTTCTCCGACAAGGCTGCCTTGCTCACGCTGACCTACCTTGGCTCTGAGCGTGCCTTGCCGAACTACAACACCATGGGCCTGGCCAAGGCTTCGCTCGAAGCCAGCGTGCGCTACCTTGCCACCTCGCTGGGTCCCAAGGGCATTCGCGTCAACGCCGTGTCGGCCGGCCCGATCAAGACGCTGGCCGCGAGTGGCATCAAGGGCTTCGGCAAGATCCTCGACTTCGTCGAACACAACGCCCCGTTGCGCCGCAACGTGACGATTGAAGACGTCGGCAACGTCAGCGCCTTCCTGCTGTCCGACCTCGCCGCGGGGGTGACTGGGGAAATTACCTACGTCGACGGGGGCTTCAATACCGTCGTGGGGGGAATGGGGGAGTAAGCGTCAAGCACTCTGCTTGTCCTCTCAACTCGACGTCATCTGCGCCTGCGACAGATTGCTTCCCGGCGGCACGCTATGGGTCAGCCATACGTTGCCGCCGATCGTCGAGCCTTTGCCGATGGTAATGCGGCCCAGCACCGTTGCGCCGGCATAGATCACCACGTCGTCTTCAACAATGGGATGCCGTGCGACGCCCTTGGTCAGGGTGCCGTCCGGCTCGGACGGGAAGCGTTTGGCGCCAAGGGTGACCGCCTGGTAAAGCCGTACGCCCTGCCCAATGATCGCGGTCTCCCCGATCACCACACCCGTCCCGTGATCGATAAAGAAACTGCCGCCAATCGTTGCAGCCGGATGAATGTCGATGCCAGTCGCCGAATGCGCGATGTCGGCAATCAGGCGCGGTAACAACGGCACGCCCAGTCGGTAGAGCGCATGGGCCAACCGATGATGGATCACCGCGAGACTGCCCGGGTAGCAGAGCAGCACTTCCGAGATGCTCGTCGCGGCAGGATCACCCTGATAAGCCGCATGCAGATCGCTGACAAGCACCGCACGAATGTCCGGCAGCATCTCAGCAAACTGCTCGGTCAGCGCATGCGCCTTGGCAGGCAGATCAGGATCGCTCTCCAGATCTTCGTTCGCGCTGAACAGCAAAGCCCGACGCACCTGCTCGCTCAACGCGCTCAGCGCGGCGGACAAGGTATCGCCGACGAAGAAATCGATATTGGCGTCATGCAGATCGGCCCGACCATAGTGCGTCGGGAACAATACGCCCGCGAGCGTCTCGACGATCTGCTTGACGGTGCTCCGCGAGGGCAACTCGCGGATATGCCCACGATGACGGATTTTGTGCGTGCCCTCTCGAGACTCGCGCAACCGTGCGACCACGGAAGCGAGGTTCTGGAACGGCGGCGACGGATCCGTGTTTCGATTGATGTTCATGAGTTCGGCCTGAAGGACACGCAAACCGAAGTATCGCCCAACATCGGAATCGAGGTTGGGCCAGCATTCGCAGAAACAGCCGCGGGAACGGCCGCAGGAGGGGTCGCAGAAATGGCCCCAAGACAGTCTCAGGGCAAACCTCAGAGACCGTCATTACGATTTCCAGCAACGACACGCCGGCTATCAGCCCGCCGCCAGAAGCGTCGCCCGATACAAATCCAGCACCCCTGCGTAATCGGCAGCGATACAGACCGACTGACTCGGCCGTGTATCCCATTCGGGCGCAGGCACGGGCATCGTCGAAGGCTTCTGGATCGTCTGCCCGATCGCAATGCCTTCAGTCAGCACGCGCACCGGACCGCCTCGGACCGTATAGAGATCGGGCCTCACCAAAAAGGCAACGGCCGACGAATCATGCACGTAGATGCCGTCGAGACCTTCGCTGGAGAGATGGAAGTCGTGATACACCCGCGACACTTCCCAGACGAACTGCCCATCGGCGCCCGCCTCATCGCGCAGGGCCTTAAGATACCCCGCACTCATGATGGTCAGCTGTGTGACGTCCAGCCCCACTGCGGTCAGCGGCCACGTCGCACCGAACACCAGATCCGCCGCATGCGGATCATTGAAGATGTTGGCTTCGGCCGCCGGCGACACATTGCCGAGCGTCCCGTGAATGCCGAACGCACCGCCCATGATGACGACCTGCTTGACCAGCTTTGCGATCTCGGGATCTTCCGCGAGCGCGAGCGCCAGATTGGTCATCGGCCCGACGGCCAGCAAGGTGACCTCGCCCGGGTTCGCACGCACGGTATCGATGATGAAGCGATGGGCCGGGCGCGGATCGAGCGTCGCACCAAAGGCAGCGGGGTCCGTCCCAGCCGGCAACTCGATATCGCCGACGCCATTGTTGCCATGAATAAACGGCAAGGGACCCGGCGCCTCGCGCACGAGCGGCGTGGCAGCCCCACGCGCAATGGGGACGTGAGGCGCGAAACGACCCGCGAGAAACAGCGCGTTACGCGTCGTATCTTCAATCGTGGCATTGCCGAACACGCTCGTGATGCCGAGCAGTTCGATCTCCGGGTGACGTACCTGGAACAGCAACGCCATTGCATCGTCGACACCGGGATCGGTGTCGTAGATGACCTTATGCATGCTCATGTGAAATCCCGCTCAGAACGTGAGGAACAAGCCCGCAATCGTCGCGCTCATCAGGTTCGACAAGGTCGCAGCGATCACCACGCGCACGCCGTAACGTGCGACCTCGGCACGTCGCTCGGGCGCGACTGCACTGAAGGCCCCCGTCAGCACCGCAATCGAGGCGAAGTTCGCAAACCCGCAGAGCGCAAATGACACGATGGCGATGGTCTTCGGATCGAGCGCCTGCAGCCCGGCCGCGGCCACGGCAGCCGAATCCTTGAGGTAGGGGGCAAGCCCGACATACGCGACGAACTCGTTGAGAATCATCTTCTGGCCGATGAAATTGCCGGCAATCGCGGCATCCTGCCAGGGCACGCCGAGCATATAGGCGAGCGGCGCGAACACCGTGCCCAAAATCGACTGCAGCGAAATCGCCGGATGACCGAACCAGCCGCCCACGCCACCGACGATACCGTTGATTAAGGCGATCAAACCGATGAAAGCGATCAGCATCGCGCCGACCATCACCGCAATCTTGAGCCCGAGCGTCGCGCCCGAGCCGGCGGCTTCGATCACATTGGCCGGACGTTTCTCGTCGAAACTCAGCGAACCATCGATCTCCACGCTGTTCATATCGGCCGACGGGCAGACGATCTTCGCAAACAGCAAGCCGCCCGGGACTGCCATGAACGACGCCGCGAGCAAATACTCCATCTTCACGCCAAGACCCGCATAACCCGCGAGCACCGAACCCGCGATGGCGGCCATCCCGCTTGTCATCACGGCAAACAACTCGGGGCCGCTCATCTTGTACACAAAGGGCTTGATCAGCGCGGGCAACTCGTTCTGACCCAGAAAAATCGTCGTGACCGCCGAGAACGACTCAAGCTTGCTCACGCCGATGATCTTCTGAAACAGGGTGCCGAAAATCAGCACCACCCAACGCATGACGCCCAGGTAATAGAGCACCGAAATCAAGGCCGTGACAAACACGATCATCGGGAGCACCCGCACGGCAAATATAAAGCCGCCGCCGCCGAACAACTCGAACATCTTGTCGCTATTGAGTCCACCGAACAGGAACGAGACCCCCTCGTTGCCATAGCTCAGCACATGGTTGACGCCATTGGCCGCAGCCGCGAGCACGCTTTTGCCGAACGGAACAAACAGGACGAAGGCACCGATGGCGACCTGGCACAACAGCGCCGAGACGACCGTGCGAAGGCGGATATGGCGGCGATCAGTTGAGACTAGAAAGGCGATGAACAGCAACAGCATCATGCCCAGCAGGCTACGGACGATGATCAGCATTCGGTGGCACCCGGATTTTGTTGGAGATGTCGGTAACGCCGAGAGCCGTGGGATCGCGATCAACGACCCGCCCGGGTCAGCGCGTGTGGCCGAATCCTGACCGAGCGAAAAGATTCCTGCAATGGGGGACGAGCCTAGGTGCGTGGCGGCAGAGAGTATGACAACACGCCCTTAGGACCGCCCCCCAGTTCGCCAATTGTCGCTGCCAGATCCCCGACAAAACCTTCCTGAGCACCCGTTTGGCCGTGCCTATAACGTCAATCGTCGCCACCGGATCCGGATAAAACCTTGCTGAGCACTTGTTTGGCGGTGCCCATGACGACCCCCTGCTCGACCGGATCACCCTTGAGCAAAGTCGCCGCAAAGGCCTTGGCCTGCTTGAGCGTAATATGCGGCGGCAGCGGCGGGACCTCGGGGTCGGTCCGCACCTCGAGCACCACGGGCCGCCCCGCGGCGAACGCACTATCGATCGCCTCGCCGAGGAAATCCGGGTTGTCGACAAAGATGCCAGTCAGCCCAATCATTTCTGCAAAGCGATGATAAGGGACGTCTGGAATCTGCTGCGAAGCCACAAACTTCGGGTCGCCCTCCATGACGCGCTGCTCCCACGTCACCTGGTTCAAATCCTGATTATTAAAGACCACGCAAATCCATTGCGGCGTCTTCCATGTTTTCCAGTACTTGGCGACCGTAATCAGTTCGGCGAGATTGTTCATCTGCATCGCCCCATCGCCGACCATGGCGACGACCGGGCGGTCCGGATGCGCGAACTTCGCCGCAATCGCATACGGCACTGCGGCCCCCATCGAGGCGAGCCCGCCCGACAGTGAGCACATCATGCCCCGACGGATCTTGATGTCGCGCGCATACCAGTTTGCACAGGAACCCGAGTCACTCGTTACGATCACGTTGTCGGGCAGTCTCGGCGAGAGCTCCCAGGCCACACGTTGCGGGTTGACGGGCTTGGCCGTCTGCATCGCACGCGTCTCGAGCGTTTCGTTCCAGCTTCGGTTCCAACGCCCGATCCGGTCACGCCAGCTGCCCGTCTCCTTCTGTTTCAACAAAGGCAGCAAGGCGGCAAGTGTGAGCTTCGCATCGCCCTGAAGGTTGACTTCCATCGGGTACCGAAGGCTCAGCATGTCGGCCTTGAGATCGATCTGCACCGCGCGCGCCTGCCCCTCCTTCGGCAGGAACTCCGCATACGGGAAACCCGAGCCCACCATCAGCAAGGTGTCGCATTCTGTCATCAGCTTGTAACTCGGCTCCGTGCCTAGCAAGCCAATCGAGCCGGTGACCCAGGGCAGGTCGTCGGGCAGCACGGACTTGCCGAGCAGCGCCTTGGCCACGCCTGCGCCGAGCCGGTCGGCCACCGCAATCAATTCGTCAGTCGCACCCAGTGCGCCCGCTCCCGCAAGAATCGCGACACGGCGCCCATCGTTGAGGATCTCGGCCGCCTTCTTCAGGTCCACCTCGTAGGGCACGATCTTCGGTTCGCTCCAGCCGACACCCGAATGCAGCGTGCCATGTGCGCGTGGAGGCGACTCATAAGGCAGGTCCTGAAGATCATTGGGCAACACGATCGCCGTCACGACCCTTTCCGAGAGTGCGGTCCGGATCGCGCGATCGATCAGGTGACGCACCTGAGCTGGTACCGTGGCCTGCTGGACAAAGGCGCCCGCGACGTCCTTGAACATCGCGGTCAGATCGACTTCCTGCTGATAGTGTCCGCCCAACGCGCTGCGGGCCTGCTGGCCAACGATCGCGAGCACCGGCATATGATCCATGCGCGCGTCGTAAAGACCCGTAATCAGATGGGCAGCGCCGGGCCCGGAGGTGGCGATGCACACGCCCAGTTCGCCAGTAAATTTAGCGTGGGCGCTGGCCATGAAGGCCGCCATTTCCTCATGACGTGCCTGAACAAATTCGATTTTCCCGCCGCCCCGGTTGAGCGCACCGAACACCCCGTTGATGCCGTCACCCGGATAGCCGTACATGCGGCGCACGCCCCATTGGTGAAGCCGCTCGACGATGAAATCACTGACGGTCTGACTCATGATTGACTACTCCTGCGCACGTGGTCGGTACGCAGATTCAGCAAATCACGGACCCAGGCGAGTGCCCTTCACGAGCTGGAGCAGCGGAAGCTCGACGCCTCGTTCATGTCACCGTAGCCGCGATAGCGCGGAAATGCCGGAAAGCGGCAGAGGGGGCGTGACCGACCCAGGGTCGACTGGGCCAAGTCAGTGGCGATCAGCGTCTGCGGTGCGACGCCGCGTGAGACCCATCGATCGAGCGCGCTGAGTGCATCCCACGACGGGATAAACACACCGTTACCGTGCTGATAGCCCGGGACCATATAAAGCCGCATGAAAGAGTCGACGGTCAACTGACCGTAACGACCGACCAGCGTCCGATAGAACGCGATCGTCTGGTTCGGGCTGATGACTTCGTCCGCCAGGCCTTGAAGCGTAATCAGCTTGCCACCGTGCGAGATATACGCCGACATGTTCGGGTTCATTGCCCCGACCGTCGCCGACAAATCGACGAGACGATCGTGGTACGCACCCGGCTGGGCAGGATCGAAATCGACGCCCGACACCGTCTTGTCCCGCGCGACAAAATACTTCAGGTAGGCGTCGCCCTGCGCGAACAAGTATCCATTCGTGGCGAAGGTCGGTGGCGAGTTCAACACCGCCGAGCCACCGAGGCCGAGCACACCCGACACGTCCGAACCTTCAAAGACGTTGTAACCAGGGTAACCCGTCACCCCATACGCCAGCGAGTAAGGCAACTGAAGGCCGTCGCGCAGCGCCTCCATCGTGGCGATCTGCGGATCGGTAAGGCACCGTGTGGCCGGCGAGGTGCCGCTCGATTTCGCGGCATCGCTCGCGCTGACGGGTGCGCTGCCCGGGGGGGTCGTACTGCAGCGAAGGGACTCGATCGTCTCCGGTTCACGAGCGCGGCATGCCTCGACATTGCTGACGATGCCGTCTTTTGCGCCGTCAAGCGCATCGCACTCCGACAGCACGCGTGCATGGACGAGCTTCTGCTTGTCGAGCGGGACAAACGCCCCTTCGCCTGCATAGATCGTGCGTCCAATCATGAGCCCGATCAACCGCACGCCAGAAAAATTGATGGCGGGCGCATTGGCGATCACGCCGTCGTAGTCATCCGGAAACCGCTCGATCGCCGTATAGCCTTCGCGGCCTCCGGTCGAGCCACCGACATAGTAGGTCTTGACCGGTCCCTGCCCGTAACCGAGTCGAATCAGCGCAAGCGCGACATCATGGGTCTTCTTGATATGAGCGAAACCGAAGTTCTCGACCGCCTCGTCGTCGATCGCGAAATCGGCGCGCGCCGAATTGCCCACGTGGCCGGAGTCCGAGCCAAATGTGGCATAGCCCTCGGCTAGTGGCGCCTTGCCCGCTGCATAGCTGACGGTGCCTGTCGCGCGCTGCACCTCGCCGTTATAGCCTCCGCCTCCCATTTGCAACGCACGACCGTTCCAACGCGCCGGAAGATTGACCTCGAACCGGATGTCGGGTGTATCCGTGCGTATGGCCTTGATCTCACCCATGATCCGGCAATAGTCGCCGTCTGGATTGCCCGGCGCGGAACGCGAAATCATCGTGGCGTGATCGATCAGTGCGCCCTGCGTCGGCAGGCCGATCAAGGCGGGGGCGAGCGTATGGCCTGTCAGTTCGCTGCACTGCGTCAACCCGGGGCCCGGCGAAAAAGTGCGGCAGCCCGGCAGGAGGGCCACACACAGGCCCACTGCCCAGGCCGTCCGTTTCCAGAGGGCAACCAGCTGGCGTCTTACATCGAATCTCATCAGTGTCGGGTCACGGCGTCATGACGGACGCGCCCATGACGGACGGCCGTAAGGTTTTTCGAATTTGCAATCTGTGCAGATATACCCGACTGCCCGCACTCGTGCAAACCCGCTTGACACCTAATCCCGCATCAGACGTGCCAGCCGCAGCTTCACAAATTCCCGCGCCTGAGTCTTTACCCGCCCGGCCGTCTGCCGTGCGAGCTGCCATTGCCAGAGCGTCGCGACACCAATCAGCGCCGAAATCGCACCGGCATCTCCCGCCAGCGAGACGAACAGGCCGCGTGTACCGTGGACTTGCCCGTGTTGCGTCAACGTATCGATCGCGAGCGACACCACCGTGCCCGCAACAAAACAAACCAGCCCGGTACGGCCCACCGTCACGATGCTCGGCATGCGTTGCGCAAGCCACCTGATCGCTCCTGCCCGGACAACCTGCGCCATGAGCCAAGCGATCGTCACAAAGCTCGCCACGCGTAATAGCGACAGATTCGCCTTCGTCTCGCCCGGCAGGGGCTGCGTCATCACGAACAGCTTCACGAAGGCCATGCCCAACGCTACCGCCAATGCCACATGCGTCAGATTACGCCCGAGCTTCGAGACCTGGAATGCATCCGGTACCGGATGCAGCCGGCACAAGGCGCCGAGAACGAACATCAATTGCCATGCGAACGGATTGAAGGCCCAATCCCCCGTGTGGGCGACTGGCACCAGCGGCGCCAGCCAGGGCGCCAGCGCCCAGACGAGCCCGCTGCCCGCGAGTGCCACGGCAGGAGAGCGCGAGGCAAACGGCACCAGGAACGGCACGCACAAGGCAAACACCACATACATTGGCAGCACGCTGGCGAGATAGGGCTGATGCCGGAACAGCACGATGTCGAGCAACTCACGCAAGGGCTGCTGGACGAACTGATGCCAGTCCATCAGATCGAGCATGGCTTTGTTAGTGTTGAGCAGCGCGAGCAGCCCCCCGGCCAGCAGCATCAGCAGCGCGGTGAATAGATAGGCCCGATAGATTTCCAGACTGCGCCGCAGAAAACGGCGCGTCGCCGAAGACGACCCGCGATGCGCATGGACCGCTGTATAAGCCGCGGCCGATGCGTAACCCCCGAGAAAAACGAACACCTCGGCCGAGTCGCAGAACGCGTACGTATGCAGCATCAGCCGGGATAGAAAGCTTCCCGTAATATGATCGAGCGCGATCACGATCAGCACAAGACCACGGAAGAAGTCGACATCGATCGAACGTCCGGCTGATGAGTTCATGCTGAGTGTCCGCTAAGCGAGAAAGCGTATAAGCATGGATACCGGCCAAGGCCTAAAGATCCCGTACTCCGCCTTTCTCGCGGCTGTGCCATGTTGCCAAGGATTACAACAACGGCTTAATAGCGGAGCAGCGAAAACTATGCCCGCAACCTCGCTGCACTGCACCGCGAGAGCATAGACTGGACAATATAAAAATGCAGGCAACATGAACCTTTGATGGGGCATGACCGTATAAAGGCCGGCGCCCCTTTTTGCGAAGCCCCGGGGGCCGCGCGGTGGCTGCGTGGCGGGGTAAACACGAGGCCCTAGCTCGACCAATTGCAAGACAACAACCTGTGCTAGTGTCGCGAAGCCCAATCGGGGGCCCGACCCCGCGAAATCTCAGCACAGGACAAGAACATGATCTACCGGCGCTATACCGCCTTCTGGGCCGCGTGCCTCCTGCTGGCCGTCAGCGTTATGCAGAGCAGTCTCCACCATCTCTCGTGGACCTGGGGCGTACTGCCCGGCCTGCTCGTTATCCTTGGCCTGTACGACCTCATTCAGTCCCGCCACAGCATCTTGCGGAACTACCCCTTGTGGGGCCATTTCCGTTTCATCTTCGAATTCATCCGCCCCGAGATCCGCCAGTATTTTGTCGAAGGCGATACCGAAGAGCGCCCCTTCTCGCGCGTGCAACGCAGCATCGTCTACCAGCGCGCCAAGAACGACCCCGACAGCCGCCCCTACGGCACCGAACTCGATGTCAAAGCCGTCGGCCACGAATGGATCAGCCATTCCCTCGCGCCGACCCACATCGATGGCGCCGACTTCCGCGTCGTCGTCGGCCCCCAGCGCGCCCAGCCCTACTCGATGTCGATCTTCAACATCTCGGCCATGAGCTTCGGCGCCCTCTCCGCTAACGCCATCCTCGCCCTTAACCTGGGCGCCAAGAAAGGCAACTTCGCCCACGACACGGGCGAAGGCTCCCTCTCCAAATACCACCGCCAACATGGCGGTGACATCATCTGGGAAATCGGCTCCGGCTATTTCGGCTGCCGCAACGACGATGGCTCGTTCAACGCCGAGAAGTTCGCGAAGCAAGCGAGCGAGACTCAGGTCAAGATGATCGAGATCAAACTCTCGCAAGGCGCCAAACCTGGCCACGGCGGTGTGCTTCCCGCGGCCAAGATCACCGCCGAAATCGCTGAAACCCGCGGCGTGCCGCGTGGCCGCGACTGCGTGTCGCCCGCCGCCCACTCCGAGTTCTCGAGCCCTCGCACCCTGCTCGAATTCGTCGAGCGCCTGCGTAATCTGTCCGGAGGCAAGCCCACCGGATTCAAGCTTTGTGTCGGCCATCCCTGGGAATTCTTCGGCATCGCCAAGGCCATGCTCGAAACCGGCATCCTGCCCGACTTCATCGTCGTCGACGGGGCGGAGGGCGGCACCGGTGCGGCACCACTCGAGTTCACCGACCACATCGGTGTGCCGCTCCAGGAAGGCCTGTTGCTCGTGCATAACACCCTGGTCGGCATCGGCCTGCGCGAAAAGATCCGCATCGGCGCGAGCGGCAAGATCATCACCGCCTTCGACATCGCCCGCACCCTGGCGATCGGCGCGGACTGGGTCAACTCAGCACGCGGCTTTATGTTCGCCGTCGGCTGCATCCAGGCCCAGACCTGCCACTCCGGCCGCTGCCCGACCGGCGTCGCAACCCAGGATCCCGTGCGACAGCGTGCCCTGGTCGTCCCCGACAAATCGGAGCGCGTCCACAGCTTTCACCACAACACCTTGAAGGCCTTCCAGGAAATCGTGCAGGCGGCAGGCCTGCGACATCCTGCCGAACTGCGTGCCCACCATATCGTGCGTCGCGTGTCGTCGCATGAAGTGCAACTCATGTCCGACCTACTCAAGTACCTCGAGCCCGGCGATCTGCTGCATGGACGCTACCGCTATCGCCTCTTTGAACAATGGTGGCCCATCGCGAGCGCGGACTCGTTCTCGCCACGTGCCGAACTCGCGGTGGCCTGAGTTTAGAACGCCGTCCTGATCCCCATCGCGACGATGTAGTTCGTCGCTTCGTCACCGATAAATGCCGCACCGTTGAAATGCGAGAACATGTAGCCCGCATAGACATCGGTGCGCTTGCTCAGGTTGTAGTCGAGCAGCAGTGAATACTGCATCTGGTTTCCGCCCGCGACTCCGGTCGACTGCTCGGTCTGCGTATCGTAGATACCTGCCGACATATCGAGCGATGGCGTGACCTTGTAGTCACCCCCGCCGAAATACACATTGGTCTTGGTCGGATTGACCGTGTTCGTGACCGAGCCGACAAAGCCAAAGTAGTCCGTGGTCGAACCGTTAGCTACCTTGTCTGACGGCGCCTTCAGTTCATAGTGTTCATAGCCGGCCTTGATGGTTGCCGGCCCGAACACGTACCGGGCAGCGATCATGACGTCCGAGTCGTTGTTGTTCGTCAACGCGCCGACATTCGTGCCGATCAGCGCGCTGCCGACCGCGTTGGCGCCCGTCAGACCCCCTGAGTGCAACGCATCGCGTGCGCTGTAGTACGTCGCCTGAATACCAAACGGCCCTTGTTCATAACCGATGTTCGCGCCCCAGGTCGAACCCGCCCTGAAGTTGCCCGGCACGCCGCCAAGGCTATACGACAGCCCATAGTTGATCGGACCGGTCCGGTTGACGTACTTGATGTTGTTGTCCGTACGCGAACCTTCCGTGATTCCACCGGCCGAGTACGAACCCGAGAAGCCGAGTGGCGAGAATAGCTGCGCCGAATGAAGCGGATCGTAATTGACGATCGTGTCGTAGCCGAGCGTCGTTGAGCGGCCGAATGACACCGCGCCATAGCGGTCGTCACGAATGCCGACATAAGCGCCGCGATTGAAGAGCTGTCCATCGAGCGCCGACGCAACGCCTACGGTGTTATTCGAGCCGGCAAGCGAGCCCGCCGCGTTGTTGAGCGACCCCGTCGGCACATTGATCCCCGACTCGAGGTCGAAGAAGGCGCTCATCCCGCCGCCCAGATCCTCAGTGCCCCGGATACCCCAGCGAGAGTCGGAGATACCCCCGTTGAACATCCCCGTCACCGAGTCGTTGAACTTCGTGCTGACCTTGTTCACCGGATTGACCGTGGCCGGGAAGGTCGCACTGCCGCCGGCGCTATGCTCGACCGTACCCACTGCCACGTCGAGAATCCCATACAACTGGAGACTTGAATTGTCGTCCGCGTGTGCGACACCTGTTGCTGATCCGATAAGCGCGACGGCGATAAGACTCTTTTTCATTTGGTAAAACTCCTGTTCTATTAACGGCCCCGAGCCATGGGCTCTTGCGTTTGATTGGGCCTTCACAGGATAGAAATATTCGATGACAACAAATACCGATTCGAATTATCAAAAACTGAATATTAATTTAATCGGATTTAATTGATGTTTTGAGAAAATTTACAAACCCAACAAAATCAATGATTGCCAAGTATATTGCCGCACCTGCGACCCATGAAGGGTCAAGAAAACACCGATGCGCAAAGGCCGAAAAGCGATTCAAGCCAGGCCTTCGCGTAGCGCTCCCACCACACCACGTCCATTTTCTCGGATTAAATACGTTGTTCCCGCACGCGCTTTTGACATTCAGCGATGCACAGTCTTCTGGAAACTAAAAACGCAGAAAGGCAGACAGGTCTCGTGAACCTGCCCGCCAGATAATTCAAGCTGCCGCTTTGGATTTCAGCGATCCGCGCCCGCGGTCTTTATTCCACCGACGCGGACCGCATCAAATACTTTTAAACATCTCTAAACGACGTCATTGACCTTGCCGGTTTAAAAATGGTGACGAATCCCGACCATGACCATCGTCTGCGAATTCGAGCCCGAATCGTTGCCAAAGTCGGCGAACGAAGCCGTGGCCGCAACCAGGGTGCCGGTCGACGCATTGATCGTGTTACCCGACGCCTTCTGATAGCCCGCCAGCGCATAAAGATCGGTGCGCTTCGACAGCGAATAGTCGGCGCCCAGACTGAACTGGTTGTAGCTCGCGTCGACGTTGTTGCCATACCCCTTCGTGTAGTCGTACCCGAAGCCGAGCAACATGGCCGCCGTCGCCTGGTAGTTGATGAAGGCCTGACCGTTGTTGAAGCGCGTGCCGTTGGTGCCCGCCACTGGCGTCGCGTAGTTGTCGTAGGCCACATTGCTATACGACACACCCAGCGTGACCGATCCAATCGCATAGTCACCGGCTGCACGGATGATCTGCGTCGACGACGCCGATACGAAGCCGCCAGTCAACGCAACCGAGTCGATCGCAAAACTCGCATCCGGGTTCAGCCCGTCAAAACTGGCCGTCGTGCCGTTGCTCGTCGCGCGGAAGTAACCCGCACCGATACCAAACGGACCATTGTTATAGGCGATCGCAGCCGCATAGGTCTGACCCGTTCCGGTCGAACCCGGCACACCACCGAATGCGTACATCGCCGACCACTGGAAGCCGGCATAGTTCGGGCTCGCATACTTGACCGAGTTATCGGTACGGTAGCTGTTGTCGTAGTTGTCCATGTCACCCGGCGTCGCGAAGGCCGAGCCGAATGCGCCATCATCGGTCAGCGGCTGGATCAGGTCGATCAGCGGATCGTACTGACGACCCACGGTCAGCGTACCGTAAGCATTGCTGTCTAGACCGACCATCGAAGTGCGCCCAAAAATCCGGCCACCTTGCGACTGCTTACCGTTGTCTACATTGAAGCCACTTTCGAGCTTGAAGATCGCCGACAGGCCGCCGCCAAGATCCTCAGAGCCCTTCAAGCCGAAGTGATTCGGCGACAGATTGCCCGACATCAGCTCGAACGTCCGGCCCGAGCCCCCCGTGCCTACCTGGTTACTGAAGTAGGCCACTGAAGTATCGAGCGCACCGTACAGCGTGACGCTGCTTTGCGCGTAGGCGGACGAAGTCAGTACGGCCAGTGAGGCCACGACAGCATGAGAGACGAGCTTCTTTTTCATGAATGTTCCCGATTTAGTGATCCGGACCGTGGATGGCCCCTGTTGTCGCCTCGCATGTCCGCACGTCTGCCGTACGTGGACGGCGCGTGCTTTCTGTATCGAACGCTGGCGCCGAATCTAAGTGATGCGTCGGGGCGCGTCACTCCACGCACATTGAATTTCAGTCTTCCGCTTTGTTGAAGAAGCTGAACATGCACTGCCACAGGGGGAACCACTGCAAGCGGTTCGCGATAGCGAAAATGTTTATCCACCCGGGTGTTGGATCCATGCGACGCGGATAAAAAATCCTTAACCTGCGCCGTGACCATTCTTTAAGTCCGCTACTGCATCCTGTCGCCACGCTCAACATGCAGAGTTCCGCGATGAATCAACTACAGGCCATGCGCGTGTTCGTGAAAGTAGTGGAGCTCAATAGCTTCGGACTTGCCGGCAAGCAGCTCGGCATCTCGGCAGCGGCCACCTCGCGAAGCATCTCTATACTCGAAGCGCACCTCAACATGCGACTGATCAATCGTTCGACGCGCAGCCTCACCCTCACTGAAGCAGGCCGCGAGTATCTGAGTGGTTGCCAGGCCGTGATCGGCAAGCTGGATGAGATCGAGATGAATCTCGTGCATGCCTCGCGCGAGCCGAGCGGCACGCTGCTGATCGCCAGTTCGACGGCCTTCGCGCTATCGACATTGGCTCCCATCCTGCAGGCCTACCGCGCTCAATTCCCGAAGGTCAACTTCGATGTGCGGCTCTTCGATACCCCGATCGATTTCATCGAAGGGGGCTTTGACGTGTGCTTTGCCACGGAGAAGCGCTTGCCCAGTTCATCGCTCGTGAGCCGTGCGTTGACCACCATCTCCGAAGTGGCCGTGGCGTCGCCCGACTATCTCGTGCGCCACGGCCGGCCGCTCTCGCCGGCCGACCTTGCCAACCATGACCTGCTCACGACCTCGGACGGCGGACCACGCCAGTGGGAACTCCACGATACGAGTGGTACTTATCGGGTTCTTCCGCGTGGCCTCCTGACGACGACCAGCAGTGAAATGGTCCGCCAATCCGTCCTCGCTCATATGGGTATTGCCGTCTTGCCACGGCCACTCGTCGAGCCAGACCTCGCCTCAGGCGCACTCGAGACCGTGCTGACGGGTTTCACGCTTTCCGGTGAGGCCCGAGAAGTCGCCATGGTCTATTCGGGACGACGCTACTTGTCCGCCAAGACACGCAGCTTTATCGACTTTGTCGTCGCGCATTTCCGCAGGGTCGAACCGACCCGATGGCTGCGATCCGTCGCATGAGCTCCAGTCCACACGAGATAGACCGCATCCACGACGCAAAACGCCGGAGAACGAAGTGAACAAAGGCATCAAATTGATCATGCTGCTGGCGACTGCGATAGGCGCGGCAAACCTGTCGCCGTTGGCCCGAGCACAAACACATGAGACGGATCGCGCCGAACTCGCCTCGGCGGCATTGCCACCCGGTGCAGGCGACTCGCTCTCCGCGATGCCGTCTGCGGCAAGTCCGCTGACCTCGGCCAGTCCTCGGCCCTCGCCCGGCGCGGTGCGTGCCGAAGTGCTCAGGCAGCTGGAGCAAACCGAAGCCGACAGTTCGATGGCACGCCTCGGCGCCATCTACGAAACGCACTGAAGCCGCCCTAACGATAACCAAAAAGAAGAGCCATGACCACTGTACTGACGATCGAAGACGACGAGATCACGGCAAAGGAAATCATCCGCGAGCTGACTCACTGCGGTTTCACGGTCGACTGGGCGAGCACGGGTCGCGAAGGGATGTCGAAAGTCATGATCGGCAACTACGATGCGGTCATGCTGGATCGCATGCTGCCTGACATCGATGGCCTTACGATCCTGCGCACCATGCGCGGCGTCGGTATGGAAACACCGGTGCTGATGCTCAGCGCGCTCAGCGATGCGGACGAACGTGTGCGAGGCCTGCGTGCAGGCGGTGACGACTACCTGACCAAGCCGTTCGCTTCACACGAGATGTCAGCACGGCTCGAAATCCTGCTGCGGCGTCATCAACGCAGCAGCGTGCGCGAAACCCGGCTTCACGTCGGCTCCCTGGAACTCGATCTTGTCTCGCGGCAAGCGACCTGCAAGGGCGTCGATATCCCGCTTCTGCCGACCGAGTTCCGTGTGCTCGAGTTCATGATGCGCAACGCCGGGCAAGTGCTGACCCGGACCATGATCTTCGAAGCAGTCTGGGGCTATCGGTTCGACCCGGGCTCGAATCTGATCGACGTTCACGTCGGCCGGTTGCGCAAGAAGATGGATGCGAACGAAATCACCGCCCGTCTGTTACGTACCGTTCGCGGCTCGGGGTACATCCTTGGCTAGCGGCCCGAACATCTGGCGGACTTCGACGTTCCGGCTGGTCCTGTTGTACGCGATCTTGTTTTCCGCGTCGATTGGCGCGTTGTTCTGTTTCGTCGAATTCCAGATCAATGCGTATGTGAATCGCCAGGTTGACGACTCGCTTAACTGGGAACGACGTTATTTCGTCGCGTTCACGCCGGCCGACTTGCGCTCGCATCTCACATCACGCGTTGCGCGCGACCGTCATAGTCATAACTACTATGGCCTGTTCGCAGCCGACCGCTCGGTGATTGCCGGAGACATCCTGTCGCCGCCGCCCCGATTCCCCGTCGACGGTTTGCCGCATTCGAGTTCGATCACGCTGGCGAGCGGGCATGACTCGGCGCACGCGCGCGTGGTCGCCATCCGTGTCGCCTCCGACGAGACGCTCGTGCTGGCCTACGACACTGGCGAACTTGTCGCGGTCACCGATGCGTTGCTGCGCTCGCTCGTCTGGGGCAGCCTGGCGCTCCTGGTCGCCGGTGTGGTCGGAGGCATTGTCTGGAGCGTCCGGCCGATCCGCCGCATCCTTGAGATCCAGCGCATCACCCGCTTGGTCGTGCGCGGCGATCTCAAACAGCGCTTGCCCGTCACCGGGCGCAACGACGAGCTCGACATGATGTCAGGCATCATCAACCATATGCTCAGCGATATCGAACGCCTCATCAACGAAGTGAAGAGCGTGTGCGATGCGATCGCGCACGACCTGCGGACGCCGCTCGCGCGCTTGCACACCCTGCTCAATACGCTCGAGTCGAGTTGCGAGGAAAGTGACCCCAAGCGCCGCGTCGTCACGCAGGCGATCGGCCAGACCGATATGTTGCTGGCACGCTTCGGCGCCTTGCTGCGCGTCTCCGAAATCGAGCAGTTGCAGCGGCGCAGCGGCTTCTCGGATATCTCGCTCAACGACCTGCTCAGCGACGTTTACGAGCTCTATGTTCCGCTAGCCGAAGCCAAGTGCTTGCGCTTCATGCTCGATGTGCGACAGAACGCGAATGTCCATGCCGATCGCGCGCTGATGTTCGAGGCACTCAGCAACCTGGTCGACAACGCGATCAAGTTCGCACCGCAAGACGGCGTCGTGACGCTCGCTGTCCGCACCACCCGGCACGACGTGTCAATCGAAGTTGCCGACAACGGCCCCGGTATTCCGCATGAAGAGCACGAGGCGGTCCTCAAACGGTTCTACCGTGGCAAGCGCAACAGTACCGGACAGGAAGGACATGGACTGGGGTTAAGCATCGTCGCGGCGGTTGCGAGGCTTCACGAGTTCCGCATCGAAATCAGCAATGCGGAAGACGGCACCCGCATCTCGATTCACTGCGGCGAGCCTTTCGTTGCCGAGCGCAGCAGCGCGACAGTCTCCTACGAAGCGGCTGCCTGACATCCTCGTGCGGCCTCCCCTTCATCAGGCCCGTCTTCCCTCTTGGCAATGCATCTACGCCTGTCCCGGTTAAGTTAGTTTCATCTGGCATACGGCGCGTGTTCATGCGTCGCCCCCCATCATGACATCGACTCTGACACGCAACACGATGCGTCGTTGTTTCGTGCATCGCATGCTCGCCACGCGTGGTTTCTCGTCCTTTTTCGGAGCACTGCTTGATGTTGAAGATCGTACGGCTCGCCCTGACACGGCCTTATACGTTCCTGGTCCTCGCGTTGCTGATTCTGATCGCCGGGCCTCTGGCCGCGATGCGCACGCCAACCGATATCTTTCCTGATATCAAGATCCCCGTCATCAGCGTGATCTGGACTTACAACGGCTTGTCGCCCGACGATATGGCCGGCCGCATCATCTTTTCCTACGAGCGCACACTGAGCTCGACTGTCAACGACATCAAGACGATCCAGTCGACCTCCCTGCCCGGCTACGGTATCGTCAAGATCTTCTTCCAGCCGAATGTCGACATCCGCACCGCAACGGCCCAGGTGACATCGATCTCGCAGACGGTGCTCAAGTCCTTCCCGGCCGGCATAACGCCGCCGTTGATCATCAATTACAGCGCGTCGACCGTGCCGATCATGCAACTGACGTTGTCGAGCAAGACGGTGCCCGAAGCGCAGTTGTTCGACTATGCGAACAGTTTCATCCGGCCACGCCTGGCCAGTATCGCGGGCGCATCGATCGCGCAACCGTACGGCGGCAAAGTCCGTGAGGTTCAGGTCGATGTCGACCCGCAGGCATTGCGTTCGAAGGGGCTTTCCGCTCAGGACGTCGATAGCGCAATTGCCTCGCAAAACCAGATCACTCCGGTCGGCACCGAAAAGATTGGCGCCGACGAATATGAAGTTCGGCTCAACAACAGCCCCGATGTCATCGAACATCTCAACGACCTGCCGATCAAGACCGTCGATGGCACACCGGTTCTGATCGGCGACGTCGCGCATGTCCGCGACGGCAGTCCACCACAGATGAACGTCGTGCGCGTCGACGGCGGTCGTTCGGTGCTGTTGACCGTGCTCAAGAGCGGCTCGGCTTCGACGCTTGATATCGTTCACGGCGTGCGCGAAATGCTGCCCGAAATCCGGAGCACCTTACCGCCGGGTATGGAACTCAACGTCATCACGGACCAGTCCGTGTTCGTCAAAGGCGCCATCACAGGGGTCGCCCGCGAGGGCGTGATCGCCGCCGCGCTGACCAGCCTGATGATTCTGCTGTTTCTCGGCAGCTGGCGCTCGACGCTCATCATCACCGCCTCGATCCCATTGGCAGTGCTTTCGTCGATCGCTGCGCTATCTGTGCTGGGCGAGACGCTCAACATCATGACGCTCGGCGGGCTGGCGCTCGCAGTCGGGATTCTGGTCGACGACGCGACCGTCACGATCGAGAATATCAACTGGCACCTCGAGCAAGGCAAAAGCGTCGAGGATGCCATCATGGATGGCGCCAAGCAGATCGTCGGGCCCGCGCTGGTATCACTGCTCTGCATCTGCATCGTGTTTGTGCCGATGCTGATGCTCGATGGTGTGGCGCGCTACCTCTTCGTCCCGATGGCCGAGGCGGTGATCTTTGCGATGATCGCCTCGTTCATTCTGTCGCGCACGCTCGTTCCTACGCTGGCGAAGTATTTGCTGCGCGCCCATTCGGCCGATCACCCCCATGCCTCGGCTGAAACCGAGCATCTGATGGAGCCCCATGGCTCGCACGATACGGCGCCTCGAACGCGCAATCCGCTCCAGCGTTTTCAACAAGGTTTCGAACGGCAATTCTCGAAGATCCGTCACGGCTACCGCGCGCTGCTGATCAGCGCACTGGACAATCGCCCGATCTTTGTCGGTGCGTTTCTCGCGGTGACGCTCCTGTCATTCGCACTGGTCCCGTGGCTCGGCCGGAACTTCTTTCCCGACGTCGATTCAGGCCAGATCGCGATTCACGTTCGCGGCCCCGTCGGCTTGCGCATCGAAGACACCGCGTCGCTGTTCGACCACGTCGAAAGCACGATTCGCGCAACCGTGCCACCCGCGCAACTCAAGGGCATGGTCGACAACCTGGGGCTACCGGTGAGTGGCCTGAACATCGCCTATAACAACACCGGCACGATCGGTGAACAAGACGGTGACATTCTGGTCTCGCTCAATGAAAACCATCGCCCCACCGCCGCGTATGTCAAGGCGCTCCGCGCAACCCTGGCCCAGGACTTCCCGGGCGTCACGTTCGCCTTCCTGCCCGCAGATATCACGAGCCAGATTCTCAACTTCGGTTCGCCAGCTCCGATCGATCTGCAGGTCCGTGGCCGCAATCTCGACGTCGATGCACGCTATGCGAACCTGCTGCTGAAACAGATGCAGCAGGTTCCCGGCATCGCAGATGCACGCATCCAACAGTCACTGCGGCGCCCTCAATTGCGGGTCGACGTGGACCGCACGCGGGCCAGCGAACTCGGTATCACCGAGCGCGACGTCACCGACAGCCTGACGATCGCGCTGGCGGGCAGTTCGCAGGTTGCGCCTGCTTACTGGCTCAATCCTACGAATGGTGTCTCCTACGCGATCTCAGCGCAAACGCCGCAGTACAGCATCGATTCGCTTTCCGATCTCGAGGACCTTCCCATCACGGGCGCCCCCAACCGGCCGCCCCAGATTCTCGGTGCGCTCGCGCGTATCACGCGGCACCGGAGCGACGCAGTGGTCTCGCATTACGCGATCGAGCCCGTCATCGACATCTATGCGACGACGCAAGGCCGGGATCTGGGCAGCGTCGCAGCCGATATCCAGCGGATTGTCCGGACCAACGCATCGAGCTTACCCAAGGGCGTCTCCGTGCATCTCGAAGGACAGGTGCAGACGATGAACACCGCGTTTGCAGGGCTGATCTTCGGTCTGGCCGGCGCGATCGTGCTGATCTACCTTCTGATCGTCGTCAACTTCCACTCCTGGGTCGACCCGTTCGTGATCATCACGGCATTGCCTGCTGCGCTGGCGGGCATCGTCTGGATGCTGTTCGTCACGCATACGACGCTCTCCGTGCCCGCTTTGACCGGCGCCATCATGTGCATGGGGGTTGCTACCGCTAACAGCATCTTGGTCGTCAGCTTCGCACGCGAGCGGCTGGCGCATACCGGCAATGCCGTCCAGGCCGCGCTCGAGGCGGGCTTCACCCGCTTCCGCCCGGTGCTGATGACGGCACTTGCCATGATTATCGGCATGGCGCCGATGGCGCTCGGTCTCGGGGATGGCGGCGAACAGAACGCTCCGCTCGGCCGCGCCGTCATCGGTGGCCTGCTCGCGGCAACATGCGCGACGCTGTTCTTCGTGCCGGTGGTCTTCAGTCTCGCGCATCGTCGCGATCCAAGCCCTGTGAACCCTGACGAACACCGCGACGCACCGCCTGCGTGATCCATACCTTACTCCGGAGAAGTTCATGGTCGACCAGAACAATCAGAAGGCACGGCGGCGATTCGCCCCGCGCCGCTATCTTCGCCTGATCGCGCTGCTGATCGCTGGCGCGGTCGTCGCCCAGGGCATCGCAGGGCGCGTCCATCAGGAAGCGGACCTGCAGCAATGGACTGCCACCCAGGCGATCCCTACGGTCAGCGTGGTGCTGCCGGATACGAGCGCAAACGGTCAGGCACTGACGTTGCCAGGGCGCCTCGCAGCCAACTATGACGCCCCCATCTATGCGCGGGTGAGCGGTTATCTGAAGAACTGGAATGTCGATATTGGCGCGCATGTCAAAAAAGGCCAGGTCCTCGCTGAAATAGAGACGCCCGATCTCGACGCCCAGTATTCACAAGCTCAGGCAGAACTCGCCAACGCGGTTGCCGCAGACCAACTGGCCGGCACCACGGCCGGGCGTTGGAAGGAGATGCTCGAAAGCGACTCGGTCTCGCAACAGGCCGTCGACGAGAAGACCGGAGACTGGCAAGTCAAACAGGCCTCAGTGGCATCGGCACGCGCGAACGTCGCGCGACTCCAGGCGCTCGAATCGTACAGGGTGATCGCCGCGCCGTTCGACGGCATCGTGACCGAACGGCGCACCGATATCGGCGATCTCGTCAACGCCGGTAGCGGTGAAGGACAAGCGCTCTTCCGCGTAGCCGACGAGCAGAAGCTCCGGGTGTACGTTGACGTGCCGCAGAACTATGCGTCGGCTATCGGCGCGCGTATACGCGCCACCTTGACCGTCCCCGAGCGTCCGGGTGAGTCCTTTGTGGCGCAGTACCTGAGCACCGCGAGTGCGATCGACTCGGCAAGTGGCACCGTCACCATCGAGTTGATGTGCGACAACGCCGACGGGAAGCTCATCCCGGGCGCGTATACACAGGTTCACCTGACGCTCGGTTCGACCGCGAGCCCCACGATGCGACTGCCATCGAGCACCCTGATCCTCGGGCATCAAGGTGAAGAAGTGGCGACCGTCGCAAGCAACGGCCAAGTGACCATGAAAAAAGTCACGATCGCACGCGACCTCGGCGCCGAAGTTGAAATCAGCGCAGGCATCAGCGCGAGCGACCGGGTGGTCGACAACCCGCCCGACTCACTCGCCGATGGCGATACGGTACGCATTGCAAGTCACGCAGGTTCACGTCTAGCCGCGGCGAAAACGGCGGGAGGCCCGCATGCGCAAAGCTAGGCTCCCGGCCACCGTACTCGTCGTCGCCCTACTCTCGAGTTGCTCACTTGCGCCCGTCTATCAGGTACCGGTCGTCGATGTACCGACCCACTACAAGGGACAAGCCCCCTGGCAACCGGCCGACCCGGCCGACCGCCTCTCGCGCGGCGAGTGGTGGGATCGTGCACACGATGCAGAGCTGTCGAATCTGGAGCGCCAGGTCGACGAGGCTAACCCCGATCTCGCTGCCGCAGTCGCTCGATATGACGAAGCCAATGCGTACCTGTCGCAGACACGCTCAGGTCTGTTCCCGTCGCTTGGTGTTGGCGGCTCTGTCACCAACAACCGGCAGTCGGACAATCGCCCATTGCGCGGCGCTGGGCAACCCGATGAGTATGGCGCAGACACGCTCTTTCTCGAACTCGACTACGACCTCGACCTGTGGGGGCGCATCCACAACGAAGTGGCCGCGAGCAAGGACCTCGCGCAGGCGAGTGCGGCAGACATGGAATCGGTTCGCCTGAGCTTGCACGCGAAGCTGGCTGACGCGTATTTCTCCCTGCGCGGGGACGACGAACAGCTCAAGCTCCTCCGGGACAGCGGCGACGCCTACGGCCACGCGCTACGCATCGCGACGACACGCTACAAAGGCGGTATCGCACCGGCCGAGGACATGACCCGCGCAAGCACCAACCTGTACACCGTGCGTGCCCAGATTTCGGACGTAGAAGCTCAGCGTGCCCTCAATGAGCACGCGATCGCCAGCCTGATCGGCGTTCCCGCCTCGGCGTTTACGCTGACTGCCAATGCCGCGCCGATCAACTTCGACAGCATCCCCATCGACGTCCCATCCACCTTGCTCGAACGGCGACCCGACATCGCGGCGGCAGAGCGACGCGTCGCGGCGTCGAATGCGTCGATCGGCATCGCGCGGGCAGCCTTCTTCCCCGACGTCACACTGTCACCGGTGATCGGATTTCAGAACACGGGCATCTCAAACTGGCTCACTGCGCCCAACCTTTTTTGGGCAGTCGGCCCATCGCTCACTGCGACCCTGTTCGATGCCGGACTTCACCAGGCCGAGCTCACAGCCGCACGAGCGAAACTCAGCGAGTCGGCCGCGACCTATCGGTCAGTCGTATTGCATGCCTTCCAGGAGGTCGAAGACAACCTCTCCTTGCTGAGCAAGATTCGTGACGAAGCCCGATCGGAAGACCTCGCGGTTCAGAACGCGCAGCGCACGCTTCAGCTTGCATTGAATCAGTACCAGGATGGCGCGGTGAGTTATCTCGACGTGTTCGATGCACAGACTGCGGCACTCGACACTGCACGCAGCGCGATCGAGCTCCGCACGCGTTACCTGCTCGCAAATGTGGGTTTGATTCGGGCGCTTGGCGGCGGGTGGTCGGCAGCCGGTTCGGCACCGGCGCACGGCTAAAAAAATCTTAATCCTAACGAGGCCAGCTCAGTAGTCCGAGCTTCGTATTCTGTGTGTGTCCGGAACGCAGTCATATCGACGGCGCCGGGCTATCCACAAAGGAGTCGAAATGAAAAAACTGGCCCTCACCTGCTTCGTGCTCGGTAGCTTCGCCACGGGCTCGGCATTCGCAGATACCAGCACCCCTGCGCCCGCCACAGCACCAGAGGCAGCACAAACACCGACCACCGTGGCGCAAGCAAGCTGGAGCTCGGCTGACGCACAAGGAGCACAAGGAGAGACTCGCAGGGAGGTCTATCACGACCTGGTGCATGCGAAGCAGGATGGCGAGATGACCTCGCTTAACACGACGCTCTACGCTCATCATTGACGCGAGCGAAAGTGGAGCCGTTTTACCTTGCCTGCCACGGGTCGCATCGTGACGCGCATGGCGCCCGGAACGCGGCGCCTGCCGTCACATCGAGGCCTATTCAGACACGGCGACAAACTTCACGCCGATCGCGTGCAGCAGCTTTTGAATCGTTTCGTAGCGTGGCTTGGCGCCCGGCGTGAGGCTCTTGTACAGATTGGCGCGGCCGAGTCCCGCCGCATGGGCGACCTTCGTGACGCCTTGCGCGCGGGCCACCTCCAGGATCGCTGCGAGGACCCGATCGTCATCCTCCTGATCCATGCAGGCATTCAAATATTCGACGATCTTTTCCCGGTCATCGAGATCGTCGGGCAACAGCGACGACGGTGACTTTTCAACTTTCATAGGGCACGATCAGAAGACGCACAAGCTCGTCCGGGACCCGCGTACCCCGTCAGGGAACGCGCATCACGAGTGAATGTGCAACGATGAGATGCACACAGCATACTCGCGGCGTTTCAAGATTCAATTAAACGATTATTCACCTGTGTTTCATTGCGGCTGGTGAAATTTTGACGACAAATTCGGGCCGCATTCTTGCTAGCGTCAGCACAAACCTCTCCTGCCCCCAACCTTCGCCGAAGCTCGACAAAATGCAGGCGCTTGCCGCCATGACTTTAAACATTCATGCCAGCGACCTAGCATCAAGCATTCGCATTCACGGAGCCCAGGCCCGACATCCGCGACTCTCCATCCCCCACATCGTCCCGGGAGCGCGAATGCTTGTTCACTTCATGCCGTCCTCCAGCATCATCACCGTCATGCTGGGGCTGTGCTTTCTGATGGTCCTCGTGTTCGAGGCAACCAACGGCTTTCATGATTCATCGAACGCCGTCGCGACCGTCATCTACACGCATTCGCTCAAGCCTACCCAGGCTGTCATCTGGTCCGGCATCATGAACTTCGTCGGCGTGCTGGTCGGCGGTATCGCCGTCGCCTACGCGCTCGTCGAGATCCTGCCACCCGATGTGCTGACCCCGCCCGACGGCGCACCTGCGGTACCGATGCTCGTTGCGATCTTCGTCTCGGCCTTGTTCTGGAATATCCTCACCTGGGCATTCGGCATTCCAAACAGCAGTTCCCACTGCATCATCGGCGCGCTGATCGGCGTGGCCGCCGCAGACGCCCTGCTCAAGTCGCGTAGCCTGTCGGATGGGGTCGACTGGAAGCAGATCCTCACGGTGCTCGAAGGGTTGGCCGTGTCACCCGTGCTCGGCTTCATCCTCGCCGGCGGACTCTATGGCGTGCTGCGCCTCGTCGTGCGCAAGGGTCATCTGTTCGAGCCACCCAAGGAGCGCGAAGCCCCGGTCTGGTGGTTGCGCGGCTTGTTGATCCTCACCTGCACATCGGTCAGCTTCTCGCACGGGACCAACGACGGGCAGAAGAGCATCGGCCTGATCATGCTCACGATCATCGGCCTGCTGCCCGCCACGTATGCCCTCAACCCGCAGGCGATCGAGCCGCTCACCCAATTGAGCCAGCACGCCACGGCGGCGATTCCGCTGATCGAGAAATACGGCGACGACGTCAAGTCACAGGCTTTACAAGCTGCGGCAGCGTTACAGAAGGCCAGCCCCGAGCTGCAAAAACAAGCATCCGAATTGCAGTCGGATGCGAGCCAGGCACAGGGCGACCTCACGACTCGCGCGCAGTTGCGTGGCGATATCTATGATGTCGTTTCGGAGATGAAACATGTCGGCGAGGTCAAGGACGCGAGCCCTGCGGAGAAAAAGCAGGCTGCTGACCTGCTCAAGCAGATGAGCCTGCCGGTGGAGTACGCCCCGCTCTGGGTGCGGATGCTAAGCGCCCTGTGCCTGGGCATCGGCACAATGATCGGTTACAAGCGCGTGGTGCGCACCTTGGGCGAGCGCCTGGGCAAGCAGCACATGACACCGGGTCAGGGTGCAAGTGCAGAGCTTATCGGCTCGGTGCTGATCGGTACGGCGGGATTCACGGGTTTGCCGGTGAGCACGACGCATATCGTCACATCAGGTATTGCCGGCACCATGGCGGCCGGCGGTCAGGGCCTCCAGACGGGGATGCTGGTACGCATCGCACTGACCTGGCTCGTCACCCTGCCGGTCACCATGGCACTGTCGGCGATTCTGTTCTATGTGCTCGAGAATCCACGGTTTTGAAGTCACCGCTTTGAAGTCACGTTTCCCGGCCGCTGGAGGGACTCGTCGAGCAAGTCGCTGAGCGGGCCGTGGAGCCGGCCCAAGGGGCAGACTCCCTGCTTCTGCGCAAGAAACGTCGCGTTGCTTACTTGCGGATCAGCAAGGCTTCGATGCGCGCCTTGACGGGCGGCGCCGCGGTCGATGCGCTTTCGCACAACAGGTCATAGATGTCGGCGATGGCCTTGTCGTCTACCTGGGCCGATCCGCGGTCACGGTCTTCGCGCGACATGATGTATCGACGCGCATTAGCGATGGCGTCTTTCGCATTGGTAATGAAAGCCATTTGAAAATTCCTTACTGTCGTAAACTTTGCTCTTGTGAAGCAAATCATGCCTCCGCCTAGCCGCTTATCCCATTGCTAGTGCGCATCGGGGGCTGTACACGCCATGGGGAGGACCATGCCTGTCTATCGACACTTTAGCGATTTTCTGAAGACCGTGGGGTGGTCAATAATGGAGCTGTGGCACTACGCGCAACGCGTCTGCCGTCGCCTTGCCAAAACCGAAGTCAACGGCTACCCGTCGCCGGCGCCACGGTTGCACCAGTCTGGCCGCTCCGCAGCAAGGCGTCGTACACAAACCCCTGCGCCTTCATCGCCTCGATAAACGACTCGAGGAGCGCTGCCGCTTCTCCGCGCGCCTTGGGCACACCTATGGCCTGACTGATCGTCATGAAGCTGTCGTCGAGCACACGCAGGTCGTCGCGCAGCGACGCCAGAGCGTCGAGGACTTGGCGCACGCCCGCTGCTGCGTCAAGGCCTTGCTCGAGAAACGAATCGAACGCGAGAGCGGCACCCGCATAGCGCTCGATGTGCGCATGCTTGAGGTTCCGTGTCAAATAAAGATCGTAGGCACTCCCGGTACCCACCGAAATACGGGCGCCGTCACGGTCGAGTTCATGGCTTCCTTGATACGGTGCGTCATGCCGTACCAGATAAGTACCTTCGATCAGTACATAAGCAGAGGTGAAGGCAATTTGTTCGCTGCGCAGCGGGTCAATCGCCAGGAACGCGATATCCCATCCATCGGATGCAAGGGCTTCAAACACCTTGCCTGCTGCGTTGAAAACGACGAACTCGAGCTTGACGCCGAGTTGTCGAGCCAGTTCACGCGCAAGCTCCACGGAAACGCCTGCCAGGTCATCGTTGTCTTTGCGTTGGGCGAGGACCGGATTGCCCAGGTTGATCGCCGCGCGCAACACGCCATTCGGCGCCAGTCGTGCGACGGACTGCGGGGAAAAAGCAAATGTCACTGTGTTCGCTCCAGATGGGAGTGGTTCGCCAACAGGGTTACCAGATGAAGGGGATCAGTCGATAGCGGACATCTTTTGCGTAGTCGTCATAGTCGCGCAACCCTGCTCGCAGGGCCTTTTCCTCGACGCCAATCCGCAGGCCAAGTACGACAGCCAGAACAAGCACAGCAACAAGGCCCCACCACGAGCTTAGCAACAACGAGATGCCGACAAAAAATGCGAGTGCACCCGCATACAGCGGATGCCGGACGTAATGGTAGGGGCCCGTGCGAATGACCGTCTGACCACGCTCCTGCTGAATCTTGACGACCGGTGAGGCAAAACTGTTCGCGGCCAGCGTTCGAAACGAGAACCAGGTCCCAAGCAGTAAGATGATCTCTCCGGCAACCTCGATCGGTAACGGGACGCTCGACCATCCGAACCGCTTCGCGTCGAGCGCGACGACAACCAGGGTCCCAAAACTCGCGACGATCACGGCTAACAGGAGCGCCTTGTCCGCGGCCGGTTGGTCCTTGTGGATCGGCGGTGCCAGCCGCTCGGCCATAAGCGCCCGATCGTGCTCGACAAGCCATAGACCACCACAAAGCGAAACCGCCAGCATCTCGATCAGGAAGATCCAGGCACCGGGCCAATGCGTCGTACCGGCAACCCCAAACAAAACTAACCCCACGATGCCGTAGCAAACCAGCGTTTGCACGATCAACTGGATTCGCACGATCTGCGCCCCCTTTAGCGCGCTCTGGCGAGCGCGTCCAAATTGCCTTCACCGAAACCATGGTGGCCTCGCCGCTCGACAATCTCGAAGAATATCTCGCCGGGTCGCCCTTGAATGAAGGTCTGGAGGACGAGACGCGCTACACCCTGATCATCGACTTCCCCATCGACCAGCAAATGACGGCACGCCAGCTGTGCGATATCGAGCCCATGGTCCGGCAGTCGTGCATCCATTTGTTCGTAGTAACGCGGTGGCGGTTCGACCAGTTCGATGCCATTGGCCATCACGGCATCGACCGTGGCAAAGATATCGACAGTCGACAGCGCGATATGCTGGATGCCCTGGCCCGGGTGATCGGGCAAATAGCTGTGCATCAACGCCGTGCGGTGGGTGCCTTCTTCGTAGAGCGGAATCTGGATGCCCCCGCATGGCGAGATCATCACGCGCGCTTCCGACGAAACATGACAGTTCGCGTGAAGCTCATGAATTTCCCGGAAATTCAGTAAGCCTCGATAGAAATCGAGCCACTCCTGCATGTGGCCAGACGCGACCGTCTGAGACAAGTGGTCGACATCCAGCAGGCCCGCGCCGGCATGATCGAGGTCCACCTGCGCGGTTGCGACGTCGGTCGGCACGAAATCGACATCGAAGATCGACCTATCACCTTGTTGGCCATTGCGGCCGCGCCACCGGTCGACGAAGTAGATATGTGAATCCCCAATACCCTGTATCGCCGGAATCGTCAGCTCGCTCGAACCGACCCGCTCCCCTTCGAATGCCCAGGCACCGACTTCGACTGCCCGATCAAAAGCCCGCTGAGCGTCGGCGACCCGAATTCCGATGGCGCAAACCCCGACGCCGTATTCCTGTGCGTAGCGCGCCGCGAACGAGTGCGGCTCTGCGTTGATCAGGAAGCTCATATGCCCTTGCCGATACAGCGTAACTGCCTTGCTGCGATGGCGCGCCACTGACTTGAAACCCAGTTGCCGGAACGTATTGCCGAGCGCTGCCGGATACGGTGCGGCAAATTCGACGAACTCCAGGCCCGCCGTGCCAAGCGGATTGTGTTCTGCGTCAAACGCCGCTGACCGCTGCTCCAGGGCCTTAGGAACGTCACTGCTCATCACATGGCTCCTTACGTGCAAGACT
This sequence comes from Burkholderiales bacterium, assembly GCA_026225235.1. Taxonomy (GTDB): domain Bacteria; phylum Pseudomonadota; class Gammaproteobacteria; order Burkholderiales; family Burkholderiaceae; genus Pararobbsia. Next base: position 43,809 of record JAMFSK010000062.1, read on the forward strand.
AAGACAGCACCCACAGGATGATTTGTACACCGCCCGCGCCGTTCGCCGCAATCACTGCAGGACTTCGTAGCAGACGAAACGACTGGATTCGGGTTAGCGCGGGTGCCGTAGGCGGGCGCTCAGGTCGACAATCGCGCAAAAAATGGTGCCCTAAGCCCAATATGCTCGTGAGCGGAAAATTTCGCTGAAACAGGTACTTTCAGCAAATGCTGAAAATGGTCAATTCAGTGAAATTGACCTTCGTACCCGAACCCGCATACCATCGAGCGCTGCCCCTCCCTTGATGTCATGCGGGCGTTGACCAAAACAACATTCCAATCCAGCGCACCCATGAAGTCGATCCTTCGCTTGATCCTGGCCGCCGCGGTCTGTCCGGCCCTGCTCCTGGCGTCTCAGGCTGTGCGCGCGGCCGATATGCGCGATACGGTCGTCAAGGTGAGCAAGTCCACCGGACTACTCGACGTTGAGCTCTCGGTCCGCATGTATGTGCCGGCCGGCAATGGACCGTTCCCGCTTGTGGTGATCAATCACGGCAAGGCGCCCGGCAACGCGGCGCTCCAGGAAGACCGGGCGTTTTATTTCCAATCGCGTGAATTCGTCAAACGCGGCTACGCCGTCGTGGTGCCCACGCGTCAGGGCTTCGGGTCTTCAGGAGGAACCTATCGCGAAGCCGCGTGCAATATCGCCGAGACGGGCGAGCTTCAAGCCGACGATATCGACGTGACGATCCAGTACGCGAAGACCTTGCCCTATATCGACGGCAGCCGGATCGTTGTGATCGGCCAATCGGAAGGCGGCCTCGCGACGATGGCGCTCGGCGAGCGGAACATCCCCGGTGTGCTCGGCCTGATAGACATGGCAGGCGGCCTGCGCAAGAACCATTGCGAAGGCTGGCAAAGCGCCAATGTCGCCGCCTATGCGAAATACGGCGCCACGGCCCACGCGCCGGCGCTGTTCATGTACGGAGACAACGATTCGTATTGGGGCACTGATCTTCCCCGGCAAATATACGACGCTTACGTACACGCCGGTGGCCGCGCGACGTGGGTCGACTACGGAGTCTTCGAGTCCGACTCGCATTCGACGTTTTCGCGCCGCACTGGCATGCCCCTCTGGATGCCCGCCTACCAGCAGTTCTTCGTCTCGCTGGGCCTGCCTTTCGATGTCAAGACTTCACCGCATGGCAGCGAGCCGGCGATGGGCGATATCGACGATGCCGACGCGATACCCAACCTTCTGCCGGCATCGAAAAAGGCCTATGACATCTTCCTGAGCATGGACCCTCACGAGCACCGGGCGTTCGCGATCTCGCCCGATGGCCACTGTGGCTATGCACGCGGCGATCAGGCGAAAGAAGAAGCCCTCGCGAACTGTTCGAAACGAACGCAGCTGGGCTGCACCCTTTACGCCCTCGACGAAACGGTGGTCTATCACGCGGCTCCGCCCTTGCCGGCGTCGCGCACAGCAACCGGCGCGGGCGAATGAGCGTGATACCGCGCGTGGACTAAATGTCGATCATCACCTCGTTGAAGACCACCGTCGTCACGCCGATGCCGTACAGCAAGTCTTGTCCGAGTTCCTGGATCGCATCGTCGTCCGAGTCGAATTCCCAGTTAATGTCGACACTGCAACCGCGCAGGGTCGCCTCATGCAGCATCACGAAGATCTGCCGCATTGCCTTGGTCGACGCGCTGTTGATATAGGCGAAGCGAACGTTCATCATAAAGCTGCCGGGCTGCGCGGTTTCCAGATACTGCTGGAGCAAGGCGAGGAAGGGACCAAAAAATGCCGCGGGGTTTTCCGGGTGGCATTCGCCCTCGATCGACAGCGTTCTTTCAGTCGGCGAGAACAGGATCTCCGGCGTCACTTCCGTTCGAGCAATCCTGATAGGTGTCATGTCGGTGTCTCTGAGAAGTTAAACAAATGCTTTGATATAGAAGTACGCGAAGCGTCCTTCCGATGCCTGGTGTGACAAGAATTTGTATTCGAGTGGATGCGCGCTATCGCGAGCAATCGTCAGTAGACCAAGACCCGCGCCCTTGCTCTCGGGCTCGAGCGCGTTGTGTTCGTCGTTCGCCAGTTGCTCGCGATAGGCCTGCTTGATCTCCGCGACCGACATCTGCTTGAGCGCGGCCAGCCTTTCGGTGATGCGCGGGACCTGTGCGAGTGGCACGAGGTTGCCGCAGACGATCCAGTACGAAAGTGCGTCCCTGCCGACCGCGATGGCGCCAGGGCGCGTACCGCGCTGCTCCTGGGCGTCGACGAATCCGCCATAGTGGAGAACGTTCTGCGCCATTTCCATAAAGCTCGAAAACAGCTTGCGCTTGATGCCGCCAGCGGCACTTTCCTGTTCAAGCCGGTTCTTCAGATTGGCCGACAGCGAGCGCCGCACTTCTTCATCGAAATGACCCGAGTAGTGATAGACAAGCCCCGCATTCCCCGCGAGGTCCTGAAAATCTTCGAATGCCTTGATGTCCAATTAAGCCTCGTGAGTAAAAGCGAAGAAGCAGACATCGTCGCGACGGTGCTGCTCGCCTTGCCAATCGGCAAAGCGGGCCAGCAAAGTCTCAGTGAACGTGTGTGGCGTTTGCCGACGTTCGTCGTCCAGCAATTTGTAGAGGCGTTTGCGGCCCAGCGCGATTTGCTTCGGGCCACCGATCTGATCGATGATGCCGTCGGTCGTGACAAAAGCCCGATAGCCTGCCGGCAGTTGTGCCTGCCTGAGCGTGAACACGAAACCGTCCGGCGTGTCGCTGTAACCCACCCCCATCTTGTCGCCTTCGAAGAAGCTCATCTCACCGCCGTCGGGCGCAACGACTGCCATTTCGAGCCGCGCGCCTGCATAGCGTAGCGTCGTGCCACCATCAGTCAGTGTAAAGAGAAAGGCGTCAAGGCCGTCGTCCGACTTGGCTTCGAGAAGCGTGCCAGCTTTCCTGTCGCCCGCGTTCTGCCCAAGAACACGCTTGATATAGCGATTCAGGTCCGACAGGATCTGTGCAGGATCGGGCTCGTCGCAGCCAGCGCTGACTTGGTTCTCAAGGTAAGACAGGGTGATCAGCGTCATGAATGCACCCGGAACGCCGTGGCCTGTGCAGTCGATGATCGCACCAAACATGCCGTGCCGCGTCGGCCGGAAAAAATAACAATCCCCACCCACGACGTCGCGTGGCAGCCAGGTCAGCCGAGCCGAAGGCAGGCACGCCGACATCTCGCGGTTCGAATTGCGCAGGCTCGACTGCTGGATCGCCGACGCATAGTCGATACTCGACAGCAACTGACGCGTCTTCTCTGCTTCGAGATCCGACATGGCTTTGACCAGCGCCATTCCGCTTCCGACACCAAAGTAGTCATCATGGCGGGTACAGATATAACCGTCCTTCATCACGCGCGACGATGGCTCGACGGCATGCCGGACCACCACTTCGATCGGCGTATCGTGCGCGACGATCAACGGCGCGTCATCGGCAAATGTCAGACACCCGCGCTTGCCAAACACCTCGCGGCTAAAGGGCCGGCCGTATTGCTCCATGAAGACATTGCGGTTGACCAGCGCGATCGGCCGGTTGTCGCGGACCACCGCGACGGCGTCAAGATCGGGGCTCGCAAGCAGAAACTCCTGGAGCTCCGCATTGGTCATCTCAGCGGGGATGGCGGGCGCTTCAATCGCAATCTGACCCGCGTGAATGATCAGACTTGCGTGCACGGCGCCCGCGTGATCCGAGCGGGTACTCGCGAGTGTGCCGTAAAGCTCCTCGATACTAGCCATGGCGATCTCTTTATCTCTTGTAGGTATGGGTCTGCAGGGCCGCGAACCCTCGCCTGCGCACAGCCTGTTCACGACAGGGTCTCGCTCACCCCTGCGTCGAAACCGCGCATCAAGGTAGTACGCCCCAATGACAGATTCGTTACAGTCGTAAGAATCAGAGGGTGGCCTCGGTTGAACAACCGGGCACAAGCAGGCATAGGGCTCGTCAGAGCGCGGTCAAGAGGAAGAGAATCGAGGGAAAGGCTTATGTAAGTGCGGTTGCGACAGATCTCGACACGTTACCGATGTCGCGTGACCCGTGACCCGTGGCAACCGATCGCTGTCGAACGGCTGTTCGTCGATCGCCTCGCCATTGCGGCTCGGCGAAATCATAAGCAGGCACACAGCTGAGCCGGTTAGCGCGTCGGCTAGAATGCTCGTGCCCCGGCGAGGCAAGACCGCGCCGGGGTGAACTACGTGCTGCGCTTAGTGCTGGTTGATGCTGGCGTAGTGACCCAGGCCCGTCTGGCTGACGGTAGCGTGGTCGCCCGAGCCATTTTGCGAAACGTAGGCCGAGCTCACGCCACTGACCTGCGAAACGGTGATGACGTCACTCGAACCCGATTGCGACGTTTGTGCCACGTTGGCCAAGCCGATCTGGCCAACCGTCGTGGTCGAATAGTAAGCCGCTTCCTGCACCAGGTCGGCCTTGTTGTTGTCGCCGGCTTGGCCAACGCTTGCGGTGTTGTTGCTACCGTAGCTTTCCGAGACCGTCGCCTTGTTCGAGGAGCCGGTTTGGTTGACCGTTGCGGAGTCCGACGACTCGCCGGTTTGCGCCACAGCTGCATTGTTGCGATCGCCACCTTGCGACACCGACGTCGCGTTGCCGCCACCTGCTGCGGTTTGCACCGAAGCCTGGTCCTTGTAGCCGCTTTGGTTGACACCCACGGTGTTGCTCGTCGTGTTGGATTCGCTCACGTTAGCCGTGTTGAGCAGATTGCTCTGATTGACGGCAACGTTGTCATAGCTCGAATTGCCTTGATCTACCGTAGCCGATTGCGACAAGCCGGACTGGTTGATCGTTGCGCTTTCGTCGGTGGTCGATGCAACTGCCGACAACGACACGCCGAGCGCAAGCGCGGCGACTGCGAGAGAAAGGGCCTTCAGCTTCATTGATATCTCCATGGATTAGGCATTGGTAAAACTGTCGTCAGGCGCCTAGTGCTGAACGACTCTTGCGGAACCCCCATTACCGACCTGCCGAATAGCGATCGTGTCGTGCTCGCCGCTTTGCACGACTTGCGCCGTGTTGCGGCTACCGACCTGCTGGACCGTCGCGCTGTCAGCAGTGCCCGACTGCGTCACCGAGCTTGAGTTGGCATTCCCGGTCTGCTGGACAGTCGCACTGTTGTTCTTGCCCTGCTGGGATGTCGACGACTGATTCGCCCCGCCGTTTTGCAACAGCGAAACCGAGTTCGCCGTACCCGCCTGGATCACCGAGGCCACATTGCCCACGCCGGCCTGGCCGACAAAGGCGGCATTGCCATGTCCCGTCTGATCGATCGAGCCCGACTGCGTACTGCCCGTCTGCGTGATGCGGGCAACATTGCCGCCCATCGCAAAGGCAGGCTCGTCTGCACCGAGATCGGAAAGCGGAACGGCCTGGGCGGCCAAAGCCACGTCTGATGCAAGCGTCAGAAAAAGTGCGGTGACAGCCAAGGCACGAACCAGCCCGGGCTGAACCTGAAAGTGGTCAGTCACAGTGCGTCTCCTGATTGTTTACAGTTACTCGATTGCTGGGTCTCAACTACCCTTCGTCGCCGAGGGCGCGCCCGGATCCGGCGCGACGGCCGGCTTCGTGGGCACCTGTACCTGATGGACGTTGGCGTCGTGCGATGCGTATTTCTGAATGACGGGGGTATTCCAGTCGGGAAGCGACTTGAGCTCCCACGTGCTCGAACTGATGCCCTGCACGATCAAATACATGACAGCGGCTTCAATGGCTTCTTTGACACACAATTGCTGCGGCTCGTTAGACGTGATGCCCGCCTCGACTTGCAGCAGATTCTGATAACCGACGAACTTGTAGATACCCGCGGTCACTTCGTACGAATAGACCGTCTTGGTTGTGGACACACTATTGAGGATCTGCCCGTTGCGAATGTCGACCGCGCGCAGCGCAATCGTCACCTGATCGACGCGATACTGCGTGGCACCGCCGATGCCCAGGTAGTTCACACCGAGCCCGCCCGTACGCAGATTCGTGTCGTAGCCGACGATACCGCCTTCGATCACGACACTGGCAGGCGTGAGCGCACCGATCGATGCGATGGACTTGCCCTGGTCCGATGGCGTCTCTAGGGCGCGCACGATCTTGCGTTCGGTCAGCAAGTCCTGAAGGTTTTCACGCTCGACCGGGACGAACCAACCCGAGGTGCGCAGCGCGTCGACCAGCATCGACGCGGCACCCTGGGTGACCTCCGAAGAAAACGAACTATCGGGAGAAGGCTTGTATTGGCCCGTCTGATCGCGGAACCCATAGACCGCAGCCACCATGCGGCCCTTCGGCGGAGGCAGGTTTGCGAGGTCGTTGGTGAACTGCGTCGCGGGTGTCAGCGTTGCGTTATCGAACACGGGCACCGGGCTCGCGCACCCTGAGAGCACGGCGGCGCCCCCTACCGTCATCATCGCAAGCGCATGCCTCGACACGCGCACCCACGTGCGCGAGATAACCGAACCGGAGAACGCGCTCATTGACTCACCTGGAACGTCGTCGACTGGCCATTGGTCGTGTCAGTCGTCGTGACCTGAAGCTGCCCGTTACCGAGACTGGTGACCTGTACCGTGAACTGGCCGGTCGTGATGGTCCCCGGCTGCAGTGAGCCGTTGGCCCCGACGATCGACGAAGTCACCGACGAAGCAAGGCGCGAAAGGATCGCCTCCTCCAGTTGCGAATTGAACGACTGCAATGGCGTCTGCGTGCCGAGCGCACCTGCGCCGTCAGACGATGACGGAGCCTGGTGCTTGTTGACCGCGTTGGCCGTATCGAGCAGATAGGTACCGTTGTCCGGCGAGCCGCCGAAGGTCGGGTTGACTGGCTGGTAAACGAGTGAGCCGGCTTGAGCCAGCGGTGCGCCAAGCGCCACGACGGCGGCCAGCATCCATTTTTCGGCGTGGTGGTGCATCGAATGTGTCCTCACATTTCGTCGGGTGCCAAGTCCGGGTCTCTGAAGAGCAATCGCTCGAGATCGGCTTGCACGATGTTCTGGTAGGTCTGCTCCGCCGCATGTTCGGCGATGGGTTTGATACGGTTGCGCGTGGGCGGCAGGAACGCCTCGAAAAGGCGCCGATGTTGAAATTCGACCCAGATCAGGCTGCCCCAGCGAGCCGAGGGTCGCTCGTAGATCGAGATGTTGTAGCGATCGGCTAGCGGCGTATCGCGCCACGTCGAAACGAAGGCGTTATAGAAGTCCTGGCCAACGAGCGTGATGACCTGATTCGTCACGATTCCGTGGATCGATTCTTCAAGCGGTCGGTGTTCGCCGATGGCGGGGAGAGCGGGCTTAGGCGTCGCGCTTCCCTCGCCGCGAGGCAAGGATGAAGACGAAATCGGCGCGTGCCCGGATACGTCGTGCTCCGACGGCGTCGGTGCCTCTTTGATGGCGCTGTCGGATGGACCCGGCGCCGGCGAGATGGATTGCGAAAACGCGTTTCCCGCGCCGAAAACGACGAGAAGAATAAGACTCTGGAAAGCGGCGCGACGCTTCCCCTTCGATTTCTCGAACCCCCGGTGTTGCAAAGTCTGGCCCATGTGCGTTCTGCAATCTTTTTTGGTCTTGTACTTCGGTACCGCAACGACAGCAGGCCCTCATATGCAACGCCTATGCCACTTCTAAACACTTCTTTTAAATCAACGTCATAGGCCATTAAAAAAGGAGGCATTCAACAATTCGTGACAAAATGTTTCAAGAGCGAAACGCAAGGATTTCGTAAGAATCGAGATATTCCGCGTGGAAAACGACTTGCGACCAAGGACCGGCCCACTTTGTTGCAGAAATCGAATCAATTACCGCTGTAATTTCAAAATCGAACCCGATTACACGGCACCCGGCAGTCCTTGCGTTTCGTTTGTCATCGTTTCTCCGAGCAAACGCGCGTCTGGCTGCCCATTGTTTGGTCGGGTCGAAGAAAAAGCGTTTCATTTCGGGTAGCCAAGCAAACGACCTCAATCGCCGGGCCCCGAGCTGGCGGTTTGTCCGCTCCGCTAGAGCTGAAACACCGAAAAAAGCACGCGACTGAGTCGCCTCGGACGAAGGGCAGGCTCGAAAACTGCTGACCCGTTTCTCCGAAATAATCTTGACGCCGAGGCCCCTGTGTTCCCGAAAGAAATCCGCTTTGCACACGATCAATACCGCTGCAAAAGGCTGTATGGCCTCGAGCTCGCGCGCCATGCATCACATATCTGCAGCACGCTGTCGAACGAAACGCTGACGAGCGAGATCGGCGCCACCGTCACCCGATTTACCCGTGACTACGGCAGCGACGATCTGCGCCATTTTTTGTTGCTTCTGGCCTTGAGGCTCGAGGAGCGCGGACGGCTCGACGCGGTCAAGCTGGTATTGACCTTCGTTGAAAGCGGACAAATCGAATCGGTCGGCGGGGGTCCATCGGCGAGTGCAGGCGGTTTCAGTGGCATACCCCCGTCGAAGATGGGCGACAGCGTAGTGGCAGGTGTGCGGGGCACCCTGCGGTAGTCTCCCCTTACTGCGTAGCGTTCCGCACGTGCTCACGCAACCAACGATGCACCGGGTCCGCGTGATGACGCGGATGCCAGCTCATCGAGATATCGACCATCGGCGTCATAACCGGCAGTGCAAACAGATGCAAGGGCTGCTGTTCTTTCGCCCACCTCCCAAAGGCTTCCGGCATCGTGGCAATGAAATCGGAGTTCTGGGCCATGGTGATCGCCGCCTGGAAACCCGGCACCACCATCGCGACGTGACGCTGGCGACCCTCGGCCGCCAAGGCTGTATCAATGGGTCCCTGCACATACCCACGCCGTGAGGCGGAAACATGCGGCCATTTGACAAACTGCGC
>JAMFSK010000063.1 GCA_026225235.1 Burkholderiales bacterium
CCATGTCAGCGAGCGCTCCGATTTGCAGCGAATCGCCGGCGCTGTACACCAGATGGTCGAACGGTCCGAGTTCGTCAAATAAGGCGCGTACAGCAGATTCGTTACACAGATCGACCGTGTATCCCCTGGCACGGTCGCCGAGTCTGGCGAGGGCGTCAGTCACACGCTGACTACGCGACGAAACCACCGTCACCGAGGCCCCTGCTGCCAGAGCGGCATGGGCCGTGGCGAGGCCAATCCCCGACGTGCCGCCTAGCAGGACGACGTGTTGATTCCGAAGGTTCGTGCTTGCAATAGTCATAGTGTCCTTGCCGCTGGTTGTGAGTAAAGCGAGGACCTAAGTATTATTCACTAGCCCAGATCGATAAACTCACGATTTCTTCGAATACTCATTAATGGGAATTGCGAATGGATCGATTCAGCAGCATGGAGATATTTGCGCGCGTGGTCGAACGCGGTAGCTTCACCGCTGCGGCTGAAGGCAGCGGCATGACGTCCACGATGGTCGGCAACCATATTCGTGAGCTGGAGCGACGCCTCGAAGGCCGTCTGTTAAATCGCACCACGCGACGCCAGAGCCTGACCGAGCGCCGAGCTGGATGCGCGCGAAATGCAGAGCAGCCCGCGTGGCCGATTGAGGGTGAGTTGCCCGGTTATCTATGGCACACGTGTGCTCGTACCGGCGCTTGCCGGCTATCTCGACCGCTATCCCAAAGTTCAGATTGAGTTATCTCTCAACGACCGCTTCGTCGATCTTGCGGAAGAAGGCTTCGATGCCGCCATCCGCGCCGGCGTGCTGCCGGACTCGGGTCTGATTGCGCGGCCATTGACCCAATCTCCGCGTATTGCCTGCGCGTCACCGGCCTACCTTGCGCGCCATGGGCATCCGCACGCGCCCGCCGATCTGGTGCGGCACAACTGCCTGGCTTTTATGGTCGCGACGGGCCCAGAACGTGAATGGCGTTTTCCGCGTCCCGACGGCAATGGCGTGGAGCGCATCACGGTGCGCGGTCGTCTCGATGTCAACGGCGGTCTCGCGCTTCGTGAAGCGGCGCTGGCGGGACTGGGCATCATTCTGCAACCTCAGGTAATGCTGCAGGACGATCTGGATGCGGGCCGGCTCGTTCGTCTTTTTCCCGACTGGGCGGCTCCGACCTGGCCCATCCATGTGGTGCATCTGCCCGATCCGCACATGCCACCGAAGCTGGTGAGTTTTATTGCCTTCCTCCGGGAAACATTGGGGGACGGCAGCGAGCCTTAGACTTGTCTTATCAGGGGACAGCGGCCTGCGTCCATTCGGCTGCAGTCAAAGTCTCCGCAGATATCGCACATTTCAGCGCACCGTCATTCTCATGTATCCAACGATCCGGGAACTCTGTTCGTCCGCCGCCGAAACGGCATCGACCCTCGCACTCGCGAGTTTTGAGCGCTACGTCGCGAGAGCCTGGAGTTCCAAAGCTTGCGACGAATGACGCGCGTGGGAAAGACCGCTTTGGGTGACTGCCGCCCGACGAAGTCGGCAGTTGTCGACCCTGAGCAGCCAGTGCATTCCTCCATAAAGGAGGGACGGACGGCGAAGCGACCATGCAACACGCAAGCAGACGTTTAACTAACGCATGTCTTGCAGTCCATTCTTCTCCAAAACAGAATTGATCAACGCGCGAACCCGAAGCCCGCTCGCCATTGACGCCTGCCGAAGTTGCGCCTCGATGACAGGGCTGGCTAGCGCGTTCGTGTATTTGACGAGTATTGGATCGCGATAAATCGAGACCAGATGGATAAGTTCCTCATTCGACAAACTGGCGACGCCAGCACGAGTCATCGTTTCTATTCCTCCTCCACCTTGGGCCACCATCTTGGCAACAGCCGCATCCGCTTCGCTTTGTATTGTGAGCCACGTATCCTGGTCGACGTTGGGATTAGCCTGCCTTGCCTGCAGTAGCATCGTCCGGGCGACCAGTGCTTCTATGGGTTGTTGCTTGACACCCTCCTCACACAGGATAAGTTGCTGGATTAGTTGCTCTCGGTCGACGTCCTCACCGTAAGAACTACTGCTATGCAGCGTAATAGCGAGTATGCTACTGATAAGCATGTTTTCTGCGAAACTACGCATATATAACCTTGTCCGTCTTTGTCATTTTGTGCGCTCGAAGCGCGTGAAGTCTGAAATACGACTGTCCGTCGCAGTGCTTGACGAACCTAGACATTAGTGCCTGTTATTAGTTTTGATGCTCCAGTCGAGTGGCTCTTGTTGGCCGAATCAGGAGGATCATCGACTGCCACGAATCGGTGGCCTCCATCGCAGCACCGATCTTTCCACCGACTGCTAAGCGACCCACAGATCTTTCGAAAGCGATCGTTGTGCGATACAAGATCCGAGCCGCTGGCAACCAATCGGTAGATAAATGGTTATCAAAATTGTAGGAAATCCAGTCGATTAATCGATAACTTTTATTATCTCTTGCAAACCGTCAAGCACTTGCACGTTTTGGTGCGAACCAGTCTTTACTTTTTGGTAGCAACAACAGCGAAGCCGCCACTATTTCGGCAATAAGCCAATAAGTATTTTTTAATACAGGTAAAAACGGAATTTTAAAAATAATTGATAGGTAAGCTTGGTATATCAACCCTGCTGCCAGCAGAGTTGATATACCGACCACCACCATTCTTGCCCAATTTTTTCGCGTTGATAACTCAAAAGCTAAAAATAATTGCAGAACGGCGAACACAAAGCCAGCTGCTAAAAGATAAATTGCTACTTTTGGGAAAGAGTAACCCGAAACGCTACGACTGAAAATATAATGTCTCGCAGCCAAAAAATCGCCTGTCACAAACAAGAGATCGAGCAAAGAGGCGGCCCAATAGATCATAATTGCAATTTTGGCTGGGAAATTTTTTTGTGTGATTAAATTAATTGCGAGATTATCTTCCATTGTTCTGGAGCCTCTTGTTAGGATTAATTTAAAATGAACCATTGTTCCGAAAAAAATCGATAAGTCAAATTAAACTGCAGCGTCCATAAAATTGAACCAGATTGTTTCTGGTTTCATGCGCGGAGCACAGTGAAGATCATTCTCCGGCCGACGGTTAAAAACAGAGTTCTGTATAAATGCTAAATTCGCTCAAGAAAAAACAATCGTTTAATCGGTGAATTACCATTTGTAACTAGGTCGGTCCGATGCCAATTTTAATCGGCCATTCATCGCAGCAGGTATGCGGAAGGCATAAATCGACTCTGAGCAGCCTTTCGGTCCTCCAGAAACCGGTCGTTGGAGGAGTACGCCGATAACGTATTCAAGCGTTATTTCGACTAAATTTTCAATCAAAAAGTTAGTCGAAATCAATCCCCAAGGCACACTCGTCTTCTTACTGCAGCTAGAATCGTTCTATATGACCGCCACTTAGGCCGGCAGAATCACTTTGGAAGCGGCGACCCCATGGCCATGGTCACGCAGTAGGGCTGAAAGCCAACAGATTGCCAGAACGCTTGTCCCTCTCGATTTCCCACGAGCACGTCGATGCGCAGAAGTCTCGCGTCAGCCCATGCATTAGCCCACAGCCAATCCAAAGCCTGTCGGCCAACGCCGCGACGACGGAAATCCGGATTGACGAAGAGTTGCCGAAGGTAAATATGGTCATCGTTGTGCCGAAACAGGGCATAGCCCGTTTCGATGCCCGCCTCCTCGAAAATTACCGCTTTATACTCGTCGCGCGAGAGCCAATTCGTCATCCGCTGCTCCAACTGTTCGACGGTCATCGAATTGCGATGTCCCTCGTCGCGGATGAGTTGCGCGTTTAACGGAGCAAGGCGTTTTGCATCCCCTGCGAGGGCAAATCGGAAGTTCATAGTCGGCGCGCCAGTGATGGTCGAGGTTGCTGCCCGCACGATTGTTGACGATTCAAAATGCTATGTCGAGAGGCTGCTTTTGGCCGGAGTCTGCGCAACAGTGAGCGGCGGCATGCGACCCACAAGAGACATCCAGCTTTCTCAATTGCGGACATCCGCGCAAGACACCTGTTGCCGCAACTTGGTTCGTTATGAACCGTGCTCTCAACTTTGAATGACTGAGGAGCAATAGCATTGCTCGCACTCGCCACCGACGAAAGCGCTCCAGCATCGTCGTCACACTTGCACTTTCGACAATAGGTTCTCACGCCCTCGCGCGGCTATTCTTACTACTTCACAGCACCGTCGCGGATGAGATTTTGATGCATGTTGTTGATCGACTGAACTGCTTCGTTGCCCCGCCGCATGTTCGTCAGCACGATTTCGGAGCTTCGTGTGAATCGGTGTGCGATGCGGAGTTTGTAGGACTTGAAAAGCCAGCTGCCCATCGATGGATAAAAGACCGCGTTCTCGATATCCCGCCATTTCACGCCCTGCGTGCCTTTATTCCAAGGCAAGATGCCAGAGTGGAGCCAAACGCCCGAGTCGTCGTAGTACAGCGTAACGCTTTTTATTTCCATAGACCGATAGACGCCAAAAAACACTATCAGCAAAAACAGTAAAACTCCCACTCCTGCGGAGTGGTGAAAAATTGCTGAAGCGACGCTCATCCCAACAAGCATCATTACGGCTGTCTTAACATAGGCCGTCCACGACTTGTTTGCAAGCGTTTGCGTTTCCACCAAGAATTCCTGTTGAACCGCTTGATCCATCGTTACCCTCGGAAGATTGATCTATGCGTGAGTTCGCAAATGCGCCCACGTCGACTATTGATATCGGCACGGCGCCGGGCAACTTGAGGCTTCGCCCTGCCCAGTACTGCGCCCGCTACTAAAAAGGGGCGACGGTGGACAAGACAGCGCTCACATCAACAGGCCTTGGCGTCAACTCGACGAGAGCTGGCCCAACAAAGCATTCCCCCATTGTTGACAATGTACGCGTCGATGTCGAAAGTCGCCTCATGGCCGCACTCAGTCGGTAGCAGAGGCGCATCCCGACCCTGAGCAGTCTTTCGGGTGATCGATGACTATAAGACGGCTATTGATCACACAACAGGCGCTCTTCGAGGGAGCCGTGGTTAGTGTGACAAGCGCTTGAACGATGCAGGCAATACGGCGGTCGATTGGGCGCGATCTAGATCCGGCCGATACACACTCTATCCGCCAGAAAGTCCAGCAATGCGCGCACACGCAGTGGCAGGTAACCGCCCTGACCAACATAGACGGCATGGACTTCTTCAACGTCGCCCGGATTGCATTCTTCAAGCACTGGCAGCAGCCGGCCGGCGGCAATGTCGCCGCGTACCTGGAAGGCAGCCAAGCGCGCCAGTCCCAGGCCAGCCAACGCCAAATGGCGTAACGCCTCCCCATCGCTGGCTTGCGCGTTGCCCGTGACAGGAAGCACGATATTCTCATTGGGATATCGCAGCGGCCAACCCGGTTGCGCTCGCGCATAGTTCGCCCCCAGGCGATTGTGCGCGCGCAGTTGTTCGAGTGTAGCGGGCGTGCCGTGGCGAGTTAGGTAGCTTGGTGCGCCTACGATCACCATGCGCGTTTCGCCCAGCTTGCGTGCCACTAAATTCGAGCTTTTCAGAGGGCCGGCACGCACGGCCACGTCGGTACGTTGCTCCAGGATGTCGACGACCTCGTCAGTTAGCACGATGTCGAGCGTCACGTCGGGATGATGTTCCAGGAATTCGGGCACCAGCGGTAGCAAAAAGTGGTGTCCGAAGGGTACGTTTGCATTCACGCGCAGGCGACCGCGAGGCGCTGTATGGTCGCTCGCGCATCGTTCGGCTTCTTCCAGATCGGCCAGGATACGCACGCCGCGTTCGTAAAACGCGCAGCCTTCCGGGGTCAGCTGAAACTGTCGGGTGGATCGGCTCACCAAACGCGTGCCCAAGCGTCGCTCCAAGCGCGTCACCAGTTTGCTGACAGCCGAGGGCGTCATACCGCAGGCACGTGCGGCGGCAGAGAAACCACCCAACTCGATGACGCGCACGAACACTTCCAGTTCGCCAGATCGATTGACTTCCAGGCGGGCCACGACGATCTCCTTGCTGAGTTCAGTTCACAAATATTGTTCCTGTAGCTAGCCTACTCGAATTTGGTCTTTGAATTCATCATTGCTGCATGAGCGGCTAATGAAATCACTAACATGACCAACCTGAAGAAATTACTTTTCGATGCTCCGGCAGCGTTTGCTTTGGCACTGGCAGCTAGCAGTGCGATGGCCGTCACGCAGACGACGGCGGCCTCGCCAGCTTGGGTAGCGAGCTGGCAAGCCAGCCCGCAGCCAGTCTGGGGTTCTGACTTTCTGTTTCCGACCAATGTCCCGCCGCTATTGCACGATCAGACCGTGCGCCAGACGGCGCGCGTTAGCCTGGGCGGCCAACGCCTGCGTATCGTGTTGTCCAATGCCTACGGTAACCAACCGCTCACGGTGGGTAAGGCTACGGTCGCACGGCCCAATCAGAACGGTGAGGTGGTCGCTGATAGCCTGCAAACGGTAACCTTTGGCGGGCAAAAGGTGGCAAGCATTCTGCCCGGCGCGTCGTTGGTCAGCGACCCTGTCGCCTTCCCAGTATCTGCACGAGCACAGGTGGCGGTGAGCATATATTTGCCGAAGGCAACCGCGATCAGCACGTTTCATTGGGACGGCCGGCAGACGGGCTGGATCGTGCCAGGGGATCAGAGTTCGGCACCGCTATTGACGGAGGCGGATGGCACCATACAGAGCACAACGGCCCGACCACTGCTCACGGGAATTCAGGTCGAGACCGAACCAAGCGCACGGACGGTCGTTGTGATCGGTGACTCCATCACGGATGGCGCTGCAGCCAGCCTAGACAGCGACAGCCGCTGGCCGGATTTCCTAGCTGCCCGATTCGCTCCGCTTGGCGTTGCAGTCGTCAATGCAGGTATCTCTGGTGCGCGCCTGCTGTCCGACGGCATGGGCGTCAACGCACTGGCGCGGCTGGATCGAGACGTGTTGGCGCAGCCGGGCGTGTGCAGCGTGATCGTAATGCTGGGCATCAACGATATTGCTTGGCCCGGTACTACGTTCGCACAGGATGCACAGCGTCCCTCTTTCGACAGCCTGACGGCAGGCTATCGTCAACTGGTCGAGCAAGCCCATGCAAGGGGGGTGCGCGTGATCGGCGCCACGCTCACGCCGTTCGAAGGCGCGTTGCCCGGCACGCCACTGGACAATTACTACCAACCTGACAAGGACATTCTGCGTCAGCAAGTGAACGACTGGATTCGCCACAGCGGTGTCTTTGATGCGGTCATCGACTTCGATGCGGCTCTACGTGATCCCACACGTCCAACCCGAATCGCTGCACGCTACGACTCTGGCGACCATTTGCATCCAGGAGACGAAGGCAATCGCGCGATGGCCGAATTCGTTGATCTCGAATCGGTGCAACCGGGACTCGGTGCCAAGTGAATCGATCGTTTATTCGGGCGTCGTACCCGAATGCCGGAAGGGTACCTGCCAATGACGGGCGACGGAATTTCAATGGCGGTGACGAGAGACCTCTTCGTCCCCGTTGCAGACGCTCGATTCGCGTTCGACACTGGCCCTTGTTGGCCAGCTACTGCCCGACGCGGTCGGCCGAAGCCGACCCTTCAGAGACGCTCGGCGGCGCGTGCCAACAGCCGCTTTCTGAACCAGAAGGGCCTCCTGCAATGCGCATATCGAGTGGTTTGTAACGCGGCGTTAGCTGGGGCCGAAGCCAAGCGACCCATCCCGCCCGCCCTCGCCAAAATTGAATCAATACCGTTGATCGATCCGCGTTCCTGGGGCGCCCTAAAGTTGTGAAACAATAGGGCACACCATCATTTGCGGCAGCCAATGAACATTCGAGTGCGCAACAACGTCAACGTTACTGGCGAGGGCCCCGCTACAGTGGTTTTCGCTCATGGGTTTGGATGCGACCAATCCATGTGGCGCTTCCTTGTGCCAAGTTTTGGCGACCGCTACAAGACGATCCTCTTTGATCTGGTGGGCAGTGGTAAGTCTGACCTAACGGCATACGACTACGACAAGTACGGATCGCTCCACGGGTACGCCTCTGACCTACTGGAACTGATCGACGAATTCGCGTCGGGTCCGGTCATCTACATCGGGCATTCGGTCAGCGCGATGATCGGCATGCTCGCAGCAATCGAAGCACCACATCGATTCTCCGCGAATATCATGGTCGGCCCGTCGCCCTCCTTTATCAACGACGACGACTACGTCGGAGGATTCACGCGCAGCGATATCGACGGATTGCTGGAAACGCTCGAGAGCAATTACCTCGGATGGTCAAGCACGATGGCGCCAGCGATCATGGGTTCGCCCGAGCAACCGGAGCTCAGTGCCGAGCTGACCAATAGCTTCTGCCGCACCGATCCCAGCATCGCGAAGCATTTTGCGAGAGTCACGTTCCTTGCGGACCATCGCGCCGATCTCGAGCGGGTCACGACACCGACCTTGATTTTGCAATCGAGCGACGACCTCCTGGCGCCGCTGGGTGTCGGCCAATACATGAAACGTCGGATACCGGGCAGCACGCTAAGCATTGTCGAGAACGTGGGCCACTGCCCGCATTTGAGCGCACCCTGTGCAAGCATCGATGCCACGGATGCTTTTTTGCGTGGGCTTGACCTCTGAAATGGATAGCCCTGGAAGGACACTCCCTCCAGTCACCGAGGCCTTCGAGCATGCCCCGTGCGGCTTGCTCACGACAACCGTCCAGGGAACCATCATTCGGGTCAACGCGACGTTCTGTCGCTGGCTTGGATACGACGCGGACGAGCTTCTTGAGAATCGCCGGATTCAAGATCTACTGACCATCGGCGGCAAGGTTTTCCATCAGACGCACTGGGCGCCTTTGCTCCAGATTCAACGATCAGTTGCCGAAGTCAAGATGGACTTCGTGCATAAAACGGGGAAGCCCGTCCCGATGCTGATCAACGCCTCGCGGCTCCGACGCGACTCGACCGAGATGGACGAGTTCGCCGTTCTCATCGTAGTGGATCGCCACCAGTACGAGCGAGAGTTGCTCGGTGCCCGCCAACAGGCCGAAGTGTCGCTCGACGAAAAGCGAGCCGCTGAAGCCGCACTTCAAGAAGCGGATCGCAGAAAAGACGAGTTCATCGCAACACTTGCTCATGAACTCCGCAATCCATTGGCACCGATGCGGACAGTTCTCGACTTGCTTCGGCTCAAAGAATTCGAGGATCCACAGGTGATTTGGGCGCGTGACGTCCTTGAACGGCAAATGACCCACATGTCATCGCTCGTCGATGGGCTACTGGACGTATCCCGAATCAACGAAGGGAAAATCGCGCTGGACAAAAGGCGACTGAGCCTTGCATCGGCGATGGAGCATGCGGCCGAGGCTTTGCAACCTTCTATCGTGGCCTCTTCGCATACCTTTTTGGTCGAGCTACCGGACGAGCCCATTCTGCTTGATGCAGATTCAACGCGGCTGTCTCAGATCATTCAAAATCTGCTCAACAATTCGTCGAAATACACGCCGCCAGGAGGAACCATCTGGCTGAGAGGGAAACGTGACGGCAATGAAGCCGTTATCTCAGTCCGTGACACTGGCATTGGGATCGCGAAAGAGCACTTGCCGTCATTGTTCGAGATTTTTTCTCAACTGACTCCGGGGCTGCAGCGCGCTCAAGGTGGGCTCGGCATTGGCCTGTCATTGGTGCGGGCGTTGACCGGGCTTCATGGCGGTACCGTGTCGGCTACCAGCGCAGGTGAGGGCTTGGGGAGCGAATTCGTCGTTCGGCTTCCTCTCTCGGCTGACCAGCGCCCGCTCGAAACGCCGGATCGTGCGCCTCGCGTCACGGGCACCAAGCCGCATCGAATTTTGGTCATCGATGACAATGAAGACGCCGCCATCAGTCTCGCGATGCTCTTGGACGCAGAAGCGCACGTTACGCGCACTGCACTCGATGGCAAGACGGGCCTTCAGATCGCCGAGGATTTTTTGGCGGATGTGATCATTCTGGACATCGGCCTACCCGATCTCGACGGCTATGAGATTGCGAGATTGATTCGGGGACGCCCCTGGGGTCGAGACACCGTGCTCATCGCGCTGACGGGTTGGGGACAGGAAAAAGACAAACAGCGGGCCGAGGCCGCTGGTTTTGACTTTCACTTTACTAAGCCTGTCGATCTCGGCCGACTGCTCGTCGTATTGAACGAGAATGTCCCCTGAGTCGTATCTACGACTAGGGCGACTATTGGCAGCATCGTATCAAGGTCGAGAAGGCACGTGTGCCTGATCCAGATATGCACCGGCCGCTATGCCTCGAGGTGCAGTATGCGTGGCCGCCGGAAGACGTCGGTGGAGTGCCAGGATACGCCGACTTCCTCGAAACGAT
This sequence comes from Burkholderiales bacterium, assembly GCA_026225235.1. GTDB lineage: Bacteria > Pseudomonadota > Gammaproteobacteria > Burkholderiales > Burkholderiaceae > Pararobbsia. Next base: position 10,339 of record JAMFSK010000063.1, read on the forward strand.
CACCGACCCGACGCACGAGGAGCACGAGCACTTCCTCGAGTGGTGGGGCGGCAGCTTCGATCCCGCCGTCTTCGATCTCGTGCTCGCGAACGAGCGGATCTCAGAAGTCAAGTTCTGATCGTCAAGACGGCCTCGGTCTGACGCTTCGTTCGAGCCACGCGGCCAGCGGCGTCGGGACGCAATGACATTGGACAATTTCGGCGGCATTCCCTCCCTCCTGCTCGCATCGAACGCTGATCAGCGTGTTACGCGAGGGGGGATTCGCACGCATGCTCTCAGGGATGAAATCTATTCGTGCGACGTGCCACTCGAGATTCCCCAGTTTGACTGCTTGATTGCATGGCACGCTCGCAACGAACGCGAGCCGGGCCATTGTTGGATGAGGGCGCTCGTCATCGAGACTTGTGGTCGAATATGGGGAACAGCTTAGGCACGATAGTAGGTCTGACTGGTCGGATTGAATGAATCTTTGACTTTCCTGAGTGGGTAAGCAAAGCGCGATGCCGCGAAACTTCACGGAGGTTTTTCATTCGCCGGCGAAAGCCCAAAGAGCACAAAGTTGTTGTGGCGCCCATAGGGATTATTGCGCTAGAAAAAGATGACGCCGGTCGGCGGCGGGAGCGAGTTGAACGTGTCGGTCGCGCTGGTCGCACTGACGCAATTCGACAGTTTGCCGTTCCCCGCGACCGAGCATCGATCGATCAGGTAGTCATAGGGGCTCGCGATATATGCATCGTTTCCAATAAAAGTGATGCCCGAGGCTGAATATAAATTGTGCACGCCGGCGTCCGTGCAGCTGCTGATCCTGCCGTTGCTGCCAAATGTGCATTGCAAGACGCTATTCACCACCTGTTGATTGTCCACATAGAGGGTCGAACCCACCAGCGCGAAGTCGAGCGGCTCATTGACTCCCGACACGGCGGCCGGTGCGCAATCTGTCGCATTCCCTGACGCGTCGAGTGTGCACTCGATGATCTGGTTATTGGAGTAGCTCGCAACCAG
>JAMFSK010000064.1 GCA_026225235.1 Burkholderiales bacterium
CATTTGCGGATCTATCAGCTCTCCCGTCTTTATCTGACGCTCGGCATGCTGCTCGAAGGCGGCATTCCGATCGTCGCCGCGATGGAGACTGCTAGCGGCACCGTATCGCCGGGGCTGCGCGAAGGACTCATGCGCGCACGCGCGGCCGTGCAGTCGGGCGAGCCGTTGTCGAGCGCATTTCAGGGCGAAGGACTGACGACGTCCATCTCGCTTCGCATGCTGCGCGTGGGTGAGCGCTCGGGCGAAATGGGTGCCATGCTCACCCAGTCGGCCGCGTTTTACGACGGCGAGATCAGCCGGTGGATCGACCGTTTTACGCGCATGTTCGAGCCGTTGCTGATGTCCGCGATCGGCCTTGTCGTGGGTACCATCGTCGTGCTGCTGTATATGCCGATCTTCGATCTCGCGGAAAGCGTGTCATGACGGTGCGAGAATCGGTGCCCTCAGTGCACGAGCCCCTCGCGCCCCTGTTCGATGCCGGGCTTCTGTCGCGCGCACGCGCACAAGCGGCGATCTCGCAGCAACATATCGTCATCGAACTTGAAGCGATCACCGGTCTTGAGCCGCGGCAGGTGTTGCAAGCACTCGCACAGATGCTGGCGATTCGCGTGATCGAGACGCCGGAGATGCTGTCGCTCAAACCGGCATTTGATCGCGTGCCGCTTTCGCGTGCCATGCTGCGCCGTTGCGCTTTGCTGCGCGACGAGCGCGACATGCTGGTGGGCGTGACGACGAATCCGTTCGATCTCGACCTTCAGACCTGGCTCGGCGCGCAGGCTGGAGGGGCGGTCGACGTACGGTTGGCGTTGCCTTCGGATCTTCAGGCGTACCACACGCGCATGAAGGACTCGGCCCGCGCGATAGACAGTCTTGTGACGGCAGACGCCGCGACGCAGGTCGATGGACGCGCGGCGCAGGTGCTGTCGTTCGAGTCCGTCAGCGAGGCGGCGAGTCCGGCCGTGAAGCTCGTCAACTCGACGCTCTACGACGCGCTCAAGGCGGGGGCGTCGGACATCCACCTCGAAAGCACGGCCACGGGTCTCGCGCTCAAATACCGCGTCGACGGGGTGCTTGATGCGGCTGCGACGATTTATGGCGTCGAAGCGGCCGAACAGGTGATCTCGCGACTCAAGGTGTTGGCCGAGCTCGATATCGCGGAGCGCCGGGTGCCCCAGGACGGAAGCTTCCGCGTTGCCGCGAGCGGGCACGACATCGACTTGCGCGTGTCGATCATGCCGAGCATTCATGGCGAAGACGCCGTGATCCGGATTCTCGACAAACGCGCCATGATCGAGGCGTATGGATCGCTCACGCTCGAGGCGCTCGGCTACGACAGCGAGTCTCTTGTCGCACTGCGCGCGCTTGCCGAAGAGCCGTACGGCATGCTGCTGGTGACGGGACCGACCGGGTCGGGCAAAACGACGACGCTGTACGCGGCGTTGACCGAAATCCACAACGGCCGCGACAAGATCATCACGATCGAAGACCCCGTTGAATATCAATTGCCGGGCATTCTGCAGATTCCCGTCAACGAGAAAAAGGGGCTGACGTTTGCGCGGGGCCTGCGTTCGATTCTCCGGCATGATCCCGACAAGATCATGGTCGGTGAGATTCGCGACCGGGAAACGGCGGAAATTGCCGTGCAGTCTGCGCTGACGGGCCACCTCGTGCTGACGACGGTTCACGCGAACAACGTCTTCGACGTGTTCGGCCGTTTCAGCCATATGGGCATCGATCCCTATGCGTTTGTGTCAGCGCTCAACGGTATCTGGGCGCAGCGTCTTTTGCGCGTCAATTGCACGCATTGCGCGGCTCCCTATGTGCCAAGCGATGCGGAGTTGACTCGGCTCGGGTTGACGCGCGCCGATGTGGCCGATTTCAACTTCCAGCAAGGCCGGGGCTGCGGTGACTGCCGGGGCACCGGTTACCGCGGACGTCGGGCGATCGCCGAGATCCTGATCCTCAACGACGAATTGCGTGACATGGTCGTCGAGAAGCAGCCGATTCGTGCGATCAAGGAAGCGGCACGTCGCAGTGGCACGCGCCAGTTGCGCGAGGTCGCGCTCGGTCTCGTCAAGCGTGGTGAGACCACGCTCAGCGAAGTCAAGCGGGTCACGCTGAATGCGTAATCGTTCCGTTAGCGCTCGCACGTGGTTCAAGCCGCGAGGGCATTGCGTCATCGCGCTGTCGCGCGACCTGTTGTCGGTGCAACGCGTGAGCGGTTCGAGAAAGTCTGCACCGGTGTTCTCGCATCGTGCCTTGGACGGTGTCGATCTTCTCGAGGCGGATAGGCTCGGGGCGCTTCTTGCCGCTGCGCTCGACGAGGTCGAGGGACGGGGCCTGCCTGTCCAGGCGACGCTAGGCGATGATCTTGCGCGCTACTTTATCGTGACGCCGCCCAGCAATAGCGCGCGCGTTCTGGACTTGCGGGCGGCGGCCTCGGTGCGCTTCCATTCGCTCTATGGCGACGCGGTTTCCGGCTGGCATCTGCACGCCGACTGGCAGGCCGACGAGCCGTTTCTCGCCTGTGCGGTGCCACGCCGCGTGACGGCCGCGATCGAGCAGACAGTCTATGCCCGGCGCGGATGCCTGATCTCGGTGACGCCAAATTTCGTCGGAGCGTGGAATCGCTCGCGCCAACAGCTTGGGGCCAACGCGTGGCTTGCAACGCTTGACGGGCGCGCGCTGACGCTCGGGCTGGTCGCCGCGACGCCGAAGCCGCGGCTTGCGAGCGTGCGAACGTTGCTGTTGCCCGAGCCGGTTCCACCGTTGAGCTGGTTGCGCGAGCAGATCGCGCGCATGGCATTGCTCGAGGATGTGTCGCCGCCGTCCGTGCTTTATGTGCAGGGAACGCCTGTCCAGGCCTGGGCCTCGGATTCGGCAGCGGCGCAAGAATTGGTGGTCGCGAAGTCGGGTGCCAAGGGAGCCGCGAAGCCGCGTGATATAGCGATGGCGGTCCACTGGATCGCACCTGGACACCGCGCGGCGCCGCGCACCAAACGTCGGCCATGGCGGCTCGCATCGTTTGCTGCTTCGCTTGCGGCCCGCTTTGCGTGGGGGCGCTCGGCATCATGAGACACCTGTCACTCGATCTCGCGCCGTTCAGTGTGCGCCGCGAACTGTATCGAATCCGACGGATCACTCGAGTGTTCGCCATCGCCGGCGTGTTGCTTTGCGTATTGGCCGGCATTCGCATCCATGAACACCTCGATCGACTCGATGCGCTTGACCGTGAAACCGCACGACTCTCGGCGCGTGTCGAACGATTCGAACGCGCATCGAAGGCGGTGAAGACCACACCCATCGACACTAAGCAAGGCGCGGCAGTCAATGCCGCGATCGCGCGCCTGAACATGCCGTGGGAAGGATTGCTCGATGCAATCGAAGCCGCAACGCCTGCGCAGATCGCGCTGCTCTCGATCGCGCCCGCGCCGGGGCGTGATCTGGTTCGCATCGAAGCCGAATGCAACGCGAGCAAGGACATGATCGACTACTTGAGCGGGCTCGAGCAGCAGCCGATGCTCGCGGGAGTCAATCTCGTCAAGCACGAACTCGTCAAGGACGGGGGCGATAGCGTGCTCCGCTTCGATGTCGAGGTTCAGTGGCGGGGTGCGTCGTCATGAACGTCAACCTGTCGATGCTCCGCCGCGAAGTGTTGCGCGTCCGGCTTGCGCTTGGGCGCGTCGGGACGGGCGCGTTGATTGCCGGTGCGCTGCTGTCGGGTGCCGCTGCGTTATGGGCCGTGGTGCTGCCGGGCATGTCCTTGCGTGTGGAGGAAGAGTCACGCGAGGTGGCCCTTGCGCGCGCGGTGGCTTTGCCGAAGCCCGTTGTGTCGGCGCCAGCGCTCGCTTCGCAGAGACTGGACGCGTTCTATGCGGCGCTGGGTGACGGAGCCCATACCGAACAGATCGTGAGCGGGTTGTTCGACGCTGCGTCTGAAACTGGCGTCGAGCTGGACCGCGCCGAATATAAGCCGGCCCATGATGCCGCGGGACGGTTCGATACCTATACCGTGATCCTGCCATTGAAGGGCGACTATTCGAACGTGCGCCGCTTCAGTGAGAAGGTACTTGTCGCGCTGCCGTATGCGGCGCTCGACGATATGCGCTTCAAGCGCAATTCGGCGGGCGATCCGGTTATCGAAGCAAACCTGCGGTTCACCGCGTTTCTGCGGCCCGCCGTGTGGGCATCGAGACCTGTGTCGCAAGTGATTCCGGCGCCTGCACCTGCAACTGCACCCGCATCGACTTCGCCTTCGCCTTGGCCTTCGCCGGCAGGCATGCCCATCGCCGGATCCTCATCGGTGTTCGTATCCGGCGCGATAACGGTTCCTTCTCGGACTGTCGAAGCCGGGTCGGCAGTCACCCTCGCCGCGCCCGCACTCGTCACGCCGTCAGGAAGTGTCGTTCCTTCAGTACCGGCTGCGATGCCTATGCCGACGCTGCCCTTGCCGTCTGCGATGGCACTGGCAACGCAGTCTGCGATTGCTGCGCGGTCGACCGCTGCCGGCCTGTTGACTGCGTCCTCCCAGCAGCCTGTTTTGCTGGTGCGCGCTGCCTCGAGCGAGATCGGCCGATGAAGCGTAACCACATCATTCTCGGCGTGTTGTTTGTCTCGACGATGCTGACCCTCGTTTTCTCTGAACGCAACTCGAGCGACCCGATCGTCGAGGCCGCGCCTCGCACACACACGTCCGGCACGCCGCCTCGTGCGAGTAGCGCGAGTGGTGTTGTGGCCATCGCGGCGCTGCAGGCACGCACTGCGCGTGGCGGGGCGGCGGATGACGGACATCGGAAGTTGTTCGGTACCACCTTATTGGCGCCCCCGCTGCCATCCTCCGGATCCGCGGGCTCGGATATTCCGCCATTGCCGTCCGGCTCGCTCGCGCAGGAGATGCCGTTCACCTATATCGGCAAGCAGTCGTCTGAGGGCCGATGGCAAGTGTTTCTTTCGCGCGGAGACGAGACGCTGATCGTGAGCGAACAGACCATTATCGACGGGGCCTATCGAGTCGAATCGATCGCCCCCCCGACCATGACGCTGGTGTATTTGCCAACGAAACTGGTTCAGACGCTGGACATCGGCAGTGCCGACTGACAGGCACGATACGAGGAAACAACCGTTGCGTACGTCATTCCCGACACCTACCCCGCTTGATGCCCAAGGCGCCGCTGCGAAATGCAGTTCAACAGGCAGCCTGTGGCGACGCACGGTGATGCTCATCGCCCCCGCGCTTCTTGTCAGCCTCCTCGTGAGCTGTGCGCAGCAGGATCCCTATCGCGATGGCCAGCAGCTCGTGGCCAATGGCAAGACCAACGAAGGACTGGCAAAGCTTCAGCAGGCGAGCAAGCAAGACCCGAAGGACGCCATCTATCGCTCGACCTTCCTCGCCGAGCGCGAAAAAGCGCTGATCAGTTTCGACGAACAGGGCGACCGGCTGGCCGCCGCCGGCGCACGGGATGCAGCGCGCAAGGCGTACGCGCAAGCGCTCTCAATTGAGCCCGACAACGAGCGAGCGATCGCAGGCATCGGCGGGCTCGAAAATGCAGGGCGCATCGACTCGCTGCTCAGCCGCGCCGAAGGATTGGCTGCGCGACAACAGCCCGATGAAGCACGCCGCCTCGTCAACAATGTGCTGACCGAAGCGCCGGCCAATCGGCGTGCGCTTGCCCTCAAGCGCCGGCTTGACGCCGACTCCGGTCCCGCGCGAGTCGATGCCGCACTGGCTGCGGCCTACCGAAAGCCCATCCGGATCGATTTCAGGGACGCGCCGCTCAAACAGATATTCGAAGTCATCTCGCACAGCTCGGGATTGAATTTCCTGTTCGACAAGGACGTCAAGACCGATCAGCGCACCTCGATTTTCCTCAAGAACAGCACGATTGACGCCACCGTGCGCTATGTCCTCGCAACGAATCAGCTCGCGCAGCAGGTGCTCGACGAGAACACAGTGCTGATCTACCCGGCGACACCGGCCAAGCTCAAGGACTATCAGGAACTGGCCGTGCGGACATTCTTCCTGTCGTACACCGATGCGAAGACAATCGCCAACACGCTGAAGACCATCGTCAAGTCGCGCGACGTCGTGGCCGACGAGAATCTCAACGTAGTCATCGTTCGCGACACACCGGACGCGATCAAGATGGCCGAGAAGCTTGTCGCGCTCGAGGACGTGGCGGAGCCCGAGGTCATGCTCGAGGTTGAGGTGCTCGAAGTGAGCCGCACCAAGCTCCAGGATCTCGGTATCGATTGGCCGGCCTCGATCTCGGTGACCCCCCTGCCTGTCGGCACGTCGATCAGCGCGCTGACGTCGGGGGCGACCACCGGCACCAACACGATCGGCACCACGTCAACGGGCACGGGTGCTTCGCCGTCGTTGACCCTGTCCGACCTGCTCCATCAGACCACGCACACCCTCGGCATTTCGTCGCTGCAGGCCACGGCCAATGCCAACCTGCAGGATTCCGACGCGAAGCTGCTGACCAATCCGCGCATTCGCGTGCACAACCATGAGAAAGCCAAGATCCTGATCGGCGAGCGTGTGCCGAACATCACATCAACCGCGACATCAACGGGCTTTGTATCGCAGTCGATCAACTACCTCGATATCGGCCTGACCTTGCAGGTCGAGCCGACGATCTTTCTCGACGACACCGTCGGGATCAAGGTATCGCTGGAAGTCAGCAGTCTGCTCAACACCGTCTCGGGCGGCTCCGGCACGACAGCCTACGAGATCGGTACGCGGACGGCGAGCACCGTGTTGCAACTCAAGAACGGGGAGACCGACGTGCTGGCTGGCCTGATCGACAACGAAGAGCGCACGTCGGGCAACAAGGTGCCCGGCATCGGCAATCTGCCGGTGCTTGGCCGCTTGTTCGGCGCGACGACGGATGACGACAAGGACACTGAAATCGTGTTGTCGATCACGCCCCACCTTGTGCGGAACATTCAGCGTCCGGATGCCTCGCTTGCGTACTTCACGTCTGGCACGGAATCGAATATGCACAGCATGGTCCAGTCCAACGGACTGTCGAGCGCTTCGCCGACGCCGGCTACGTCGTCATCGAACGACGACGCGGCACGTGCGCGTTCGACGAGTACACAGAATGGTTTGAACAACGGCCTAGGCTCGAATGGCGGATACGGTTCGAATAGCGGTCTGAACAGCGCCGCGGGTGACAACAGTAGCTACGGTGGTGCGAATGGTTCGTATGGTGCCGGAGCAGAGACATCGAACGGAGGCGATGCGGCGCCCTTTGTGGGCGGCGGAGCGACCGACCCGGGCACTGCCCAGATGACGATCGAAGGGCCACCTCAGGTCAAAGTCGGCGATTCGGTGTCGGTTGCGCTGACCATGCAGGCGGATCAGCCCGTTGCGAGCGTGTCGTCGACCATCAACTACGACAGCACGAAGCTCCAGTTCGTTGGCGCAACCGAGGGCGATTTCCTCAAGCAAGGTGGTGCGCCGACGAGCTTTTCGAATCGGGTGGCACAGGGTGGTCACCTGATCCTCAGCGACTCGGTTCAGGGCGGCTCGGGTGCGGCATCACCGGCCACGTTCGCCGTGTTGAACTTCAAGGCAGTGGCCGCAGCGTCGCAGACCTCGATTCAGGTTCAGCCGGGTTCCGTGGTCGGCGTGAGTGGCGTGCCGATCACCCTGACACCGCCGTCCGCCTATACCTTCGGTGTGACGGCGACGCCATGACATCCCTCTCGCGCGGTGCACGTCGCGGAAGGGGGGCGAACGCGATGGCCGGATTCACGTTGATCGAATTGCTCGTCACGCTGGCCATTCTTGGCGTGCTTGCTTCGATGACCGTGCCGGTCGCGCAGGTCATGCGGCAGCGCGAGCGCGAGCAGGAACTGCGCGAGGCGCTGCACGAGATCCGCCATGCGATTGATGTGTACAAAGTCGCCTCCAAGGACGGCCGCATACAGATGGAGGCCGGCGCGAGCGGTTATCCGCCCAAGCTCGAAGTGCTTGTCGATGGCGTGCAGGATCAGACCGACCCGAAGGGGCAGAAGATCTACTTTCTTCGACGCGTGCCGCGCGATCCGATGAACAACGACCCTGACCTGAGCGACGCCGCGACGTGGGGCAAGCGCTCGTATGAGAGCGAGGCCGATGATCCGCAGGAGGGCGACGATGTGTACGACGTCTTCACGATGTCTAAAGGCGTCGGGCTTAATGGCATTCTCTACCGGAACTGGTGATGCCGATACAAGATCGTTTTCGCCGGGCGAAAGGACGCTTGCATGGGTCGCGAGGCTTCACGCTGATCGAATTGCTGATTGTGCTGGCCATCGTGTCGCTATTGCTGACACTCGCATTGCCGCAGTATTTCCATACGATCGATGTGTCCAAGGAGAAGGTGCTGTCCGAAAACCTGCTCGTGACGCGCGATGCGATCGACAAGTTCTATGGTGACGTGGGCCGTTATCCCGACTCTCTCGATGATCTGGTGGACAAGCACTACCTGCGCGCCTTGCCGTTCGATCCGATCACAGACAGCGCGACGACGTGGATTATCGTGCCGCCCGATGAGCAGTTCCCCGGCAAGGTGTACGACATCAAGAGCGGCGCGGAGGGGGCGACACGTGATGGCGTGGCGTTCGGGGCACTTTGAAGTCTATTGGGAGGCGCAAGCGTTCCCTGCGTGCGGTGGGTCAAGCGCGATCGCGACAAGGCGGCTACGCGTATCTCGCGCTGCTGATTCTGATTGCCGTCATCGGTGTGGTGGCTGCAGGAAGCGCGCAACTCGGTGAGGTGTATCAGCGGAGGATGGCCGAAAAAGAATTGCTGTTTGTAGGCGGAGAATTTCAACGCGCGTTGTCGAGCTACGCGTCGCAGACGCCGGTTGGTCAGCTCACACAGCCACACACGCTTGACGATCTCGTACATGATCCGCGCTATCCGAATCCGGTTCACCATTTGCGCAAGGTTTATGCGGATCCGATCACAGGTAAGACGGACTGGGTGCTGGTCATGTCGCTCGACGGGCAAACGATTGTTGGCATTCACAGTGCATCGAAGGCCCATCCGATCCAGATCGCGCAGTTTCCTGTCGAATTTCAAGGGTTTGAAGATCGACTTACTTACGCTCAGTGGATATTCGTGGCCCAGCTTCCTCAGGTGCCCGGACAAGCGCCGGTGAGTGTGCCGTCGAGCGGTGTGGTGCCGAACAACGGTAGTGTTCCTCTGAATCCGCCGTTGCCGCCAGGGGGTACGACATCGGCTGGGAGCGGGTTCGGATTAGAGGGAAGCACCGGAGGTAATTCGTCATCGGGAGGGATAACGGGGTTCGGCGGCAATACATCGTCCGGGGGACTGACGGGGTTCGGGGGCGGTGCATCGCCACGAGAATGATGAGACTCAGTCGCGTAACAGTTCATCATCGGCCCGATTCAAAAAAAGACCCGACTAGACCGGTTGGGTCTTTTGCATGATTACGATGGCGGACGGGGCAGAATCTAACCATCAATGCGCGGATTTTCACTACGAAGCTCGGGGCTTTACCTGGACACGCTTGGCCTTCGCATTACCGAGCGCGATCATTTCGTTGCGAGACCACACCGGCCTTCCCATCCAGCGCCCTTCCTCAATGATCTCCCCGCGCACCCGTGGAAATCACGAATGGGTGACTATGCGTCAAAAGTTCGAACGCACGATGCACGGGGAACAGACCCAACTCCAGACCATTAACGGTCGCAATGGCTCCCGCTGGATCCAGGGGCAAGTCGTCGTCCATCTGCTCAACCAACAAAGACAGCAAACTCGATCGGATTCTCTCGATTCCGGGTTCGAGAGAGACGACTATGCCAAATTTCGACTCGACCGTTGGCAACCCATGGGCACGCGCCGCCGCTTCGTATGCTTCGGTCACTCGACCGATTTCGTCCTCTGCGGTTGATGCACTCAACTCTTTCCCTGCGATAAACATGTCGCGAATCCCCTGAAGGCCTCGCATCGCCAGGGGATCATCTCTCACGTCAATGATGTTTTCCCATGAAACGTTGTCGACATCGACCAGCGAGAGGCCGTTCAAACTGATCAGAAGCGCTTCGTCAGTCATTTCAGTTTCGTCGGTATCGAAGGATGCGGGCAAGATCAGCGGCGTCTCGGGGAACGACGCGTTCTTGAGTCCAAGCGCGACGCGCTCCTGGAAGTGCTCCGCGTTTTGCAAATAGAGCGATTCGAGAAGCGCGGCCATGGCGTCTGCGTTGATATCGTCATCGTCGTCGCCGAGAATATGCGTGTCGCCCGACACGGACCGAACATGAATCTTCGCGCGCGGGGGCGCGCCGGTTTTTCGACGTAGCATTGCGTTGAACAGTGGCCCGTCGAGTTGCCATCGGTATGGCGCGCGCCAGGCCAGCACCTCCTTGGGCACTCGGGCAGTGCCTAACGGAATGACCGCATCGAACAACAGGGCTGCCGTCTTGGCAAGCGCCTCGCTGGCAAGCACTAGGATCGCGTCATGGCGGGCGTCCAAAGCGCTCCTCATGAGGACTCACCTTCCTGTGGGCGATGTTTGGGCAACATTTCTAAGGACATCAAGGCCTCGAATTCGTCGTCGCCCAGCAATTGAGTTATGGGACTCAGGATCTTGCTCCAGTCCCAGACGGAACCGTGGTACGGCTCGGGGAGATCAGCCGCTTCATGTCCATGCAGACCCTTTCTCGGGCTGTCGTCGATGGTAAAGGCCGTGGTGGCGCCGTTTGACCCGATTGGAATGATTCGACTTTGTGGACCCTTTGTTCCCATCATGGCGACCAAGCCTTGATTGAACGCGTTCTCCTTACCCTTGGCATGCAGATAGGCCGAGTAGTGAGCCATGGAATCACGACGGTTCGGATTGAAGTAGAGCCGCTGGTAATGAGCATCGCGCTCAAGCAGGTTCTCGTACTCTGCGGTGACGTCGGTCCAATCCTGAGCGCGCTCGACCTCGGCTCGGATATCGATTGGCATCAGGGTGAACGGTGGCTTGCTGAATGGGCAGCCCATGACTTCGGCCAGTTTTCCGACGAGCTGCGAGCAATACGAATAGTCGGGTGCGTCGCGAAAAACAAACCGATTGTTGTACGCCTCTCCTATACATTCTGAAAACTTGCAGTGATATGAGAAGGCGAGTTCGGTGTTGTCGCCTATCTTTTCGCTGAACCGGGAGTTTCGCCAGACCTGCCATACCGCTTGTGGCAATAGCAGTTCCTGGAGCGCGGCGATCTCGACATGCCAAGGGGCTGGCATCGCGTGGATGGCCTGAAAAGGACCCGTGCCGAGAGCGACATGAGTGTAGCCCTCAGGGTAAGCGAACCGGCGCGTGATCAACCGTTGGAGCGCAAGATTCAGGGTCGACGTTTTGGCCGAACTCTTCAACAAGATAACGTCGCCGATCATCGTGCGCTCCAGGCGTCACCGAGTGGGATGGCCCAAGCCAATCTGCATCGACGGGTTTTGGGGGCCGGTAAAAAATAGAGTAGGCGATTTACGGCGCGAGGTCACTTATAGAACTTCAAACACGCTGTACACCGGCCCGTCCGCAAACCGATGACCCGTGCCAATGGCCATGAGGCGGTTCAGCCATTCATATCGGCCGTTCGGGGCTTCAAAGATCGGGCCGATCCGGAAGTAGTAGCTCGATGGCTCGACGATCTCGCCCTTCTCGAGCCGCTGTATGACCTCGGCTGGGCCATGGCGAACGCCACGATATGACATGGTGATCGTGACGTCGTCATCAGTTTTCAGAAGGAGGCGCACGTCGAGCGTCGTGCTTCCACCACTGCGAACCGTTTGCCAGTCACTTCCTCCGTCCAGCACCGTTCCGGATAGGCGCTCGCCTTTGAACGACCCCGATGGGACGATGCCCACGCGGCGAAACGGCCCGGGAGTCGCACCAACCACAACGATCGGCTTGACGTCGAGCCGCATCACAAACAACGGGCGCGTCTGAACACTTCTAAGCGGTTCGGGCAGGCTCTCGAAAGCTGGGGTGGACACGTTTCACCTCATGGAGGATGACGCGGGTTTCACCCACGTCGTTGGGTTCGCAACGGGCTTGGTTAAATCGTGATGTGCTGAATCGGCCGGGAACGAGTGCCATATCGGTTTCAGACCGCAATCGCCCGGTCGCGGCTATCAAACTCAGGAGGCCGTTTTCCCGCCATTGATCCTGATGATTTCACCGGTCATAAAACTGGCCTTATCGGACGCGACGAACACGATGACCTCGGCTATTTCCTCCGGCGTTCCCGCACGCTTGAGTGGAACGTTAGCGAGAAATGCGGCTTTCCGCTCATCGGAGCCGGTGAGCCGGTCGAGCATCGGGGTCTCTACGGGACCCGGCGCGACAGCATTGACGCGCACCCCCGAGGCGGCCGCCTCGATAGCGGCCGATTTGGTCAGGCCTTCCACCGCGTGTTTGCTCGCCACATAGAGAGACGCGTTTGGCGCGCCGCGTGAACCCATCGTCGATGAAATATTGATGATATTGCCGCTGCCCTGCGCCAGCATCACGCGCATCTCGTGCTTCATGCTGAGCAGCGTGCCGAGGACATTGGTATCGAAGACGGCGGCGTAGCTTTCCGCGGTTTGATCGGTCACGGGGCCGGGCTGACCTTCGGTGCCAGCCGAGTTGACCGCCACATCAAGCCTGCCAAAACGTGCAACGGTCTTATCGACCAGATCACGCACATCGTCCTCGAAACGGACGTCGGACTGAAAGAACTCGGCTTCCGCTCCGGACGCGCGAAGTTCCGCGGCCAGTTTCTGACCTTCTTCAGCACGCCGTCCGGAGATAACGACACGTGAATGCTCACGGGCAAACGCCAGCGCCGTAGCGCGGCCGATCCCGGTCAGTGCGCCGGTGATGAGAACGACGGGTGGGGTAGACATGACTTTTCCTCGACGAAGTGTCAAACGGCCGAGCCGCAACGAGCGTTCAAAGACGGCGAGGCGCGCGCCG
>JAMFSK010000065.1 GCA_026225235.1 Burkholderiales bacterium
CGTGCGGCCCGCCGCAAGACGAACTCGAGGTTATCTTCGGCGTTCGCGTCGTCGGGCTGATCCGCCAGCTCAAGCGAAGCGGATTCGGACGAATTGCCTCGTGTCATACACGGAACTCAGTTCGCCTGGGTCGCATCGGATGACAGACTTCCGGCCAGGGCGACGTCGACCTTGCCGTCCTTGGTCCATCCACCCCCTAACGCGCGATACAGCGCGACCGCGGCGAGTGCATGCTCACGCCTGGCCTGGTTGAGCGAATCCTGGTCTCGCAAATAGGCTTGCTGCGCGTCGAGCACATCGAGGAAGTCCGCAGCGCCTCCCTTGTAGAGTTCGGTCGACAGACGCAACGCCTGGTCCGAGGCCGACAAGGCAGTGCCGAGTTGCACGACGGAATCGGAGGTACTCACCAGGTCGCTGCGTGTGTCCTCGACTTCCTTGAGCGCAGAAAGCAGCGTTTCGCGCAGGTTCAGTTCTGACTCGCGCATCTGGCTTTCACTGCCTTCAATGCCAGCCTGGATTTCTCCCGCGTGGAAAATCGGGCTGGTCGCCGTCAAGGCTGCGCTGAACAGGTTATCCGTCAGTGTCGGCAGGCCAACCCAAGAAGCAGCGAGCAAGCCGTCGCTCAACGAAAGGTTGAATTGCGGATAGCGGCGCGCACGCGACACGCCAACTTGCGCGGCACGCTGTTCAACGCTGTCGTAAGCAACACGCACATCGGGTCGGCGCAGCAGCGCGGTCGACGGCAACACGCCCGGCACCTCGTTCGCGGGCACCGGAATGGGCGCCGCGTTCGTCAGCAGAAGGTGATCGACACTTTCCGGCGTGCGGCCCGAATAGACCGCAATGAGACTCAACTGGTGCTGGATTGTCGAACCGATACGCGGGAGCCGCGCTTGCAGGTCACTAAGCTGGTTCTGCGCACGTGCGACATCAAGGCTATTCGAGAGGCCATAAGCGCGTCGCTCCTGAGTCAGGTGCAAGGCGCGCGTGCGGATTTCGATATTGTCCTGAAGGATCTTTTGTTCGGTTTGCGCCCAGCGCAGGTCGATGTAGGCGGAGGCGGCGTTGGCGGCGAGCGCGAGTTTCAATTCATCTACCGCGTCCTGGCTGTGCTCGACCTGTGCCTTGGCGGCCAGCACCGCCAGGCGCTCGCCACCGAATACATCGGGCTTCCAACTTGCCGTGACACCCACGCCAGCCTCACGGACATAGCCGAGTGGCGGCGGGGTGTTCTGGCGTTGGTCGGCGCCGATCGCATTGAGATCGAGTTGTGGCAACAATGCGGCACGCTGCTCGACAGTGACCGCCTCAGCCTGCTTGACCCGCTCGACAGCAGCCTGCACATCGAGGTTCTGCGCGAGGACTTCGGCCACCAGTTGATGCAAGGTCGGATCGCCGAATTGCTGCCACCAGGCTTCGGTTTCGATCGGGTTTTGCGTCACGTCGACATCCCACGCAGCGGGTGCGACTGTCGACACCGTGTCGGGCAGCTTCGCGTGCTCGGCAGGAGGCACCGCGCAGGCGGCGAGTACGATGCTTGCCATGACGATGGCGAGCCGGGATTTCATGCCAGTCGGAATGGCGGTCATGGTTACAGTCCTTGTTGCTTCGCTTGCCACGGGGTTCATCGCGGGTTTCGTTGCTGGGTTCGATGCTTCGGCTTGTGCGCCGCTGTTCAGATCACTCATTGCGATCTCCAACGCTCAATGCGCATCCGGGGGCGGTGCAGCGCCGAGCTTCAGAGGCTTCGCGAATACCGCGAGCGCGAAGCCCACCACGAAGCAAGCCGCGACGGCCGCGAAGGTATCCGAGAACGTCAGCACCATCGCCTCGCGCATCGCAAGCGCATGCAATTGACCCAGGCTGGCTTGCGCCCCGTTCAGCAGATCGCCGCCGACGCTCGCGAAATGAGAGGCCTGTCCGCGCATCAATGCCTCGACGAGCGGGCGTCCATACGTCACGTGCTCATTGAGACGCAGGTAGTGGAGATTGAGCCGGTCATTGAGCATCGTGCTGACCACCGCAATGCCGATCGCACCGCCCAGATTGCGCATCAGGTTGAACAAGCCGCTCGCGGAACGCAGCCGAGATTGCGGCAACGAGCCAAGCGCCATCGTCACCACCGGCGCGATCGAGAATTGCTGGCCGAAACCGCGCAACGCCTGCGGCAAGACCAGTTGTTGCCAGCCCCATTCATTGGTCATTGGTACATAGAGCCAGCAACCGGCGCCGAAGCACACGAGCCCGAACAACAACAACCAGCGCAAGTCAACGAAGCGCGCAAGCGACGAATAGATACACAGGCCGATGAGCTGCGCGACGCCTACCGACAACAGTGCGACACCGATCTGTGTCGAGTCGAAACCGCGTACCCGACCCAGGAACAACGGCGTGAGATACACCGTGCAGAAGATGCCGATACCGGTAATGAATGAGAGCAGACTGCCGATCGCGAAGTTGCGCACCTTGAGCGCGGCCAGGTCAACGATCGCATCCTTCTTCGTCAGTGCGTGAACCAGGAACAGAAAACCCGAGATCGCGGAGATCCAGGTGCACGCGAGGATCACGGGGTCTCCGAGCCAGTTCTTGCGCGGGCCTTCTTCAAGCACGTATTCGAGGCAACCGAGGAATAGGGACATCAGCACGATACCCAGGTAGTCGCCCTTCTTGAGCAACGAGAGGTCAGCCTTGTCGATGTTGACGAACTTCGGTACCAGAATTGCCACGACCAGACCGGGCACTAGATTCAGATAGAACAGCCAGTGCCAGGACCATGCATCGGTGATCCATCCACCGATCACGGGGCCGATCGTCGGAGCCAGCGAAGCCAACGCACCGATGGTGGTCGAGGCGATCACGCGCTGGTGCCCGGGGAAGAGGACGAACGCGGTGGTGAACACCGTCGGGATCATGGCCGCGCCTACCGCGCCCTGCAGCGCGCGGAATGCGATCATCGAATTGATGTCCCACGCCAGGCCGCACATCATGCTGGTGATCGTGAAGCCGAGTGCCGAGGCGGCAAACAACCATCGTGTGGAGAAGACGCGCGTGAGCCAGCCGGACATGGGGATCACCAGGATCTCGGCGATCAGGTAGGAGGTCTGGACCCACGACAATTCGTCCTGACTCGCGGAAAGGCCACCACCAATATCCTTGAGCGACGAGGCGACGATCTGGATATCGAGGGTCGCCATAAAGAAGCCGAGGCACATCAACGCAAACGCAAAGATCTTAGTGCGCGTCGGCATGTCTGCCGGGTTGGAGAGGGGGGCCTGGGTCATGGGGGTGTTCAATGCCCCGCCGCTTCGGCTTGAGCTTGATCGGCACCCTGAGCCTGTTCCGACGCATGGGCTTCGCCCAGCCGTACCTTGACCGTAGCCGAGAGGCCCGGCCGCAGGATGTGCTTCGTATCCTGAGCGGCATCGAGCCGGATCCGGACGGGCACCCGCTGAACGATCTTCGTAAAGTTGCCTGTTGCATTTTCAGGTGGCAGCACGCTAAAGGTGGCGCCCGTCGCGGGTGCGAGACTCTCGACCACGCCTTTGAGCGGAGGCCCATCCGCTGCGTCGAGCGACACCTCGGCCGCGTCGCCGATATGCATCTTGCGGAGCTGGTCTTCCTTGAAATTCGCATCGACCCAAAGGCCGTGCGCGGGAATGACTGTCAGCAGTGAGACTCCCGTGTTCGCGAGCATGCCGACGCGCGCCGTACGGTTGCCGACATAGCCGTCGATCGGCGCGCGGATCGTCGTGTACTCGACGTTCAGCGCCGCGAACTGCTGCTCGGCCTCCGCCTTGGCGACGCCCGCCTGCGCATCGGCAATCTGCGCGTCGAGCACGCCGAGCTGACGCTTCGCCGCAAGCTCGCCTGCATTGCTCTGATCGACCGCCGCACGCGCTTTGTTGAGATCCGCGTCAGCGCGTTCAACGACCTGATTGGACACCGCCTCGTCTTTCACGAGTGCCTGATACCGGCTCTGGTCTGCCGACGTACGCGTGAGTTCGGCGCCAGCCGAGCGCACCTCGGCGGTCTGCTCATTGATCGTCGCCAGTTGCAGAGCCTGCTTCGCCTGGATTTCGGTGACGGCTGCATGCGCGCTTTGTAGTTGAGCGCTCGCCTGCGCGAGTCGTGCATCGTAGTCGCGGGCATCGAGGCGAATCAGCACCTGGCCAGCCTTCACGAACTGGTTGTCCTGCACGAGTACGTCTGTGACGAACCCATTCACTTTGGGCGACATCACGGTGACGTCGCCGCCCACGTAGGCGTCATCAGTTGACTGGTAGAAACGGGCAACCAAAAACCAGTAGAGCCCCGCCGCCGCCACGACCACGACCACCAGGCCGACGGCAAGCAGCATCCAAGGCACACCCGCGCGCTTCGATGCGCCC
>JAMFSK010000066.1 GCA_026225235.1 Burkholderiales bacterium
AAGCACGCTTCGGGGCGGTCGCGATCCTGTTTCACTGGTCAATGGCGTTTCTTATCATTGGCGTGGCGGCATTGGGTCTTTATATGGACATGCTTCCCGACGTCGGTTTCAGCACGAAAAAAATCATACTAATCCTCGGCCACAAGGAGGTCGGCCTGTTGGTACTCGTCGTCCTCCCAATGCGATTTGCCTGGCGACTGACGCATGTACTACCGGAATTCGCTACTCACCAGCCTGACTGGCAAAAAATCGCAGCCCGATTCGTGCATCTCTGCTTCTACGCGTTGATGTTCGCGCTGCCGATCACGGGCTTGCTCATGTCCTCCGCCGCCGGCATTTCGGTATCGTTCTTTGGCCTCTTCACGCTGCCAGATTTCCTTCCCCGCGACGACTACCTGTTTCAGCAACTCATCGTGGTCCACAAAGGCTTCGCTTACGCGATCCTCTCCTTCCTATGCATTCATGCGGGCGCGGCGCTTATGCATCACTTTGTGCTCAAAGACGATACTTTGCGCAAAATGCTGCCCTAGTTTGCATTGTCGATCACGAACCCGGCAAGTTCTCTCAATAGCTTAACCATGGCCTCATTGGCGGCCACCACACCTGCGTTGGGGTTCCGTCCTCCCATGGGTTCCTGCACCGACAATTCCTTGCTCGCGATCACTTGATTGCTGGCCTCCTGGCTCAAATTGAAGCGCATCGTGAGCCGTAGCATCGCAGGCTCCGAAGTGAAGTCCTGTTTGATCTCCAGAATTTCGCTGCGAAGTACAAACGTGTGGTGCCCGAAGTCAGGGGACGACAGAACGTCGTTGAAATAGTGTGTGTCTCGAAGCGTCTCGACGATCAAAGGCTGGGTCATCTGCGACGGTGTTTCTGCCCATTCATGTTGACCGAAATACGCGATTTGATAGGCCTGAGTCGTATAGGCCATTTGCGTGCTGGCATAAAGTGGCTGCGTCTCGGGCGCCAGAACCAACAGGGTTGAGGAATGCGTCTGCTCGCTGGGCAGATCGTGCGGGATATCGCTGAGCGTGGACTTTTCCGCGTCTGTTTTGACGGGTGAGAGCAAGGCGCAGCCTGAAAGCAAGGCGACGCAGAGGACGCCAATGCTCACCCCTCCCATACCCATTGTCATTTTCCTTCCCCTGGTCCGAGTGCCCGCGGCGCACTTCCGCGAATCACGATTGACGGGTCTCGATTGATTTTTGACGCCAGGTCGGGAAAGGAACCGGCAAGATTATCAAGATTGAACAGCGCCTTGTTCGCTTCCGGCAGGACTTGCGTCTGGAGCGCTCTTACCGCGTCATCGCTCGACTCCAGCAGCGCATGCGCTTCCGGCAAAGTTTGCGTTTGAAGCACCTTCACCGTGTCGTTACCCGATTGCAGCAGCGGCTCAAAACGACGGCTAGCGCGCTCGGTATTGGCGACGATGGCATTCAACTTGCTGGTATTGGCCGCCAGCGCTGTGCTCACCTGCTGCAGGCTATTAGCTGACTGCTTGAGCGACGCTACCGTTCTCTTGTCGAGCAGAGATTTCAACAACTCGGTGACTTCCTGGAAATTTTCATTTACTTGGCCGATCGTCGTGTCGAGCGTCACCACCTTGGAGGGTGCGGTCGGTATGATCGGATAGGGCTCACCGGGTCGTACCGTCAGAGGTCTCGTATCGTCGCCCAAGTCTTCAAGCGCAATGAGCACGTAACCGGTAAACCCTCTTGTCGCGAGTCCGCGCGAGGTGATGGTTGCGACACTGGCCGACGTGACCGGGGCAGTCTTGTCGATGCTCAGAACGATGCGCACCGATCGAGAGTTGACCAGCGCGACACTTTTTACCTTCCCTACCTCAACTCCGTGAAGCTCAATGGGAGCATCGGCGATGAGCCCCGAGACCGAATCTGGGGTATAGATCAGATAGGTAGAGTATTGGTTTCCGGAGAGGAAATACCAGAGGGCTGCTGCGATCGTCAAGACAAGCAAGAACGCCACGAAGGCGAACGTCGCCTTCATGGCGATAGTGTTTTTCATTGCGTGGTGCGATAAGTGTCGGAAGCATCGGGGCCTACATAAGCTAGACGATCAGCGGCGCTGATATATTCCATTCAAATCGACAACGACGCCGTGACCCAAGTACGAGCGACTGGGGGGGCGACTAAGCAAGGCGGTGGTTGGCCGCTCCTGCCCGAAACGGCCCAATAGGGGAAATGCTGCCCAGCATCGAAGCTTCCCTAGGGTGACAATACGATTGTCTACGATTGCGGAATTTCGGGAGCCTATATCTCTCTCCGTGAAAGAACCCGCCTTTTCTCCTGACAATACGGGTGTTCTCAATGGCCGAGGATTCCGAGTACCTGTTGGAGCCGCTTCGCGAGGAGGCGGGCTTTACACTTTACCGTGGCAGACAGCTCGGCAACCCGTTGCCGATCCTGGCGCTCGCAGTCGCTGCTGAACAGCCATCGCCCCAAAGTCTCCGGCGGCTCGAATGCGAATGGTCGCTCGCGAGTGAACTCGATTCGGCCTGGGCGGTCCAGCCGCTTGCGTTGACCCGCCACCAAGGCCGAGCGGTCCTCATTCTCAAGGACCCAGGTGGTGAGCCATTGGATCGGGTCATTGACCAGCACAGGGGACGCGCGGTCGATCTGACGCGATTCCTGCGCATCGCCATCGGTTTGACGGCCGCGCTGGGCCAGGCCCATCGGCGAGGCCTCATCCATAAGGACGTCAAGCCTGCGAACGCGCTGGTCGATGAGTTCGGTCGCGTATGGCTCACCGGCTTCGGCATCGCGTCCCGGCTCGCCCGCGAGCGCCAACCACCCATGCCGCCTGAGATCATTGCGGGCACACTGGCCTACATGTCCCCTGAGCAGACCGGGCGAATGAACCGCTCGATCGACTCACGCAGTGACCTCTATTCGCTTGGCGTCACGCTTTATCAAATCGTGACAGGAGGCCTGCCTTTTAGCGGTTCCGATCCGATGGAATGGGTGCATTGCCATATCGCAAGACAACCCGTTCCCCCTGGAGAACGGCGGCAAGATATCCCCGCTTCAGTCTCATCCATCATTTTGAAGTTGCTCGCCAAGACCGCTGAGGAGCGATATCAGACGGCGGTGGGCCTGGAGCGTGATCTTCAACGATGTCTCGAGGAGTGGGAATCTTTAGGTCGCATCGACCCGTTCCCGCCTGGCGAACACGACATGCCAGACCGGTTGCTAATTCCCGAGAAACTGTATGGACGAGCATCCGAAATCAATACGCTGCTCGCGTCCTTCGATCGAGTCGTAGCGGGAGGCAATCCAGAACTTGTCCTTGTTTCCGGCTACTCGGGTATCGGCAAGTCGGCTGTTGTCAATGAACTTCATAAACCGTTGGTGCCGCCCCGGGGCTTTTTTGCTTCCGGCAAATTCGACCAGTACAAGCGCGACATACCGTATGCGACCCTCGCGCAGGCCTTCCGGAGCCTCATCCGTCCCATCCTGGTAAAGAACGAAGAAGAAGTGAGCCGCTGGCGAGATGCAATCCGGGAGGCGCTCGGTCCAAACGGACAGCTAATGGTGGATCTGATCCCCGAACTGAAGCTGATCATTGGCGAACAACAGCCGGTCCCGGCACTTTCCTCACAGGACGCGCAAAGCCGCTTCCAACTGGTATTCCGTCGCTTCATTGGCGTGTTCACACGGGAGCATCCCCTCGCGCTCTTCCTCGACGATCTTCAATGGCTTGATGCGGCTACTTTGGATCTGATGGAGGATCTCCTCACGCATCCGGACGTGAAGGGTTTGATGTTAATCGGTGCCTATCGCGATAACGAAGTGGCGCCCGCGCATCCACTGATACGCAAGCTCGAATCCATTCGCCAAGCTCGCGCGATCGTGCATGACCTGGTATTGGCTCCTCTGACCCGTAACGACCTCGAAGAGTTGATTGGAGAGTCCCTTCATTGTGAAGCCGCGCATGTCGGCCCGTTAGCGGAATTGGTCGCGCAGAAGACTACGGGTAACCCATTTTTTGCCATTCAGTTTATTTACGCACTCTTTGAAGAGGGGCTGCTCACCTTTGATCACGCCGAGGGGTGGTGGGAGTGGGACCTGAATCGTATCCGCGCTAAAGGTTATACCGACAACGTCGTGGACCTGATGGTGGGCAAATTGAATCGCCTGCCCATCGAGACGCAGACGGCGCTACAACAGCTCGCGTGCCTTGGGAACAGTGCCGACTTCGCAACGCTGCGAATGGTCTACCAAGACTCGAGCGAGCCGATGCATGGGCAACTTTGGGAAGCCGTCAGAGCGGGCCTCCTCTTCCGCTCAGAAGAGTCTTATCGCTTCCTCCACGACCGTGTGCAAGAAGCCGCCTACTCTCTCATCCCTCAAGAATTGCGAGCCGTGGCGCATCTGCGAATTGGCATGTTGATGGCGTCCCACACACTGGCGGAAAAACTTGAGGAAGCGATCTTCGAGATCGTTAATCAACTCAACCGTGGCGCCCATCTGATCACCTCAATTGCGGAGCGTGAACGTATCGCGCAATTGAATCTCGTTGCGGGTAGACGGGCAAAGATCTCCACCGCCTACACCTCGGCACTCAAGTACCTCCGTATCGGACGGGGGTTGTTGAAGGACGAGATCTGGAGTCGCAACTACGACCTTAACTTCTCAATCGAGTATCTGCTGGCCGAATGCGAGCTGCTAACAGCCGATATGCCTGCTGCAGAGAATCGGCTTTCCATGTTGGCCGGTCGGGCCCAAAGCGCCCACGACATTGCGCTTGTCACCCGTTTGCGCCTGACGCTCTTTGACCTTTTGGGTAGCAGCGAGCGCGGTGTGGAGGTTTTCATCGCATACCAGAGAGGTCGAGGCGAGGACTGGTCGCTCCATCCCAGTGACGAGGATGTGTCACGAGAATACGATCAGATCTGGTCTTTAGTCGGAACACGGCAGATTGAGGAACTCGTTGACCTGCCCCTGATAGCCGATCCGGACGTGCTCGATGTCTTGGATGTTTTTACTGAGTTTGTGATGTCCGCGATGTTTACCGATGAAAACCTTCTTGCTCTCGTGCTTTGCCGGATGGTCGTCCTCAGTCTCGAGCATGGCAACTGCGACGCGTCGTGCTTTGCCTACGTGTCGCTGGGTATGCTCGCTGGGCCGCATTTCGGAAACTATCCGGCCGGATTCGAGTTCGGCAAGCTTGGCTACGATCTGGTGGAGAAGCGCGGATTGCATCGCTATCAGGCGCGCGTTTATTTGCGTTTTGGGAACCATATCATGTCGTGGAAGCACCACGTCCGGACAGGACGGGAGCTCGTGCGGCGCGCCTTCGACACGGCGAACAGAATAGGCGATCTGACTTATGCGGCATACAGTTGCAACAATCTGAACACCAATCTCCTTGCTGCAGGAGATCGTCTGTCCGAGGTACAACATGAAGCCGAGGATGGCCTCAAGTTCGCGGAAAAATTGCAGTTCAGCCGCGTAATTGACTTGGTCTCCACGCAGCTCGGACTGGTCCGGACACTTCGGGGCCTGACAACGACATTCGGTTCGTTCAATGACGAGCACTTTGACGAGCGCGAGTTCGAGCATCGTCTGGCAAGCAGTCCTGCTTTGGCGAGGCCCGCGTGCTGGTACTGGATCCGCAAGTTACAGGCGCGTTTCTTTGCCGGGGCTTACGTTTCCGCGATCCGGGCGTCGGCGAATGCCAAGCCTCTCCTCTGGACATCGCACTCGTGCTTTGAACTGGCGGAGTATCACTTTTACAGCTCGCTTGCCCGGGCTCGGGATTTTGATTCTGGAACCCATGACTCGCAACGGGAGCACCTTGAGGCTCTTGCCGATCACCACAGCCAGCTTGCAATATGGGCGGAGAATTGCCCGGAGAACTTCGACAATCGTGCCGCACTCGTGGGTGCGGAGCTCGCCCGTATCGAAGGGCGTTTCCTCGATGCCGAGCAATTATATGAACAGGCCATCCGCTCAGCACACGTGAATGGCTTTGTGCACAATGAAGCGGTAGCGAACGAAGTCGCGGCGCGTTTCTATGCGGCCCGCGGACTCGATAAGATCGCCCGTGCGTACTTGCGCGATGCACGATACTGCTATCTCAACTGGGGCGCGGATGGCAAGGTCAGGCAGCTTGACGAGCACTATCCACACATCCAGGACGAACAACCCGCTGCGCATGCCTCGAGCACGATTGAGGCACCCACCGGACATCTGGATCTGGGCACGGTGATCAAAGTCTCGCAGGCGCTGTCGAGCGAGATTGTCCTTCCCACGCTGATCGAGAAACTGGTACGACTCGCAGTGGAGAATGCGGGAGCCGAGCGGGGTCTTCTCATCCTCTTTCGAGGTGGGACTCAGGGCAGCGAGCCGCGAATCGAAGCGGAGGCTATCAGCGGCCCGGGCCGAATCGAGGTTGTGATTCGGCGAGCCTCCATCACGCCGTCTGAGGTCCCGCAATCGGTGTTGCACTACGCATTTCGGACGCAGGAGCGCGTTCTCATCATTGATGCGTTGACCGACAGCGTGTATTCAAAGGACGAATATGTGCAGAGCAAGCGCTCACGGTCCGTGCTGTGCCTGCCTCTCGTCAAACAGATGAAGCTCATCGGTGCGCTTTATCTGGAGAACAATCTGGCACCGGGTGTCTTCACGTCGGACCGGGTTGCCGTTCTGCAGTTGCTAGCTTCGCAAGCCGCTATTTCGCTCGAGAATGCGGCGCTCTTTACCGAGCTCCAGCGCAGCGAAGCTTTCCTGGCTCAAGGCCAAAGCATCAGCCATACGGGTACCTTCGGCTGGAG
>JAMFSK010000067.1 GCA_026225235.1 Burkholderiales bacterium
GCTACCCCGCGGCACCAAACGAATGCCATGGAGAGGTAGCACTTGGTCAGAATCGTCGGAAAAATGGTGTTTTGTCCAAGACATATTGAGACAATCCTCTGGAGGAGCCGTTATGTCCCGCTTTCAACGCCTGGCTGTCGCCTTGTCTTTGCTTGTCACGACGCTGTTCATCGCCGGTTGTGGCGGCGATGACCATGATGTGGTCGTCGACGCCCACTTGCGGGTGGTGCATGCATCGCCCGATGCGCCGAACGTCGACGTGCTGCTCGACAACACGGTGGTGCTGTCGAACGTCCCCTACCCCACCGCCTCGGGGTATCTCGCGGTCGCACCCGGCACGCACAATATCAAGGTCAACGCAGCGGGCACGACCACGACCGTCATCAATGCATCGCCCAGTCTCACGCCGGGGACCGCGTATACGGTGTTGGCGGTGGGATTTCTTAGCAGCATCCAGGCGCTGGTGGCCGTCGACGACACGACCCGTCCGCCCTCAGGCTCGGCCAAGCTGCGTGTGATCCATGCCGCGCCGGACGCGGGTAACGTCGATGTACTCGTCAACAATTCGGTTGTGTTGAGCAATGTGCCGTTCGAGGCAATCTCGAGCTATCTGGTGGTCCCGGCCGGTACCTACGACATCAAGGTCAACGCCGCCGGTACCAGCACGACTGCGATCGAGACATCAGCCACCCTGGCATCCGGCGACATCTACAGCGCTGTGGCGATCGGCTCAGTGAAGACGGCCGCAACCAATCCGCTCGCGCTCGAGTTGCTAACCGACTTGTGATGCGCAAGCGCTAACTGTGCGCGTGGCAATGCGCTGCCGGGCTATCGTATGCGAGTTTTGGATACCAGTCTGCGCGGCGCCCTGCCGGGGTCATGTCGAGTATCGTCCACACGGGCATCAAGTCAGGCGCGCCTCGCGGATCCTGGCCAGGGTCGGCGGTTTGCGCCCCCATCTCGTCGCCCCAGGCATGGCGCAAGACACCGGCTGAACGCGTGAAGACATTGAACGCGGGGTTGTCGTCGCCTTCGGGGTCCTCGTCCGCGTAGTCGCGATTGAAGCTGTTGTCCGCCGACGAATACACGCGCAGATGCCGCCAGCCGCGCGCCTTCTTGAAGGCCAACAAGCGTTCGATCGGCGATCGCGCGATGACGGCAAACGACACGCATTGCAGGATGTCGGGCATCCCACCGTCGAGTGCGCTCAGCAAGGCCGTACACATCGGGCATGCGCTTTCGCGCCGCGGACCGAACATCCAGTTGTACGTCACGAGTGCCTCATGATCGCCGAACAAGTGCGACAGCCTCACCGGTCCCTGTTCTCCCTCGAACAGATAGTCTTGCGGCAACGCGCCACCTGGGGGAAGCGCGCGGCGTTGTGCTGCGACGCGTTCGATGTGACGCCGCAGTTCAATCTCTTCGGCTAACAACGCATTGCGCGCGGTGCGGTATGCCGCGCTTTCGCCTGGGAACCGGCGAGTCGATTGAGCCAGTTCCTGCGCCGGCTTGAGCGTCTGGGTCGATCCATTTCCATCGGTCATGAACACACTCCTTTCTGCCTGAAGGGGAAACAGGGGCGCACGGCAGTTTCGAGCCGATCCTCGCCTGCCAGATAAGGCCCCGTATAGACACGACGAACGACACCCCGGTAAATCGACAGAGGCCACAAAACCGCTTTGAGCCGCGCGCGCTTGCATCGAGACGGATACTTGCAATTGCGATCAAAAAGGTCCTGTGGGTAGTGGATTGCGTGGTGGATGCGTGGTGGACCACGCCGTGGCTCGCGCGGTGGATGGGGAAAAGGCGTGGTTAGCGGCAAGCCTCATGCAGACGACGTCCGATATGCACCTCCCCGTGCCTTGCCGTCTCTCAAACCGCCGTTTCCAACGCTTCTGCGGTGCAAACGCAGCCCTTCGCGCCTTTTCTTTTTCAGCGCCTCGGCTAGCAGGTTCGTGCAGAGAAGCAAAAGATTTTGGTTCGAGTCCCTAACAAAATGGCCCTGAGGTCACACATCGGTGCAAGCGGCACAAAGTACCGTTCAAGCGTTGATGCGCTGCCGCCGATACATAGACAGGCGCAGGGAAGACCGCTGCGCCATTCTGCGAACCGGAGGCTCCTGTGAAGAAAACCATTCTCGGCGCGTACACGGGCGCACGCGCCTGCGGGCAGTTTTGCGTGTGCATGATCTCCGCCACCATCGCGATATGCGGCGTAGTGCTCGGTGTCTCGATGGGCGCCTTCGTGATTCCTCGCGTCAGCCTTGAAGCACTGATGAGCAACCCGGCGTCGGTCATCATCACAGCGCTGTTCGTGGGTATCTATCTCGCAGCCGTGCTGATGGTGCTCGGCCTCGCGCTACTCGACAGCGTCCATGGCATGTCGGCGGACCTGCGCCGCGGGGTCAACTTCTGCCGGCAACGCGTCCATCCTCTCGACCGCTAAGCGGTCCCGCAGTCGCCGGTGAAAAGCCGGATCCCCGAGAGGGGCCATTCTCTGCCCGGTGGGTCATTCTCTGCTGGGTGGATCACTTCGCAGTCGCGAGGGTCGCCCCCCCTGCCCCGATCTCAAGCTTATTTACCTTTACTTAGTACGCTAAGTAATTTGGCATGCCAAATCGGCCTTCAAAAGTCGATTTTTGCCCTCGTTTACCCGTTTTTTGTGCACTTGGGCGATGCGCCTGCCCGCGCACGACATCAAACAGCTATTCCTTCTTCCATTAGGGGAAATCACAAAACATAATTCATATTCTCTGGTTAAACTGCGTGCGCATCTTAACCACTCGTGCCATAGCACGAGGCCGACCGTTGCAAGCGATGCCAATAAAACCAATATCGTCTGAGACCACTCGGGGCGGTCACGGCACGGTGTCACCGGATCCCATCAGGAAGATCCGGCTTCATCTCGTGCCTACCGTGTTTCTGGCAACGTTCGTGGTGGTCCTCGCGACCGTCACGATCGCGGTATCGATGACCAAATTCAAGCGTCTGGCCGACGAGAGCACGCAAACCGTGTTTTCGCTGATCGCCCAACGCAATGCGGACGAGCTGCAGACGATGCTCAGCGGCGCGGTGGTCGCGGTGGAGGCGCAGTCCTCCCTCGAGACGCAGCGCGTCGCCCCCGGCGGCCAGATCGACCAGACGGGACTCGTACCGGTTCTCGTTGCCACGCTGCGTGCGAACCCTCGCATGTACAGCCTCTACTATGGCCTTGAGAACGGCGCGTTTTTGCAGGTGATTGCGGTGCGCAGCACCCGGCAAGCCGTCGCATCGCTCCAGGTGCCCCCGGGCACCGATTTCGCCGTGCAGTACATCAACCCCGAAAGTGACCCCGGCCCCCGTCAGGAGCACTGGCGCTTTTTGTCGTCGAATGAGACCGTGCTCGCGCAGTCAGTCCGCAATGCGAGCTACATTCCGCGTTCTCGCCCCTGGTATATCGGCGCGCTGACGATTCCGGACATTTTCGTCACGGATCCCTATGGCTACCATTCCGTCAAAGGCAAGGGCATCACGCTCGCGCGCGCCTTGCCGGGCGGCAAAGGCGTGTTCGGCGCGGACCTGGCACTCGGTGGCTTTGACAGTTATGCGGCCGCCTCGCTCGAGGGCCGCGAGGGCGGCCTCGTCGTCACCGATGCCCGCGGCACCGTCATGAGCGCGTTTGCGAGCCAGCGCTTCGACGGGTCGCCTTTGCAGGCGTTGCAGCCGATCAGCGCGTCGACCAACCCTCTATTTGTTGAGGCAGCCACGCTCCTCGGCCGGAATGTCAGCCGCGTTGCCGAAGTCGCCGGCGATGAGTTTGCGTTCGCAAGCCGCTCCGTCGCGGTCACCCCTGCTGCGATATTTAATGTCGTCACTTTCGCGCCGATGGATCTCTATACCGGCGCGATCAACCGCGCCCGCAATGGGATCGTGCTGTTCGCCGTGTTGATGTTGCTCATCTTCCTGCCTTTGACTGACTTGATTGCCAGAAGAATTGTCGGAGCGCTAGGAACACTGACGGCGGAATCGGAGCGCATCCAATTGCTCGATTTCAGCGGCGAGAAGCCGGTGCGTTCGATGTTCTACGAAATCGACCTGCTCGGCACCGCCCAGCACACCATGAGGATGGCGATCCGCGAGCGCACGCAGGCACTCGACGAGGCGCTGGCCCGGCTCGAAAGCCTGCTCGAAAGCGGCACCCAACTGGCGTCGCGGCGCAGCCAGGACACGGTGCTTCAGCAAACGCTCGACAGCGCGCGCCGTCTCGTCGACGCGCAGGCCGGGCAATTCTGGCTATGCACGGACTACGGCACCCTGCGGCTCGCCGCAGAGCTACGCGAAAACGGCGAGATCCCACCGCCCAGGGAGCTCGAAATACCGATTGCCGGCGCCGCATCAGACCCATGCGTGCGGGCGGTGGTGCAAAGCCGCCCCGTGCTGTTCGACGCCACGAGCTCCGGATTCGACCTGTCCGTGCAGCGCGCCTTACTCGGCAGCGAGCCGCGTACCCTCCTCGCCGTGCCTGTCATGACGCACGGTCACAAGCCTATCGGTGTGCTCGTGCTGACCCACGCGCTCGAACGCGGCAAGCTCGCGCAGGCCTTTGATCCGCAGGTGGTGCGCTATGCCGAGACGCTCGCCGCCCAGTCAGGTGTGGCACTCGACAATATCGGGCTGTTTGACTCGCAACGCGTACTGATGGAGTCGCTGCTGCAACTGCTGGCCGGTGCGATCGACGCGAAAAGCGCCTATACGGGAAGCCATTGCGCGCGCGTGCCCGAGCTCGCACGAATGCTTGCCGAAGCCGCCTGTGAAGTCGACGACGGGCCGCTCGCGGCGTTCCGTTTCGAGACCGAGGACGAATGGCGTGAATTCCGGATCGGCACCTGGCTGCACGATTGCGGCAAGGTCACGACACCCGAATACGTGGTCGACAAGGCGACCAAGCTCGAGACGATCTTCAACCGGATCCACGAGATCCGCACGCGCTTCGAAGTGCTGCTACGCGATGCCGAGATTGCGCGACTAACCACGATGCTCGCAGGCGGCAACGAAGCGGCGGCGCGCGACGCTTTCGAGACACGGCGCACGCAACTGGCCGACGATTTCGCGTTCATTGCGGCCTGCAACATTGGTGCGGAATCGATGGACCCGGCGCATGCCGAACGCCTGCGCGCGATCGGCGAACAGCCCTGGCTGCGTCATTTCGACGACCGGCTCGGGCTCTCGCATGTCGAGGAAAGTCGTGTCGGCAAACGAGCGCCCACTCCACTGCCCGCGATCGAACGCCTTCTCGCCGACAAGCCCGAGCATATCGTTCCGCGAACGGCACAACAGCGTTACGACCCCCGTTACGGTTTCCGCCTCGAGGTACCGGAGCATCTCTACAATTTCGGCGAGCTGCATAACCTCTCTGTCAGTCGCGGCACCCTGACCGCAGAGGAGCGCTACAAGATCAATGAGCACATCATCCAGACCATCGTGATGCTCGATCAACTGCCGCTGCCACCGAACCTTCAACGGGTGCCGGAGTATGCGAGCACGCACCATGAAACGTTGACGGGCTCGGGCTATCCGCGCGGACTTTCGGGCGACGCTCTGTCGGTGCCTGCGCGGATCATGGCGATTGCCGATATCTTCGAGGCGCTGACCGCCTCGGACCGCCCTTACAAGAAAGCCAAGCCGCTGTCCGAAGCGGTGCGCCTGCTTGCATCGTTCAAGCAGCGCGGGCACATCGACGCCGACCTTTTCAACCTGTTCCTGCAGTCGGGCGTCTATCTGCGGTATGCCAAGAGCCACCTGCCGCCCGAGCAAATCGACGAGGTCGATATCGAGGCATATGTGGGAGCGTGAACGAGGGCAGTAGTCTGCTGTGCTGTGCGTTGCTAAGCCGCCGCGCGCGCATACCGCCGGCAGTGCTCGAGATAACCCGCCTCGTGACCGCTCACCAGATCGACGACGCTGTTCCATAACCACGACGGCGCATCGAGGCTCTTCGAGCGGTTGCGTTGGAGTTCGGCCAGCCAGGCGCGCCGCGTGGCGGAGTCCATCTGCCGCGCATGAGCTTTGCCGACGACCGCGGCGAGATAACGGGCCACATTCATCGCCTCCAGCTCGCTGAGCTGGTCGACTTCAAGCTTGATGTCCTGCGGCAGCAGTTCACGGATCACCACCGATCGCTCCAGCAAGCGCGCGGCTCGCATCCGTTCACCGAGAAAAGGCGACAGGTGCAGGGCGCCCTTGACGACACGCTCGGCGTTGTCGCGCGGCATGGCGGCATCGGCATAGCGTGGCGCGGCCGCCTTCACGGCCTCCTTGATGTCGATCAGGCAGAGATCGTCGCCCTCGATGACACCGCCATCGACATCGAGCAGCACCGCGTAACGCAGCCGGCCGAGCGAACTGCATCCCTTGACCCAGTAGGCCGCATCGAGCATCTCGACCTTGCCGTCGTTGCTGCGACCTCGCAGCCGCGTGGCGAGTTCGGCGATCGTGTCGTTTTCGAACAATGCCTGGATCTCTGCGGATTCGCGCTTGCCGAGCGGCCAGAAGCGCTTGCCCATCGGGATAGTCGGCTGGATATCGTCGAGCCGCTCGAGCGCGAGGTGCTTCCACGAACGTCGCACTGCCTCGCGCATGACCAGCCGGATCAGCTCGGGCTTCTCGACGACCTTCTTCTTTTGGGCCGACTTCTCGAACGCATGCTCATAGCCTTCGAACACCGCCTCCATCATCCGCACCGTGATCAGACCCGGTAGATCCGAGCCCCGTGCAGCAGTCGCCAGCGACAGGCCGAGGCGGATCAGGTCGTGAGCGGGATTGCCGATCACCGTCTGGTCGAGGTCGCGAATCTGGATCTCGACGTTGCCTTGCGCATCGGAGACTGGTCCGAGGTTCCCCGTGTGGCAGTCTCCGCAGATCCAGATCGCAGGGCCCTGAGGGAGAGACCGCACATCGGACTCGTTGAGCCAGTCGTAGAACTTGGTGGTGTTGCCGCGTACATAGGCATGCGCCGAACGCGCCATCTTTTCGTTGCGCTTGGTGACCAGATACGCTTGACGTGCTGAGGCGGACATCACCCCGTTGCGGGACTTCGTTTTCTTTTCCATGTCGGCTCTGGGTGGCGAGGGGGCGCGCAAGGCGCGCGAAGGGCCGCTTGTCGTCGATATCTCGTGGATATCTCGTGGATGTCTCCCAACCAGAGCAGGGGATGTGCCCGCTCTTTGCGGGCCACCCGCCGCGCCTACTCGACCGCGACGATCACGCTCGACGCCTTGACCACCGCGCTCGCCGGCTTGCCGATTGCAAGCCCAAGCCGCGTGACGCTTTCGTTCGTGATGATGGCCGCGAGCTCGAGTTGGCCGGACACGATCGTGATTTCGCTGTTCACCGCACCGGATTTCACGGCCTTCACTGTGCCGGCGAACACGTTCCTCGCCGATACCTTGGCCGGATCGGCGTCGATCATGACGATCACTGACGAGGCCTTGATCAGCGCGGAAGCCGGGCTGCCGACGCTCAATCCCAGACTTTTTGTGCTGTCCTGGGTCACCACGGCGACGAGCGTCGCCTCCCCCACCTTGAGCGTGATTTCGTCGTTGACGGCGCCGGTCTTGATCTCGCTGACTTGCCCGACAAAATGATTGCGCGCGCTGGTTTTCATGGTCGATCTCCGATCGGGAGCTTTTTAGGAGGAAAACCACTGTACCCGAAAAGACGCCCCGTTCCGCGTTGCCTGTACCCCTGCCGCATGGGCCGTTATATTCTTTGGTATATTACGGCGAACAGCGACCGATTCTGGCCGCAGCGCGTTCCATGCGCGGCCGGCCCCGGAGGCCCGCCGCGCCGTCCGACCGAGGGTTCCATGCACACTCCGCCGTTTCGCCTGGCCCGCACGACAGGCATCCGCACGACAGGCATCGACACGCAGGCCGGCTCGCTGCGCCCTGGCGCCGACGCCTGCTGCACCCCAGCCGAGGCCCCCGAACGCAGCGCCACCCCGCACCGTACCCGTCTCGCCGAACTCGACTCGCATTTGCATTGTTCGGTTATCGGCACATGCATGAGCACCTCGGAGCTGCGCAAGCTGGTGCCCCGGTTTTCCGATATCGATCGTCAGCGTGCAAGCGATCTCGAGATCCATCACGAAGCGGTTCAGCTCTCGGTCGACGGTGGCGCGGGTTGCAAGGCATTGCAGAAGGCCCTCGACGAACGCTATGCGGTCGCGGTCCGACGCTTTGCTGCCGCCCGGGACCCCGAGGCGCTACTGGAACTATGGAACGAGGCGCTCAAGGGTGGCGACGTCCCCCCGGCCTACTGGGCCGTGATGACCCACCCTTACGCGACGATCGCGGTGCGGCAGGCCGCCTTCGGCGAAGTGCACATGTTGTCGCATCTGGTCGGCGCGGCGAACCGCGCCGACATCCGTCGCCTGGTCGCGCTCGAGGAAGACAACGCCGCGCTGCGCGAAAAAATCGAGCATCAGCAGAACCACTTGGCCGCCGTGAGCAGCGAGCACGAAGCGGCCATGCGCGAACTCAAGCTGCAGATGATTCAACTCGGTGCGCGCCTCGAGCGACAAACCGCCGAACTCGACGTCGACCTCCTGGCCGAGGTCAAGACCCTGCGCGAAGCACTGGCGGCGCGCGATCAGCAAGTCGCCTTACAGACCGGCCGGCGCGAAGTGGCCGAGCAACGCGCGCAAGCGGAACATGAGGAGTCGACGAACGTGCATAAAAGTCTTGATGACGCGCTGGCCTTGCTAAAGGTCATCCAGGCCGAGTCCGACGCGGTCGAGCGCGCCATGCTGCTCTCCGTCGCGCAGACGGCGACGCGCCGCGCGGGGCTTGATCAGTTGAACGGCAAGCGGATCGTGTACGTCGGCGGACGACCCGGTTCGAACACGACGCTCAAGTCGCTCGTCGAATCAGCCGGCGGGGAATTCATCGTGCACGATGGCGGCATTGAAGACCGCAAGGGTCTGCTGACCGCGACGGTCGCACGCGCGGATATGGTGGTGTTTCCGGTCGACTGTATCGATCACGATTCGATGAACCGGCTCAAGCGTGTGTGCGAGCGACATGGCGTGGCCTACTACCCGCTGCGTACCGCGAGTGTGGCCAGCTTTGTCGAACTGACGACCCGCGTGGAGATCGAACCGCCCGCGCAGGAGGGCAATGTGCCGCCCCCCTCGCATTTCTGCTTGCGCCACGGCTAACGGCTAAGCACGGCTCAGCTGACGACGGTCTCCGCAAGCCCGCTGTCCGGCGCGCCGACCTCGGCTGCCGGCCGTTGGGCGCCCTGCTGTTCCTTCCAGCCGCGCAGCCAGTCGGCCAGGCGTCCGGCCGCGAGGGGTCGGCTCACAAAATAACCCTGCGCCAGATCGCAGTTCAGCAACTTCAGTCGCTCAAGCGCTGAACGTGTCTCGACGCCCTCGGCAACCACTTTGAGTCCCAGACTGTGGCCCAGTGCAATGGTCGAGCGCACGATGGTTTCATCGTCGCCGTCGTCGGTCATGCCCATCACGAACGACTTGTCGATCTTGATCTCATGGACCGGCATCTTCTTCAGGTACGCCAGCGACGAATAGCCCGTACCGAAGTCATCGATCGAGAGCCGCAAGCCCATCACGTACAGCTGGTCGAGCGTATCCATCGCGTGCAGCGGATCGTCCATCACCGCGCTCTCCGTGATCTCCACCCAGATCCATTCAGGCTGGACCTTGTGCTTCTCGAGCAAGGTCGCGAAGGTGTTCGGCAGATCGGCGTTGATCAGATCGCGTGCCGACACGTTGATCGACACATCCAGTTCGATCCCCTCTGCGCGCCACGCCGCGCATTGTTCGAGGGCCTTGTTGACGACCCAGCGTGAGAGCAGCTTGATATAGCCCGTCTGCTCGGCAAACGGGATGAATTCGTCGGGCGACACGATGCCGCGTTCGGGATGCTCCCAGCGTAACAACGCTTCAACGTAGCTGACCTGCCCGCTCGACAGGTCGACCTTCGGCTGGTAGTAGAGCATCAACTGATCGTGCTCGACGGCGTAACGCAGTTCGCCCATCAACGACAGGCGCTCGGGGTTGTGCTGGTCGTCGCGCGCGTCATAGACGGCCACGCCCGCGTTCTTGCGCTTGGCCGCATACATCGCGACGTCGGCACGGCGCATCAAGGTGTAGAGCGATGCCCCGTCCTGCGGATAGCTGACCAGGCCGATGCTCACGCTCACGTCGATGATCTGCGCCTCGATGAGGATCGGCTTTTCGAGCGCATGCAGGAGTGCGCCGGCCTGCCGATGCGCCGACTCGAGGTCATCTGAAGGCAGTAAGGTCGCGAACTCGTCGCCCCCGAGCCGCGCGATCACATCGCCCTCGGTGCACAGCACGCGCGAGAATCGTGCAGCCACTTCGCGCAACAACAGGTCGCCGATATGGTGACCGAGCGTGTCGTTGACGTACTTGAAGCGGTCGAGGTCCATCATCATGATCGAGAGCGAGCGCCCCGTGATCTCGGCCTCGACGAGCGCCGCCTCCACCGCTTCGTTGAAACGTGCCCGATTGGGCAGGCCCGTCAGGGTGTCTTCGTAAGCCAGCCGCGAAATCTGTCTCTCACGTTCCGCAATGCCGTCGCGCATGCGTGAGAAAGCCTTGGCGAGCTCGCCGACTTCACCATGCCGCGCGACCGGCATCACCGCGCTATAGTCGCCGCCGCCGATCTGGCGCGCGAAGCGCGTGAGACTGCGGATCGGCTCGGCCACGCTGCGGGCCGTGAACACGCTACCGACAATCGAGATCGCCACGCCGATCAGTGCAATGACAAGCAAGGTCGACTGAAGGTGCCGCAGCGGGGCCATGGCGTCATGCATCGAGCGCTGCAGCACGACGACGATTGGCCGCCCATCGGTAGGCAAGGCAATCGCCTTGGTCCCATAGTCATCGCCCCCCATCGTCACCAGCGTGCTTTGCCCCGGCATGGCGGCGACAGACCCGAGCGCCTCGGCGAACTGCGCCCGATCGCTTAAGCGCATCGAGCTCGCCAGTAAGGTCCACTTCGACTTGGCGTCCAAACCAAGGAACGACACATCGAGCCCCACCAGGCTCGCCCGGTCGGTGGCACCGGCGTCGTCGACGTGAAAGCCCATCACGACCCAGCCGATCGGCAGCGGCGCCTTGACCGGCACGGCCACGACCTCATACAGGCGACCATCGATCATGTCGAGCGCGGTGGCGCGCCCGTCGCGTGCAGCGCGGCCAACAAGTTTCGGAAACGCGAGGTGAGCGAAGGTCGGGCTCGGCGCGTGCGTCTCGGCCTCCAGCTTGCCATCGAGCCCAATGACCGCGACCACGTCCGCATGAACACGATCGCCATGGTTCTCGAGCGCCGAGCGTACCGTGTTGACATCCCCACTCGCGAGCGCGGCGCGGAACGCAAAATCGGCGGTAATTACCGAGGCCGACTGCAATAGGCGGTCCGCATTGGCGCGCAGCGTGCGGTCGAAAACCCGCTGCCCGATCGTCAGGTCCTGGTTGACGGTCGCGCGCGAACTGGCGTGGATCGCCCCCGTGATCACCACGTAGACGGTGCCCTGGATCGCCAGCAGCAGCAGAACGAACACGACTGCGATCCGGGTGCGAAGGCTGTATGTTCGCTTGAACATGGCGGGCCCGCGTGAGCGTTATTGAGGTTTGAGCGGCAGCTCGATCGTCAGGCTGGCATCCGCACCGATCGAGATCCGCTGCGCCGGCAGTTTGGCCGGGTCAGCGAGCTGGTAGTGCCAAGCCCTGAACTCATAGTTGCCCGGCGGCAAATTGTCGATGTGCGCCACGCCGTGCTCATCGGATTTGCCGACATAGGGGCTGTCGACGACATAGACATAGGCCAGCATCGAGTCGTGAATATTGCAGCCCAGCACGACCAGGCCCGGCTTGTCGAATACCACTGGGTGCGACGGCACGCCTGAATACAGGTCGAGCTCGAACGTCTTGGGCGGCGAGAACGAGTAGACATCGTGTTCGATGTTGTCCTTGTTCGGAAACGACACCGAGGTCCCGGTCTGGATGATCGACACGAGCGGCACGTACTGGCGGTGGATCTGATCAATGATCGCAGTACCCGGATGCGCGGGCGGCAGCTTGCCGTCGGACGGCACCGCATAGACCGCGGCATCGCTGACGGGGTGCGCTTGTTGATCGACCAGATGCACCTGGACGGTCAAGGCCGAAGCCGCCTGTACCAGCCCCATGAGCGCAGCCCACCCGCAGGCGTAGCGAACACGGCGCGAAATTGTCTGAATCATCATGGGCTCTGCTTTCAATTTTCGACGATGTCGCGGTACATCGGCGCGAACAAGGCCAAGAGTTTGTTCTGCACGCGGAACGGGATGTCGTTCTCGTCCATCGAGTCCTGCAGGTCTTCGACCAGCGCATTGAAAGCCGCCATCGTGATCTTTTCACCTGCGTGAGAACGCTTCATCGAACGGCCGGTATAGGTGCAGGGGCCACCGCCCAACACACAGATCTGCTCATCGAGCTTTTCGCGAATACGGCGATCCGGTGCGTTGATGAAGTACTCGGACGTACGCGGATCGGCATGCAAGCGCGCCATCAGGCCGACGACGATCTTGTCGATGCCGGCTTTCTCGCCGAGTTGCCGGTATAGCGTGTCGTCAGCGCAGGCGGAGCGACTCGCGCCACCTGCTGCCAGGGCGAACGCCATGCCGATGAGCAACACGGGTCGCGCGACAGCCACGCGCAGTGCCTCAAGCAGCGGACGGGCGCAAGCGGGGCGAAGAGAAGAGGTCATAGGCAGGGTGAAGTCAGAGGCGTTCATCAGAAGCCCAACTGTGCAGACAAGTAGATACCGTGCTGATCGCGAATCGTCGCGATGTCGCCGAGTTGCACATAG
This sequence comes from Burkholderiales bacterium, assembly GCA_026225235.1. Classification (GTDB taxonomy): domain Bacteria; phylum Pseudomonadota; class Gammaproteobacteria; order Burkholderiales; family Burkholderiaceae; genus Pararobbsia. Next base: position 12,878 of record JAMFSK010000067.1, read on the forward strand.
GCGGCTGTCAGCGACACGTATTTGTTGGGCGCCCACGCAACGAAGGCGTCGTACCAGTCCTGCTCGCGTGCGAAACCCAGGTTGTTCGGCTTGGTCCGGTACTCGACGCCCGCGGCGATATGTTTCGAGAGCAGATACGCAATCGATGTTTCGAACTCGGGATGATAGTTATCCGACAGGTCGCCGCCAAAGCCGAGCAGACCGAGCTGGTTCGCTTTGGTCAGCCGGACCGTGCCGTTGATCAGCAGGCTTTGCGCGAGCAGCAGCTTGGTTGCTGACACGTAGAAGTCGGTACCGGTATCGCTTCGGGCGCCGATCGCCGCGATGATGTTCGCGTTGTTGTTGTGCTTGAACTGGATGCCGGCGGCAATCTGTGGCAACCACATGTCCTGGTCGAGCACTGCATTGCCCATCAGCTTGACCTTCACGCCGAAGATGTCTTGCGAGAACCGATACCCTTCGCCAAGCCCGAGTTGCGCGCCGGCGTTGCGGGTGTCGAATGTCTGGTGAGCAATCGAGAGTTCGACCCGGTCGCTGAACCCGATCATGACTCCGGACGTATTGAGCGAGTAATCGTCTGACTTAACGTAAGTGTCATGGAGATTGGCACCCACTTGCCCCTCACTCTCGTAGCCACCGATGATCGCCCATGGCGTCAGGCCGCCACCGGCTGCCCCTTCGATCTGCGACACTCCACCCGTCAACAGCAGCTTGCCGCTGCTGGACGCACTCTGGGCGAACACAGGGGACATGCCGGCGAGCAGGCCGCTGATCAGGCCGATGAGCAGCGCGGTTGTCGAGGCAAACTTGCGGGGGGAGCGGGTCAGCACACCTTTCATCTTCGAAGGACGTTCCAGTCAGTTGTACGGACCGTCGCTCGAATGGGGGCCCAGTAAGTGATAACGACGCGACCGGATGATTCTTGAGAATGCGAACAAACGCCCGCGCACCAGCGGACCGACGTACCCAGGGCCGCGTGCCGCGTGAACGCTGGCGCTTCAATGACTTGCGAAAAAACGGCATACCGTTTGCACGAAAAGAAACGAATGTTTTAAACGACAAGGCTTGGCGGAAGCACTGGGTCACCGCCCCTGAGACCGGTACTCGCCGCCGGAGTAAGATGCCAACCCGGGTAGCGCACCCCGTTGCAGCCCGAGTTGCTGCGCGGGTGGCCGCCCAGGGCGAGGCCCCGGCCATCATCCGAATCGCAACCCGATATCTCATTGCCGCAATCAATCGACCATGGATGCACTCGACCGGCTCATCGACCTGTCGCGCCTGCAAGGCGCGCTCGATCTTCGCTGCCTGCTGGGCGGCGAGTGGGAACTCGACCACCCTCACGCACCCGTAGGAGAAGCGACCTACCATGTCGTGCTGAGCGGACAGTGCACGCTCAGGCTGCGCGGCCAGACCGATGTGGCGCTCGAAGCCGGCGACATTGCCATGCTCCCACACGGCGACGCGCATGTGCTTGTCAACCATGCCGCAGCAGATGATGCGAGCCGGTCGACCGGCTCGCCCGCGACCACCCTGCCGCCCGCGGGCGAGATGCAGAGCCGTCATAACGGCGTGGTCACCGTGCGCAGCAATACGCCGGAATCTGCCGCGACGCTCGACTTGTTGTGCGGCCGTTTCACGTATGCGAACAAGGCGCTGCTGATGGACGTGCTGCCGGGACTTGTCAAATCATCGTTCGCCTCGGCCGAGGTGCCCGACCTCGCGCATCTGGTCGGCATGATGCGCAGAGAATCGAGCGACGCCGGGGCCGGTGCACATTCGATCGTCTCGGCACTCTCGACGGCCCTCTTCACACTCGTGCTGCGCGCCTATCTCGCGCAACAGCCGTCGACCACTGACATCCTCGCGCTGCTCTCCAACCCGCGCCTCGGACCATCGGTGATCGCGATGCTCGAACGCCCTGCCGAAAAGTGGACCATCGAGATGCTCGCGCAGCAGTCGGCCATGTCGCGCGCCACGTACATGCGCGCGTTCAGTGCGCTGACGACCGATTCGCCGATGAGCCTGCTCGGGCGCATCCGCATGCAGCTTGCGGGCTCGCTGCTGGTGCGCTCCGCCAAGAGCATCGGGGAGATCGCCGATGACGTGGGCTACCAGTCCGAATCGGCATTCAGCCGGAAATTCAAGGACGCGTACGGCGTCGGCCCCGGGCAGTTCAGGCAAGCACGTGACTGAAGCCCGCGCGCGGGCACGCGAAGGCCACCCGCGCTTCGGCTATCCTGTCGACCATGGCTACGACCCCTACCCCTACCCCCGAGACCGCAGCGATGCCCGCCGCGCCCGACGTGCGCTTCCGGCTGCGCATCACCCGCGAAGACGCCATTGCCATTGGACCCGGCAAGGTCGCCCTGCTCGAGGCCGTGCGCGAGCACGGCTCGATCTCCGCGGCCGCGCGCGGCCTGAACATGTCATACCGGCGCGCATGGATGCTGTTAGACAGCCTCAACCAGTCGCTCAGTTCGCCCGCGATCGTCTCCGAACACGGTGGCAACACCGGTGGACGCAGCGTACTCACGCCCATCGGCGAGCAGGTTGTCCGGCTATATCGCGAGATCGAAACGCAGGCGTATGCAGCATGTGCTGACCCTATCGACGCCCTGACCGCGCTGCTCAAACGCTGAGGGCTCACCCGATGTCTCGCCTCCGGTTGCGTGATGACCCGCCCCCGTCCCGCACACGCGCTGGCATCCCGATACGGTCTGACCGGCTTGCGCCTCAGAGCTTTTAAGAACGCTTAAAGGACCTTAATCGCGCCACCGGTTACGCTGCTGATGAGCCCTATCAGCGAGCGAAATGCGATGAACCAGCTAGCAGAGCGCCAGGATGGCCCGCAGCGGGCGGCCGAAGTCCTTCTTGCCGTCGATCGTCTGGTGTCGCCATCGGGCGACCTCGTGGCGAAGCGGGCGAATCCGTCGCCCCTCGCGCCTTGGCGACTGCGGCGCGTGACGGACTTTATCGAGGCGCATCTCGACGAGAAGCTGTCGCTCACCGACGTGGCCTTGGCCAGCGGCTTGAGCCGGATGTATTTTGCGGCCTTGTTCAAGGCCTCCACCGGATTACGGCCCTCCGAATACATCCAGCGCCGCCGCATCGAGCACGCCCAGGCGCAGTTGGCCAATTCGTGCAGGCCGGTGGTCGACATCGCGCTGAGCGTGGGCTTCCAGAGCCAGGCGCATTTTTCGACAGTGTTCAAGCGGATCGTCGGCGAGAGTCCGCTGCGCTGGCGGCAGCAGCAACCGAGCTAGCCCGTTGCCCCGCGTTGAGCCTCGGCCGGCTTAACTATGTGACAAGCGCATGCTTCGCGACCCAACGAGCCGCTGGATTTAGTTTGCACGCAAATCATTGACGCGGCACATTCCGACTGTTCCGCTGGGCGTCCGACCGTGCGCGGATTTTTAACAGCTCACGCGCTTGCACCGGTCTTATTTATCTTCTACCCTGCCCTTCACGTAGCCCTTGCTGCAAGCCCAGCGAGCCCGCGACCGTACGCAGCAGGTGCCGACTGGCCGGACGGAACGGGATGACAGTGCGATGTGCGCTGTCATAGAAGCACGCGCCGAAAAAGCACGCCGAAAAGCACGCTGACACCCGACGACTAATCGAGATGATTCAGATAGGCCGGCTCGAGCTCGATTTGCAGGCCCGCGAACTTCGCCTGGGCGGCTTACCTGCGCGTATCGGCTCGCGGGCCTTCGATATTCTCGAGATCCTGATCCGTGCAAACGGCGCGCTGGTCAGCAAGGAAGAGATCTTTCGTACCGTCTGGCCCGACACGATCGTCGAAGAAAATAACCTGCAGGTTCATATGTCGGCCTTGCGCAAGACGCTCGGCGACGACCGCGACCTGATCATCACCGTGCCCGGGCGCGGGTATCGCTTCGTGGGTCTAGATATCCCGGGCGGCGTCCTCGTGAATACGGTGCGCGCTGAAGACGATGCCGACGCGCCGGGCACGCGCGCTCGCCATAATCTCCCGCTGCATAGCTCGACCCTGTTTGGCCGCCAACGTACGATTGAAGAGGCGAGCGGACTGCTGGCGCACGCGCCCGTCGTCACGTTGGCAGGGGCCGGCGGCATTGGCAAGACGCGGCTCGGTATTGAAGTGGCGCGTCGCCAGCTGTCGCGCTTCCCGGACGGCGTCTGGCTGGTCGAGCTTGCCTCGGTGACCGATCCCCATCTGGTGCCACAGGCGATCGCCGAGGCTTGCGGCCTCAAATTCCTGAGCGGGCCCAGTACGCCCGAACGCATCGCCGATGCCCTCAACGGGCTTCACGTGCTCCTGTTGCTCGACAACTGCGAACATCTGATTGATACCGTCGCCTACGCGGTCGAGACACTGATCCAGCGTAACTCGCGGCTCCGGGCGCTGGTCACGAGTCGCGAGCCGCTGCGCATTGCCGGCGAACAACAATATCTGGTGGCCCCCCTCGAAGTACCGCCTCCCGGGGCGGAGGTCGGCGCGGTGCCGGGCTACGCTGCGGTCCAGCTATTTCTGTCGCGCGCCCGTGCGATCGAACCTCGGCTGACAACCGAAGCAAAGACCGTCGAATGCATCGGTGAAATCTGCCGCCGGCTCGACGGTATCCCGCTGCCAATCGAACTAGCGGCCTCCCGCGCGGCCACGCTTGGCATCGGCAGCCTGCTGCACCGGCTCGACGACCGGCTGAACCTGTTGACCGGCGGCCACCGCACGGCGCTGCCCCGGCATCAGACTTTGCGGGCGACCTTCGACTGGAGCTATGCGATGCTCGAGCCGAACTGCCAAGCGGTGTTCCGGCGACTCGCCGTCTTCACCGGCAGCTTCACACTGGACGCGGCCTGCGCCGTCGCCCGAGGCCACGGCGCCGATGCGGCATGCACCACCGATCACATCAGTGAGCTGGTGGAAAAATCCTTGCTTACGCGAGGAGCCGACAGCGCGCTCACTCGTTTCCGCCTGCTCGAGTCGACACGCTCTTACGCGTTCGACAAGCTCGACCACGAGGGCGAGCGGCATTGCACCTCGGCCGCTCATGCGGCCTATCTCCTCGGTCGCCTTGAAACCATGCAGGCAGCGCGAGCACCGGCTCGCAGCGGATCAAACGGCGCCCTGCCCGATGAGCTCGACGATGTAAGGGCCGCGCTTGACTGGGCGTTTTCGGGCCACGGCGACCTGGATCTCGGGATCGCGCTGTCGGCGCTCGCTGTGCCAATGATGCTGGATCTCGGGCTACTCGAGGAGTGTCGCGAGCGCACCAGCCGCGCGCTCTCGGCATGGGAAGCCAGTGCGCAAACGCGCGCCCCGCCCTTGCATGAGGCGAGTCTGCGTACGCTCGAGGCCATCTGCGCACGTTTTCCCCAGGACTCAAGCTATCCGGATGTGTGCGTGGCTCACGAACTGATGGACACGCTGACGCCCTCGGCATCGCCGGCCAACACGGGCAAGCTGATCCTGTTCGGACGTCACTGAGCGGGCGGCCTCACATCATGCCGCAATCCGCCCCCTCGCCTGCCTCCGATGAAATCGCGGCTTCACGCAAGCAAACGCGAGTGCGCATAAGATAAGGGATCGTCTGCTCCCAACCTCAAAGGATTGAAGATGCCGCATTCCGCCCTCCAGCCCGGGTCTGTCGCCGTTGTCACCGGCGGGGCCTCGGGGATTGGCCTGTCCGCCGCCATTCGCTTTGCCCGCCTCGGCTTGCATGTCTGTGTTGCCGACCTCGGCGCCGCGCGGCTTGCGCACGCGGCCGGCGTCATCCAGAACGATGCTGCTGCGGGGGCTCAGATCATGACCCTCGAGACCGATGTCAGCCAGGCTGATGAGGTAGCCCGTCTCGAAGAAGCCGTGCGTGAGCGCTTTGGCGGCACCGACGTGCTGATGAACAACGCTGCGGTACAACCCGGCTCCAGTCTGTTCGGCCCTCAGGAAAATTGGCAACGCGTCCTCGACGTCAATCTGTGGGGCGTGATCCATGGCAGTCAGATCTTCGTGCCCGGCATGCTCGCTCGCAAGCGACCCGGGCTGGTGATCAACACGGGGTCCAAACAAGGGATCACGACACCGCCAGGCGACCCGGCCTACAACGTCGCAAAGGCAGGCGTCAAAGCGTTCACGGAAGCACTCGAGCACGAGTTGCGCAACACGCCCGACGCACAAGTCACCGCACATCTGCTGATCCCGGGTTTCGTCTTCACCGGATTGACCGCGCGCGGGCGGCTCGACAAACCGGCCGCCGCATGGACCGCCGAGCAGACGGTCGATTTCATGTTCGAGCGTCTCGAAGCGGGCGACTTCTACATTCTGTGCCCCGACAACGACGTGCCACGCGCCCTCGACGAACGTCGCATCCTGTGGGCGGCGGGTGACATCGTCGAAAATCGGCCGCCGCTCTCGCGCTGGCACCCCGACTACGCGAGCGCATTCGAGGCGTTCAGCAAACAGAAAGGTTGAGCACGCCACGTCTTGGGGCCAGTGCGGTACGTAGCATTGGCCGGCCGATTGTGACGCCCGGTAAATCGTACCCCGACCCTTTGAGCTCATACCGGAAACCAGATGTAACTCTCCCCCCGTTGCGCGCCTCGGCGGATACATTGAAGTATCCCTTGAACGAGGAGTATCGACTTATGGTGACGAAGCATCCAGTAGCGGGAAGCGAGAAGGCTCAACCCTCAGGCGCGCAGTCGCTCGGACAGTGTGATCCGTCCGAGCGGATTCAGGTCATCGTGATGCTGCGGCGCAAAGATGAAAGCGGTTTCCAGGCGCTGATGCAGAAAATCGATGCAGGCACCGCGCCCGCGGTGCCCGTGTCGCGCGCGGAGTTTGCCCAGCGCTTCGGCGCATCGGATGACGATATTGCCAAGGTCAAAGCATTCGCGACCTCGCATCAATTACAAGTGGTCCGAGCCGAAGCGGCGACGCGCAGCGTCGTGCTGAGCGGCACGATCGCGCAGTTCGAAGGCGCCTTTACGGTCAAGCTCGAACGGTTCGAGCACCATACGACCGGCGCCTATCGCGGCCACGCCGGCGCCGTGCAGGTTCCCGATGACATCCATGACATGGTCAAGGCCGTGCTCGGACTCGACAGCCGCCCGCTCGCTCGCCCGCACTTCCGGATTCGTCCACCGATCCAGCCTGCGCTTGCCAAACAGCAACCCACCTCTTTCACCCCGCTCGATCTTGCGAGCCTCTATGGCTTTCCTGATGGCGATGGCTCGGGCCAGTGCATCGGCATCATCGAGCTCGGCGGCGGCTACAGCACGTCCGACCTGTCGAGCTATTTTTCCGGGCTGGGTATCAAAGCACCGGATGTGGTCGCCGTCGGTGTCGATGGCGCGACAAACAGCCCCACCGGTAACGCGGACGGTCCGGACGGTGAAGTCACCCTGGATATTGAAGTCGCGGGCGCCATCGCGCCGGCAGCGAAGCTTGCCGTCTACTTCTCACCGAACACGGATGCGGGCTTTCTCGATGCCGTGAATCAGGCGATCCACGATACGACCCACCAGCCCTCAATCGTCTCGATTAGCTGGGGCGGCCCGGAGTCATCGTGGACCAGTCAGGCCATGCAGTCGTTCAACGATGTGCTCCAAAGCGCGGCGACGCTCGGTGTGACGGTTTGTGTCGCATCGGGGGATAACGGTTCGAGCGACGGCAGTACGGATGGCAGCAACCAGGTCGACTTCCCGGCATCGAGTCCCTATGTGCTCGCTTGCGGTGGGACCGAACTCACCGCAAAAGGCCAGACGATTTCAAGCGAAGTCGTGTGGAACGATGGGTCTCAAGGTGGCGCGGGCGGAGGCGGCGTCAGCACCGTATTCGCGTTGCCGACCTGGCAGAAGGGTTTGTCAGCCACCCTCGCGAAAGGAGGAGCAAAAGCGCTGGCGATGCGCGGCGTGCCCGATGTCGCGGGCGATGCCTCGCCGGAGACTGGGTATTCGGTGCTGATCGGTGGCCAGCAGACGGTCGTGGGCGGCACCAGCGCCGTGGCCCCGCTATGGGCCGGCTTGCTCGCACGGATCAACGGCACGAATGGAAGTGCGGCCGGCTTTATCAATCCCAAGCTCTATGCCGCCAAGACGGCCGGCCACGACATTACGAAGGGCAACAATGGCAGCTATGAAGCCTCCGCGGGCTGGGATGCCTGCACGGGGCTTGGCAGCCCCAATGGAGCGACGGTCGCCACCACGCTGAAATAACGCAGCCCCGCGTTCAACCGAACCGACCGATGGAGCACATCATGGCCTCTTCCTCGCCCAAGCACGGGCACCTCGCTGACCAACCCTTCTTCGATCCCGATGCCTATGGCAATGGTCCCGATGATTCCGTCACGGATGCGACCGAGGCGGCCGCGATCACGCACCATACGATCAAGATCGGCGGCAAGACCCTCGCCTATACGGCGACGGTCGGCCATCTCGTCGCGGTCGATCCAAGCAGCTCCCAGCCCGAGGCGAAGATGTTCTATGTCGCCTTCACGCAGGACGCACAGCCCGAAGCGACGCGCCCCGTCACCTTCTTCTATAACGGGGGACCGGGCTCGTCGTCGGTCTTCGTGCTGCTCGGCTCGTTCGCGCCCAAGCGGATCAAGACGTCGATGCCGAGTTTCACACCGCCCGCACCGTATGGCATCGAAGACAACCCCGACAGCCTGATCGATCGCAGCGACCTTGTCTTTATCAATCCGGTCGGCACCGGCTACTCGGCCGCGATCGCGCCGCGCAAGAACCGCGATTTCTGGGGTGTCGATCAGGATGCGGATTCGATCAAGCAATTCATCAAACGGTTTCTGACGAAGAACAACCGCTGGAATTCCCCAAAGTTTCTCTATGGCGAGTCGTATGGAACGGCGCGAAGTTGCGTGCTGGCCTACCGTCTGCATGAGGATGGTGTCGACCTGAATGGCGTCACGCTGCAGTCGTCGATCCTCGACTACACGCAGGCAGGCAATCCGGTGGGCGCGTTGCCGACTGCGGCTGCCGATGCCTGGTATCACAAGAAGCTCGGGGTGACGCCCCCGCCTGCGGACCTGGCAAGCCTCGCGGAAGCGGTCGCCGAGTTTGCGCGCACCGACTACCTTGCCGCACTGCGCAAGGTTCCGCATGAGGACGATGCGGTCCTCACGAAGCTCGCGGCTTATACGGGCATCGACAAACCGACCTTGCAGGCCTGGAGCCTCGACATTGCCTCGTACGACAGTCGCGGCAACTCGCTGTTCCTCACGACACTGCTCAAATCACAAGGTTTGTCGCTGGGCTCGTATGACGGACGCGTCACAGCGATCGGGACAGGCATCGCGGGGCAGATCGACCCGAACTCCGGCGGCAACGATCCGACCATGACGGCGGTCACCGGCGCGTACACGAGCATGTGGAATACCTATCTGAACGAGCAGCTCAAGTTCACTTCGAACTCGGCGTTTACCGATCTCAACGACCAGGCCTTTCTTAACTGGGACTTCGGTCACATCGATCCGACCGGTGCGCAGAAGGGAAAGGATGCTCAGGGCAATGTCATCCTCTACACGGCGGGCGATCTTGCCGCGGTGATGGCGCTCAATGTCGATCTCAAGGTGCTGTCGGCGAACGGCTACTACGACTTTGTCACGCCGTTCTACCAGACCGTGCTCGATCTTCAGCAGATGCCGCTGATCGACAAGACCGTGCGCGAAAACCTCTCGGCGCAGTTCTATCCTTCGGGACATATGGTCTATCTCGATGCGGGCTCGCGCACCCAGCTCAAGGCTGATCTCGCAAAGATGTATGACGCGGCCACGGCCAATCATCCGGCGATGAGCCGTATTCGGGCCTTGCAGCAGAGGAAGGTCTAAGCGTAAATCTGGCGGGTCATCTCACCGCTTCGCCACCCAGACATCGAGCACTGCGCAGCGCTTCTCTTCATGAGCCACGCGCAGTGCCTCGACGATCGCGGCCTCGAGCTCTTTCAGACAAGCGAGCGCCATTACCCCTTCTGATTTACCCGAAGCACCGTGGTCAGTCATCAATCCGCCACGCGGTTCACGTAAGGTCAACGTCGGCATTTTGCAAGCAAGCACCTGTGTGCATCGGCCCGCCCCGCTCTCGCCGAAGCACACGCTACCGACACTAGCCGCTACGAGGAAACCACCCCGTGTTCCGATCCCGACTGTTTGCGCTGACTGCTGTCGCCTCACTGTTTTCCCTTTCCGCCCACGCCACCGTTGACCTGATCGCCGAAGGGCAGCTCAGCGGCACCGCGCTCGATCTCTCCAAGGAGACCGCCGCGAAGCTCGAAAACGGCGTGCCGGGCAATCTCCTGGGCGGCATGGGCTCCGGCCTCGCCTATGCCGGTTGCCATACGTTTATCGCTGTGCCGGACCGGGGCCCGAATGCGGTCTCCTTCAATGCAGCGATCGACGATACGGTGTCGTACATCAACCGCTTCCAGACCCTTCACCTCAAGCTCAAGCCGAGCCCGAAGGGCACCGCGCTACCGTTCACGCTCGATCCGAAGCTCGTCGACACGACCCTGATGCATACGTCCGACAAGCTCGTCTATGGCAATGGCGCCGCAGCAGGGGTGCCCGACGGTGCACCGAAGCTGAACCGCAAGAATGGCACCTTCTATTTCACGGGGCGCTCGGACAATTTCGATCCGACCCATCTGTCAACCAACACGCTCGATGCCCGGCTCGATCCGGAAAGCATCCGCGTGAGCAACGATGGCGAGAGCGTGTTCATCTCGGATGAATACGGCCCCTACATCTATCGTTTCGATCGCAGCAGCGGCCGCCGGGTACAGACGTACAAGGTGCCCGACTCATTCGGCGTGTCGACCCTGAGCCCGATGGGCGCCACCGAGATCAGCGTCAATACCTCGGGCCGGGTAGCGAACAAGGGGATGGAAGGTCTCGCGATTTCGCCGGACGGCACCACGCTCTACGGGGCGATGCAAAGCCCGCTGTTGCAGGACGGCGGCACCAGTGGCGGCTTCACCCGGATCCTCAAGCTCGACCTGCGGACCGGCAAGACGCAGCAGTACGCGTATCCGCTCACCAACACGGGCACCGCGCAGAAGCCCAGCTATCCGACCATCAGCGATGTGGTGGCGATCAACGATCACGAGCTGCTGATGGACGAGCGCGACAGCCACGGTCTTGCAGACGATTCAGCGGCGGTGTTCAAGCATCTGTATCACATCGATCTGAGCCATGCGCAGGATGTGAGCCAGGCCAGCGGCGCGACCGGTCTCGCACCGTTCGCCGTGACAAAGACGCTGTTCCTCGACGTGGTCGCGGTGCTCACCGCTCATGGCTACGATCCGAAAGACATTCCCGCAAAGATCGAAGGGACGGCGTTCGGTCCTGATGTGACGATCGGCGGCGTGAAGAAGCACACCTTGTTCGTGACGAACGACAACGACTTCCTCGCGACGATCACCGATAGCAACCACCCGAACGGCATCGCCAATCCGAACCGGTACTTCGTTTTCGCATTCGATTCGAGCGATCTGCCGACCCTGGTGCCGCAGCAATTGCGCGAGACGCAGTCGCATGGCCATTCGCAGGCGCGGCACTCGGGTGAGACTCACGACGATGCGGTGTGTTCGCAGGGTGATGAAGACGGTGACGACCAGGACGATCATGGTCACGAAGGGCATGATCACGATTGAACGCAGGCGAATCGTTCAGTTGTTTTTGCGCCGGCTTATGCCGGCGTTTTTTTATCGCAGATCAATGAGCTCGTGCGCTTCACTCATTCGCCCCGCCCCGTCCCGCCGCATCGACGGGGACCGCTCATTGCCGCGGCAGCGAGACTTCGAACGTCGTCCGGTTCTGCGCCTCCGACGAATGCACCCGGATCTCGCCCTCGTGCAGCCGCACGATTTCGTTCGCGATATAGAGCCCAAGACCGAGGCCGTTGCTGCGTCCGCGCTGCCGGCTTTCCGAAAAGAAGGGCTGGAAGATCGTCTCCACCACGCCGTCCGGAATCGAGCCGCCGCTTTCGACAGACACCGTCAGCGCATGCTCGGATAATCCGTTGATACGGACCTCAACGGGCACGGCCGGGTCACCGTGCTGCAAGGCATTGCCGACCAGGTTTGACCAGACCTGCCCGAGCCGGTCGACATCCCAGTAGCCGTGCGTGTTACCGTCGCTGTGGTAGACGAGGCGTGTCGCACCGCCCTCGAAGGGCCGCTCGAATTCAGCGACGATACGGGCGCAGACCGGTGTCATGTCAGCAAGACTACGGGAGAGCGTCATATGCCCCGAGCGCACCCGAGCGATGTCGACGAGCTGCTCGACCATACGGGACATGCGGGTGCCGCTGTTGAGGATGCGCTGCGCCGAGGCCGTGACGCGATTGTCGGCGCCAAGTCGCGAGATCAGTTCCGCACTCGCCATGATCGAAGCGAGCGGATTGCGCAGGTCGTGGCCCAGCACAGCCATGAACATCTCATTCATACGGATCGACTGCTGGAGCGCGTCGAGTTGTTCGCCGAGCTGCTGCCGCTGCTGGTAAAGCTCGATGAATACATCGACCTTGCTGCGCAGGATATGCGGGTCGAACGGCTTGTAGAGAAAGTCGACCGCGCCTGACTCATAGCCGCGAAACGTTCGCACCGCGCTGCGGTCAGTCGCCGTCAGAAAGATGATGGGAACATGGCGGGTGCGGGCGGAGCCGCGCATGAATTCGGCCAGTTCGAAGCCATCCATGCCCGGCATCTGAACATCGACGAGCGCCAGCGCGAAATCGTGCTGGAGCAGCAGTTCAAGCGCATCAGAACCCGAACGCGCGCGCAGGGCCTCGATGTCGGGTTGCGCAAGCAACGCTTCGAGCGCGATCAGATTTTGCTCGATATCGTCGACCAGCAGGACTTTGGCGGGTCCGTTCATTGTTATTCCTTGTATTGCTTGGATCCCGGCAGAGCCCCGCTTTGCGGCGCTCCACGGGCAACATCTGCAACCACGCTGGCGGCAAGCCGCGCCGCGATGGCCGCAGGCGCGAGCACCTCATCGACCACATCCCGGGCAATGGCGCTGAGCGGCATTGTCGGCGCGCGAGCGCTCGACGGCAACTGCGCCCAGGTCGTGCCCCCGGCCTCGCGGATCGCGGCCATGCCCGCGCTACCGTCGTCGTTGGCGCCCGTGAGCAGGATGCCGAGCAGCCGACTGCGATAGGCCCAGGCGGCCGATTCGAACAGGACATCGATCGACGGCCGCGAATACCGCACCGGGTCGTCCACCGACAAGGCACAGGCGTAGTTCGATTCGACCAGCAAGTGATAGTTGGGCGGGGCGAAATAGACCGTGCCCGGCTCGATCGGCTGCTTGTCGGCGGCTTCACACAGGCTCAGCGGGCATTGCTTTTCGTACAACTCGTGCAACCGGCTGCGCGAATCGCCGCGAATATGCTGGACGATCAACACCGCGGCCGGAAAACCCACGGGCAGTCGCGGCAACAGAGTACCCAGCAGCTCGATGCCGCCCGAGGAAGCGCCGATCACGACTGCGTCAAAGGCCCAGGGGCTGGGCGTGCGCAGAGCAGGAGTGTCGTTCATCACCTTATCGCTTCTGAAAAACACGCTGATTGGCGTCCACGTCGGTGAACGCGTCGACATGCGCGCAGAAACGCAGGCTTTCCTTGCTGCCGAGACCCATGAAGCCGCGGCGCACCAGAGAGTCTTTCATCAGGCCGATCGCACGGTCCTGAAGCTCGCGATTGAAGTAGATCAGCACATTGCGGCATGACACGAGATGGACTTCCGAGAACACGCTGTCGGTCGCCAGACTGTGATCGGCGAACATGACCTGGGTGCGCAGCGATCGCGCGAAACTCGCGCCTCCGTAGGCTGCGTAATAGTAATCCGAGAGCGCGCGCTTGCCACCGGCGGCCAGATAGTTCTGCGAGAAACCATCGACACGGTCGAGCCCATAGACCGCCGACTGGGCGATGCGCAGCGCATCGGGATTGATGTCCGTTGCGTAGAGCAAGGTCCGGTCGGCCAGCCCCTCTTCCTCGAGCAAGATCGCGAGCGACCACACTTCCTCGCCGGTCGAACAGCCTGCGACCCAGACTTTGATGGACGGGTAGGTGTGCAGCACCGGTACGACCTGCTCGCGGATCGCACGAAAGTACAGCGGGTCGCGAAACATTTCGCTGACCTGCACCGTCAGGTATTGCAGCAGACGCGCAAAAACGACCGCGTCGCGCAGCACGCGGTCCTGCAGTTGCGACAGGGAGTCGATGCGCAGATCGTTGAGGGCCTGCGTCAGCCGTCGCCGCAGTGAGGCAAGCGAATAGCTGCGGAAATCATGGTGATATTTCCGGTAGACCGCTTCGAGCAGCAACGGCAGTTCGATTTCAAAGTCATCCAAGACGGGGCGCATGCAAACCAGATCCTCGACAAATAGCCAGACATCACATGCGATTGTCGCCGATGCAAAGCCGCAGCGGCAGATGGCGATCGTAAGGTACCTGCAAATCACGTGCCCGGCGAGCGGAAGGTGCGGTGCAAATACCGGGTGCGTAAACGCAGAAAAGGGAGCCGAGGCTCCCTTTCGTTTTGATTACATATGGTGTACTACCCGGCCCGCCGCCCGCTCGGGCCGGTGAAACGTCGCTTAGAAGCGCGTACGCAGGCCGGCGGTCACAGCGACCTGGTTCGGCGTGGTCGATTGCGTTTCGCCCGTGATCGCTGCCACAGCGCGCGTACCCGTCGAGTCGACACCGCTCGCGTGTTGGTACACACCCAGGACGTACACGTCGGTGCGCTTGGAGAGCAGGTAGTCGAGGCCCAAGTTGAACTGGTTGTAGGTCGCGCCCGTGTCGACACCCTTCAGGTTCGTCAGCGAGTTGCCCTTCGTGTAGTTATACGAGAAGCCAGCGATCACAGCCGGGGTGATGCGGTACTTGATGTTCGCTTCCACGTCGTTGAACGATTCCGACGCGCCATTGTGGAACGCGTTCGTGCCAGCGTTGGCTTGCGCGCCCAGGTCGCTGAACTGAATGTTCGAGTAGATCAAGCCGACGGTAGCCGGACCGAACGAGTAGTTGCCGCCCGCTGCGATGATCTGTTCGCTGCCTGCCGTCGACAGACCCGAGTAAGCCGTATGCGTGCCGCCGAAGTTGCTGGCCGTGGTCGATGCATTCGGGTTCGCGCCGAAGAAGCCCGCGTTCGGGTTCTTCGTGAACAAGTAGTTGGCTGCGACGATAGCCGGGCCGTTCGAGTACTGGCCGCCGATCGTGTAGAGCGAGTTGCGCGTCGTGTCGCCTGCCACGCCGCCCAGGCTGTACATGCTGGTGATCTTGAAGCCGGCGTAGTTGGCGCTGGTGAACTTGATCACGTTGTTCACGCGATTCAGGTTACCGATGTTGTCGATGTCGCCAGCGTGCGCGGTCAGGTTACCCCAGGTGCCGTAGGCGGCGAGCGGCTGGAGCAGGTCCACGCCCGTGTCGTATTCACGACCGAGAGTGACCGTACCGTATTGCGTGCTCGACAGACCGACGTAAGCCTGACGGCCGAACAGGTCGCCACCTTGACCCGATGCGCCGGTGTTATACGAGAAGCCGCTTTCCAACACGAAAATTGCATTCAGGCCGCCACCCAGGTCTTCGTTGCCGCGCATACCCCAGCGGCTACCCGACAGACCTGCCGTCGCGCCATCCTGCTCAGCGATCAGCGAACGGCCGCCCGTGGCGGTCTTGGTGCTGTTCACGTAGGTCACGCCTGCGTCGATCAAGCCGTACAGCGTCACGCTGCTTTGTGCTTGCGCGGCCGAGGCGACGGTTCCGAGGACGGCGAGCGCGATGAGCGATTTTTTCATTGGTTCAGTGATCCGATCAAGAGTGTGGTTTACAGCCGCTTGAAGACGCGTGAACTCCGCTGTCCTCAAAAGCTGGCCGAAGATTACCAATGCACCCGTGACAAATTCTTTATATTTCACACATGCCTCAGAGCCCCGTCGCGCGTCCGCAACGACAGTTTTAGTGAACCTTGAAAATGAAAATGTTTCATGAAATTGACATAAAGCGATGACCGATCGATCTAAGCCGCTGTCGGTCTTTCACGTTCGCAGGCACACTGGTGTCTTGTGTTTTTTACGTGCTGCAGACGATGTCTGATCTGAAATATCTGGGCGGCTATCCCGCCGCGCTGCTCGATCAGGTGCGTGAGTTGATCCGCACTGACCGGCTTGCCGCGCACCTTACAAAACGCTATCCGGAGCGCCACGCGATTCAGACGGATAAGGCGCTTTACCAATACATGAATGCCATCCGCCAGCGCTTTCTGCGCGTGGCGCCGGCCATCGACAAGGTGCACTACGACAGCAAGCTCGATGTGTTGCACCATGCGCTCGGTCAGCACCGCGCCATTTCGCGGGTGCAGGGCGGCAAGTTGCTGGCGAAGAAGGAGATCCGGATTGCGTCGCTGTTTAAGGAAGCCCCACCGGAATTTCTCGAGATGATCGTGGTTCACGAACTCGCGCATCTCAAGGAACACGACCACAACAAGGCGTTTTATCGCCTCTGCGAGCATATGCAACCGGGCTACGCACAGTTCGAGTTCGATCTGCGGTTGTATCTCACTCACCTGGATCTCAGCCGCCGCCCGCGCGCGAGCGTCGAGCACGTTGCCGAGCCAGGATCCGACAGTGATGAGCCCGGGCGCCTTCGAGAGATTTAGTCGACGAAGAACCGCTCCTGCATCTCCTCGAGCGCGAGGGTTTGCAGGATCTCGTGCATGCGATCAGCCGGGCGCTTGCGCGGCAAGTCCTTGAAGGTCGCGATGATGAGCTCGTTCTTCATGGAGTGTTCCCAGCCGACGAGCTCGGTCACGCTCACCTGATAACCGTGTGCCTCGAGTTGAAGACAACGCAACACATTGGTGATCTGGCTGCCGAACTCGCGCGTATGCAGCGGATGACGCCACAGTTCGGTGAGCGCGCTTTTGCCTAGCGCCTGGCCTTTGTTCTTGCGCAGTACCGAAGCGACTTCGGCCTGACAGCATGGCACCAGCACGATGAATTTGGCCTTCTTCTTGAGCGCGAAGTGAATGGCATCGTCCGTGGCCGTATTGCACGCGTGCAGAGCCGTGACGATATCGACGGTCGGCGGCAGCAGATCGGATTCTGTCGACTCGGCCACCGAAAGGTTCAGGAACGACATGCCCGCAAACTCGAGCCGTGTGGCGAGTTCCTGGGATTTGCGCACGAGGTCGTCGCGCGTTTCAATGCCGTAGATTCTCGGGCCCACGCCGGAGGTGGGGGTCCCTATCGGTGCGCCTGCGCCCGGCTTCGTGATCGACCCGGTCCCTGTCGTCCCTGTCGTCCCTGTCGTCCCAGATGCCTCGGCGTTGAGCGACTTGAAGAACAGGTCGTAGAGAATAAAACCGAGGTAAGACTTGCCTGCGCCATGGTCGACGAGGGTGAACTCCGGATGCGTGGCGCGCACTTCCTCGAGCAGCGGCTCGATGAACTGGTACAGGTGGTAGACCTGTTTGAGCTTGCGGCGGCTGTCCTGATTCAGTTTGCCGTCACGCGTCAGGATATGGAGTTCCTTGAGCAGTTCGACGGATTGGCCCGGCTTGATCTCGGGGGGCATAGACATGATGTGACCTCGGTACCGACGCGCCGGCAGGCCCGGAACGCCGTTGATTCAGTGCGGCCCGCGCCGCTGTGCAGAGCGCGGCATCGCGGCAAACAGGGTTCCGCGCAAGCTGGAGGCGCCGCCCACGGACAGCCCTCGGCCTCCTGAGGCTCCTGAGGCTCCTGAGGCAAGTCTTCACCCCACTGCGACACCCACCGGGCACACCATCGGGCAGCCCTTAACGGAGCGCCACGAAGAGACGGCGGGCCGGGCGCAGATGATAGCAAGTTCCCGGATGGGCCGCCGCCGACGCCCTGCCCCCCGCTTACGGGTAAAATGCGCGCTCGACTGCCGGTTTGCCGGCTGGCCTGCGCCCTGCAGGCCGCCCCGCGCGCTTTGGCACGCCACATACTCAACGTTATCGACGGCTTAGATGTCACTCTCAGAAGTTCAACGGCGGCGCACCTTCGCGGTGATCTCGCACCCTGACGCGGGTAAAACCACGCTGACCGAAAAGCTTTTACTGTTTTCGGGCGCGATCCATATCGCCGGAACCGTCAAGGGCCGCAAGAGCAACCGCTACGCGACCTCCGACTGGATGGAAATCGAAAAGCAACGCGGCATTTCCGTCGCGAGCTCGGTCATGCAGTTCGAATATCGCGACGCGGTCATCAACCTGCTCGACACCCCAGGCCACCAGGACTTCTCGGAAGACACCTACCGCGTGCTCACGGCGGTCGACGCGGCCGTCATGGTGATCGACGGCGCGAACGGCGTCGAGGAACAGACCCTCAAGCTGCTCGAAGTCTGCCGCAGCCGCCGCACGCCGATCGTTACCTTCATCAACAAGCTTGACCGCGAAGTGCGCGAGCCGCTCGACCTGATCGACGAAATCGAACAGCATCTGGGCGTCGCTGCGATCCCGTTCACCTGGCCGATCGGGATGGGCAAGGAATTCCAGGGCGTCTACGACATCGCGGCCGATCAGGTGCGCGTGTTCCGCCCGGGCGACAGTACGCTGGGCGGTGCGGTGCAGACACTCCAGGGGCTGAGCGACGAAGAAGGCGTGCAGCGCTTCGGCGATGCTTGGCGCCGCGCGAAGGAAGAAGTCGAGCTGATCAGGGGAGCGTCGCCGAAGTTCGATCGCGCGGCCTTTCTCGATGGCCGCCAGTCACCGGTGCTGTTTGGTTCGGCGATCAACAACTTCGGTGTGAAGGAAATTCTTGACGCGCTGATCGACCTCGCGCCGCCGCCGTCGAGCCGCATGACCGCGCAACGCGCCGTGTCGCCTGACGAAGCCAAGTTCACTGGCATGGTGTTCAAGGTTCAGGCCAATATGGACCTCGCGCACCGCGATCGAGTCGCGTTCATCCGCGTGTGCTCTGGGCACTTCGAGCGCGGCATGGCGCTCCGTGTCACGCGCTCGGGCAAGACGTTCCGCGCGAATAACGTGGTGACGTTTCTCTCGCAGCGCCGCGAAACCGTGTCGGATGCTTATCCCGGGGACATCATCGGGATCCCGAATCACGGCACGCTGAGCCTGGGCGACAGCCTGTCTGAAGGCGAGCCGCTGCAATTCCTCGGCCTGCCGTTCTTTGCGCCCGAGATATTCCAGACTGTCGAAGCCAAAGACCCGATGCGCGCCAAGCAGCTCGGCGAAGCGCTCAAGCAGCTCGGCGATGAAGGCGCCATCCAGGTGTTCAAGCCGATGATGGGCGGCATGACCGTGCTCGGCGCGGTCGGCGCGCTGCAATTCGAGGTGGTTTCGCACCGTCTCTCGAACGAATACAAGGTCGATGTGCGCATGGCGCCCGCGCGTTTCCGGCTATCGCGCTGGATTACGGCTGAGGACCCGGCGCGGCTCAAGAAGTTTGTCGACTTCTATGGCGATCGCCTGGCGCTCGACGCCTCGAATGCGCCGACCTTCCTGGCGGGTCACGTGGCTGAAATCATGGCCGCCAAGGAAGCGTGGCCCGATATCACTTTCAACGAGTTGCGCGAGCACTCGGGTGCGCCGTTCTCCAAGAGCCGTTAGAGTTAGCGCTCAAAAAAATACCGTCCGCTGCAATCGCAGCGGACGGCCAAGTCGCATTGAATCCCCTACACGAGCCGTCCTGCGCTCGTCACTGCCACTGCACTTGCATTTCCTGCACCTTGCATCTGCTGCCAAGACTTCACTTACACCTGCATTTGCACTGCACCTGTCACTGAGACTTCGCTTGCACTTGTATCTGTAACTAGACTTCGCCCGCACTTACACCTGCACCTTGTCGCTAGACTGCACCTGCACCTTGTAACTAGACTTCACCTACAACCGCACTGCACCTGCCACAAAGACTTCACTTGCACTTGCCACTGAGCCTTCACCCACACTTCACAACCCCTACCACTACGCAGTCACCTCGGCGTGTATGACACGCCGTCCAACGCTGCTCTTTCCACCTTCAATTCAATAGCCCGGTGCCGTGCGCAGAACCGCGCCGCGCGATGCACGCTGTGACGCAGACGACGCGGGGGGCAAGGCGCCGGCCGTGACATCAGACTTCTTGACGCGAAACACATTGACCGCGGCGCGCAAATCATTGGCTTGCTCCTCGAGGGACTTCGCGGCCGCAGCCGCCTGCTCCACCATCGCGGCGTTCTGCTGAACCGCCTCGTCCATATGCGTGATCGCGAGATTGACCTGCTCGATGCCGGTGCTCTGTTCGTCGGAGGCCGCCGAGATCTCGTTGATGATGTCGGTCACGCGTTGCACCGCCTGAACGACCGACTCCATCGTCGTACCGGCGCGTTCAACTAACGATTCACCGGCTCGCACCTGCTGGACCGAGTTCTCGATCAACAGCTTGATTTCCTTGGCCGCATCGCCGCTGCGGCGCGCCAGCGAACGGACTTCACTCGCGACCACCGCAAAACCGCGACCTTCTTCTCCGGCACGCGCCGCTTCAACGGCCGCATTCAGCGCGAGGATGTTGGTTTGGAAGGCAATGCCCTCGATCACGCTGATGATGTCGACGACCTTGGTCGAGCTGGTCGAAATGTTGTGCATCGTGTCGACCACCTGCCGCACGACCGCCCCACCATCGCTTGCGATCACCGACGCGTTGGCCGCCATCTGGCTCGCCTGACGCGCATTGTCCGCATTCTGTTTAACGGTGGCGGTCAGTTCTTCCATGCTCGATGCGGTTTCTTCGAGCGAGGCAGCCTGTTGTTCGGTCCGTCCCGAGAGATCATCGTTGGCCGCGGCGATTTCGCGCGCCGCCACCGTAATCGCCTCTGTGCCGCCGCGAATCCGCGAGATGGTCGAGGCCAACGTGCGCTGCATCCGGCTCATCGAGAACAGCATGCTGTGCTGGTCGCCCCCGAAGATCTGGACCTCGCCGGTCAGGTCGCCATCCGCAATCGCTTCGACAATCTCGCCCGCATAGGACGGATCGCCGCCGAGGCTGCGCCGCACGCTGCGAATGATCGTGACCATTGCGACCGAAATCACGGAGCCGATCACCATTACCGATGCCAGATACTTGAGCAACAGGAAGTAGAACGCCGACTGCACTTCGTTGAGATAGATGCCCGATTCGATATACAAGTCCCACGGCTTGAACTGCTTCACGTAGGTCAGCTTCGGCGTTTCGGAACCGGGCGGCGCGTTGACCAGGCGGCCCATGTATTCGACATACCCCTCGCCGCTCGCTTGCGCGACCTGCACCATCTCGACGAACAAGCGCTTGCCGTGCACGTCCTTGTAGTCGCTCACATCCTTGTTGCGCAGATCGACAAGCGTCGGATGCATCAGCACTGTCGGGTGCGAATCGGTGATGATCAGATAGCCGTTGGTGCCAAAGCGCATCGTGCTCAGACGCGCCATCGCTTCTTTCTTCGCTTGCTCGAGCGGCATTTCGTTGCGCTCGACGCGGCCGGCGTAGTCAGCCATCACCCCATATCCGCTTTCGACCACTTGCTTGATCGCAGACTTGCGTTCTTCGAGCATCGAGGCACGCGATTCGAACGCCGCCCAGCTGCCCAGCAGGATAAAGCCCAGCCACATCACAGCCAGGGCTGACCACAATTTCGCATTCAGACTCAAACGATTCAATTCAGCCCCCTTCGGCCGCCGCCCCGAAGCAGGGTCGGCACGGCATATTTACTAACCTGACGACTTGCTTAACGGCGTTTGAAGGAGCGGGCTGAAGAGCACAGATGGAGATTTTTTATCGGAATTTTAATAAACGATGACCGATGTTTATGCGTTTGCATAAATCAGGAGATTGCTCTGATGGGTTCTGATGGGATTGGTGGGGAGTTATCCGGCGGCGCAGGGAAGACGCGGCGGAAACGGGTTTTTGGACGCTACTCGCTCCGCTTAGGGCGAACTTCGGCGCAGTGGGCTCGCGCTGAGCCCAGCACTTCACCTAGGCCGGGGCAATGGCGGCCGACATGCATCCCGGAGATGCCACTTCGGAGAGCGCCTGGGTGGGCGCCTGGGTGGTCGTTTGGGGTGGCCGGGGTGAGCGCGTGCGTGTCTGCTACGAGCCTGCTTCACCAGCCTCTACGGACTCGCGTAGGTAGTCGCGCACCAGTCCTTCAAGTTGATCGAGCGCCGCCGCGGGCCGGGGCACGCCGATGTCGCCGTTTAGCGCGACCGCTGCCTTCATGAGTTGCTGGAGCACGGCTGCACGCGTCGCGACTTCGGCCGGCGGCAGGCCAGGGCACACTGCAGCGAGGATCGCACCGATCTCGCTGCGCAGGCGCTCGCGCACCC